>CADBYS010000003.1 GCA_902798965.1 uncultured Bacteroidales bacterium | reverse complement strand
ATCGGTTTAATCTCCGGCACCACATCCTGTTTGTCCCCGTCTATCATCCTGTACGCCGCCGCCATATGTAGCAGCATCTTATTCCCGATCATCTCCGCCATCTCATAATCCTCGTCGCTACATTGCCATATTTCGTCAATTGCGTCCGAATGGGATTCGGACATCAGCTCTGCTGAAGATGTATCGACCAATTTTGGGCGATAATTCTGCTGATTTTGGTGCACGGATAGCGTCAAAACCCGATTGATTTAGGTTCAAAACGGGCAAAAAATAGCTAAAATTGCAAAAAAAATCGCAATTTTGGCTATTTGTACAAAAATTAGGGGCTTTTTTAGGTCTGGAGCAGTTTTGTGCAAGGGCAATCTATGTTGTTATGGGGGCATTACAGATCTCTTCTGCCATTTGGTTCATAGCTACGCACTCTGCGCGGGTCACATGTTTCTTTTCCGGATCATGCTGCCACGGCGATAAGATGAGCATCCTTCCCTCGGCCACCGCGTCAAAGAGTGCCGATGCAGGCTTGTAATACTCGCCAAAGCCGTTGTCCGCGATGTAGATGATGGTGTGGTGCTCTAAGAGCAGATAATCAAGCACGGCTTTTTCGTGGGGCGAGATGAACGGCGATACCATGACCGTTCCTTTTCGTGCAGCGGCAATGCAGCCGTTCTTGTAATCGCGCAATCGTTTGTCATCGCCGTGCCGCTCGGCATCTTCGACCCACACACTTCGCACATGCACTGGGGCAAATAGCTCGGCTTGGAGGATCTTGATATTCCCGATGGTATCGTACTTCCGCCCCGCAATCTCCACATCATGCTGCACTCGGAAGAAGCCCGGCATCAGCCGTTTGGTTGCCAGGCGCTGTGGGTTCATCTGAACATAGCGAATCATCGTCTGAAGTTGCCCTTTATGAACAAGCGGACGTATAAAAGGCATCTCTGTGAAAATGGGATGCGGGAGTGTTCGTTCCTTGTCCCGAATTTTATTCGGATCTATGGGCGGATACAATCCGCCGGCAAACGACGAACAGGATAGTGAATATTGCCTTCCGTATTTTTTAACACCTTGCCAGAAACCACGAATGACACTTCTTATTCCTTGTTTCATGGGGCGGCGAATGTGAATCACCGCATGTATATGATCCGGCATAACACAAAACTGGAGGATGAGAACTTCCGGGTAAAACTCATACAAATGTAGCAAGCATGATACAACTTGTTTGGCTAATGGGGTCTCTTGTACGTAGGCTTTTGTAGGATCATTGTCGGGTATAACAAGCCTTCCTAATATCGGCTCACGACTTGGCACGGTCAATGTAACATGGTAAATCCCGATACCTTTCCATGCTGTCCCTCGTTCCTGCCAATGCCAATTATTATCTCCCATATATCCTTTGTTCGTCTATTGTCCCGAATTGTATTCGGCTGTGTTCGTCCTTTGCCCCGAATTATATTCGGGTCTCCTTTCTCTTTGTCCATTGTTCCGGAATCTTATTCCGGCTTTGCAATATTCTCTTTTATTTACCTCTCCCATTCAATCCCCCTCAAGCAGGCAGGTAGCTTTGTGCCAGCGGCTTTGTGGTGCGCGACACACGCGCAGCAATGTCCGTGTCTCGGACAATCTTTTATGCAAGGGCAATCTATGTTGTTATGTGTGCAGGCATAGAAAGTTAATTGCATATTATTTCTTTCTTCAACAAGTCACAATTAGTACGATTTTTTCCAATTATTCTCAAATTTTGCTGAACTCTTGGTTGAGGTCGAGGGCACGGACATGAATAGTGCTCTATGATCCGCAACAATTCTTATTGTAGGGACTTAAGTCGATTAACAGTTTATGCATATCTTCGGGTTGGATCTTGCCTTTGAGCAGTTCGAGCAGTTCTTCCTGACGCGGTTGTCCCATAGTGAGACGGTAGAGGGAGAGAATGTCGATGAGGTGCTGGTAGCGGCTCTGGTCAAGGCTCATTGGGTACATTGGGACGATACGTTCAATCCATTCAAGGACGCCATCGTCTTTATGTTCCGCAACTACCTCACGCGGCAAGCACCAGAAAGGCACGAGGTCGGAATAGCCGAGATGTTGCCACGTCTCTTTGGCTTGCGCGAACATATCATTCCACGCAAAATGGTCGGGGAAGAGATGGGCAATGTTTCGCCGGATTGCGAGGCACTTGTAGCGGTTGATTCGTCCTTCCCGTTGCTCCATGTCTACCGGATTGGAGGGAAGGTTCCAGTGCATTATCTTACGGCTGTAGCGATGGAAGTCGAGTCCTTCCTGACCGACAGAAGTGGTAGCGAGTACGAACGGTCTGAACGGCGAGTTGAACGCCTGTTGCAGGCTCATGTTGTGCTGCACAGACTGGTCGTTGGATTGCACTTTTCCGTTGGCGTAGTCATAGGCATAGAAGCGGTGCATAGCCATCTTCTGCTGGTAGTGCTCTTCCTTAGGTTTGCAGAAGGATTCGGTAGTATCGATATCGACGGTAGAGACACTGACGAAAGACTGCGACATAGCTTCTGCGACACGCTTGGCGTACTCGGGATGGTGGATGTTCTCTTCGATGGTGTGTGCGAACTCATTGAGGACCGATTGGAGATTTCCCATGACGCAATATTCGAGCACACGCTCGTAGTAGTTGACGTCTTTGAGATGGGAGCACCGGTCGACGATGGCAGCACTCTCGCGGTTGTTGAAGAGGGAGACGAAGCCAGTTGCCACTTGTTCGGCGAGGGCTTGGTTGTGAAGGACGCGATAGAGGCAGACACCCGGAGCAGCGATAGCCATGTGCGCGAGGACACGGACGACACGCTGTGTGATAGGCGGTAGCGCCGTTTGTGGCTCGCCTTCGAGGGCACGGATGATACGGAGCACACCGGCACTTCCGGTTGGTGCTTCTGGATCTATGTCGAGCGATTGGGTGTCGAGCGTTATCTGATCTTCGAGCCGCTTGATGACGGACGCAAGGTCGCGGACGCCTTCGATATAGAAAGCCTGCGGGTCGTAGAGGTTAGCGAGATAGGTGCTGGGGTACTTGAGCAGCGTTTGGTCGAGTTGGTGCTTATCTTTCTTGCCGACGATATCGACGAGACGCTGAGCACCTTGCTTGGCTTTATAACTGGTGCCAGGAAAGACGACGGAGATGTTGCGTTGCTCACTCTCGTAGCTGAGCATGATGGCTAACATACGCGGCACCATCTCCCACGAAGAGAAGACGAGGACCTTGGAGAAGTCTTTGTTTTTGGCAAAGACGTTGGAGGCGGGCACGTCGTAATACGGATGAGAGGCAGGCACCCACAGGAGCAGTTCGGACTGACGTTCAAAGAGGTCGTGCTTGATATAATCAAGCCGTGCGTTATTGGCGGATATGGGTTTGTATGAATATACATGGTGTCCTTTGAGGAGCAGTCGTTGCGTCACGGAGCCAATGGGCAGCGGTTTTGCATGCTTGCGCTGCGTGGGGTCGTAGGCTCGTTCGATAAATTTCTTCTCCTTGTAATGCTGCATGAAAGAGAGAAGATAAGGCGAGGACTTGACGTACTCGATAGAGAGGTGTCCGGGGTTCTCGTTGAGTTCTTCTCCGGCTTTGTCGAGCAAGTGCTGCATCTGACAATACGAGAGGATGTCTCCTTCGGAGATTGGCACGGACTCGTTTTCGGTGACAGCCTTAATGAGACCTTCGTTGAGTCGTTCGGTTCGGCACATGACTTCATACATGGTGTCTTCTGCCGTTTTCTTCTTGGCCACGAGGATATCGAGTTGTTCGGCTTCGAGATGGGAGAGGCTACGGGAATAATCTTCCCAGACGGTATTAAATCGTGCCTGTCCGTTATTGAGGAAGCGCATTAGTTTCATGAAGTCCTCGTACTGCTCGTCACAATTCTGTTCGTTGATCTCTTCGAGCGTCGTGTAGGGCTTGTAGGGTGTCGCGGAGAGAAGGAGCACGTACGGAATGTTGGCTTCAAAGAAGAAGCGGTGAGCAATCATAGATTCCTCGGTAGAGAGGTCAGAATTGATCAGGTTGCTAAACCGCTGGAACTCATCCATGATGACGAGGTCGGGTTCGAGTGCGTCGAGACTTATCTGCGCGAAGATAGTGCGAAGCGTGTTGATGACGCGAATCATGTCGGCATTGACCCATTGCGGGTCGGTTGCAATGCGGATAAGGTTGTCGATGAGGGACGCAGGGATGTGAGTTTGCAGTTTGGTCTGCATGTCGGCGATGTAATTGTCGCCTACGGCGATGACGCGGTCTTCATACCACCGGACATCTCGATCCCAAGACTTGTTAGAAACGTAGTTCTGGAGTTGGAAGCGTTTGTATAGTTCGGATTGGTAAGGCACGAGTGCTTCGATACGACGGATATGTGCGTACATAAGCGCACGTTCGTTTTTACTACCGCTACCGCCTTGGACGGAGAAGGACGTGGCCGGAGTAATCGGCACAAGGAGCGTTCTCATCTCGCCGTTCTGGTAGGCTTCGGTGGCGCGGAGGTTCGCCATCCGTTCTTCGAGGACGAGGTGTTGCATGGAGAGACGGCTGTCGGAGATACGGAGCACGTCGTCGGATTTATCGACCAGTTTGTAGATATTCTGGCGGATGATATTTTGGTTGGAGCAGACATATACGATACGATAATCGTCATCTTGCACGTCCTTGCGGAGCGTACGCACTTCATCGATGACCGCACGTGCCATGATGGTCTTGCCCAGTCCGACTTCGTCGGAGAGGAGTACGCGCTTCTGCTCATTCTCAGAACGGTTCTTGAAAATCTCAATGATGCGCTTGACTGTGTGTGCTTGGAAGTTCTTTAACATAGCCGTTCGAGTTGTTTAATGATGGATGTAAATTTGTCTAACATCTGCGCGAAGTCTTGCGGCACGACGTTGGCACCGAGTCGGTTGACGAGTTCGTTGACGTCACGTAGCATGCGCGGGGACGAGTACGCAACACGGAGCAGTTGCTCGTATATCTGCGGGTAGTTCTGCGCCTGTTGAGCAGAGGATGAACCGCCGTTTTCGGATGTGATGAAGTCTTGCATGGAAAGCATCTCGACGGGGTCGTCGGAGAGCATCAAAGCGACGTAGTTCATGAATTTCTCGCGGGTGTCCACGACACTTTGGTATATCCAGTTGTCGCGCATGGCTGGCATGCCGTTGGTGGGCACTTTGCAGAGGGCGCGTTTGGATAGTTCGCTGTCCCGGATCTCGAGCACATAGAACTCGGAGAGGTGGAGACGGTAGATGTCGGTGAGCCGCATTTCTTTGTCCCAAGGGATGGTCTGGTCGCACTGGAGCGGTCGGAGCGTGATACCGAAATCGGTCAGTTCACGCTTGAGTTCACGCTTGGCTTGCTGGATGTATTTCTGCGTGGTAGCCAGCGAGATGTCGTACAGTTCGTCGGTCTTACCGGGAGTGATGGTGGCAGACTTGATAGCGCGCATAGCGTATTTGAGCGCATGTTCGAGACCGAGTTCACGTTGTCGTTGTTCGGTGGTGTCGATAGCTGTCGGTTCGGTGATACGGACGTATCGATTCTCGTTGCCAAGTATCTCGTCACGCATGGCGAAGAATCGTTCTCCTCGTGTCTGCCGGAATTGGAAAGCGACCGTCATCTCGGTGTTGCGATGGAAAGCGTTGTTAGTGGCATTGGCAGAACCGAGGTAGAGGAAATGTCCGCGTCTGTCACCGGTCCAGCACTGGGTGAGATATAGTTTGGCGTGGAGGTTGACCGGCGTGACGGTGTTGTCGAGCATAGTGTCGTTAACCGCATAGACCTCGTCGAAGGTGTCGAGCACTTCCTGGGAGATATTCTCACTGCGCGTGACGAGCACTTTGTAGGAGTCTTTGATGCGTCGTGCGGCGAGGTGCTGGAGCATAGCGGTGTCCACGAAAGGCGACACTATCATGAGTCGTTCGGAACGTGCGAGGATGTCCTTGAGGGACGGTGTGTCGGGCGCTTGGTGACCGAACCAGACCGGGAAGAAATAGTAGCAGTCGTCGATGAAGGGTTCGTCCATTTCGAATCGTTCGATACGAAGGATGTCGTCGGCCATGCGGAGCACTTGCTGCTTCTTGTCGCCTGCGGGCAGTTGGTCGGCGAGGTTGGAGAGGAACCACTGAAGGGGTTGGTGACGACGGGCGTTCTTACTGCGTCTGCCTTCAGGGAGCAGTCTGCCGCGCATGCTGACGATGACGTCGATGTCGTCACTATAGGTCAGATTTCGGCTCAGGATGAGGAGCCGGATCTGCTCTTCGTTATTGTCGTTTATTTCGCGGATGACCCACATCTTCGGATGGAAGTTAGCGGTCATCTTTTCGTTATCAACGACCTCCTGAATACTGGATTCGAAGAGGGAGTAAATGGTCTGGCTGTTCTGCGGCACTTGGATACCACCTTTGTTGCAGAACAAGATGAATCGGTCACTGCCGCGACGGATGGATTCGAGCAGGTAGGCTGGCGACTGGCGGATGGTTTCGTCGAACTCTCCGAGCATGCCGAATGCCATGGGGACGGAGAGCAGTCCTTCAAAACTGAGCGAATAGGTAACGCCAACGGCGAAGTCCACTTCGAAGCCCGGCGAGGGTTGCAACAGGTCGTTATACAGCAGGTCTTTTAATGTATCTCTTCGTTGGGACATATGGCATTGCGGATTTCGGTGATTACTTGATAAACGATCTCATCCCAGCGGAAGGTCATGACGCGTGGTTCGGACATGTCGTAGGCACGATATTTGGGATTGTTGATCTTGTTGCGCCCCTGCTTGATCTGCTTCTCGCGATGACGGATGAGGGAGTCCAGTTGGGGCATCTCGTTCTTGGCGAGCAGCTTAGCAGCGTTACGGCAGAACTGGTGGACAGTGGGTTCGTTGGTGCGCGTCCAGACGTGATTAAGGACGGCTTCCATGCGTGTGCTGTCGAGTATTTCGGGATGTTCTTCGAGGCACTTTTGCATGAGGTCTTCGTAATGGGCGGTCTGCTCGGTGTCTTCCTTGCCGAGGAAGAAGAGGTAACGATAGCGCAGGTGCATGTAATACGCCCAGTTGGAGAAATGGAGCGCGAGGCGGTACTGCTCTTGGAAATGCGCCGGCAGGTCTTGCCAGAGGGGCGATAGCGCAGCGTAGTTAGGTGCGACCGGTGTGTTCTCGCGGAGGAGGTACGCGAGGAGCGAATCCTTGCTGTTCGGTGAGAGTTCGATATGGCGCTTGATAAATTGCGCTTCGCGTTCGGTGAGGTTGACTTGGAGCATCTCGCCGCGGTCAAAATCGTAGTGCTCGCCACAAGTGGCGAAGAGTTGATCCAAGCCGGTCTGTTCGTCAGCGTCGGCGCCGTTCTCGAGGTCGGTGAGACGCGTGGGCAGTTCTGAGAGCTTGCGTGAACGCTCGAAGATGAGTTGCTCCAGATTGCCGTTACCGCGTATCATGTTATAGGTACGTAAGCCGGTCTGATAGATGTAGGTCGGGTCATAACGGACGAACTTCGTTTCGTCGTTCTTAGCAGCCTCCAACATACTACTGCCGGTGATACCGTTACGGTCTTCCTGCGTGTTCGCTCCATTGCAGAGCATATCGGTCAGGCGGATCTCCCAGTGGATGATTTGGCGGTGCACCTCTTCGCGGCTGCGATAGCGCAGTTTGGCGGCTTCGTAGTAGAGCGAAGGCAGCACGGCGAAGTATTTGGCGCGGCGCTGCAAGGTGGACATGCCTGGGAACATCTCGTTAGCGAAAGCATCGCGGATACGACCGAGACCAAGCTCGTCGATGGCGGTCTGGTCGCGCACCATCTGCAGCACTTTCATGACTCGCTGACGCTCCTCCGTGTTGAATGTGACGTAGCCTAATTGCATGGGATTACATTAAGATTTTTGTGGCGAAAGTTACAAAAAATTTCTGATATATGCAAGAAATTATGTAGATTTTCAAGCATAACTTGTTATCATTGAATAATTCCCTTAAAAGTACGATAGTTGATGTCCTCATCAGGACGGCAATAGACAGCGAACTCAACCGTACGGAAATGATGCAAGTAATGCTGTAAACTACAATTAAATGCCCTTGCCATTAAAAGAGGATCATTGCGAAAAGCACCACAACCAAACGCACCAAGGATAAGCACATCTGCGTTGTTATATGTAGCAACTTCCATAATACGCCGAGTGCGATCTACGTATAAATGGAATAACTCTTGTGGCGGAATGTCAATTGCCTCTCCCTCATTAGGATTATAGTTGTTTGACGGTTTCTTGCGCAAGTTCGGTGCTGCACAGGTAATTACATCCACGGCAAAGGGTTGAGGCAATACATGGTAATCATCATCTTTCAGCACTTGTACGTTAGGCGTAAAGATAATATCATCGTTATGCAACGGATTGCCGGATTTGCGATGAGGTGTATAGAAGCCATCCCACATAGCACGTACGTTGATGCAATTATATAGTGTGGAACAACGGCACAAACACTCTTCTTGTGCGGAAGAGCCGCGTGTTACCCCTCCGCCCGGATTTGTGGCGGAAGCAAAATTCAATACACAAACATGCTGTCCTTTGTATTGCGCAGCAGCTTCGAATGTCCGATAAGGTGTAACAATAACTTCGGCTTCGTTTGCAAATCGAGGAGAAGACAGAACCAGACTATCTGAGCCGCGAATAATCTTCTGCCCTGCAATAGATTGCTCTTGCGCCATGCGCAATGAAACATCTTCGTTAATCCGACGAAGTGTGTCATCAAAGACTGATATAAGATAACTTCTACGATCCATAAATGTTATTTTTCGACCAACATGTCATAAATGCAAATAAGTGATTATTTTTAAAATAGTGTTTGTTGTAATGTCCATTGAATATCAGGAAATCCCCAGTGACCCTATTTCATCTCCAAACTTATGGAGGGTTGTTAGTAAGCAAGTATCAAATTTTCTTTATATCACAGTGCCTGTTGAAAATATGAACAACTTTTATCAATGATTAGGGTTAAATATATATTTTCTTCTGCATGCACCTTACTTGTGCGCTTGGGCATCTTTCTTAAGTAAGTTCACGCGGATCTGTACTTGGCAGTTGGGGTGGGCATCGCGGTTGATGTTCGTGATGATGCACTCAAGATCATCGATGTAACCCATATCCAAGAATGTTGCCAGTTGGCTGTTCTCACTTGAAGGGATATAGCCGACATGCAGGGCATGTTTGTATTTATCAACATTGTGCTTGGTTGCTCCTTTCGGGAACTCGCCTTTGGGAACGTAAAACAGGGCGATCGCTTCGTGATCGTGTGGGTTATCCTCCTCGCGCAACATCAGGAGTTTATCACCCGGACGCATCTCTTTCAGTACCAAAAATCCGTCAGCATGACCGAAACCTGCCAGATTGCAGTTGATGAACTCTGCTTTGTTTTTCTTGATTAACATCGTAGTAATTTTTTAGAGGTTAAACATCATTTTCACGCGTTCGTTTCCGAATCACGATGCAAAATTACTACAATAAACTGCCAAATTGCGGCAACTTCTATAAAAAAGTTTCAAAAAAATGCTATTTTTGTTATTTTTTGTATAGTTGGACTGTTTTTTCTGCGTCTTGGAGAAATTGTTCGCGCAACCACGCAGGGGATAACACTTCCAGATTGCTACCATGTGTATGGAGCTCCTGAATGAAATCGAAGGTAGGTGCGAGGTAATACGAGAACTCGCACGGTGTATCTTCTTCCTGTGAGGCATGCAGCGGCAACGAACGCAGATACGCCGCAGCCTCGGGAATAACGCGGATACGGATAAGTTCGGGCTTGAATTGCTTGCCGACAAATACGCCGTAATACGGACGGAAATATTCCTCCGCATCGAAGTCTTTCGGCAAGGAGAATGATTGCTCGAGTGTCTCGAAAGATATCGCACGATCCAAGGCGTACAAACGGGGTGCAGGGTGCTCGGGGGATTTGCCGAACAGATACCAGCGCTGCTTAAAAACTTTCAAGCAGTAGGGGGCAATATCGTACACATGATTCTCTGTGCTGGAAAAACTGCGATGTGTCATTCGCAACATTTTGCCGTCACGCATGGCTTCGACAATCTGTGATAGGAACTCGATACCACCCGGGATGTTCTCATACACGATGCGCCCTTTGAGTTCGCGACTCTCGTGGAGGGCATTATTCAGCGCAAACTGGCTGAGCAACCACCGTTTGGCACTACCGCGTTCACCTATCTCATCGGAAACGATGTAATAGACCGCACCGGCAGATTTGTCGCAACGTATGTCAATGTCGAAGAGTTCCTGGATGGCATCCTTGTAGCGATGGAACGTGCGTTCGGGAATGGCATTCTCGTGCGAATCGTTGTATCGCGATCGAGCCCAACGATGGTCAATCTCCTCACGGGATATGCGTCCGGCTGAATAGATTGTATCTATGAGCCAGATATACTTATTGAGCAGTGTGGCAGAATTCTGTTTGGGCATGGCAGGCGTTTTACCGATTCAGCAGGTTGACGATGGTGTTGGCGTCGGAACGGGAGAAACCGTTGGCGAGGATAGTGACACCGCCGTTGGTCTCGATGGTGATATCACAGAAGAGCAGCTCCGCGCTGCGAGAAACGGAACCAATGGCCGAGAAACGAATAGTCGTCTCGTCATAACCGATCAGTTTCTTCTTCCGGTAGGTGACCATTTGTGCATCTTCGTCAATAACCAATTGATCCGGGAAAACGACATTCCCGCCCGTTACTCTGTTTGCAGAAAAAGTATGTTTCATTGTGTGGTGTGTTTTATTATCGTTGTTCTCGCTTTTTACGTCGCGGAGAAGAGTGATTTTTGAGCGTTTAGCGCGGATTTGACGCTTATTTTTTGCATTTATTACTATGTCACATTTTGCAATATTAAAATTGCCAAAAACTAACCCAAAGTCACCTAAAAATCGCCAAAAAATCGCCAAAAAGTCACCTAAATAGCGCCAAAAAATCGCCAAAAAAGCGACAAAAAAGCGACAAAAATCTCCCCTAATTCACATCCATCACAAATATCCATCTCATTCCTTCGCGGGAGACAATACCTTCATCTTTTAGCAAATTCAGTAAATATCGCAATTGCCTTTTCTTTTCATCCATACTCTTCCCAACCGGCAATGTCACTTCCATATACTCATAGATATCATTCAACTTAATACCAGCCACGCCCGCATTCTCCTCGTGCTCCACTTGCGTAATGAGTGTACGGTATATGTTCAAATAATTGTCCATGAATTTTATCATTTTTTTGTTTCAGCCTACAAAGTTACGAAAAATTTTTGATATTTGCAAGAGTTCGATGCAGATTTATGTTAAAATGGGGGAGAAAAATGAGGAATTTAACGGAAAGAGGGTAATAGTCTATAGCCGAAAGTCGAAAGCAAGCGATGGATTAGGGTAAGTCAAAAATTACCAACAATTATCAAAAAATTACAAATATGAATAAATTTGGTGGTTTTTGGCGGAAATATTTGCAAATGTCAAAAATTTTTCGTAACTTTGTGGCGGAAATCTATGCGCAGGCGCGTAGGAGACCGTTAAGCTGTTAAACCGTTAAGCGGTTAGTAAGGAAATATAAAATACAAAAAAAGATATGAGTAAAGCATTATTGATGATTCTCGACGGCTGGGGAATCGGAAACAAAGACAAAGCCGACGCAATTTATTGCACATCTACTCCGCACTGGAACAAGTTGGTGGAAACGTACCCGAACTCGCAACTGCAAGCGAGCGGCGAGAACGTAGGTCTGCCCGATGGTCAGATGGGTAACTCCGAGGTAGGTCACCTGAATATTGGTGCAGGTCGTGTTGTATATCAGGACTTGGTAAAGATCAACCGCGCTTGCAAGGACGGCAGCATTCTGGAGAATCCCGAGATCAAATCCGCCTATGGCTACGCCAAGGAGCACGGCAAGAACCTGCATATCATGGGTCTGACCAGCGACGGCGGTGTGCACAGCTCGCTGGATCACCTGTTCTACCTCTGCGACATAGCCAAGAAGTACGGCCTGGAAGGCAAGACGTTCGTTCATTGCTTTATGGACGGCCGTGACACCGATCCGCGTTCGGGTATCGGCTTCATCGATGCACTGGAAGCCCACATGGCTCAATCGTGCGGCGAGATAGGCAGTATTTGCGGCCGATTCTACGCGATGGATCGTGACAAACGTTGGGAGCGCATTAAGGAAGCTTACGACCTGCTGGTAAGCGGCAAGGGTAACGAGTTCGAGAATATGCACGAGGCAATGCAAGCCAGCTATGATGCCGAGGTTACCGATGAGTTCATCAAGCCCATCGTACACGTACGCAACGGCAAACCGCTGGCTACGATTCAGGAAGGCGACGTAGTGATCTTCTTTAACTACCGCAACGACCGCGCGAAAGAGATAACGATTGCGTTGACGCAATATGACCTGCCCTCCAACGGCATGAAGACTATCCCTAACCTGCAGTATTACTGCATGACGCCGTACGACAGCACCTTCCAAGGCCTGCACGTGCTCTTCCCCAAAGAGAACGTGACGAACACCTTGGGCGAGATCGTATCGAAAGCCGGACTCAAGCAGCTGCGTATTGCCGAGACCGAGAAGTTTGCACACGTGACGTTCTTCTTCTCCGGCGGTCGTGAGGCAGAGTTTGAGAACGAGGATCGTATCCTCATCCCCAGCCCGAAGGTAGCAACCTACGATCTGCAACCGATGATGTCGGCTCCCGAGGTGACCATCGCTCTGCGCGATGCGCTGAACAGCCAAAAGTACGACTGTATCATCCTGAACTACGCCAACGGCGATATGGTCGGACATACGGGCGTATATAACTCCATTCAGCAAGCGATTACGGCTATCGACATCTGCGTGAACGAGACGGTGGAGGCCGCTTTGCGCAACGATTATGAGATCATCATCATCGCTGACCACGGCAACTGCGACAATGCGATCAATGCTGACGGTACACCCAACACGGCGCACTCGTTGAACCCCGTGCCGTTCGTATATATCAGCAACAACCACAAGGATGCCAAGGTAGAGAACGGTATATTGGCCGACGTAGCTCCGTCGATCTGCCACATACTGGGCATTGAGCAACCGAAGGAGATGACAGGACATTGCTTGATTAGTTAATGATTGCATGTTAATGATTGCATGTTAATGATTGCATGTTAATGATTTCATGTTGATGATTGCATGTTAACACGAAGTCACAAACACGAAGTCACAAACACGAAGTAATAAACACGAAGTAAAGAATGGCAAAGGAAGTAACAACAAAGAAACTGCTCGAAGAGATTATTGAAGGTATTCGCAACCGCAAAGGTGAGCGCATCGTACAGATTGACCTAAGGAAGATCAAGGAAGCTCCGGTAGAGTATATGATCATCGCGCAAGGCAACAGCAACACGCAAGTGGCTGCTATCGCTGCGGAGGTGGATGACCATGTGCGCACCGTGACACATGTTCACCCGCTGAGTCATGTAGGCGAGGAGAATGCCGAGTGGATAGCACTGGATTATGGCTCGGTATTCGTACATATCATGCAACGCGAGCCGCGTGCGTACTACGATCTGGAGCACCTGTGGGCTGACGGTAAGATTACCGAGATAGGCGAATGATAATTTGAGTCACAAATTACGTATTAAAAATTACGAATTAAGCATTACGAATTGATGGCAAAGGAACAAAAGTCGAACAAACAACAGCAATCCGCGCCAAACAATCCTAATAATCCGAAGGAACCCAGGAAGTGGGGACGATTGATCAGCACGTTGCTCTATGCCGCCGGCATAGCGCTGCTGGTAGCATGGTTCTTCGGGGGAGACAAGGCTGCGGATGCCAAGAAAGAGATCAGTTACACCAAGTTCATCGCCTATGTAGAAAGTAACATGGTGGAGAAAGTGGTGGTATATGACGATAACACAGCCAAGGCTACCATCCGGCCAATGCATTATGCAATCGTGTTCGGCGATCAGGAGGTAGGCGAAGCAGCCAAAGGCAACATCAAGACCCAAGTACCCTCGGCGGAAGAGGTATCGAAGTTCATGGACAGCGTGAATGCCGAACGCAAGGAGAAAGGCATAGCGGCTGTGGATGTGAGCTTCGAGAAATCGAAGGATTATTGGTATCTGATACTGGTGAACATACTGCCTATATTGTTCTTCGTATTCATCTTTATCTGGATGAGTCGCGGTATAGGCGGTGCGGGCGGTATAGGCAGCATCTTCGGTGTAGGCAAAGCGCAGGCACAGGTGTTTGACAAAGACAAGCAACCGACCGTCACCTTCAAGGACGTGGCCGGTCTGGAAGGTGCCAAACAGGAGGTGGAGGAGATCGTATCGTTCCTCAAGAACCCCGACAAATATACGGCTCTGGGCGGTAAGATTCCCAAGGGCGCATTGCTCGTAGGTCCTCCGGGGACAGGTAAGACGCTGCTCGCCAAGGCTGTGGCAGGTGAGGCGGGTGTGCCGTTCATGTCGATGTCGGGTTCGGACTTCGTAGAGATGTTCGTGGGCGTTGGTGCCAGCCGTGTGCGTGACTTGTTCCGCCAGGCAAAGGAGAAAGCGCCGTGTATCATCTTCATCGACGAGATAGATGCCGTAGGCCGTGCGCGCGGCAAGAACGTGCTTACCGGCGGCAACGACGAGCGTGAGTCCACGCTCAACCAGTTGCTGACGGAGATGGATGGTTTCGGTACGAACAGCGGTGTGATCATCCTGGCAGCCACCAACCGTGCCGATGTGCTGGATAGCGCCCTGCTGCGTGCCGGACGATTCGACCGGCAGATACATGTGGAGCTGCCCGACTTGCAAGAAAGAAAGGAGATCTTTGGCGTGCACCTGCGTAACATCAAGCTCTCAAAAGAGGTGGATGTGGATTTCCTGGCTAAGCAGACTCCGGGCTTCAGCGGTGCGGATATAGCCAATGTGTGCAACGAGGCAGCGCTGATAGCTGCGCGTCATGACAAGAAGCTGGTTGACAAACAGGACTTCATGGATGCCGTGGATCGTATCATCGGCGGTTTGGAGCGCAAGACGAAGATCATGACCCAGGAAGAGAAACGTTCGGTGGCTTACCACGAGGCAGGTCATGCTACTATCTCCTGGCTGCTGCAATATGCCAATCCGCTGGTGAAGGTCACGATTGTTCCGCGCGGCGTGGCACTGGGTGCAGCGTGGTACTTACCCGAAGAGCGGCAGCTGACCACCAAAGAGCATATACTCGATGAGCTCTGCTCCTTGTTAGGCGGCCGGGCTGCCGAGCAGCTGTTCCTCGACCACACATCCACCGGCGCATTGAACGATCTGGAGCGTGCCACGAAGCAGTCGTACGCTATGGTGGCCTACTACGGAATGAGCGACAAACTCAAGGACGTATCGTTTTACGATTCGACCGGCAGATATGAGTACGGCTTCACCAAGCCTTATTCGGAATCCACCGCCGAGACCATCGACAAGGAGACCGAAGCGATCATCGCCCAACAGATGAAACGCGCCAAGCAGATCCTGACCGAGCATGCCGAGCAACATCATCAGCTCGCCGAGATGCTCGTGGAGCGCGAGGTGATCACCCACGAGGATGTGGAACGTATATTGGGTCCGCGTCAGTGGAAAAGCCGCGGTGACGAGATCATTGCTGCCAACACCAAAGCAGCGGAAACGGACAAACCCAAGAAACGTACTCCACGGAAAAAACCGCAGACAACGGAGTCAACGGATAAACCGCAAGTAACGGAATCAACGGAAAAACCGCAAACAACGGAATCAACTGAAAAAACCGAACAAGCATGAAACGAGTACTCTTATCTATCGCGCTGGTAGTTGCAGCCCTGCAGTTAACAGCCCAACAACCTATCCCGCTGCCTATCGACAGTGGCGTGCGTTACGGACATCTGCCCAACGGATTGACGTATTATATCCGTCATAACGAGGAACCCAAGCAACGTTGCGATTACCATATAGCGCAATGCGTAGGTGCAGTGCTGGAGGAAGATAACCAGAACGGCTTGGCTCACTTCCTGGAGCACATGGCGTTCAACGGCACGGAGCACTTCCCGGGCAAAGGTATCATCACATACTTTGAGTCGATAGGTGTGAACTTCGGTGGTAACATCAACGCCTACACATCGATTGACGAGACGGTGTATCGCCTCTCTGACGTGCCGACTATCCGCGAGGGAATCATCGACTCCGCGCTGTTGGTTATGCACGACTGGAGCTGCGGCTTGTCGCTGATAGGCGAAGAGATCGATGCCGAGCGTGGCGTGATTCGCGAGGAGTGGCGCACAGGTGCCACGGCGCAACGGCGCTTATGGAAAGAGAGCCGCGCGCTGATGTTCCCTAACAGCCAATACGGCAAGCGCGATGTGATAGGCGACACGGCAGTAATCAACAACTTCGCGTACCAGGCACTGCGTGACTACTACCACAAGTGGTACGGCCCTGACAACCAGGCTATCATTGTAGTAGGCGATATAGATGTGGATGCCATTGAAGCGAAGATCAAAGCCTTGTGGGCGAACGTTCCCGAACGCGCCAACCGTGGCGAACGTCCGCTATACAGCGTGGATGACAACGATGAACCGATCGTAGCCATCGTAACCGACAAGGAAGCGCAACAGACACGTATTCAGCTCTACTGGAAACATCCGCAGACACCGATCTATCTGCAAGGAACGAACATATCGTACATGCTGGATCGTCTTCGCGACCTGATCGGCAACATGCTCAATACGCGCTTTGAGGAAGCATCGATGAATCCCGAGGCTCCGTTCGTAGGAGCCGGTGCAGGGTACTTTGAGTTGGTAAAACTGCGCGATGCCTTCACGGCAATCACCGTGGCTAAGGAGGGGAAAGAGACCGAGGCGTACGAGTCGCTGCTGTATGAACTGGAGAAGATGCGCCGCTACGGATTCACGGAAGCTGAACTGGAGGTGGCCAAGGCGAATATGCTGTCGAACTACGAGCAAGCGTACAACAGCCGCAAGACGCGCCAGAACATATCGTTCGCACAGGAATACATCCGTCACTTCGAAGATAACGAGCCTATACCGGGCATAGAGTTTGAGTACGATTTTGTCAAAGAATTGATGCCTGCAATCACCTTGGAGATCGTCAACAATATTGCCCAGAACCAACTGATGGGCGATAAGAACATTATCGTTTGCATCACGGGTGTGGAGAAGGACAGCGTGCATATCCCTTCGCAAGAGCAGGTGCTTAGCATGCTTCGCGCGATGTCGGATATGGCTATCGAAGCTCCGGTGTCGGAGAAGATCGACCGACCGCTGGTAGAGAAGTTACCCAAGAAAGGCAAAATCAAGAAGCAGACCAGGAACGAATCGCTTGGCACCACCGAGTGGCTGCTTAATAACGGTATTCGTGTCGTATTCAAGACTACGGATTTCAGTCATGACCGTATATTGATGGAAGCGTTCTCGGAAGGCGGGCAGAGTCTGGTAGCAACAGCTGACCTGCCGAGTGCCGCCTTGGCCACATCGATCGTGGAGTTCTCGGGATTAGGCTCGTTCAGCTACACCGATCTGCAGAAAGTGTTGGCAGGCAAGCAGGTAAGTGTTAGCCCGAGTATAGATGATTACACAGAGTCGGTGAACGGTTCGTCGAGTGTGCGCGATCTGGAGACGATGTTGCAGTTGACTTACCTGACCTTCACCGCTCCGCGCAAGGATGAGCAGGCCTACAAGACATTGATGGCTATGCTCAGCAACCAACTCAAGAACAAAGAGAAAAACCCGAAAGCCATCTTCCGCGACTCGCTGTCGCTATTCTCCACCAACCACAGCGAGCGTACGCTGATCATGAACGAGGAACTGCTCGATAAGATTGATCTGGATAAGGCGCTGCAGATCTACAGCGAGCGCTTCAGCAATCCTCAGGACTTCACGTTCACGTTTGTGGGCGAGATCAATCCGGATGACCCGCAGACCAAGGAACTTATTCTGCAATGGGTAGGCGGCTTAAAGAAAAAAGGCAAGAAGGAACATCTGGTGGATTGGAAGGTTCGTCAGCCTGAAGGCGACAACAAGTTGTATTTCCGTCAGCAGATGACTACCCGCACAGCTACCAACCGCATCGAGTATGCGCTATACGACCAGCCGTTCAGTTTGGCTAAGCGCGTGAACCTGAAGATGGTTGGCCGAGTGCTCGATACCCGTTACTTGGAGTCGGTTCGCGAGCGTGAAGGCGGTTCGTACGGCGTAGGCGTAGGCGGTGGCATGAACCGCGTACCTACCACCGAGCAGTACCTGATCATACAGTTCGATACCGATCCGGAGAAACAGGAGCGCATCATGGCA
This sequence comes from uncultured Bacteroidales bacterium, assembly GCA_902798965.1. Lineage (GTDB taxonomy): Bacteria > Bacteroidota > Bacteroidia > Bacteroidales > Paludibacteraceae > Colicola. The sequence continues at coordinate 176,537 of CADBYS010000003.1, read as the reverse complement.
GTGATCAACGAGGAGATAGAGACTATTCTCCGCGACGGACCATTGGCCAACGACATAGAGAAGGAACGCGCATCGATGCTCAAGGATCATGAGGAGAACTTGCGCGACAACGATTGGTGGCAGTCGATTATCTTCCGCTACTATCGTTACGGCGAGAACTACCTGGAGGAGTATGTGCCGGCTGTGCAGGCTATCACAGGCGAATCGGTGCGTAAGGCGCTGGAGCAACTGGTGAAAGCCAACAACCGCATAGAGGTTGTTATGCTTCCGGAGTAAGGCTTCGGGTAACACTACCGCCCACCGATTGCTAACTTGATGTGCAAGAATTGAAAAAGCAAGCAACTATTATTCCAAAAAAGAGTATGAAATTTGCATTTTTCAAATAATTGTTGTACTTTTGCATCCGCTTTGCGTGAATGTACGTTTGCGTAAGGCGATGGCGGGATAGCTCAGCTGGTTAGAGCGCATGATTCATAATCATGAGGTCCCCAGTTCAATCCTGGGTCCCGCTACGACGAAATACCCCCTCTATATTACATATAGAGGGGTGTTTTTTTGTGGGTATGTTGTGGGGCTTTTCTCGGGGTTGACCGTCGGTTGACCGTCGGTTGACCGTCGGGGTTATAAGGGTTTTAGGCGGGTTATGGCACCCCATAGTGAGTCGCGAACATTGGGGTTGAGTTGCTCGAGGGAAGTAATGAGTTGCTTGACTTCGGCGCGCGACGAGGCTTTCTCGAATGGGCAGAGTTGTTTCTGGGATTCGTAGCCACGGAGCGCGGCATAACGGCGGAGGTCGGATTCCTCTATCAGGCACAAGGGACGAATGAGTTGCAAGGGCATCTTATCCATTTGCAGCTTGGGGTAGATGGTGGAGAAGTTACCCTGGAAGATGAGGTTCATGAGGAGCGTTTCGACAATGTCGTCCTTATGATGGCCGAAAGCTATCTTGTTGCAGCCGAGTTCGCGTGCAGCATCGAAGAGCGCTTTGCGTCTGTACCACGAGCACAGGAAACAAGGATCTTTCTCAGCTGCGCTGTTGGGGACTGCGTGTTGGTGAGCTGCGCTGTTGATGAGCTGCGCTGTTGCGGGAGGTTCGCCTATCTCGGTGTCGCGGACAAGGAGGGGCACATGGAACTCGTCGCAGAAAGATTGCAGGTACGATATATCAGTAAGGTACGCGCGTTCGCGTACGCGTACGTGAATAGCGGTGACGCGGAAACGGGGCACGAAGATCTGCGCGCGGCGACCGAGGAGCTCAACCAAAGCCAAAGAGTCCTTGCCTCCACTGAGGCCGATAAGAATGTGGTCGCCCTGCTCGATGAGGGAGAAGTCGGCACAAGCCTTGTGGAAGCGCTTGGTGAGGCGGGACTGCAACTTGGTGAGTTCTATTTGATCGGGAGTCTTCATGAAATAAAAATGCCGCTCGGTTGAGCGGCTTGGTTGCGGAGGGAGGGATCGAACCTCCGACCTTCAGGTTATGAGCCTGACGAGCTACCACTGCTCTACTCCGCGATCGAACTTACGAAAAGCGAACCCCAGCAACATCTTTCCATTTTCCCAACATTCTCGCAAGATGCGATGCTGATCGTCGCTAAATATTGCTATTTTTTACGTAAGCGAGTGCAAAGATACAACAAAAAATTGAAATATGCAAATTTTTTTGCATTTTTTTTAAAAAAAATCGCATTTTTCTTGCATTTATCAATATTTATTTGTAACTTTGTAGGCTTTTTTAGTGTTTTTGACCAAAAAGCGCCCAAATTCACCTGCCAACTCGCGACCAAAGTTACGAGTAGTGGGCGGATTGCGAAACAATGATGTGTTGAGAAAGAAAACATAAATACACCCATTGGGCAACTTTTGTACAGAAACAAATAAATAAAACTAAATAACAATTATGCAAAACAAAGGAATTGTAAGAACCCTGGCTGTATTGCTGTTCTTGGTTTGCGCATTCTATCTCTCGTTCTCGATTGTAGTCAATCACTACGAGAAGCAAGCTAAGGAGTATGCAGCCGGTGACCAGGCAAAAGAGTACCTGTACTTGGACTCTATTGCCCCTGAGAAAGTGTGGTTCGGCTACACGCTGAAAGAGTGCCGCGAGAAAGAGATCAATCTTGGTCTGGACTTGAAGGGCGGTATGAACGTAACGATGGAAGTAAGCGTACCTGACATTCTGCGTGCGCTGAGCGGTTACAACACAAGCGAAAACTTCAACAAAGCCATGGCTTTGGCTCAGGAGAAGCAGAAATCCAGCGGTGACGATTTCGTAACGCTGTTCCTGGCTTCTTTCCGTGAGGTAGATCCTGACGCACGCTTGGCATCGATCTTCTCGACCTTCGAGCTGAAAGACAAAGTAACCACCAGTTCGACCAACGATGAGGTAGAGCGCGTAATCCGTGAGGAGGTAGAAGGCGCAATCAACAACTCGTTCATGGTATTGCGTACGCGTATCGACCGCTTCGGTGTAGTACAACCTAACATCCAGAAGCTGGCTCAATCGGGTCGTATATTGATCGAGTTGCCGGGTATCAAGGAGCCGGAGCGTGTTCGTAAACTGTTGCAAGGCTCGGCAAACCTGGAGTTCTGGGAGACCTATGACTTCGCCGAGTTGCTGCCGATGATTGCTCAGATCGACCGCGAGATGGGTGCTGCCAATCAGGCTACCGAGGAGGCTGAAGGAGAGTCGAAAGTCGAAAGTCAAAAGTCGAAAGCCGATAATGCAGAGGATGCCACGGTTGACGACCTGGCACAGGCTATTGCTGCCAACGACAGCGCTGAGGTTATGGCCAAGGAGCAAGCCGAAGCTGCCGAGAACTACAAGAAGAGCCACCCGCTGTTCTTTATTCTGAACCCGTCGGTTAACCAAGCCGGTCAAGCTTATCGTGGTCCGGTGGTAGGTACGGTACATTATACCGATACCGCGCGCGTGACGGAGGCTCTGACCTCGTTGCAGGCTAAGCAGATCTTGCCGCGTGAGGTACGTTTCCGTTGGACGGTTAAGGCTATTGACGAGGCTAATGCTTACTATCAGTTGGTAGCGCTGAAGGCTCAGCGTGACGGTCGTCCGTCGCTGGAAGGTGACGTGATCACCGACGCACGTGCCGACTTCTCGCAAGTGAGCGCTTACGCAAACGTATCGATGTCGATGAACGCTGAGGGAGCTAAGGCTTGGCAGCGCATCACGAAAGAGAACATCGGTAAGAGCGTAGCTATCGTGCTTGATGGTTTCGTATATTCGTTCCCGACCGTACAAAACGAGATTGCCGGCGGCAACTCGCAGATCACGGGTAACTTCACCGTTGAGGAAGCCAAGGACTTGGCTAACACGCTGAAGTCGGGTAAGATGCCGGCTCCTGCCCGCATCATCCAAGAGGATGTTGTTGGTCCGAGTCTGGGTAAGGAAGCTATTCAGAGCGGTTTGTGGTCATTCGCGTTGGGCTTTGTGCTGATCCTGTTGTACATGATCTTCTACTATGGTCTGATTCCGGGCTTGATCGCCGACTTCGCACTGTTGTGCAACGTATTCCTGCTGGTAGGTATCCTGTCGTCGTTCTCGGCTGTACTGACGTTGCCGGGTATCGCAGGTATCGTGCTTACGATGGGTACGGCAGTGGATGCCAACGTGCTTATCTACGAGCGTATCCGTGAGGAGCTTCGCGCCGGCAAGAACATGCGCAAGGCTATTGAGGACGGTTTCAAGGGTGCCATCTCGGCTATCGTTGATGCCAACGTAACCTCACTGCTCACCGGTATCATTCTGGCTGTGTTCGGTACAGGTCCGATCAAGGGCTTCGCCGTAACGTACATCATCGGTATCATCTCTTCGTTCCTGACAGCAGTGTTCATCACCCGTCTGTTGCTCGAGGATTATGCCAAGCGCGAGGATGCCAAGGAGCTTCCGTTCACTTCGGCTATTGCCAAGAACTGGTTCCAGAACATGCACTTCGACTTCATCGGTGCCCGCAAGTGGGCTTATCCGCTGGCAGGTGCGCTGGTCATCTTTGCTTTGATCGGTTTGGATCCTCACGTGTTCGGCAAGCTGAACCTGGGTATCGACTTCTCGGGAGGTCGTAACTATGTAGTTCGCTTCGACCAGCCTATCAACACGCAAGACGTTGAGAAGTCGCTGCTCGAGATCTTCACCGCACAGAACAAGGAAGGTGAGAACCTTACCGTTCGCGTAATCACCTTCGGTGAGTCGAACGATCAGGTACGTATCTCGACGAACTTCCGCATCCACGACAACTCGGAGACCCTGGACGACGAGATCGAGCAACTGATCTATGAAGGCACCAAGCCGTTCTTTGCTCAGCAGATCACGTTCAACGAGTTCCAATCGACGCAGGCCAACGAGTACGTTGGTATTATGCAGAGTCAGAAGGTAGGTCCGGCTATTGCCGACGACATCACCACGGCTGCTGTATGGGCAGTTATAGCTGCGCTGATCGTGATCTTCCTGTACATCCTGGTACGTTTCCGCAACTTCGCTTACTCTGTAGGCGCTCTGGCAGCGTTGTTCCACGATACAGTGATCATCCTGGGCTTGTACGCTATCCTGTGGAAGATTATGCCGTTCTCCATGGAGATCGACCAGGCGTTCATCGCTGCTATCCTGACGGTTATCGGTTACTCAATCAACGATACGGTGGTTATCTTCGACCGCGTACGTGAGTATAACGGTCTGTATCCGAAGCGTGAGCGCGAGCGTAACATCAACGATGCTTTGAATGCAACGTTGTCGCGTACGTTCTCGACCTCTATGTCAACGTTCATCGTATTGCTGGCTATCTTCCTCTTCGGTGGAGAGAGTATCCGCGGCTTCGTATTCGCGTTGCTGATGGGTGTGATCTTCGGTACGTTCTCGTCGTTGTTCGTGGCTTCGCCGATCGCTTACGACATACAGCGTGCTATTGCTAACCGCAAGGCTAAAGCCGGCAAGTAATTGCTGAGATTTTCGCCAACGGGCGAATAGAAGAGGGTGCGTCGAAATGACACACCCTCTTTTTTTGATAGCAGAAATGTTACGATTTCTGCTATGTTGCGGCAAGAATTACTTCTTGAAATAGCGGTTGTACAGTCCTTGGAAGCCTGCGCCGTGACGAGCCTCGTCGCGAGCCATCTCGTGAACGGTGTCGTGAATAGGATCGAGGTTGAGCTCTTTTGCACGTTTGGCAATATTCTGCTTGTCCTCGCAAGCTCCGGCCTCAGCCATCATTCGTTTCTCGAGGTTGGTCTTGGTGTCCCAAACGAGTTCACCGAGCAGTTCAGCGAAACGTGAAGCGTGATCAGCCTCCTCGAAAGCATAGCGGCGGAAAGCCTCAGCGATCTCGGGATATCCCTCACGGTCAGCTTGGCGAGCCATAGCCAGATATTGGCCAACCTCGGTGCACTCACCCATGAAGTGAGCACGCAGACCATCGTGGATGATCGGATCCTGTACGTCCTTAGCTACGCCAAGCACGTGTTCGCAAGCCCAAACGAGGCCTTTGCTCTCGTCAGCCACTTTCCACTCAACGATTTGTTTGCACTGCGGGCAACGCTCAGGTGCCTCGGTACCCTCGTGTACATAACCACAAATAGGGCAAATGAATTTTTTGTTCATAGGAGTAAATATTTAAAGGTTAATAACTCTCTTCAATAGATGGGAACGATGAATCCTTGACGGCAGCGACATAGCTGCCCACGGCTTGATGTATCTGTTCGGCGAGGTGCGCGAACTGGCGCAGGAACTTCGGTTTGAATCCTTCGTTCAATCCAAGCATATCGTGTAATACGAGCACTTGACCATCGGTTCCGGCTCCCGCACCTATACCTATCGTGGGGCAGCTGACGGCTTTGGTCACGCGCTCAGCAAGTGCAGCGGGAATCTTCTCGAGCACAATGCAGAAACAGCCTGCTTCATCCAACAGCTTGGCGTCGGCGATGAGTTTTTCTGCTTCGGCTTCCTCCTTGGCGCGCAGTCCATAGCCGCCAAACTGGTTGACGCTCTGCGGCGTAAGGCCAAGATGTCCGCAAACAGGCACTCCGGCTTTGACCATCCTACGGATAGCGTTGGCAATCTCTTGTCCACCTTCGAGCTTGACAGCATCCGCGCCGGACTCCTTTAGGATACGTATAGCATTACGGACGGCTTCGTCGTCGTTGACTTGATACGAGCCGAACGGCATATCGGTTACCACAAGCGCGTGTTGCGCAGCGCGCACCACACCTTTGGAGAGAAAGATCATCTCATCCAAGGTGATAGGAAGGGTATATTGGTTGCCACAAACGATGTTGGAAGCACTATCGCCAACGAGGAGCATCTCCACACCGGACTCGTCGGCCAAACGCGCCAAAGTGAAATCGTATGAAGTGAGCATCGATATTTTCTCCACGCCTTTCATCTGACGGATGTGCGTGGTGGTCATTCGTGTATTTTGTACGTGTACTGACATGCAATTAAGATATTTAGCGAATTTGCATACAAAGGTACAAAAAAAAAACGACATTTGCAAAAAAAAAGTACATTTTTTTACTTTTTTGCCTATAAATAGTTATAAAATTTGCAAATTTCGATTTTTTTTTGTATTTTTGCAGTCTGTTAGCCGCAAAATGGCGGTAAGTTATTTTATTCTTGACAACAAACGACCGCAATATGAAAAACGAAAAACTATTGACAGTCTTGATCATCGTAGCGCTTATTTTAAGCATTGTCTCTACTGTCGTAAGTATTATGTCGCTCCGCCGCATCAAGATGCATGACGATTTGCTGCAAGCTATGCAAGTGCTGGTATATACGAGCAAATTGGCGGAAGACATTGTGCCGGAACATGTTTTTACAGTAGAGACGGAAACGGCTGCCAATGAAGCCCAAGGTCAGGAACAGCAAGCCGATGCGCAGCAAGCTGACGCTCAAAAAACTAACGCACAACAAGCTGATACCCAAAAGCCTGCTCACAAGCATCCTAAGAAAACTCACCACAGTGACGAGAGCAAAGAAAGCGAGCCGACTCTGCACGATCAGTTGCTGAAGATCATTGCCGGTGAGTCGTATGTGGATTTGGGACTGCCCAGCGGAACGTTGTGGAAAGCGGAGAACGAGGAAGGACTCATGGATTTCAGGTCTGCCAAAAGGCAATTCAAGAAGCGTCTCCCATCTATCTCTCAATGGGAGGAACTGTGCAAGTACTGCGAATGGTCGTGGATAGGCAATGGTTATGAGGTAATCGGTCCAAATGGCGCAGCCATCTTCATCCCCGCAGCAGGCTATCGTAACGCAAGCGGACAAACAGGCAAGGTGGGCGAGTTCGGCACCTACTGGTCATCCACCATCAAAAATAGGGAGGAGGCTTGGCGTTTCGGCTTTGAGTCCGACAAGTTCAGCATGGCTACTCACAGCCGCAGATACGGTCGTTCGGTTCGTTTGGTGTACAAGCCTATCATTCGGGATGATGCAGAAGAGTAATCGCATAAAATAAGGTGTGTCGCGGGACACACCTTATTTTGTATATGCGCGTTTTTTCTTACTTAGCGCTGAGTGCCTCGTGCATGGCAGCGGCAGCTTTGCGCCCGTCGGACATAGCCAGGATAACCGTAGCGCCTCCGCGCACGATGTCGCCTCCGGCGTAGAGAACAGGCAACGACGAGCGCATCGAGTCATCTACCACTATCGTTCCTTTGCGCGACACTTCAAGTCCTGATACGGATTTCGGGATGATGGGGTTAGGCGATACACCCACTGCTACTACCACCATATCTGCCTGCATCGTGATTGTCTTGCCTTCCACGGGCACGGGTGAGCGACGTCCGGACTCATCAGGTTCGCCCAGAGTCATGACTTGCAGGGTAGCTTCCTTGACGCGTCCGTTCTCATCAGCCTGATAGCTGATAGGATTATGCAGCGTCATGAACTCTATTCCTTCGGCTTTGGCGTGCTCCACTTCTTCCTTACGTGCGGGCATCTCCTCCTCGCTACGACGATACACGATGATCGCGTGCTCTGCGCCCAGACGTTTGGCGGTACGAACGGCATCCATAGCGGTGTTACCGCCGCCTATGACGAGCACGTTCTTGCCGTACAAGACAGGGGTGTCGGTGGCTGCGTTAGTGGCATCCATCAGATTGACGCGGGTCAGGTACTCATTGGCGGACATCACACCGTTGAGGTTCTCGCCGGGGATTCCCATGAATCGCGGCAGACCTGCGCCGGAAGCCACAAATATGGCCTTGTAACCGTCGGCTTGCAGATCATCGATGGTGATTGTTTTGCCAACGATGGTGTCGGTCACGAACTCTACGCCCAACTGACGCAGACCGTCGATCTCCTTATCGACAATAGCGTTGGGCAGACGGTATTCAGGGATACCGTATTTCAATACGCCACCAATGGCGTGCAGTGCCTCGAAGACTGTGACTTTGTAGCCGTATTTCGCCATGTCGCCGGCAAACGTAAGACCGGCAGGACCACTACCCACCACTGCGATTTTCGCAGTGTGTTGGTGAGCTTCGCTGTTGGCGACTTCGTGTTGGTGAGCTTCGCTGTTGGCGGTAGCGTGGTCGGCAACGAAGCGCTCGAGGTAACCGATAGCAACTGGTTGGTGACCCATCTTCAGGTGGATACACTGTGCTTCGCACTGTTTCTCTTGCGGGCAGACGCGACCACAAACTGCGGGCAGCGAACTGGACTGATGGATGATATCCGAAGCCTTGTTGATGTCACCGAGCTCTATCTGTTTGATGAAAGCAGGTATATCAATGTTCACGGGGCAACCTTTGACGCAGCCCGGGTTCTTGCACGAGAGGCAACGATGGCTCTCGGTGAGTGCCTGCTCGGCTGTGAGACCGAGGTTCACCTCTTTGTGGATGGATTTTACTCGCTCCTCGGGTGCTAACTCCGGCATCTTTACGCGTGGAATAGCGGCGCGCTCTTTGGCTGTCAGCTGAGTGCTGACTGCTAACTTCTGATATGCCTCATAAGCCGTAGCTTCCTCGGGTTTGTAAGAACGCAGACGCGATAGCATCTCGTCGAAGTCCACCTGGTGGGCATCGAACTCCGGGCCATCTACGCACACGAACTTCGTTTGTCCGCCCACGGTAACACGGCACGCGCCGCACATACCTGTGCCATCCACCATGATTGTGTTGAGCGAGGCTTCGGTGGGTATATCGTACTTCTTTGTAGTCAGCGCCACGAACTTCATCATGATAGCCGGGCCGATGGTGATGCACTTATCGACATGTTCGCGCGCTACGACCATCTCTATGCCTTGTGTTACCAGACCTTTGGTTCCCATCGAGCCATCGTCGGTCATGACGATAACCTCGTCGGAGGTAGCCGACAGTTCGTCATGAAGGATGATAAGGTCTTTGTTGCGCGCAGCAAGCACAGTGATCACGCGGTTGCCTGCTCGCTTGAGTGCCTGGGCTATAGGCAACATCGGTGCAGCACCTACACCACCGCAGGCGCAAACGACTGTGCCGTAGTTCTCGATGCGCGTAGCTTGCCCTAACGGGCCAACCACATCAGCGAGGCAGTCGCCGGCGTTCATGGCGCAGAGTTTGGCACTGGAAACGCCTATACGTTGTACAACAAGGGTGATAGTACCGGCCTCAGTATCGGCATCGGCAATGGTGAGCGGCATTCGCTCGGATTGTTGATCCACACGTACGATGACAAAATGTCCGGCACGACGACTCCTGGCAATGAGCGGAGCTTCAACAACGAACTCCGCTACATTGTCAGAGAAAAATCTTTTAGAGATGATCTTGTTCATTTTTGTTTAGTAGAAAGACCGTTCGCTTCGCTCACTCAAAGATAAAAAACAAAAGACTAATTCAGTCTTTGAGCACAGCGGTCTTTGAGCGTTAGCGGTCTTTACTCTTTCAGTGAAACGGTCTATTAGAAATATTTCTGTTCGCTACCCACGATGGAAGTGAGCAGGTTGTTGGCCAGGCGGCTTGCACCGAAGCGGAAGAGCTTGTTGGTCAGCCATTCTTTGCCGAGAATCTCCTTAACCAGGGTGTAGTGAGCCACAGCCTCAGCGGTTGTAGAAACGCCACCGGCGGGTTTGTAACCAACGATCTCGCCTGTTTTCTCCTTCCATGCCTTGATGGCATTACACATGATGAACGTAGCTTCGGGTGTAGCGTTAACGCTTACCTTACCGGTAGATGTCTTGATGAAGTCGGCACCTGCAGCCATAGCCAGGATAGATGCTTTCCAGATGTTCTCGGCAGTTTGCAGCGCTCCGGTCTCAAGGATAACCTTGAAGTGTGCATCCTTGGCAGCAGCTTTCTGCTCAGCTATCTCGTCGAAGCACTCCTGATATTTGCCCTCGAGGAACTTACCTTGCGAGAGAACCATATCTACCTCCGTTGCTCCGTGTTGTACGGCCATTGCTACCTCAGCAACCTTGATCTCGATGAACGTTTGTGCTGCGGGGAATCCGCCTACAACCGATGTGATACCTACGCCTTCGGCTTTCAGGTTAGCTTTAACTACCGGCACAAGTGCGGGATAAACGCAGATAGAAGCCACATTATAGTCCTTGAGGTCGGGATAGTGGTCAGCAAAGTGGTTGACGCACGCAGCCATCTTCTCCACGCGTGCATGGGTATCGTCGCCCATGAGCGTAGTGAGGTCGATCTGATGCAGACATTGCTTCCAAGCCTCGGGTTTGTTGTTCTCTGCAGCATGAGCGTCAAGGATGGCCTTGGTTTGCTTTGCTACTTCTTCGTTCGTGAGCGCAAAGGGATATTGCGCAAACAGCTCTTCAAATTTGTTCATGGTTGGATATATTTAAGTAATTATTTGAGTTTCGCGATTATTGTTTGGTTGCCGCGGACATTGTCGCCCATCTCCACGAACATCTCGGTGTTGAGCGGGAGATAGAGATCGACGCGCGAACCTAACTTGATAAATCCGAGGTGTGAGTTACGGTGGCACTCTTTGCCCGCACGAGCGTAAGTGACGATGCGTCGCGCCATTGCTCCGGCAATCTGCCGCACGGCAATGACGGCTTTGCTCTTTGTCTCGATAACCACGAGCGATCGTTCGTTCTCGGTGGACGACTTAGGCAGCCAGGCAGCTTTGTGATTACCGGCTTGATGCTCGCTGACCAGGATCGTTCCCTCGCACGGATACCAGTTGGCATGCACATTGAACGGCGACATGAAGATACTGACTTGCAGTCGCTGCTCGTGGAAATACTCATTCTCCATCACAGGTTCGATGACTACCACCTTGCCGTCAGCGGGAGCAACGAGGTAGTTGGGATCGTCAATGGTCAGAATACGTACCGGGTCGCGGAAGAAGTACACCACGAACACCAATGCCACAGCCGATAGTCCGAGCAAAGTGGCAAAGATCCAATGCGGCCAATTGAAGTAAGCCACCAGATTGAGGATGAACACTACCAACGCCACCACGAGAAGCATTTTCCTTCCCTCGCGGTGCAGCCGTGTGCGTTTGCGTTTGTTTGTATTACTCATTGTTGTTTTGATTATTCGTTTGGTTGATATAGTACTCCTTCATCCGGGCTATTACCTCGGGCGAGATAAGTTCCCACTGCTCGAAGGGTATCATAGCCAGCATGTCGGCAGCCTGGTCGATGCCCTGCTGTATCTTCTTGCCTGCCATCATGGCAATCATCATCGGCAGTTCAGCCTTTAGCGTAACTTTGATGCGGCTGTCCATCGGGGCTACTTGCTTGATCTGTATCCATAAGTTGCCGTCAACAGGCAGGTTCTCCACGCCGAACTTGACGGTATCGTTCTCTATGCGATCCACGATGCGGAAGACTATCTTCTGCCCCAGGCCATCCACCTTGAGGCGGATAAAGTCGGGATCGGACTCCATCTCCTGCACCTTGTCTTGCGGTATAAGTTCGCGTACTTTCTCAATGTTGCTCAGATCCGACAACACGCTATAGATAGAAGCCGCGTTGGCATTCACTTTGGTAATGTGACTTTCGTATGTTTTCATTGTCTTTGTGACTCAAAATGTTCAATTCGTTTGGATGCAAGCGATATCTGCCGCTCCAACTCATCTATATCGCGCATGAGCAAGCCGAGTTGGTACGTGCGGTCGAGTGCCTGCTTCTCGTTGTCGGAGAGGTAATACACAGCTTTGCTTGCGGGTTTCTCCCCTTGCGCGGTTACGCGGATACGTTCGCTCATGTGCGAAGAGATGAAGTTCAGTATCTCCAGTGCCTGCTCATTCTCGAGCGTAAGTATCTCGTGCCAACCTTCCACCTCGAAAGCGTGGTTCTGGCCTTGCAGTTCTATCTCCTGTTCGCCGGCTTGCAGAGCGACACTTACCTGATGAATCGGTTTGCCTCCGTAGTAATAGCTCTTGACGAGCGTCTTGCGGTCATCGCTCACGTAAGCTTGCAAGAAGCAACGATTGGTGTTCCAACCCGTTTGCAGGTTGCGATAGACGTATTGCCCGTGATCCTCGTAGCCCTCGCGTTTCTCGTAACGAAACTCCTTGAGCAGTTTGTCGGCTTCGGGCAGCAAGGGTTGCAGGATAGAATCGGAGTAGCGAAGCGTATGCTGCGATTGCAGATAGACGATGGTATCCTTCAGCGCTTTGGCCTGACGACGCTGCTCCACTTGCCTGGGGTAGAGCTGATGCACGGAATCCAACTGCTGCAACGCCGCCTCATAACGATGTTGCTCGATAAGTTCGGCTGCCGCATTAACATGTGCCTCGGCGGCACGCTGCTCACGTGCCTTCGTACACCCTGACAACAATACCATTATTGCCGACAATGTGAAAATATATGTCTTTATCCCCCTCATAGGCGATTGCATGCGCATAGTATCTAATTTACGCACAAAGTTACGAAAAAAAAACGAATTTTCCTAATTTCTGCGCAATTATTTGTCATTTTTTGCCAAAAAAAATAATTTTTTAAAAAAAATCGCCGAAAATTTGCATATTTCAAAAATTTTTTGTAACTTTGTAGCCGCTTAGGAGTGTAGTGCGCTCTGCGCAGACAGTTTGGGTGTGTTAGGAGTCTTTCGGGACTTCTGACGATAGCCGAACGGACACTAATGAACAACAAACAAAATTATACAATAATTCAACAAGTATGAAAAAACATTTCCTTATGTTGGCAGTGGTTGCCATGGCAATCCTGACATCGTGTAACAACACTCTGCCCAACCCTGAGCAGGTAAAGGTTAATCCCAGCCCTATGGCTGTTGTTGGTGACAAGGTGAACGTTGACATCACCGGTACATTCCCCGAGAAGAAGTTCGCCAAGAAAGGTGTGCTGGTAGTTACTCCGGTACTCAAGTATGGTGACAAGGAGTTGCTTGCAGAGCCTGTAACTTACATTGGCGAGAGCGTAAAGGAGAACGGTACGATGGTTAACTTCAAAGAAGGTGGTGCTTATCGTCAGCACGCTACGTTCAACTACAACGGCGCAATGGATAAGAACACCAAGCTCTATCTGCGCTTTGAGGCAAAAGTTGGCAAGAAGGACATTGAGCTTCCTGAGATGCTGATTGCCGAGGGTCTGAACTCGACCGCCAAGCACGCAAGTGCCGGCGACAACAAGCCGCAGATCACCGCTGACAAGTTCCAGCGCGTTATCCAACAGATGCAAGAGGCCGACATTCTCTTCCTCATCCAGCAAGCTAACCTCCGCAACTCGGAGACCACCTCGCAGCAGATGAAGGATCTGCAAGCCGCTATCAAGGAGGCTAATGCCAACGAGAAGAAAGCTATCCACAGTCTGGAGGTTGCCGGTTATGCATCGCCCGATGGTGCTCAGGCTCTGAACGAGAAGCTGGCTAAGAACCGTCAGGACGTAGCTCAGAAGTTCCTGGCTAAGGATCTGAAGAAGAACAAGATCAACCAATCCATCGAGAGCAACATCACCGCTGAGGACTGGGAAGGCTTCAAGGCTGCTATGGAGAAGAGTAACATCCAGGACAAGGAGCTCGTTCTCCGTGTACTGTCGATGTACAGCGATCCCGAGGAGCGTGAGGCACAGATCAAGAACATCGCTGCCGCTTACAAGAACATCGCCAACGAGATTCTGCCCGCATTGCGTCGCAGCCGTCTGATCCTGACTACCGACCTTATCGGCAAGTCTGACGATGAGATTACCGCTCTTGCTAAGAACGATCCTGCCGCTCTGAACGTTGAGGAGTTGCTGTATGCCGCTACCCTGACCAACGACCGCGCTGAGAAGATCCGTATCTACAAGAAAGCTACCGAGCTCTATGCAAGCGACTTCCGTGGCTTCAACAACCTGGGTATGGTTTATATGGAGGAAGGCAACGTAGCTGAGGCTCGCCGCTGCTTCCAGAACGCTCTGCAGATTGCTCCGAACAACCCCGACGTCAACTACAACGCAGGTGTAGCTGCTATGGCTGATGGCGACCTGAAGAAAGCTGAGGAGCACCTTGGCAAGGCTGCCGGCACGCAGGCTAACCTCGCTGCCGCTATGGGTACACTGTACACCATGAAGGGTGACTACAAGGCTGCTCGCAGTGCTTATGGCCAGAGCGCAACGAACAACGCTGCCGTTCAGCAGATCCTGAGCGAGGATTACGCTGCTGCCAAGAAGACCCTTGATGCCGTTAAGGAGCCGAACGCAACGACCGCTTATCTGAAAGCCGTTGTAGGTGCCCGCACCAACGCCAAGGCTGACGTTATCAGCAACCTCAAGAAAGCTGTTGCTCAAGACGCTTCGATGAAGGCTAAGGCTGCCAACGACGTTGAGTTCGCTAAGTATGCTGAGGATGCTGAGTTCCTGGCTATCGTGAAGTAATGTCGGTTCTGTTTCCGAAAGTAAACAAACCTCGTGAGTGGGATTACCGTCCCATCTACTACGATGAAGAGAAGGAGGCGCGCAAGCAAAAACTTGCGCGCCTTCAGGCTCTGCGTGCCGAGGCCGAACGTGAGAAGGATGGCAACACCGACGCGTCATCCGTCCCTGAGCATGTGACAACCCTGCATCGCGGCTCATTCCGCGAGGCACATGAGGCACAAACCAAACTGCGCATCGACACAGCACGCAAGTCCAAACTCGGATTCTGGATCGTGCTGCTCGTGCTGCTGTTTATCACGTTCTACTGGCTGTTGTGATTTTCTGACAGATGGATGTAATACGACTTTTACCGGATAGTGTGGCTAACCAGATAGCTGCGGGCGAGGTGATACAACGCCCCGCTTCGTGCTTGAAGGAATTGGTGGAGAACTCGCTGGATGCGGGTGCTCACAATATCCTTGTTATGGTACGCGATGCCGGCAAGTCGCTCATCCAGGTGGTAGATGACGGAGCAGGTATGTCGGTTACTGATGCCCGCATGGCCTTTGAGCGACATGCTACCTCGAAGATTCGTGAGGCGCAAGACCTCTTCCACCTGCACACGATGGGTTTTCGCGGAGAGGCGTTACCCAGCATTTGTGCCGTTGCTCAAATCAAGATGACCACCCGCCGCGCAACCGACGAGATGGGCACACAGCTGGAGATAGCCGGCTCAATGGTGCAAAGCCAGGAACCGTGCCAATGCCCCGTAGGTACGAACATACAGGTGCAGAACCTGTTCTTCAACGTCCCTGCCCGGCGTCGGTTCCTCAAGTCCGACCAGACCGAGCTGCGTAACCTGATCACCACCTTCCAGCACATTGTGCTCGTATATCCGGACATAGCGTTCACGTTCGTGGCGGATGACGAGATAGTGTACGACCTACCCGTCGGCACACGCAAGCAACGCATCGAAGGCGTGTTCGGCAAGAGCAAGAGCAAGCTCTACACCTCGCAACTGGTAGAGATAGAGCAGCAGACCGAGCTGGTGACGATCCACGGTTTCGTGGGCAAACCCGAGTCAGCCGGCAAACAAGCGCAACAGTTCTTCTTCGTCAACGGGCGTTACATGCGTCATCCGTACTTCCACAAGGCAGTGCTGCAGGCCTACACGGGCATGCTCAGTTCGGAGATGATGCCTCCGTACTTCATCTACTTCGACATAGCGCCGGAACAGATCGACGTGAACGTGCATCCCACGAAGACGGAGATCAAGTTCGCCGACGAACAGGCTATCTTCCCCATCCTTACTGCCACGGTACGCGCGGCGTTAGGTAAGTTCAATGTCGTGCCGTCCATCGATTTTTTAGGCGGGAACATTGAGATTCCTGTGGCCAGCGCAGACGTGCGCGCCACAGCCAAAGCGCCGGAGTTGCATATGTCGTCGGGGTACAATCCGTTCGACAAACCCAAGCAGCACGTCTCCTCGCATTGGCAGGATCTGTACGAGCCGCTCAAGCAACCCGCCAAACCTGACAACATCATCATCCCTGACAGTCCCGCAGCCATGCAGTCGGTCAAGGACTGGACGGAGATCACGCTCCATCCGCAACAATTGTCGGGAGGATACATATCGTGCACTACCGATGAGGGACTCGTGCTCGTGCACGCGCGTCGCGCGCATGTAAATATATTGTATCATCAGCTCATCAGCCAGCAGCAGGCAGGGCGCGGAGTGAGTCAGCAACTGCTCTTCCCCGAGCAACTGCGCGTCAGCCCCGATGAGCAACCCTTGCTCGATACGCTGCTTCCCGAACTGGAACATATAGGCTTCCAGCTCGAGAAGACGGCTCCCGGGGAGTATGACATAACAGCCCTGCCGTCCGTTCTGGGTAATCAGAATGCAGAAACGGCGCTACGTGCTATCATGTCGCATGCTGCCGACCGCACAACGGATATTTCCGGTGAGATGCAGAAACATATAGCACTCACCCTCGCACAAAGTGCCGCTATGCCCATGGGCAAAACAATGAGTGAGCAACAGATGCAAGCGATGTTGCAGCAACTGTTTGCCCTGCCATCCTACCGCATCACACCCGACGGCAAGACGGTGGTCGTTTTGCTTACGCAAGAGGAGATTGCAAGGCGATTTTAGCGGGTGTAGGTAGCAAAAAAAAAGTTATCACACTGCAAACGTGCACAAACAGGGGCAAATATTTGCTTTTTCGGTAAAAAAGCAGTTACTTTGCATTTGCTTTTGGTAAAAAGCACAAACAAAAACGAATAATTAACCATTAAACATCAAGTAATATGTCAGAAATTGAATCGAAAGTTATTGACATCATCGTTGAGAAATTAGGTGTCAGCAAATCGCAAGTTACAATGGAGTCGTCCTACACGGCAGATCTGAATGCAGACTCGCTGGACGTAGTAGAGCTCGTTATGGAGTTCGAGAAAGAGTTTGGCATCACCATCTCTGACGACGCAACTCAGAAGATCAGCACCGTAGGTGACACTGTAGCTTACATCACCGAGGCACTTAACAAGTAATTTAAACTTTCTCTATGGCATTAAAACGAGTCGTTATAACCGGATTAGGAACAATCAACCCCTTAGGCAATGACGTAGCTTCAACTTGGGCAGCCCTGATGGCAGGCAAGAGCGGAGCAGGTCAGATTACCTTGTTTGACGCATCCCTACACCGTACACATTTTGCATGCGAAGTGAAAGGTTTCGACCCGAATGCCATTTTCGACTTCAAGGAGCAACGCAAGCTGGACAGGTTTACCATGCTGGCTTACGTTGCTGCTGAGGAAGCACTCAGAGACGCAGCTCTTCCCGCTGATACCGATCTCACACGCGTTGGCGTGATCGTGGGCTCGGGTATGGGAGGAGTAAGCACCTTTGAACAACAAGTCACGGAATTCGAGAGTCAGGACGATCGCGTACCGCACTACTCTCCGTTCCTCGTTCCGCGAATCATCACGGATATAGCTGCAGGCTATATAGCTATCCGTCATGGTCTGAAAGGTCCGAACTTCTGCACCACAGCCGCCTGTGCATCGTCCGCCATAGCCTTTATGTCGGCAATGAATCATATACGCCTCGGCAAAGCCGATGCGATACTTACCGGTGGCAGCGAGGCAGAGATTTGCTCGATCTCCATCGGCGGATTCAATGCCCTGAGAGCCTTATCCACGCGCAACGACGAGCCGCTCACCGCTTCACGTCCGTTCTCCGCTTCGCGCGACGGCTTCGTGGCAGGCGAGGGTGCTGCATGTGTCATGCTCGAGGAGTATGAGCACGCTGTGCGCCGCGGAGCACATATCTACGCTGAACTGGTGGGATACGGCTCCACAGCCGATGCTTTCCACCTCACAGCCCCCGATCCAGAAGGAAACGGTGCTGCACGCGTGATGATGGAAGCTGTCAAGGATGCAGGCATACAACCTGGGGATGTGGATTATATCAATACCCACGGCACTTCTACGCCTATTGGCGACCTGGCTGAAGCCAAGGCTGTTATCAAGGCTTTCGGCGAACATGCCTACGAGATGAATCTCTCGTCCACCAAGTCCATGACCGGACACCTGCTGGGTGCTGCCGGCGCACTGGAGGCACTGATCACCACCTTGGCGCTGTATCATCAGGTTGTTCCGCCTACCATCAATCATGCCGATGGTGACGACGACCCGAACATCGACCCGCGGTTGAACTTCACGTTCAACAAGCCGCAACAACGCACACTGCGCTACGCTATGAGCAATGCCTTCGGATTCGGAGGACATAACACAGCATTGCTCCTCAAGCGATACACGGATTAGAATATTCGCCCGCCATTACGGCGGCAACAAATATCATCCGCCATGCATGGCGGATAAGGAAACAAAGTCGCTTTATTACGACTATGAACCCTAACAAAAACTAAAACAAACAGAATTATGAATGTAGAATTGATCGGCGCAAACGCCGGAAAGATTTGGAATGCATTGCAGGCTGGCGCTCTTTCGAGCAAGGCTCTGAAGAAAGCCACTAAACTTAAAGAAGCTGAGCTCAACCTCGCATTAGGCTGGCTCGCACGCGAAGGCAAAATCGCCTTCACCGAGGCTGAGGATGAAGTAATCATCGCTCTTGCCTAACAAACAACAAAGATACCCACCTTACACAAGAGTGGGTATCTTTTTGCAGGAAACACAACACAACAAAATATAGATAATTAATGAAAAAAATTTTACTCTCGTTACTTGCTCTTGCAGCAAGTTTCAGTTTTGCTCTTGCGAGCACAACGTACGACTTCTCGGCATCTCTTCCTTCGGGTTGGACATCCAATCCTGCCCCTAATAGCTTTGAGAACCCTGGACGTGGTGCACAGTTTGCCGCCACAACCACGCTTACGCTTCCGAATGTAACGGACGTAGCCAAAGTTACGATAGAGGGTGCATCGAACATCAACAATTACACCATTGAAGTGCTTGTAGGCACCACATCGTTCGGCACACAAACCATCCCGCAAGGCAATGACCAGACATGGGAGTTCAACGGCACTACCTCCAGTGGCGATCTGAAGATCATCATCACGAAGGCCACCAAAAAGTCCGTGTATATCAAGACGGTTACCATTGACGGCGAAGCCACTCAAGGAGGGGATTCTACTACTGTCACCCCGGTCGAAGGTCTTGATCCGAACTATGAGTATGCCGAGCCGACCATCGTTACAAACACGGATTCGGTGGGCTCTAATATCAACTACAGCTTCATCAGCAACAATATTGAAGTGAAGGCAACTACCGGTGCACGTACGAGTACATTCTTCAGCGTCAACGCAGGTCAGTCCATCACCTTCACCGCTACACAACCAATGAAGGCCATCGTAGTGAACGGCTATGTCAAGAAGGACTTTGAGGCTGAGGCAAGTGCCGGAGAATTAGCTTATGTCGATGCTTCCGAAGAGGAGATTACTGCCGAACAGGTACTTGCCGTAACGGACATTGACACAACATCGCTCACCATCAGTTGTGTCAAGCAACTGCGTTGCTACAGCGTAGCGGTGTACTTCAACGAGAACCCAGAGATTGATATTGAGGGCGGTGAAGAGGAGGACGACTACTCCTTCGAGTGGGAACCCACGGAAATCAAGACTATCAACGTGACCTTCGATAGTATCGAGGTAACGGATATGACCGAGAACCTCGGTTACGCCTGCACCGGTCTGTACCTGATGAGCGAGGAGTACGAGATGGAGCTCTCCGTCTTCGCCTCAACGATAGATAGCATAACTATCCTTCCTGTAGGCACATATGCCATCAATGACAGCTATGAGGAAAATACCGTCATGGCTTCGCCGGGTGGATACGAAGAGTACGACTTCCCCTCGTATCTGATTACCGACTTCGAGCAGGATCCTTCCAGCGGCGCGTGGTACTACAACACCGTCTATTATCTGGTCAGCGGTACATTGGAGATTGCAGAAGTAGAGGGTGGGGCACAACTGACTATCCACGCGACTTCGCACTTCGGTTCAACCATTAACGCCACGTATAGCATTGGCGCAATCCAACCGGATATCGACGCGGTAGAGAACACCTCCATCGCAGTGCAAGTTGCCAAACACCTGCATGGCGGACAACTCTACATCGAGCGCAACGGACAATTGTACGACATTGTCGGACGCAAACTCTGATGCAACCACACACAAAAAAAGCAGTTCACGCCGAACTGCTTTTTTCGTCTCGTGGGTATTTACTGTTTCTTCCCGAACACATCATCTATCAGCCCTACAAACTCCTTGTAAGCGAACGTATCGCTCAGTTCGCTCAGCGATGCAGCCAGACCGCGATAATGCCACTCGTGCGACGCTTTGTCCTTCACGTGGAAGATGTTCCACAGCGCATCGCCTTTCTGTTGGTAGTCGCGCCATATAGCCCGCATGTTGCTCAGTTTGTCGCCCATGGCTACGATTTTCGCATCCCGTGAAGCCGCAGCCAAGCGGTCGATAGCTATCTGCTTGCGATCGTGCCAACTGTCCTCCTCACTCACGCCCTCTATCTGCTGGTCACTCTCAGTATGTACCAGATTGGCCACGCGCTCGCCGAACGCCTCACGAATCTTCTCAACTGTCACATCGGTATCTTCGATTGTGTCGTGCAACGCGGCAGCAGCCAACAGTTCTTGATCAGGAGTGATAGTAGCTACGATCTCCATCGCTTCCATTGGATGAACGATGTATGGAAATCCTTTTCCCCGCCGCTCGGTATTGTGATGTGCGTTAACCGCAAAAACGATTGCTCTGTCAAGCAGTTCGCTATCCATATACTTGTTTGCCATAATTTTAACTTCGTGTTTATGACTGCGTGTTGGTGACTGCGTGTTAACATGCAATCACTACCATTTACTTTAGTATCGATTCTGCGAGTACGGCTCTAAACTCAGGCATCGGGCAGTGTGTGCAACTCTCAATGAGCAAGGTCTTTAATCCGGCGTAGATGCGTACGGTTTTCTCTATCTCCTGAATGTCAGCACCGGGTCCGCATCCCTCTATCGGGCAGTCAGGTGAGTGGAAGTACTCTTCGGCGAACGCATCCCAGAACCGTGCAGCCGTGGCATTGGACATATGGTATTGCTCCAGCGTCCATGACTCGTGGTTAAGTTTGCAGCACAGATACACCATCCCGAGGTCGAACATAGGGTAACCGTAGCAGAAGTCGCCCAGGTCGATGAAGTACGGTGTGCGTACGCCGTCTTTTTCCACGAAGATACCGTTAGAGAACTGCAGATCGCCGTGGATAGCTCTGTCGCTGTCAGGTGCTGCGGCTATGAACGCACGCAACTTGGCTTTTTCCTCGTCCGTGAAGAAAGGATTCTCGTCCAACCAGCGGTACTGGCGGTCTTTGACGTTTTCAAACTGCGTTGTATCCAGATGTATATTGTGCAGTTTGATGCATAGCTGTGCAAACTCGCGCGCATATTCCTCGGTGCGTTCGGGATTGTCGCCGCAAGCTCGTGAATAGGATTTCTTGCCATCAATGCGGCGGAAACGTATGCCCATGCGTTCGCCGTCAGTCACCAGATCACCGGGCTCGGGCGTGGGGATGCCTAACTCATATACCTTACGTGCCATCTCAAGCTCCGTACGAGCCGATTCGAAGTTGCGTAAGTACAACTTCATCATGATGCTCTTGTCCGTCTTGTGGTTGTAACTGGCGCCGTTGGCTCCTTCGCCCGTGCGCTCGTAATCGTTCAAATCAATACGTATTGCTTCCATATTATCTTATTTCTTTACTTCTAAACTCCTTTCTCCTTTATTCCTCCACTCTTTTACTTCTTACTTCATAAACGCCAACCCTTTTGCCTGCTCGTAGGTCATATCCGCCAGCAGACTGTTATGCTCGTTCTCGCCGTTCAGCGCGTTGAACAAGCGCGTCAGTCCTATCTTGCCGCCGCCTTGGGTCAGAATCCACACGATGCAAATGTTCTGAATACCTACCGACGAGGAGATGATATCCAGATCGGTGTTGCCGAGTTGGTGTCGAGCCAATATATAGGCGTTTTCCTCGCACTTCTTCTTCAGTTGCTCTATATCGCCCAGCGTCTTGCAACCTAAGGCGATGAATACGCCCAGATAATTGTCGAGCGGCACTTCCTGTATCTCGGCTTGGTTAAGCGCAGCGATGCGTCGGTTCAGGGCTTCGAACGGACGGGCTCGCAAGTAGCTGCGGAACGTATCGCCATCCAGTTGCACCTCGCTCAGTTGTCCGTTCTGCACCAGCTGTTGTACGCGGCGCCGGTAATCGGTTATCTCCGTGCGGATACGGCTGAACTCATCGTCCGCCATCTCCAATATGCCTGCCAAGCGGTTGATGCGCCTCAGGTACTCGCGCGGGATCTCCACGCCCGTCTTGTAACCGATGTCGTGGTTGATGCTTGCCCATGCATGTTGCAGCGTGGTGCGCAGTTGCAGCTCAAAGCGTATAGCATTCAGCTCCGGATCGTCAATCACCGTCTTCGGCAAACGGCATATGTAATGCAGCGAGTTGTAGCCGAAACTGTCGGTATCGTGCAGTCGGCGCTTGTCCACACTGTTCTCCCAATCGATATCGAACAGCTTCTCCGCCATTGCAGCTATCCTGTCCACATCATCGGTGTAGAAGGTGATGACGCGCGCACCCAGGATGTCGGTTATGTCGCTCAGGCTCTGATACTTGCTGCCCTTCAGTGCCAACTTACCCGCCAGACTGTCACGCGTCTTGATGCGCGTCTCCACAGCAGTAATCTGAATGCCGTTGCGATCCAACGCATCCTTCAGCGTAGCTTCCACTACCTTCTCCAGACGCTCAATCAGCGGTAGCTGTGAGTCGTACTCCTCCAACAACAGTTCGCTATGCAAATCCATAACCTTTGCTTTCGACTTTCGACTTACTCAATCTCAAACAGACTGATGAAGCCTGTCATCACGAACACCTGTCGGATGTTCGAGTTGATGTTGCGTACGATAACCTTGCTGCCATGTGCTGCAGCTTCCTTGCGGATGCTCAGGAAGATACGCAGTCCGGACGACGAAATGTAGTCCAGCGCTTCGCATTCAAGGATGATCTCCTTGTTCTGCGCTTCCAGCAGAGGTTTTACATCCTCGGCAGTCTGTACGGCAGCGGCTGTGTCCAAACGCCCGCTGAACAAAGCTATCAGTTGATTACCGTTCTCCTTAATTTCAGTTGTCATATCCTAACAATTTAACGATTTAACACTTTAAAAGCTTAACTGTTTAACAGTTTTACCAGCCTCAGCACATTACTCTCATCCACACGCTCGTAGCTGACTTCGTCCATCAGTTGGCGCACCAGATGAATGCCCAGACCGCCTATCGGTCGTTCTTCGGCGCTCTTGGTCGTATCTACCTCGGCTTGCTTGGTGGGGTCGAAGGCTATGCCGCGGTCAGAGATGGTGAAGCATATTGCTTCTTGGCCGTCTTTCTTCATTCTGCCGAACTCGATGATTACATCGCCCTTGCCTTCGGGGTAGGCGTACAGCATCACGTTGCTTGCCGCTTCCTCCAGCGCCAGGTTAACGGGCATGTTCAGTTCGTCGGGCAGTCCTAAGCCATCTACCCACTCGGCAAGAGTAGGTATCTGCTGTATGTCGTTGCGCATGATGATGGCAGGTGTCTGGTAGCGTATCACGAGCATCGTCAGATCGTCGCTTTGCTCGGCATCGCCTACGAACTTACGGATACTGGCCTCCATATTGTCGGCTATCGTCCGCGGACGCAGTCCGCCAACCGATGCCTGCAATTGAGCCATCATCCTTTGTTCTCCATACTGCTCATGCTTGCTGTTTTCCGCTTCAGTCAAGCCGTCGGTGTACAGGAAGAGGATATCATCGTGCTGCAACGTGGTCGTTTGCGCTTGGTAAGCAAAATCATCCACTATACCTACCGGCAGGTTCGGGATGATATCCAGTTCTCGGATTGCTGCCTGCCTACCGCTCATCAGCACCGGTGCGCAATGCCCCGCATTGCAATATACCAGCTCACCCGTATCCCTGTTCATTACGCCGATAAACAGGGTCAGGAACATGTTCTCGGTGTTCTGATCGGTCAGAGCCTTGTTCATCATGCTCACGATAACTTCCGGACGCTCCTCATGCGAACTTATACTGCGGAACAGCGAGCGCGTCATAGCCATCACCAGCGCCGCCGGAACACCCTTGCCGCTCACGTCGCCGATGCAGAAGAACAGCTTGTCATGACGAATATAGAAGTCGTACAGGTCACCGCCTATCTCCTTTGCCGGATTGATCATACCGTAGATGTTCAGATCCAAGCGGTCGCGGAAAGGCGGGAACACATTCGGCAGCATAGCCATCTGAATGGTCTTGGCTATATGCAGTTCCTTCTCCATACTCTGGTTGCGGGCTGTGGAGTCGATCAGCAGCAGTACGTTCTTGCCCGCATGCCACATGATAAATACCAGCAGCGCCAAACCCAGCAGCATCAGTATGCCTACTATCATTCCTATCCGGTTCAGATCGGCAAAGATCACGTCCTCCGGAATAACAATCGATATACTCCATCCCGTTTTTTCGATAAACTCGTCGTACGACTGATATTTCCTTCCGGGTATCGTATCATCGCCCGTCACGATCTGTTGTCCCTTGCCCGAACGGATGCAGTAGTAGCTGTCCTGATATATCTTCAGGTATTCCGATACGTTTTCCAGATATGCCAGCGACAGATCCACGCAGGCTACGGCCACTATCTGCCCTTGCTTGTTGCGTATCGGGTGCGTGCAACTTACTATCATGGCCTGTGCGCCCAATTCGTCGTAGTACGGCTCACTCCACCAGCAACTATCAATCGTCAAGCCGCTATGGTACCACTCCGTCTGCAGGTAGTCATGGTGCTCGCCGCCTATCTGACGGGTGTAGATCTGCTGCTCGCCGTCCTTCATTTCGCGGCTGCTGCATATCTCGTACCAGCGTCCTTTCTGCGGGAAAAGGTTTGGCTCGCACGCTACGCCCGCACTGCTCACGTTCTCTATCGTTTGCAGCAGCGTGCGTGTGGCACCCGCTATCGAGTCGGGGTTGTCGATGTACCGCTCGGCCAATGTCACCAGCATCTTCGTCGCCGCTTCCATCTCGATGGTCACGGCATCGATCTCCAACTCTGCTCGCCTCAGCTCGCTCTGCGCGCGACGCTCGGCTTCCTGGCGGATAGCTTCACGGCTATAGAAGTACTGCAAGCACGATATAGCTTCCAGCACTACTGCTGCTACCAGCAATATCCATAATCCTGAATGACTGCGTTTATTCATGACTCTGCAATAATTGTTCGGCGCGTTTCAGCGCTTCGTGAATGTTCGGACAAATATTTTCGGCATTCATCATCTGCTCTATGCCGTAGGCATGCAGCTGGTGCAGCACATGCGTCTTCACGCCCGAGAGGATGATTGTCATTCCCTCGCGGTGCGAACGCTGTATCAGCATCGACAGGTTGTGCATCGCCGTGGAATCTACAAACGGCACTTTACGCATTCGGATGATTCGTATCGGACATTTCTCGCCCGATACATGGGTCATCACATCGTCAAAGCGGTTGGCTATGCCGAAGAAGTACGGACCGTCAATCTCATATACCTCCACACCGTCGGGTATAGTCAGGTGCTCCAGGTTAAGTTGTATATCGCTGTCCTCGTTCGGGTCAATCTCCTTATTGAACGTGCGGATATGTGTCTGCTCGTTCGTACGCATCAGGAACAGTACCAGTGCCAGCAATATGCCTATCTCTATAGCTACCGTCAGGTCGAAGATTACGGTCAGCAGGAAGGTGATAAGCAGCACCCATAGGTCGCGCGTCGGGTGCTTGATCAGCCCGGCTATCGTCTTCCATCCCGACATCGAGTAAGCCACCATGATCAGCACCGCTGCCAGACAGGCCATAGGTATCATTCCTACCAGTTTGCCCAAGAACAGCAGTACAAGCAACAGCACCACGGCATGTACCACACCCGCTACCGGCGTACGGCCACCGTTGTTGATGTTCGTCATCGTACGGGCTATAGCTCCCGTGGCAGGTATGCCGCCAAAGAACGGAACAACTACGTTCGCCACACCCTGAGCTATCAGCTCGGTGTTCGAGTTATGCTTGTCGCCTATCACACCGTCAGCCACCATAGCCGACAGCAGCGACTCGATAGCACCTAACATCGCTATCGTGAATGCCGAGGGGAAGAGCTTCTGTATCAGCGTGAAGAAAGACTCCCCTTCCGCCAGTTCGAGCGAGGGCATCTTCGGTGCAGGTATGCCGTGAGGCAGTTCGTACAGGTCACCGATCGTCGTCACGCTTGCCACACCCCAACTGTCCGGCGCAAACTCCTTGAGTAGCCATACGGCCAACGTAGCCAGCACGATGGCTGCCAGGCTGCCCGGGATGCGTTTCGTCAGC
Organism: uncultured Bacteroidales bacterium; assembly: GCA_902798965.1. Taxonomy (GTDB): domain Bacteria; phylum Bacteroidota; class Bacteroidia; order Bacteroidales; family Paludibacteraceae; genus Colicola. The sequence continues at coordinate 149,855 of CADBYS010000003.1, read as the reverse complement.
TTGGGCATGAAGATGCATACCAACAGCGAGAACAGACCCACACCCAGTATCCACCAGTTAACCGTGAAGTGTTGGGCGTAGTATATCCATTTGTCCACGAAGTTTGCCGGCACATCCGTCAGTCCCAGACCAAAGAAATCGTTCATCTGCGTCGAGAAGATCGTCAGTGCTATACCTGCCGTGAAACCAACGATAACAGGATAAGGTACAAACTTAATCACCGATCCCAGATGCGCCATACCCATCAGTATCAGCAATATACCCGCCATCACCGTGGCGATCATCAAGCCCGACAATCCGTATTGCTGGATGATGCCGTAGATGATTACGATGAACGCACCCGTCGGACCACCTATCTGCACCTTGCTGCCGCCCAACACCGATATCAACAATCCTGCGATAATAGCCGTCACCAAGCCTTCCGTCGGACCTACACCCGAGGAAATACCAAACGCAATAGCCAGCGGAATAGCCACTATACCTACTATCACACCGGCCAACGCGTCTTGTCCGAACTGAGCACCGCTATAATGCCGCCAGGTATGCAACAACCTGGGCGCAAAGACATCTTTGAGCGAATAACTTGCCATACTGCTATATTTTGCCAAGTCATGCAGCCAAGTTGGCTGCATACTATTTAACGTACTCAATATCCGGATCAACCAGGATTCGTCCGCAGAACTCGCACACGATGATCTTCTTGTGCATGCGGATGTCCAACTGACGCTGTGCAGGGATCTTGCTGTGGCAACCGCCGCACGAGTCGCGCTCTACCGATACGACTGCCAAGCCGTTACGGGCGTTCTTGCGTATACGTTTGAAGGCAGCCAGCAGACGGTCGTCGATCTGACGCTCCAGATCGGTCGTCTTCAGTATCAGCGTCTCGGTCTGCTCCTTGGTCTCGGCCAGGATCGAATCCAAGTCTTGACGTTTGTTGGTCAGATCTACTGTGCGATCCTCGATGTCCGAGGTCGTCTTCTGCTTGTCCTGGTGCAACTGCTCCAGCGCAGCCGTGTGCTCCTTGATGCGCTTCTGGCACAACTCGATATCCAGCGTCTGGTACTCTATCTCCTTGCTCAGGTTGTCGAACTCGCGGTTGTTACGCACGTTGTTCTGTTGCTCCTTGTAGCGCGAGATAGATGCGTTGTCGTTCTCTATCTGCACGCGACGGTCACTGATCTTCGTCTCCAGCTCCTTAATCTCGTTCTCGATGTTCAGCAAGCGGGTCTTCAGTCCTTCTACCTCATCCGAGATATCCTTTACCTCCTGAGGCAACTCGCCTGCCAACGTACGCAATTCGTCAATCTTCGAGTTTACCTTCTGCAACTCGTACAGCACTTTCAGTTTCTGCTCAATGGTGAGCTCTTTTTCTTCTTTCTTCATTATTTAGCAATTTAATATTTTCGATATTTCGATTTATCGATATGTCGATATTTCGATCTCATAGTACGTGAATCGGCGATGCATCCGTCTCCGCCACGCGTACATCTACTTTTCCTTGTAGCAGCTCGGCGAATATATCCCGCGTGAAGTGTTCCGACACCCAGTGGTCGATATCCACTGCCATGATCTGCCCTGCGGCAGCTTGCATGTCGTGGTACTTCATGTCCGCACTCAGGTAGGTGTCGGCTCCTGCCTCTATCGCGTTGGGCAGGAACTCTGCTCCCGCTCCGCCGCACAGTGCCACGCACTGTATGGTAGGCTTCGTGGGTTCCGTGTAGCGTACATAATCCGCTCCGAACACCTGCTGCACGTGCCTCAGCCAGCCCGACCACAACATAGGCTGCGGTAGCATACCTATCACGCCCAAGCCTACCTGTGCATCGCCGGCATCCGGCACAAGGATACGTATATCCTTCAGCCCTAACTCCACGGCCATCCGGCCTGATACGCCGCGCAAAGCCTTGTCCATGCTCGTGTGCGAACTGTATATGGCTATGTCATGAAGTATAGCCGCAGCCACGCAGCGCTCCTGGGGTGTACTGCCCGTCACGTGCTTCAGGCCATGAAACAGCAAAGGGTGATGCGACACAATCAGGTCACAACCCACCCTTATAGCTTCAGCCACCACGGCTTCCGACACATCCACCGATAGCAACACAGAGTGTATATCCCTGTTGCTGTCGCCAACCTGCAGTCCCGAATTATCCCACCCCTCTTGCTGTCTCCGCGGTGCTACAGATTCTATGATATCAATTATTTCTTTGAGTAACACTATCCTCTTTTAGTCCCCACACCCGTTTTCACGTTTGAGGCAGCCGATTTCGTAGTCTTCACGTTAGCCTTCTGAGCTGCAGCTTTCTCTGCTTTTTCGGCTTTCGACTTTTGATTTTCTACTTTCGACTCAACCGACTCTCCTTCCTCATCCTCTTGCAGCGTGAAATCCGTGAAGCCTGCACCGATCAGCAGGTTGTACCAAGCGATCAGTTTGCGGATATCTGACGGATAAACGCGGTCGCGGTCGAACGTAGGCAGCACCTCGGCAAAGAACGCGCGCAACTGCTCGTTGTCGGCTTTCTTAGCATCCAGCTCTACGGCCTTGAAACTGTATTTCTTTCCTAATGCATTCAGAACTTCGCTCAGCGATACGTCATCGCCCGTGGTGTACATCGATACCTCAGCCAGCGAAACGATCTTGTCGCGTGCATAGGTCGGCATGCGTTTACCGTCAACCAGCGACTCTACTATCAGCATGTTCGTACCACGACTTACCAACTTGTACAAACCCGGCTTACCGGTTATTGCAAGAATGTTTTTAAGCATATTCGTTCAATTTATTTCAACTTTCAACTTTCAATTTTCAGTTTTAGGCTGCAAAGATAACAAAAAATTTGCAAAAATGCAAATATTTTCGTAACTTTGTGCGGTTTTTCCGCAAATTGCAAACTATGCGACTAAAAAGTGATGTAAATATCAAGAATCGTCGCGCTACGTTCGATTACGAGATCCTGGAGCGCTACACAGCCGGCATACAGCTTTTCGGCACGGAGATCAAATCTATCCGCGAGTCCAAAGCCAGCCTGGCTGACTCCTATTGTCAGTTCGTCGGCTCCGAGCTCTACGCCAAGCAGATGCATATCGCCCAGTATCAGTTCGGCAGCTATGCCAACCATGATGTCCTGCGCGATCGCAAACTCCTGCTCAACAAGCGCGAGTTGCGCAAGCTCGCCAAGGCTACCAAGGATACAGGTAAAACCATTATCCCCCTGCGCATGTTCATCAACGAGAATGGTCTGGCTAAACTCGAGATCGCCCTGTGCCAGGGCAAGCACAATTACGACAAGCGCCAATCCCTGCGTGAGGCGGACGACCGCCGCCAGCTCGACCAGCTCATGAAGTCCGCACGCTAACTTCTTATTTCTGTATAGTCGGGTATGCTATGCGCTGATGGTGAATAGCCACCAGTTTGGTTGTGAATACCTCACGTATCGCTTCCACATCGCTGAACGACAGCGGTGTCTCGGCAAACTGACCGTCCTGTATCTGCGCATCGATCATCTGATTCACCATCGTGGCTATCGACTCCTCCGTATATTCCTGCAAGCTGCGGCTGCGAGCCTCTACGGCATCCGCCATCATCAGGATAGCGGCTTCCTTTGTGTTGGGTTTAGGTCCCGGATAGCGGTACAGCTTCTCGTCGATCTTCTCGCCCGGATGCGCATTCACCTCCGAGTTATAGAAGTACCGCACGAGCGATGTGCCGTGGTGCGTGGCGATGAACGAGCTGATCACCTGCGGCAAGCGGTTCTTGGCTGCCAGACTCAAGCCGTTAGTCACATGACTGATCACCGTACGCGCCGCTTCCTCGTTCGTCATCCGGCTCAGCGGGTTATCACCGCCCTGCTGGTTCTCTGTGAAGTTCTGCGGTGCGGCTAACTTGCCTATGTCGTGGTACAATGCTCCCGTGCGCACCAACAACACGTTCGCATCAATCTTTTTCGCGGCCTCCGAGGCTAAGTTGCTTACCTGCAGCGTGTGCTGGAAGGTGCCCGGCGCTTCCTCTGCAAATCGGTGCATCAGGTCGGAGTTCACGTTCGTCAGCTCTATCAGCGTCACATCCGATACCAAGCCGAACAAGCGCTCAAATACGTAAATCACGCCGTACGCGCAGATGATTAGCACGGTGTTAGCCAGGATGAACATGTATATGCGCGGCTGCAGATGGATATAGGTGCCCGTAGTCGTCAGGGTCAGGGCGGTGTAGATCAGCGCGTACGCTACACCTGTCAGCACTGCTGTATGCGCCAGGTGTGCACGCTGCGTCATCTTCCGCAGCGAGTAGATAACTACCAGACTCACTACCAGTTGCGTGAATAAGAATATGAATGGCGCCGGTGTAGCCAGCGATATAAGTAGCACTGTGATACCATGCAGGATAAATGCCGTGCGCGAGTCGTAGAATACGCACGTCAGGATGCTCAGCCAGGCGTACGGGACTATATATAGTAAGGTGTCATCCTGACTGAAGCGAAGGATAAGGAACGATGTGGTCACGAACAATGCCATCAGCAGGCAGAAGAACAGCGTGGCACGTATTTGCCCGAACAAGTTAGGACGGATGATTGCCAGGAACAGCGCAAACATCGCTATCAGCAGCAGTATCAGCACTAAGTAACCTATCTGCACGTACATCGTCTGTTGGCGTGTTATGTTCTTCTCCGAATAGGCGCGAGCCAGTGATGTCAGTATCTGGAAAGTCTCAGCCGTCACTATCTCGCCGCGGTCGATGATACGCTCGCCGCTCTGCACTAAGCCGAACGTCAGCGACACCGACTCGCGGGCGTTTTTGTACAGGTTAGCGTTTGTCAGCGAGTCAGCCACCATGTTCGGCTCGTACTGCTCGCCAAAGCACTCGTAGGCCGACTTCGGCGTTAATAACTCCGATACAGGCAAGGTTGTCGCCAAGTGCTTGTCACCGCGAACCGATACACGCTTGTAACCCTTGTTCAGTAGCCAGTCATGATCCGACAGCGAAACCACAAATATGCCGTTCGGCAACTCACGCGTACGGATGAAGCACGGCGTAACGTTCCGTACCGCTTCCTCCTGTTCCTCAAATACTTCGGCCTCCGTCTTGTATATCGGGAAATCAAACTCAGCCGTCACCAGGTCATAACCCCACGGCTTACCTACCTCAAAATGGTAGTTGAAGGCAGCGTTGTAACGCGGAAACAGATATACCGTCAGCACCGCCAATCCGATATAGGCACTGAGAATAATGATGATTCGTACACTTCGTGACATAGGCATATACACTTTGCGACCGCAAAGTTACGAAAAAAATCTGACATTTGCAAATATTTCAGGCAAAAACAGCTAAAAATCATCCATATTTATAAATTTTTGGGTATTTTGAGCAATTTTTGACTCGTACTCTTCTATAAAATGATGAGGGGGACAAATTGTCCCCCACACCAATTTTCTTGTTGCTATTACAATGCCACTTTCCCGATTAAGCCGCCCATTGAGAAAAAGTCTCTAAACCAAGAGATGCCTTTCTGTCCTTTCAGGTCTTGAAGCAGACTCTTTTGGATCTTCTCGCAAAGTTTCTCATAATCTTCTGCCGACATCTGTCCTTTGCAGTTCTCAACATAGCCTAAGAACACAGCCGGAGTGCGGATACTTTGTAGCATTTTGCCAATAGCTTCGCTGGGCATCACGCCATCTTCGTATAGGCGATATTGGTTGGTGCCAATGCCTAATATCTCCGACATCTTTGCTGCCGACAAACCGTACAATTCGCGTGTTTCCTTTATCTCCTTAGGAGACGGAATTCCATGTTTTGCGCGGTACTGAACATACACGCGCTCCAGATTGGCGAAATCCATTTCATCGGTAGTGAACTCTAATCCTGTTTCCTCACATCGATAGTTGATGTGTTCGTAGGTGTAGTTCTCCCCACGAAACTCCATATTTTCTGTTAAGCTTTGCAAATGCGCTTTGGCAGTTTCGGAAAACGGGCTGTCTATTACTTTTTTTAAGTTCATTTGTCGCCTCCTTTCTTATATGGATAGTTTATTGGATGCTCTGCCAAATGGAATGATATACAAATAGCTCGTCCATTAGGAACTCCGTAGGCTATCTTGATATAAACTTCTTGTCCGTTTACATCTTTTCCGAACACCCACAAGTCTCCCCATTTGTTCAGGAGATTCGTGATAGGTCCTTCGGAGTAATCTTCCACGGTCAGAGATTGCACTACTTGCTTGCGTGCTCCGGGCACAAGATCCAACTTTGGAATAGAATGCATATTCTTATCTCTTTCGTCAAGGAAAAAGATATCGAACACCTCTACTTTCTGATGAAAAGTATTAAGGAACTTTTGTATTTCCGCTAATGTTGCAATTACCATGTGCTTAATGCCTATTTTTGTTTTTTGTTGCAAAGATACAAATATTTTTTGACATATGCAAGAAAATCCGTATAAAAATCAACTATATCGTTGGATTTTCTATATTTTAGCTTGTCTGTTTGCTAAAAATCATTCATATTTGTAATTTTTTGATAATTGTTGGTAATTTTTGACATAATAAATCTATGGATGAGGGGGTAAAAATCGGGCAATAAAAGGGTATAGGCATAAAATGCTGGTAAACAGATTGATGAATGCATGAGGTTCCTATAAGCTTCCTATAGAGTTCCTATAAGGTTTATGGTTCCCCATTTGGGTGATAGGAGGCGGGTATGTGGTGCAAAGCAAAACCACTAACAAAAAGGCCAAGATCCGAAGATCTCAGCCTTTATGATGGATGCCCATAAAAAACGTCAGGGGGACAATTTGTCCCCATCACGAAATTATGTTGCTGTGTAGCCTATTTCTCTTTAATCAGTTCAGTGAAGTCGGACATATTCTCTACACGGAAGGCTTTTATGCTGCGAGCAGCCTCAGCGAGCCAGGGAAGTGATTTTAATTTGTTAATCACGTCAAACAATGTGACCAAGTCATCACTATCTGCCACATACACGTTTCCTTGCAGGCAATAGAATCCATGTTGCGTCAACACGTCACGTACCTGCTCCTGTTGGGCTTGTGTAGCCTCTATATCATAACTGATAGCAAACATATTTATCCGCTCTTACTCAAAATCCTTGTAGTATTGTGAAATCTGTCCTTTTAGTTTTGGGATATCGTTATTAAGTGTGCTCCAGACGCTCTTTGTCGCGGCTATGCTCTCTCATAGATTAGGAGTTTATCACGGTTAGCGGATTCTTGAGCAAACGGCAGTAGTTCGTTGCGCTCAACCAGATCCACTTCGCGGTGAAGTAATTCTTGCAAATCCAGTTTCATCGTAACATACTGAAACAATCCGATAGGTTTGGATTTATCCAGATCAACCATAATGTCTATATCGCTGTCTGGCGTTTCTTCTCCACGCGAAAACGACCCGAACAGGTATGCTCGGTTAACCGGTTGCTCTGCGAAGAAACGCTGCATTCTTGGAATCATATTTGCTATTTCAGCATTGGGCATCCATCAAATATTGTTGTTTAGTTTATTCTTCCTTAATCAGTTCAGTGAAAAGTCGCTATTATACTGCTAAACCCGTGCGCATCACATCGTCATAAAGCGGTGAGTGCTCGTTTTCTTGCATAATGACCGGCTCTATCAAGGAGCTGATTTTTCGGGCTTGACTCCATAGCGGCGGTACGATATTAAACCAATTGCCACTTATTTGCGGCACAACAATCGCCACATCAATATCACTATCTTGATGTGCTGTGCCCTTGCTATAAGAACCATACAAATACACTTTCGCGTCTTTGTATGTCGGCAATATGGCCTGCTTGTAAGCCTGCACGAGTTTTATAACTTGCTCTTTATCCATTGTTGCATTTGTTCTGTTCGTTGAATTAAATCTTCACACACGCTTTGGTTCAAACTTGTAGCAAGCATTGATTTATAGTCAGGATAACGTGCCGCAATGTTCATTGGCGTTACAGCATCAATAAACAACTTTTGCTCGTCGGTCATCAAGTCGCTCAACCCTGACTTTTCTGCCAAGCGTGTTAAGTTATGAATATACGGCGGATCGTCGGGCAACATTTGAGTATAATATGCTTTTATGGTCTTTTCCAATGTTTGATGACACATAAAAGCTACATAAATCCATCGTCTCGACTTAAGCATATCTCGCGCTGTGTCAAGATCATAATCTGCCAAATCTATCCAATACTTAACTTTATCCATAATTCTTGTACCTTTGAAATGCTATATGATATTACGGAAGTATCTTTTTCATTTCCGCCTGCAAAGTTACGAAAAATATTTGATATTTGCAAATATTTCCGGCAAAAACCGCTAAAAATCATTCATATTTATAATTTTTTGGGTATTTTGGGTAATTTTTGACATATTAGTCCTCTAAAACATGATGCAGACCCGATGTTGACACGTAAATGGAAGGACAATGGAAGGAAAATGGAAGGATAATGGAAGGGAAATGAAAGGTAGATGAGAGTATATGAGAGGGAAAAACGGCATTGTACATTGGAATAGTGGGTAGTAGTCTTGAATAGTTGACGAAACAAGTCCATTGTAGTTCCCCACACAAAAAGGCCAAGATCCGAAGATCTCAGCCTTTTTGTTACAAACTTTTTGTACCAATGACGTTAATCGGTGATAAGAGGATTAGTTTCTGAAACTCCCTCTGGTAATACATCTGATGCATCACCACCAAAACCGGTACTTGCACAATAGATTGTTGTAGGCATAATGGTTGTCATTATGTCAACTTGCGGCTGTATATATTGTAACTTTTTCATATGCTTTCGGGATTTCTTGTGCAAAGATACGGCAAATTTTTGACATTTGCAAATTTTTGCCGTACTTTTTGCACAAAATTGTTATTTTGCTATCTGACCTGTAACATCGTACATCTTCTCGCCAAGGATGATGAACATTTGTCCATTAATCAGCACCTTACGCGGAGCATTGGCGTTGGATGTATCCTCCACTCCGGTTGCTACTTGCTCGCCGTTTACGTTCATCGAAACGCGACGACGTCCGGGAGCAGGCTCAGAAGGATAGCCATCAACCTCACCAAGTTTTATGTAAGCGCGATAGTTACCAACAGCTACTTTACCAACTGCAGCTGCATCAACCACATAGTATTGGTTGTTGTAGAGGAAGTAGTCACCAAGTTCGAGTGCTTGAATAGCATTCTCATCTGCTGTGTTGTAGAAGCCATACAAACCGTTTGCGTGACCTGGCGTGCTAGCAACAGTCGTGCTGGTATAAACAACTCGTAATTCCTCTTCGCCTTCATTTGGCAAGAATATATACGGCGTGCCTGCTACCATATGACCGTTAACAATCTCATCGAAGAAAATCTTCTTGGCAGATGCTTCATAATAAGCAACCTCATACAACGCAGCATTCGTCATGATACCGTCCATTGGCAAGCAAATAGTTCCATAGTTGCCTGATACAGAACGAGTGTAAGCCGTAGGGAATGCATTGTTGCTTGCCACGAAGATTGGCATATCAGTTACACCACTGGTAGTAGGTGTATAGCAACGGAAATATCCGTTCGTTGTGCTATACAAGAACGTACGCTCTCCTTGCTTGTAATCATTGCCAGACTTCGTCCATACACATTCTGCAGCTGCAACACTCAAGTTAGTGCTTGTACTATTTCCGGTCAAATATTTTCCACTAGCATCCTGGAAAGTAACTTTGTTGCCATCAGTGGTGCGTTTCCAAATGATTGAGGCTTTTTGGGCATCAGTCAGTTCGTCCATAATTATGTTTGCTGATTCATCGTACTCAACTTCCAATGCTGCCAAGGAATTGGTAGTAGAGCCTTGAGCATTAGTCAACGCATACCAAACACCATCTTTCTGAGCTAAGATAACTACATCCTCTTCTACCTCTACACCGCTTTTAACAACAACGTTGAAGGTTGTCAAAACAGATGAGTACGGAGCCTCAGCAGCAATAGAAGCCTTAACGGTAGTGTTACCTACTGCAAGCGGAGTAATCTTACCATTAGCAATAGAAATTACTTCGTCATCATAATCGCTGTAAACAATTACCGGATTAGCCTTGTTGCAAGTATAAGCAATATCTTGCGCAGCAGGCGACAACATACTCAACTCGATGTCTTCTATCTCCAACGTTGTTGTGGTTCCTGAAGCATATTCGATATCAATTGACTTGATACGAGTTTGAGAACTACTTGTATTAGTAAATGTTACTGTATTAGCAAAACCTGTCCACTCTGCGTTTGCGTACGTTCCTTCGCTTGCACTAAGCGAACCAGCATAACCACTTGTGAAGTGGAATATAATACTGGTTATTTGTTTCGAGTTCTTAGCAGTAAATGTAAGTGTAGTATTAGTGTATAAACGAGCGTCCTTATCACTATTGTTATACGCAGGAACAGTGCTACCTGTAGCCTTAGCCCAAGTCATATCTACATTAGCGTCAACTGCAACAGTTTCATAGTTATTAGCGAAGTTAGTATTAGACGTAATACTATTTTCACTAGCCCATGTAGCAGCTACCCACGTAGCTTCACCTATACCCACTTTGAGCGTGAAGGCCTTAGAACCGTCAACATAGTCATCATCACCTGCAACGGAGCATGTAATAGTCGTCACACCATTACCAATCACCTCAATAACGCCGGTAGTCTCACCTATCGTTGCTACCGTAGGATCACTACTTTGATATGTCTTGGCGCCGGTAGAGTTAGCAACGCAAACAGGAGCGAAAGCAACATCTTTATTATTAAGCGAATACGATGTCCCTATTGCCACTGCCTTTGTGTTATCTACATACCAAGTAATTGTCGGTTGCTCCTTGCTGAGTTTAACGATATCAGCAGCGGAACGTGGAGCAATTTTTGCGTTGCTTGCATATACATAAACGCCTGTTACGTTGTAGATCTTGCTTTCCTCAAATGTGGATACAGCGTCACTGTACAACATATTATCCGGCTTGACATAATAAGACTCATCGTCAACTAAGTCTCCGTCACTATCATAGGTCACATTGCTCAAGATAATAGGTGCGCCGGTATTAATTGCACCAAGATCCTTAATAGCAGCCGCCGCAGGAACAAGAGTACCACCGGTCGTAACAGTTAAATTAACATTGCTTGCTTTCAGCCCTTTTATCTCGGCAAATCCCGAGAAAAGTTGCAAATCGCACTCAACTGTACCACTCAAGACATTTCCAACTGCAAATCCATGATCTGAACCATAGATTACAAATCCCTTCGTGTTATCTGTTACATACACGCTCTTGTTGTCAGAACCGATACCGGAAACTATCCAGTGACCAAATGTAATCATTCTTTTCTGAGGTGCAGACGTGCCAATAGAAGTTGCCTCATCAAAAATATCCTGAATCGTTGTCAACGGCAGGTTAATTACATAAGCAGCTGAAGTAATATCGCTGGCATTACCATCAGCATCATAAGCAATTGCTTTCAGCGTGCAAGATTCACTAATCTCAATTCCGTCATTATCATCGTAAACAAGAGATGTCCCTGTCGGGTCTAAGTTAGCGTCAGCAGCCGGATCGGATTTATCTAATGTATAGAAATAGATTAAATCATCGTCATAGTTGCTAATTTTAACCGTCTTTGTCTCGTAATACGTATTTGCAGCAACATCGAATGTCGGAGCTGTAATAGTTATCGGACCAACGCAGTTAGTGGTGTAACCGGTAGTAGAGCCTGCTGCATACTTAAAGAAGCGAGGTGCATTACCTTGACTACTTGAATAACATGCCCATCCGTTATTGGTATTATTTCGCAGGTACTTATTAGCGGGTGTATCACTATCTGAAGCACGACCGACATTTGTCACCTCAAAGATGTTATTAGCACGAACTATTTCCCATTTGGTATGTGCGTCATCTGCAACACCTTCTCCGCTACTTAATTTCATCTCATTTTTAGTGGTCGTAGCTACTGCATAATTGTCACCATTCTGGAAGAGATACTTCCCTGAAGCATTAATAGATATTGTCCATTGGCAATCGGAGGCAGGAGCAACATTCAACTTACCATCAGTTATTGATGGAGTCGCAGCACCATTATCCAAACGATTCTTTCCAGAGACTTGTTCAGCCTTCATAAAATAATCCGCAGAGCAAATCGCATAAGTACCGGCTGTGAGATCTGCTACCGAGGTAATCTCATTCCAACCGCCTTCTTCAACTACTGCCCAAACAGCGTAGTAGTCTGCATTATCCGTTACAGCCGGAACATTGCCCGTATAAAGCGTTGCGGGGGCGTCATCACTCTTAGCATATGTGCTCGTTGTCCAGCCTACCAGCGAGATTGACTCATCACACGAACTTGGGGTCGGTTTAGTAGGAACAGCATCCTTAACATAATCGGCAGTCGTTTTAGAATCTATGCCATCCTTTATAACGTGCCAAGTCACACGGCCTTTTACCGTCAGCGTGTAAGATTTCGAAGAAGCTGCATAGGTAGCATCCTCTTCGTTAGAAGCTGTAATAGTAGTCTCTCCTACACCCTTAATAGTTACCTCTCCATCCGCAGCAATTTGAGCAACACTGTTGTTGGAACTTGTATATGTGATGTCTAAGTTGTGACTATTCGTCAAAACTGGCAGAGAAGCCGCTTGTCCTTTTACGGCAATCGCGGTGTTACTACTCCAAGAAAGTTCGGGATCATCCAATGCGGTGCTAATGAAAGCAGCAGTCACGGTTCCTGCGCCGGTTACGGTAATCGTTGTCGGGTTGGCAGAAGCGTCATCAAACGTAATATTCGCGCCATCTGATTTACTCCAGCCATTAAAACCATAATCTGTGTTCGGCACAGCTGTCAATGTTGCCGTCTCACCATGAGCCACAGAGATAGAAGTTTTATTTACACCGCCTACCTGAACATTTCCGTTCGTGGCAGAAAGAGTTACGGTGTATTGCTTCTTGGAAGCAGTTGCGGTAATCGTTACCGCTTTCGCTGGCATCGTGAATTTACCATTAGAAACACTAACTGTATTGTTATCTGCATCTTTTACCACGAAAGAAGCATTCTCGTATCCGGTAGTCGTTGATGCGATAGATACATATACTTCGTCACCAGCCTCTGCTGAGGTAATAGCAGAAGTGCCATTAGTCACAGATAGCGTACAGCCCGTTTCGGATTTATTAATTTTATAAGTAACCTTGTCAACGAGGTCGAAACTTACACTTGAGATACCAATCTGTTTAGTTGTAGAACTAAAAGTAATTTGAACAGCATTAGTCTTTGCCGGCAAATTCAAACTCTCAATAGTGAAATTGGAAGAGGTTACGGAAGGAGATAATGTCGAATAAGATGTTCCTCCATCAGTTGAATATTTCAGTGTAAGAGTCTGGGCATTCGTGCCCCATTGCTTGCACACGAACTTAACTGCAGAAATATATTTATTGGGGTCTAATAAAACCAAGCTAACAGGCCCTTCTCCTTTTGTTACAGGTCTATCTGAAATATTGGCGGTGGAGCCTTGTTTATTTGCACTTGCAAACACGACTTTATCATCATTGCCGGTATGACCATTATATATATCATAATTAACAGTGTGTTCGCTATAACCTGTTCCCCAAGAAGAAAATCCACTTATCTCCGTAAAGTCATGCGTATATTGATAAGTATGTGCCGGAGCGGTTACGGTCATCGAGAGAGAGACAGTTTTGTTAGAAGCTCCACCACCGGAAATTGTAATTGTTCCAGCTTTGCTTCCTGCTGCATCGGTAATTGAACTTTTCGGAGTTACTGTAACCGTCGCAGATACAGCATTGCTTCCGTTTTTGGTTAAACTTCCTGAAGTAACAGACCAAGTATAATAGTCCGAACTCGTTGACGCACTCATGGACAAATTGCCAGTTAAGTTAGAACCCGTAATCGTAAAGGTCTTCGCACCGGGTGCACTTGCTCCTTGCTCTTTTGAATCAAAAGTCAACGAGGTTGGCGATACAGAAACGGTCGGTTGTTGTTGACCACCGCCTCCGGCTGAGTAAGTAATCGCTATACTGACAACATAGATTGAGTTTGTTGTGGTATTTGCAGTAATTTTGACATTACCGGTTTGAGGAGTAGCATAATCAAATTGAGTGGTAAATTTCGCAGAAGTTCCATCTGCTGAACCTGAATATGCAACACTATTAGTAGTTGCGGTATTATTGCCAATTTGGATTGCGATTGACCCAGCTCCTTTACTTTTATTGGTGTTGTAAGTAACCACAATCTTCGAGATGTTCGAAAAAGATGCCGGAGATGTTGCATTTGCTCCGGTTGCATTGGTGGTCACCTGTACTCCATTGTTGCTAAATCCACCGCCATCTTTTCCAGAAGTCCAGTTGGCTGCACTACCATTGAGTGTTGCTGCCCATGACTTGGATGTAAACGTGTAAATCGCATCCGTAGCCTGCACTTGTCCAATGCCCATAACAATGAGCATTAGGACTGAAAAAAACAGTTTAAGTTTTTTCATAATGATTATTTTGAATATTTTGTTAAACTTATAATTAAATTCATTAATAATGAAACACTTAAAAACTTTTTTCGCCTTTATGCTGATGGCCGTCCTCAGCATCGGGCAAGTGTGGGGAGCCACCTATGAAAAGGCTACCAGTATCGCTGCCGGAGATGTGGTGTTGTTGGTCTATGAGTCTGGCAAATATGAGTTAAGTGGCATCTCCACTACTAGTACAAAATATGGTACAGGTGCTACTTATACCACTGCTCCCGCAGGAGCCTATGAATTAACGGTAGAGGCCGGCTCTTCAAGCGGCACTTTTGCTTTTAAGAACGGCTCGAATTATCTCACTTGGACTTCTGGAAATTCTTTAAACAAAGCAACCACAAAAAGCGCTAATACATCGTGGACAGTTTCTTTTAGTGGTGGTAATGCTACAATTACCAATGCTAGTGATAATACACGTGTTATAAAGTGGAATAATAATTCAGGTCAATATCGTTTCGCTTGTTACACAAGCGGGCAACAAGCTGTACAACTCTACAAGAAATCCACAGGTGGCGGAAATAATCCGACCGTTTTTCTTACACCATTTTTTGGAGCATTTTGGGTAATTTTGGACTACAGGATTCAAAATCACGGGATATATACTATCAGTATATATAGGTATGGGTAAGATACGTGATTACCACGTGAAGCCCTTGTAACATCACTGAAAACCTTTAGCCCTTAGTTTAAGTGTTTCATAATGTCAATGTACTTTCCTCGCTTTTTTTAGTGCAGCGAGGGGCACTGTATGATAAAGATATGAGTTATTGCGTCAGATAGGTATCTACATAATGTTTCAGCGTATTGCGGCTGCATTTGAGAATGCGGCTTATCTCACGCTGCGAGCAGCCCTGCGCTTTCAACCTGCGGATATATGCGTCGTGGCGATAAAGTCGGTGAGCCTCTTGGCGGGTACGACTTCCTTTGGGGCGTCCTACATGTTTGCCTTCCGCTTTCAGTCGCGCCAACGCCTCTCGTGTCCGCTGGCTAATCAGCGTGCGTTCTATTTCTGCCGACAGACCAAACGCAAATGCCAGCACTTTGGATTGGATGTCATCGCCCAGACGGTAACCGTCCTTGATAGTCCAAACGCTGCAACCGCGGTTCATGCAAAGACTCAGAATCTCCATGATCATATACAAATTCCTGCCCAACCGGCTCAGCTCGCTGCAGATAATCAGGTCACCTTTGTGCACATGTCTCAGCAGTTTGCCTAATTGCCGCTTGGTATATGGCTTCGTGCCGGAAACAGTCTCTTCAATCCAACCATCAACGTTCATCCCTTCTTTCTGACAGAACTGATTAATCTCGAACCGCTGATTCTCAACGGTCTGCTTGTCGCAACTCACGCGAATATATCCGTACCTCATAGCTTTTTTGCTGCAAAGATACAACTTTTTTCGCTCATATCAAAATATCAATGTACTTTTTTGCTCCTTTTTAAGTGCGAGCAGCGCACTGTGGTTAGTTAATTTTTTTGCTGTCTTCCGAATAATGCTCTCTTGCAATAGATATTGCGCGTTGCAGTTTCTCCGCCAAGACACGTTTGTCCGGCAATTGCGTGTAATATTGCGCTACCTTTATCGAGCTATCATCATCTAACATCAAATACTCAATATGTTCCGTGTTCCCCTCGCTGCATAAAATCAACCCAATTGGTGATTCCTCTCCTTCGCGCCGCTCATTCTGATTTAGATAGCGCAAATAGAGTCGCATCTGCCCTTCGTGCTCCGGTTTGAATTTTCCTAATTTTAAATCAATTGCAACTAATCTCCGTAGCCCTCTATGATAGAATAACAAGTCGATATAATAATCTATTGCGTCAATTGTGATTCGTTTTTGACGAGCCAAGAATGCGAAGTCGCTTCCCATTTCCCCTAAAAACTCTTGCATCTGCGAAATAATAGCACTCTCCAAGTCTTTTTCTGAGAAACTATCCGGCAGTCCCAACGCATCCAAGAAATAACTGCTGCGGAACACCAAGTCCGGCACAAGCATATTCTTTTCCTCCGCCTCGTCTAGTGTTTGCCGTATTACCTCTTCCGGTTTTCGACTAATCGCTGTGCGTTCATAAAGCTGTGAGTCTATCTTCTGGTCAAGGGTACGTGTGTCCCAATGCTCATAACAGCACATCTGCATATAAAACTTCCGCGCAAGAGGATCAGAGATGTACATTACCGACTTTAGATGTGTCCAACTGAATTGTCTCTGCACTGCGTAGACAATGTCTGTTTCGGAAAAAGTCTCTGCGGCGCGGAGACAATGTCTCAATGTCTTCTCGCTCCACCCTTTACCATAACGCTCGGTCAGTTTTGCAGCCAAAGTCTTAACAACTTGCTTGCCATATTCTGCGCGTTTATTATAGAGGACATCTTCTTTAATACGCGTACCTATACGCCAATTTGTCATACATACTTCTGCATTGACATACACAGCAACACGAGTGCGCGTCTCGTCTATAATATGGCATACATCAGCATACAACTGCTGACTCTCAGGTAATACTACTAACTTATTTTGTATCTCCTGTGCCATATTCTTAATCGTCTTTATGAAATTATTAAAACCATTCTACAACCCGATGCTGAGTGCAGCCATCAGCAAACAGGCGAAAAAAGTTTTTAAGTGTTTCATATAAATGATTTTTATTTTGTTAATTTTTAGTCAACTATTAAAGACTATTACCAACAATTACAATGGGTATTTTGGAAAATAAACCTACATAAACCCTAATGTTGTCTGTTGTCCGTGCCGGACTTAGGTCTTTGCCTGCTACAACACTCATTCAAGCAAGCTTGATGACTGCTGTATCAGCCAAAACCACAACTCTTCGAGTAACAGACAACATCAGCAATAAACATAAATAAATTCCGATGAATATGTTACGAAGAATCTTATCCAGTTACAAAGAATCCTGTCAAAATGTCGAATTGTTCGCTTCAATCGGGATTATTGTGCGGATTGAGGGGCACTAACCGTTTTCTACAACAAATCAGAGTGAGTTTCGGTACGCAAAAATAACAGCGTCAGTTCAGTGTCGTTTTGCTGCCAAACCATCAACCAGTTTGGCTCTATATGACACTCCCAGCACCCCGCATAGTCTCCTGATAGTTTGTGCGGGTGATAACGCATTGGCAAAGACCCCTCGGCTGCAAGAATACGTGTGGCTTCTTGCAACTTGGCAATATTCAGCCCTCGTTTAACGCAACGCTTGACATCCTTGTCAAACTTATTGGTATAACTTATTGAATACATCTCAACCTAAAATTTGCCGAAACATATCATCAACACTCTCTGCCTTATGCACACGCCCCATACGCACATCTTCCAGCGCAGCATCTATACCTTTACGGCGGCGTTGTTCCAAACGCCCCGTTATCACGCCCAGCGAATTCAGATAGAGAACTAAACTCTGCCCAGCTTGGGTTCTTTCGTTAATATGAATAGCGTAATTTGCCATATTCTATGTTATTTTTGCTTGTTTTTTATCGTTCTTATCGTGTAAAATACTCACGATAATCCATTTATATTCTGTTGTTATTTCCTTTTTGCCATCAGCTCACGCACATGGGCTTCGAATTGTAAATTTTTGCATGGCGATATTGACGTTTTTGGCGATATCGCCAATATCGCCAACTTCGCCAGTGCATTTTTTTGCTTTGGCAAAAGTGGCAAAAGTGGCAAAACTTTTGCCATTTCTGCCATTTCTGCCAGTGCATTTTTTACTTGTTAAAGATCGCTTTTACTCCAAAACGTTAGTTATTCCTTGTATATTCCTTAACGATTCCTTAGTCATTGTCCTACCTAACGGGTGGTCAACAAGAGCGGTGGATTGTGTTAGTCCAAAATTACCCAAAATTATCCCAAAATAATACAATGGACTTATTCGGTCAAAAACTGCCAACAATCAACAACAACTCCAAAGAATTATTAGGTCAACTATTAAAGACTATTACCAACAATTACAATGGGTATTTTGGAAAATAAACCTAAATAAATGCAATGTATCTCATTTTACTTCCTCAAATGGCAACTCATCAGGCGGCTGAGTGAAGTTCAAAGCACGCTTACTGGAGATAACGGAATCTCCCAATTCTTGTTCCAATTGCTTGCGAGCAACGTGCGCAACATTGCCTCCACGATGAGCGATATTGGCATTTTGCCATCAGGTGCAGGTAATTTCAACTGTACGATTTTTTCGTACACTTCACTTCCTTCTGATTCCAATTTATGCTTCAAGTCACTCCAATACTTACGTGGGCGATCTGTATCCGTCAACACTTTGATTACATCAATAACCGAGAAGAAGTATTTCTCCTTCTCGCTATCCCAGACGTAGCGTACCTGCTGTCCTTCGAATAATTGTATTTTGTTATCCTCGTTCATTCTATTGTCTTCGCTTCAATCGGGATTAATGTGCGGATTGAGGGCACAATGGTTATGGGTATTTATGCATCGTGGTTGTAGTTCGCATAATTACCTAAGATTTGCTCAATATGGATTACTTCCGGACACTCATCCCATGTAAATCCTCCTCCCATCAAGTACCAGTTCTTGCGTTTGCTTACCGGCACTTTCTTAATAGATGGGAAAGCAGAGATAGGCATTGTAATCTGCCTGCCATCTTTAAGCACCACTTGGAACTTTCCTCTTGCAGGAAAAGTCAACTTGCTAATCGTTGGTTTGATATCCCAAAATCCTTCTACTTGTGCCATATTACTTATTGATTTTGATAATTTTTACATTTCCTCCCTTTTTAAAAACTTCCCATTGCTTAAGGAGCAATTCTTTATTCTCCTCAACTATTTGTTGTAATTGCTTTAATTGAGCATCAGTCAAATCGCCTTCTTTGGAAAGTTCAACGTTGGGTTCTAACCAGAACTTTGCGAAATGCTCCGTATCCTTTTTACCTACATGCACATGTGCTCTGTTCTCATTTGCATCCCTTCCGAAAAACAAGAAAGTCCACATTATCTTTGCTGTTGTGTACAATAGTACTTTAGGCATATGCAACTCCTTTCTGTTTTTGAGTCATCAACTCCTGAACGCGAGCCTCCCAAACCTTTCTGAGCCCTACCATCTTACGCAGAGCAGCCAAGCGCTCTTCCTCTGAGTTAAATTTAACAAATACACTATTGTCCATAAGTTTTGTATTTATTCAAGTCGTTTCCTATTTTGCGGGGATTACAAATTGTGATACCCCCATGTAAATCATTGTTTTGTGAACATGTGGTCACAAATTGTGACCGGTTTTACTTTTTGCATTCCTCCTCTTTGAGCCACGTTTCCATCTCGCGCTTAAACTCTTCGTGGGTAATGTAGTGCCCTAGGCGCATCTCTTCAATTGATTCGTTCAATACGGAGCGCAAGTCTTCATTTATGACTTCCTTTTCCTCCGGATCAAAAAGCGGCCGTTCGTAAATACTAAAAACCCACATCCATTTTTTATCATCTCTTGTGTCCGTGAAATAGACATCCACTTCACGCCCCTCGAAGAATTCCGGTTTATCAACTCTACAAGTAATAACTCCCTTTCCGGATTCTCTGTCATGCGCCTCCATATTTTGTGCAATGGATCTATCTATGTAGGTATGCGCATCGTCCAAACTCTTGCAAACCGTCTGAATGTCCAACCCGTTAGCTGCATTTTCGTCATCAAACGGATTATGCCCGATATAGATATCCATTGTTACTATGTAGTACGATTCCCTCATATTTCATTTGTCCGATTATTTCGGACACTTCACATTGTTACTCTCGAGAAATATTTCTATTTTCTTTGCTATTAGAGCTAATTTTTCCTCTCTTTTCTCAAAAATAAGTCCTTTACCACCATCAAGTTCCTCATATATTAGCCTATTCCAATCAATATTACCCTCAATAACAGGATTAACCGTCAAACGTCCGTGTCTTTCTCTAACGTAAGCTACATATTGACCATCTAAAAATGCATCATATTGCTCGGGACAGGCAAAACAAGTACATTTAAAATCAAAACCTCCAATTGTCGTCACTTTATCTGTTCGCAAGATATCTTCTTCTATTTTGGCTAAAGTCGCTTCGTCCAAAAGATCTTCTATATTCCAAGCCTTATCTTTTCCTTCCATAATACATTCTTCTTAGATGGCTTTCGCTTCAATCGAATGTGCGTATTAGACTTTCTGCAAAATTGCTTTTTGACATGACAAATGGCACTCTATAAAATACAAAACGCACTATCTACATAGATAGCGCGCAGTATATGCTGTCACCTCGCCCGGAGAGCGAAGTATTAGCGTAAATGCTATAAATTGTTTGTCTTGCCATGTTGAAGTAGTGTCTTAACCGTTGGTACTTCTGCGACCCTTAACGAATCACTTTGCAAAGGTACAAAAAATTTTTGATATTTGCAAATATTTTTGTACACATTTTATAAATGTAATGTTGTTGTGGCAAATGCTAAGATCGTTCACGAATTAAGCGAAATAATCGTTCGAGTGAAACGAGATAAGAATTAAACGAATGCGATGTGGCGCTTTTACTGATAGACTACGCAGAAGCCGATGTGGGAGAAGCTGTCGATGGAGCGGAACATGCCATATGGACAGTTGCCGTGGTAGGCGCGGACACCGATAGCCATGCGCGAGAAGTAACCGTCGTAATGCGGCATATTGTAGCGTGCACCCACGAAAACGCTATACGTGAAGCGATGGTTGTCGGCTGCGGCTTGACGCGGCGCGGTGGCCTGTGTCGTTTCCGTGAGGCTGTAGCCATACACGGCGCGGTTGCGCACTTCGGCAGAGACGATAGCCTGAAAACCATGGCGCGAGCAGCCCGACTGATACTGGTATTGCAGCCAGCACTCGAACGGCAATCCGCTTGGACCGTAACGCTCGACGATGCCGGCGCTGTTTGTGCGAGCGGCGGTGTTGGAGGCGATATTATTCACGTTGCCGTCGTTGCTGTTGACAAAGTACCAGCCTTGCCCCGGATCAAGAAGCACGAATCCGCCAAGCCGGAATGTGTGGCAGGGCGAGTAACGGTCTTCGGGTTCGTTGAGGGTGATGTTGAGTTCGGCATAGTTGTAGCTGACGTTCACACGGCGCAAGGCATAGCCTCGGTCAACGCGCTGCAACACCATCTCATCGCCGATATGCGTCGATTCGTGCTTGAACGGGCAGAACATAAGGCTGTAGTTCTTGAGGAACGGTACAGCCTCCTCGCCTTGCAAGCGATGGATGAAGGTGAAGGTAGGTATAGCGATGCGGTAATCGGTATTGACAACAGGAACAGTGGTGTGTTCGCTCAGATCCATCCAAAGATGCGCGCTAACCGTTTGCGCGATGTTCAAGCCAAAGCGGCGATTCTGCAGATCCATGCTCCACACACTGATCCGTGCGCCGAAGACGGCGAACATCTCTGTGCCGTACTTGGCGGGATTAGCACCGTAGTTCGCTCCCGGAGCGTAGGTGGCAGCGCCCAGATCCATACGCATATAGTCGGGATGCTCATCGGCATAAAGCGAATGGCCGTAAGGGACATACTGAAACCATCTGCCGGCGCGGTAGGCTACAGAGTCCGGCAACGGATCGGCAGCAAGACTTGTGCCGGCAAAGGCACATATGGCGATAAGAACAGAAAGTGAGCGTGGAAAAGACATGAATCGTTTCATTGTTTGCATGAAGATAGATAGGTGGATAAATATTCTTGTTCGGGCTGCCCGGGTGTGGGGTGCAGTTCGGCTTTGCCGAGCAAACCCAATGCCGCCAGATCCATTACAGACGAATAGCCCGAACGGCAGATGATACGTTTGGCACCGAGCATGTATGCCACCAGATGGCTATCGTCGAGCCAGGGGATAAGCGTGATATTGCGGTGACGCGTGACGGTAGGCGGCAACTGCATCTTACCGCGTACGACAAGCACGGTGTCATCGGTATTTTCGTAGCGGCGGATGATCTCCTTTTCAAAGAGCGAGCGCTGCGGCTCCAAGCCGGAAAGCACAGCCACGACGCTATAGGTAGAGTCAGGTTGGCAGTTTATACCCGCAAAGCGCGAGAGGATGCCTATGTACTTGGCATTGGCGGGTAGGATTGCGGGATGCGACAATCTGCCGGCATAACCTTTTCGCCCATCCGGGCTGAGCGGCTCATCGGGAATCCAACACTCCGAGAAGCGGGAGATAAGTTTTCCGTGTAGCTTGGCAACGAGCGGCTCGAGCCATTGCCAGGGATGCGGCAGAGGAATAACGAGTTGGTGCGTCATGTAGATACAGGGCACTTTGGCGGAATACAAGCCAAAGCGGTTGTCAGAGATGACTTGATCGATCTGCTCGTAGCTGAGGTAGTTCGTCAACATCCGGTGATCGAGTCGTGCCGAGCGGATGATGCGTGGTAAGGCACGCAGCATAGCAAGCACCTGTCTGTGCCCTTGACCATAGGTCAAATGCAACGGTGCCAACGGCAAAACACGCAAATCGGGGAAGTGCTTGCGCAGTAACGTCAGCGACTCACCGTCACCCCCAAGGATGATGGTGTGACCTTCCGCTTGCAGTTGCCGGATGAGCGGAATGCAACGGGAGGCGTGGCCTAAGCCCCAATTCAACGGTGCGACGAGGATGTTCATGTTACGCGGAGATTTGGATGTTGAAGCCTTCGGCGCGGAGAGGGGCGGCGATGGATTCCATCTGTTCGCGCGAAATTTTCTCAATGGTCTTGACCGGCGTAGCGCGATCGATAACGTAGATCATGATCTGCTTGGGTTTGAGCAGTCGCACTGCTTCATACCAGGCAGCAAGCTCTTCCGGTGTGGTGTTGTCAACCGTTTGGCCGTCAGGCAACGTGCCGCGCAAGAAACAGGTTTGCAGCGTAAAGTCCCCGTTGAACGGCTTGAGATAACCGATTATATCGTCGACCGTCAGCCTTGTGTTGACCGGATCGTCAATAGCTCGCATAGTGGCCGTGATGGCTGAATCGAGTTTTAGGATGCGGTTGTCACATTGCATGAGCGCCCGCACAACATCCGGGCGGCCTAATTGCGTGGAGTTGGACAGCACAGAGACCTTGGCGTTCGGGCAAAACCTGTCGCGCAACGCACAGGTATCGGCAATGATTCCTTCGAAGTCAGGATGCATAGTCGGTTCGCCGTTGCCGCTAAATGTAATCACATCGGGGGTGACTGCTTCGGCACGGAGTTGCTGCAACTTCGCCTCCAACGCTTCGCGCACAGCTTCGCGAGTCGGCAAAACAGGGTGCGGGAAGGGATGATTGAAGCCACACTCGCAATAGATGCAATTGAACGAACAGAGTTTGCCATCCGTGGGCATCAGGTTCATGCCAAGCGACACTCCTAACCTGCGGGAGTGAATGGGTCCATATACGATTTCCGAGAACAACATGTTGCGTAAATTTTGAACAATTTTTCCAAAACAGACTGCAAAGATAGCAAATTTTTTGGAAATATGCAAAAGTTTTTAAGAATTTAGTAAAGATTTTGCCAAAAAGTTTGCAAAATTCAATATTTTTATGTAACTTTGTAGTCGATTTTGAAAAATTACTATGCAAATCTACAAAGCACATGTCCTATTCACCCCCGACCGCACACGGTTTGAAGTGATAGAAAACGGTTATTTGGCAGTTGATGAAGGTAAGGTTGTCGGCGTTTACAATAGTCTGCCGGCTTCGCTACAAGACGTACCTGTTCGCGATTTCGGCGACAAACTGCTTATCCCCGCCATGAACGATATGCACGTTCATGCTCCGCAGTACAGGAATCAGGGTATAGCGATGGATCTGGAGTTGCTGCCTTGGCTGGAGAATTACACATTCCCCGAAGAGAGCAAGTTCAGCGATACGGCGTATGCCGAACGGATGTATCGTCGTTTCGTGCGCGACTTATGGCGCTTCGGCACGATGCGAACGGTAGCATTTGCCACAGTACACAAGGATAGTACCCGACTGCTGATGCAGCTATTCAAGGAAGCCGGGATGAGTGCGCGGGTAGGTAAGGTGGATATGAACCGTAACTGCCCGGAAGCACTGCAAGAATCGGTTGAAGATGCTATCCGCGACAATGAGGCACTGGTCGCTGAGTTCGGTGAGGATGAGTTGGTCAGGCCTATCATCACGCCGCGATTCATACCCACCTGCACTCCGGAGTTGCTGCAGGCCTGCGGCAATCTGGCACGCAAATACAAGCTACCTGTTCAGTCACATCTATCCGAGAACCGCAACGAGATAGCCTGGGTGCAAGAGTTGGAACCCGAAAGCCGCAACTACGGCGATGCGTACGACCGCTATGGGTTGTTTGGCGATACGCCGACGATCATGGCGCATTGCGTATGGACGGCAGGTGAGGAACTGGAGTTGATGCGCAAGAATCAGGTGATGGTAGCGCATTGTCCGACCAGCAATCTGAATCTGACTTCCGGTATGTCGCCCGTGCGCGTGTTCCTCAACGAAGGAGTGCCTATAGGTTTGGGCAGTGATATCAGCGGCGGTCATGACCTGAGTATATTCAGGATGATGGTTTATGCCGTGCAGGTGAGCAAGATGCGTTACTGCCAGGATAAGTCGTTGGCGTTCCTGACGCTACCTGAGATCTTCTGGATTGCCACGAAGTCCGCCGGCACGTTCTTTGGCAAGGTGGGCAGCTTTGAGCCGGGCTATGAGTTCGATGCCTTGGTGATTGACGACAAGGAGCTTAACCACGACAACTACAGCCTGCTGCATCGTCTGGAGAGGTTCATCTACCTG
Organism: uncultured Bacteroidales bacterium; assembly: GCA_902798965.1. GTDB lineage: Bacteria > Bacteroidota > Bacteroidia > Bacteroidales > Paludibacteraceae > Colicola. Next base: position 124,635 of record CADBYS010000003.1, on the reverse strand, counting down.
GGCGATGACCGGCATATCGTTCATCGGTTCTGCCGCGGCAAAGAGATACATGAGCCGAAAGTCTAATAGTGGATCGTCGTAACGATGGGATAATGGTCGGAATAATCGACATGAGGAATGTCGAAATCCGATGCCGATAGCGAGGGAGAGTGGAGGATATAATCAATCCGAACACCTATCCCTCGCTTTACGAATGTATGTCCGAATTGTCCATTGGATGACTCGAGGAACGCGTCGCGCATGCCCTTTTGCAGAATACGGTAGGTGTACGATACCGGAGTGGTATTCATATCGCCGACAATAAGCACAGGATAAGGCGATAGCAGCGCATCCTCGTGGATGGCTTCGGCTTGACGAATACGGATCTCGGAGGCTTTTTCGAGTTTGGCGGAAGTGCCCTGGAAGGCCGATTGTGCGGATTCGGTAGTAGTGCCCAGATCGATATCTTCGCGCTGCAGACGGTTGGATTCCAAGTGGTTGGTATAGAGCCGCAAGGTGTCTGTAGGCAGCACTATATCGCAAACGGAAGTGATGTTGCCGCGCGATTCGTAGCGCAGCGTGTGCTTGCCGATGAGCGGGTACTTGCTGAATACCGCGTTGCCGTATTGGCGACGTTTGTTGTAAATCTTGAAATCGAAATACGTATAAGGATAGACGCTCAGCGCCTCGCGCAGTTCGTGGAGAGTCAGATTGTCATTGGACTTCGACACCTCCACTTCTTGCAGACACACCACATCCGGTTGCGCGCGTAAGATATATTGTATTACTCTGTTCTGCTTGGGTTTGCGCACATTGCCCATAAGATGGGTGTTATAGCTCATCAAAGTGAACGAGTTCGGTAACACCTTTTTGGGGAAACAAAGTGCCTCGTGGGAAACGGTGTAGCCGATAGGTGCGGCACATAGCAAGAGCATAGCCAACGTGAGCCATGACCAGCGGCGGCGACGTGTGCATAACAGGATGAATCCTATGACTGCTTCCGTTATGATCAGCCACTCAAATGCTAAGCCGAACCACGCGGGTACAGGTAAGACGGATGCCGGCACAAACACCGATAACACCGAAGCCAACAGGCACAAACAGAGAGCAATATGGATAATGACAAGAATCAATATTATGTACGATTTACTTATGTACCATGTACGATTTTATGATTTGGGCTGCAGGTGAACTAACGGAATTATCATCTCCTCCATCGATATACCGCCATGCTGGAAGGTATCGCGGTAGTACTGGGCGTAATAGTTGAAGTTGTTGGGATAGCCGAAGAAATCGTTGCCCGTGCAGAAGGCGTAGGTGCTGCTCAAGTTAGGAGCAGGCAATCCCACCTTGTCGGGTTTTGTAAGCTCGAAAACGTTGCGGCTCTGGAACGAGAGCGATTTGCCAACCTTGTAGCGGAGGTTGGTATTCGTCGTCTTGTCAGCAATGATCTGTATCGGTTCGGCGACGCGTATCGTGCCATGATCGGTAGTGAGCACTATCTCATAGCCTTGCGCAGCAATCTGGCGGAATAGCTCGATGATAGGCGAATGCTTGAACCATGAGAGCGTGAGGCTATGGTAAGCGGCCTCGTCGTGCGCCAGTTCGCGCATCATCTTGGAGTCGGTGCGCGAGTGCGAGAGCATATCAATGAAGTTAACCACGGCAATGTTGAGCGGTGTGTGCAACGATTTGAGTTGGCGAATCACCTTCTCGCAAAAATCCGATTCGTTGATCTTGAAGTAGGTATATTCGTCATGACGGCGGAAACGGTGGATGAGCGTGCCAATCAGTTCCTTCTCGAACTTGTTCTTCGACTCCTCATCGCCTTCCTCTACCCAATACTCGGGGAACTGCTGCTGAATCTGCAGCGGCATAAGTCCGGAGAAGATGGCGTTGCGCGCATATTGCGTGGCAGTAGGCAGAATGGCGGAATAGAGTTGCTCGCTATGCACGGAGAAAAACTCCGCCAATACGGGTTGAATGATCTTCCACTGCGAGTAGCGGAAGTTGTCGATAACGATGACAAACACTTTCTTGCCGGCATCCAGCAGCGGGAACACGGCTTTGCGGAAGATATCGGTACTGATCATTGGTCGCGAGTCGGGGTGCGCGAACCACTGTTCGTAGTTCTGGCGGATGAACTTGGCGAACGCGGCATTGGCTTGCTTGCGCTGCATGGAGAGCAGTTCAGCCATCGGCGAGCTGACATCTTGCAGGTCAAGTTCCCATCGCGTGAGAGTCTTCTCGATGGCAGCAAACTCGTCGAAGGTGCGCGCCGTGTCGATCATATATGTGATGTCGGAGAACTCCTGGCGGTAGTTGGCGTTGGTGTGCTCCTCCACAATCTGCTTGCTGTGCACATGTTTCTTAAGGCACAAGAGAATCTGACTCGGGTTGACGGGCTTGATCAGGTAGTCGGCAATCTTCTGACCTATAGCCTGCTCCATGATATGCTCCTCCTCGGATTTCGTGATCATCACCACAGGCAGTTCGGGATGCGCATCCTTGAGAATCTGCAGCGTTTCGATACCCGACAAGCCGGGCATCTGTTCGTCTAGAAAGACGATATCAACGGTGTTTTGCTTGCACAGGTCGATGGCATCTTGCCCGCTCATGGCTGGCAGAATCTCATAACCCTTGCCGGAAAGATAGATGATATATGGCTTGAGGAGATCAATCTCGTCGTCAGCCCAAACGATGGTATTCATAAGCAATCAGTTGTCAGAGTTTAACGTATTCATTTGGTAGTTCCGCCACTTGTTGATGACGGCGGCGAAGTCCGGTGCCCAAGGACTGTCGAAGTGCATATGTTCGCCTGTTCGCGGGTGGACGAATCCCAGCGTCTTGGCATGCAGCACCTGCCTGGGGCAGAGAGCAAAGCAGTTCTGGATGTACTGCGCATACTTCTGTGTGCGCAATCCTTTGCGAATGATGGTGCCACCGTATTTCTCGTCAGCAAACAGCGGATGGCCGATATGTGCCATATGTACGCGAATCTGGTGGGTGCGCCCCGTTTCCAGACGGCACTCGACCAAGGTAACGTACGGATAGCGCTCGAGCACACGATAATGCGTGATGGCTGTTTTTGCCAGCGGGTTATCCTCGAGTGAATAGACGCGATAGATCGTGCGGTCGCGGTTGTCGCGTGCCAACGCTCCGTCAATCGTCCCTTCATCCTCATCGAACGTGCCCCAAACGAGTGCGTTGTAGGTGCGCTCGGTGGTGTGGTGGAAGAATTGCAGACCAAGCTTGGCCTTTGCTTCAGGTGTCTTGGCGATGAGCAGCAAGCCGGAAGTGTCCTTATCGATGCGGTGCACCAGACCGATATCGGGATTATTCATATCCAGCGGGTTGCCCGATTGTTGGAAATGATATGCCAAGCCATGGAGCAAGGTGTGCTCGTAGTTGCCGTGACCGGGATGCACCACCAAGCCTGCGGGTTTATTTACGACGAGCAGGTCATCATCCTCATAGACTATATCCAGTGGGATAGGTTCGGGATGAATGGTGAAGTCGTGCGGCTCGTGGTTGAGCAGTACTTGTATCGTTTCCCCGGGTTTAACCTTGTAGCTGCTATTGACTACCCGACTATTCACGAGAATCTGCTGCTGATCGGCTGCGGCTTGAATACGACTACGCGAAGTACCCGGTATATGTTCTGCCAGATACTTATCTACGCGTACGGGCGTTTGACCTTTGTCCACCACGCACTCAAAGCGAACGAACAACTCATCCTGGTACTCGATGGTATCGGGATTTTGCGTGTCGTCAATATGCACGGTGTTATCGTCGTTTTGCATAGCCGTAATCGTTGATTGTTAAACCTGTTGGGTTAGAAGAACTTTTCTTCGCTTTGCGCGTCATCGCTGATGATGGCTCTCTCCAGGTTGGTGGTGAGCTGGATGTTCACCGGCGATCCTTCGAGCAAGGAGGCTCCTTCGGTAGGTGTTTGCTTGTAGATGATGTAACGATCCAGTGTTTCCGGAGTGGGTTCGACATCATAGGTGTATTCCCCCATGGAAAGTCCTACGTTGATAAGCGCGGCACGTGCCTGACTCATCGACATACCCAACAATGCGGGAACCGTAACCATTCTATTGCCTTGTCGTCTGCCTATTACCAAGGTGACACCTGTTCCTTCCTCGAGCCGTGTGCCTGCCTCAAGACTATTGCCCTCCAGCCGCATATCCAGCACATTATCAGGATAGAGCGAAGGTTCGTACTCCACCTTATCCAACTTCAGACCGATAGAACGCAATGTGGCTTCGGCTTGCCGGTACGATACATCGTGGAGTTCAGGCAGAGGAATCAGTCGCTTGGTTCGCGCATTCATTACCACATATACCGCACGATCAGGCTTGGCGTGCGAGAGCGCGGGAGGCGTCTGCTCCACTACGGTGCCCAACGGCGCCTTGTCGGAATAGGTGGAATCCACCACTACAAGAAACAGGTTACTGCCACGCAGCACTATCTCAGCTTCTTGTTGGCTCATGCCGGTAATCTGCGGTACAGTGATTTCCTTACCATGCAAGGTGTATCCCTTCAGCCAAAGGATAACACCACTTAGAATAAGTATGGCCACAACCACGGCTGCGGCAAGGTTGATAGCGACAAATCTTGTCACTGACTTGGGTTTTTGTTGCTTATCTTTCATTATTTTTACAAAAAACGCTACAAAGTTACAACTTTTTTTGGAAATATGCAAAAATTGTGCTAACTTTGTCAAACTTTTTAAAAAAAAGAATATTTTTTTCAACATTAATGTATAACTGTTTAAATTTAAACGAAATGAAAAAGGTATTATTTGTAGCAGTATTGGCTATGTGCATGGTTGGATGCTGCAAGAAAGCTGAGAACGGCGAGAAGAAATGCTGTGAAGGCGAAAAGAAAGAGTGCTGCGAGAAGAAGGAGTGCTGCAAGGAAGCTGCTGAGGCTGCCGAAGCAGAGGCTCCCGCTGAGGAAGCACCGGTAGTAGAAGTTCCCGCTGAGGAGGCTCCCGCTGCTGAGTAATCACCCCTAAAAACGGTAAAAAATCGAGAGAGTGTGTCAAAAATGACACGCTCTCTTCATTTTTATGAAAAAAAATTTGCAAATTTCATTTTTTTTTTGTAACTTTGCAGCCTGTATTATTTTCGCACCATACAATTGTATGGTTAGACCGAAAAATAAGTATATTATTAACACTAAAATATCACGCATTATGATGACAATTGACAATTACAAGTTCGCCGGCAAGAAGGCGATTGTACGCGTGGACTTCAATGTACCACTGGACGAAAACGGTAACATCACTGACGACACTCGTATCCGCGGAGCTGTTCCGACACTGAAACACATCCTGGAAGAGGGCGGTGCTTTGATTATTATGAGCCACATGGGCAAGCCGAAAGGTAAGGTAGCTGCCAAGTACAGTCTTGGTCAGATTAAGGATGCCGTAGCCAAGGCACTGGGCGTAGCAGAGGTTAAGTTCGCTCCGGATTGCGCCAAGGCAAAAGAGGCTGCTGATGCGCTGAAGGCAGGTGAAGTGCTGCTGCTCGAGAATCTGCGTTTCTATCCCGAAGAGGAAGGCAAACCCGTAGGCATTGAGAAAGATGATCCGGCATATGAGGCTGCCAAGAAAGAGATGAAGGCTCGTCAGAAAGACTTTGCCAAGGTATTGGCTTCGTACGCTGACTGCTATGTGATGGATGCGTTCGGTACGGCTCACCGCAAGCACGCTTCCACCGCCGTTATCGCCGATTACTTCGATGCCGACAACAAGATGCTCGGCTACCTGATGGAGAAAGAGGTAAAGGCTGTAGATAACGTTCTTTCCGACATCAAGCGCCCGTTCATTGCCATCATGGGTGGTTCGAAGGTAAGTTCGAAGATCGGTATCATCGAGAATCTGCTGGGTAAGGTAGATAAACTCATCCTTTGCGGCGGTATGACCTATACGTTTGCCAAGGCTCACGGCGGCGAGATCGGCGAGTCGATCGTTGAGATGGACAAGTTGGATGTGGCTCTGGGTGTTGAGGAACTGGCCAAGAAGAACGGTGTAGAGCTCGTTATGGCTCCGGATGCTATCATCGCTGACAACTTCGCCAACGATGCCAACCAGAAGGTTGCTCCGTCGAATGCTATTCCTGCCGGCTGGCAAGGTTTGGATGCAGGTCCTGAGGCACAGAAGAAGTTTGCTGAGGCTATCCGCGGCTGCAAGACTATCTTGTGGAATGGTCCTGCCGGCGTATTTGAGTTCGATAACTTCTGCGGTGGCAGCCGTGCAATCGGCGAGGCTATTGCTGAGGCTACAGCCAACGGCGCATTCTCGCTCATCGGCGGTGGTGACAGCGTAGCTTGCGTTAACAAGTTCGGTTTGGCTGACAAGGTATCGTACATCTCTACCGGTGGTGGTGCTCTGCTCGAGGCCATCGAGGGTAAGGTTCTGCCGGGTGTTGCAGCTATCAAAGGCGAATAATCTATTGATATAAAGCGATTATGGATATATCAGGTAAGATTGTTCAGAAGCTCCCGTTGCAATCGGGAGAGTCCAAGACTTCGGGTAAGCCTTGGCAGTTGCAGGCGTATGTGCTGGAGACCCAGGAGCAATATCCGCGTAAGGTGTACTTCGAGGTTTTCGGTGAGCAGCGCGTAAAAGATTACAATTGCGAGATTGACGATTTGGTAACTGTATCGTTCGATATAGAGAGCCGCGAGTTCAACGGTCGTTGGTACACCTCTATCCGTGCTTGGAAGATTCAGCAAGGTATAGTGGATGCAGCTGCTCAAGCCGCTGCGCCGGCAGTTCAGCCTGCTGCTGCACCTGCAGCACAGCCTATGGCGCAACCTATGGCTGCCAATGTGCAGACCTTTGATCCGACTCCTTCGGGCGAGTCGACCGATGACCTTCCGTTCTAAATGTACAAGCGTACTATCATATGGATAGTGGCAGTGATCGCCATCCTGGCGGGGAGCATATATGTGTGTGTTCTCCGCTGGGATGCGTGGTTCGCTATGCCCGAGGAACCTGTGTGGGAAGGCGATACGCTGTCGATGCGATTCGTGACGTTCAACGACGACACGACGTACGATTGCCAGTATGCCGATACGCTATCGATGATAGTACTGGGTGATGTGCATAACACGCTTCAGACGCTCGATTATATGGGTATGGCTGCGCAGCATCCTGATATACAGTGCTATGCCCAATTGGGGGATTTCGTGGAACGTGAACAGTTCTACTACAAGCAGCTGCTGAAACATCAGTTGTATGCCACGTTGTTCGACTCGTTGCCTATATTGGCGTGTCCGGGTAATCACGAATATACCAAAGGCTTGAACCGGCAGTTGCCCGACTCGTGGTATGAGTCGTTCCTGATGCCGCAGAATGGCCCGATATATAGCAAGGGATCAACGTATTACGTGGATTTTCGTAATATGCGTTTCATAGCCATCGATACCGAAGATCCGCTTATTATATCCGACTACACGCGGCTGAATGCGTGGGCGAAGTATGCTATATCCTCAGCTTGCCAGCCTTGGGTGGTGGTTATGATGCATCGCCCGGTGTTTGCCTCGCGTAAGGGTAGAGTGAATCCTACTATTTGGCTGAGTTTGGTTCGGGCACTGAAAGATGCAGATGTCATCTTTTCGGGACATGACCACACGTACGCTCGCCGCGGTGATGTGCTGCAAACGGAAGACGAGCCGCACCAACCCGTATGGATAGGTGTAGGTTCTACAACGCATACCCGCACTCCGAAGGAACGCAGCCATATGGATACCATCGTTGCCGATGTTCCTTGCTACGAGTATATGCGCGTGACGCGTCATGAACTAACTGTTCACAGTTGCCAACTTGACGGAACACCCTTTGATAGTATAGCCATCATCAAGCGTTAATGTGCTAACAACCAACCATTAGCCATTATAAAAGTTTAACCATTTAGTACTTTTCCTCCATGAAACTCATAGCTCCTTCCGTTCTATCTGCCAACTTTGCCGACCTGCGTGCCGACCTTGAGATGATCAACCGTTCAGAGGCTGACTGGCTGCATGTAGATGTTATGGACGGTGTGTTTGTGCCTAATATCTCCTTTGGCTTTCCGCTTATGGAGCCAATGCGGAAGTACTGCACCAAGCCGCTGGATGTGCACCTGATGATTGTTCATCCGGAGAAGTATGTAGAGCGCTTCTGTGATGCGGGAGCATGGAGCGTAGGTTTTCATCTGGAGGTTGTAGATGATCCGTTGCCTATCCTTGACCTGATCAAAGCCAAAGGTGTTCGCACGTGCCTTACTATCAATCCTGATATAGCCGTAGAGCGGCTTGTGCCGTATCTGGATAAGGTGGATATGGTGCTGCTGATGTCGGTGTTCGCAGGCTTTGGCGGACAAAAATTCATTCCGGAAACGATGGATAAGATCCGTTATATCCGTCAGGAGATTGACCGTCGTGGTTTGAATACGCTGGTAGAGATTGACGGCGGAGTGAATGCGCAGAATGCGAGCGAACTGTTTGCTGCCGGAGCCGATGTGCTGGTAGCGGGCAGTGCGGTGTTCGGCGCTGCTGATCCGGAAGCCGTGATTCGCGCCATGAAAAGCTGAAGCTGACAGCTGAAGTAGTATCCTGTCATGGCTCGCCGCTATCCGTTTGTATTTATTTTTCTTGCAACAGCACTATGCATCGTTAGTGCGTATTTTCTGCATTTCCCGTTTAATCTGTGTGCCGATACCGAGGCAGACTATTTGGATTCTGCCCGTGTGTTCCGCGTGCATGTACTTGAGCCGCCGGTAAGCAAGCCGTATGGCTATATGGTCAGCGTTCGGCTGCTGAGTATGTGCGAAGCGGATAGTGTTCGCCTGCTGTCGCAGCATGTCTTACTACGTATGGAGACAGACTCTGTACACGCCGTAGTTCCGCAAACGGGTGATATCCTCCTTGTGCGTACGCGTGTAGTGCGCCCGCACGCACTATTTAAAGGTGATTTCGATTATGGCCGATATCTGCGATTGCAGCACAAGGTAGGAATAGCTTACGTCCGTTCATCCCAGTGCCGTACAATCGGCAATGTGCCTGTTCGTACGTTGCGCGCTAAGGCTGCCGTGTGTCAGCAGCGTCTGGTGCGCCGTTATGCCGATGCAGGTTTGTTCGGCAGTGCATTGGCGTTTGTGTCGGCTATCACTTTGGGCGAGAAGGATGAGTTGGACTCTTCGCTTAGGCAGTCGTTTGCCGCTGCCGGAGCGGCTCATGTGCTGGCAGTCAGCGGATTACATACCGGTATCATCTATGCCGTGGTGGTTGCGTTGCTTACGTTTTTCGGTAGGCGTCGTCCACTCTACGAACAGCGTTTGCTTCGTGCGTTGCTTTCGGCAGCTATAGTGCTCATTATGTGGGTGTATGCGTTTGTTACGGGTTTGTCGCCATCCGTGTTGCGTGCCGTATTGATGCTGACCATTGTGCAGGTGGGTTGGGTACTGCGCCGACAAGCTATTAGCCTGAATACTCTTGCCGCGGCAGCATGTATCTGTCTGTTTGCTGATCCGCTTAGTCTTTTCAGTGTTAGTTTTCAGCTGTCGTTCTCGGCTGTATTGGGGATATTGCTTTTTGTGCCGTACTTGAATTCATTGTGGCCGGCGGAAAGAAAATCGGTGCGATATGTGCGTGACGTGGTAACTGTTTCCATAGCGGCAGTGGCGGGCACGTTGCCTGTAACCCTATATTATTACGGTCAAGTGGCGCGGTACTTCCTGTTGACTAACCTGGTGGTGTTACCTGCAGCTTTTGTGCTGGTTGTGTTGGGTATAGCTACGCTGGTGCTGGCGCATACATTGGTCGGCACATGGCTGGCAGCCGCTCTGCAGTTGCTAAGCACATGGCTCTGCCGTTATGTGGAGTGGATAGAACATCTGCCGGGTGCTACGCTGCAACTGACTGTCACGCCGTGGATGGTAATGTGTTTGGTACTATGCTTGTTATGCAGTTATCTGTTTATTCGTCAGCGGCGTTTGGTATGGGCGGTAGTATGTGTTGTAGTTATGGCTGGGTTCAGCGTGTTGCATGTTTATGATGCGCGTGAAACTGCTCTGGAGCAGGCGTTTGCAGTTAGGGGAAGAGTGTTATATTACAAACATGGCGAAAGTATCGATTCGTACAAATTGGAGAATAAATTTACCTTTTTCCGCTTCGGGGAAACGGATTACGTATATGCTCCTTATGTAAGCGGGAAAAAATACAAGGCATTGCAAGACTATTGTGCCGAGAGACAGATCACAATTGTGGAAAATCGGTAGAAAACCGACAAAATCCAAAGACTATCCCACAAAATTTTCTATTTTTATAGAAAAATCGTTTTTTCCATAGGAAAAATTTGGAATATTCATTTTTTTTTTGTAACTTTGTAGGCTATTTGTGTGTAGGAGTATGAAGATAGCCTTGATAGGTTATGGTAAGATGGGGCGGATGATAGAGTCCGTAGCCCGGGCACGCGGCCATGAAGTGGTGTGCGTGGTTGATCCATGCGTAAATGCAGAAGAGCAGCCGTTGGCGGCAGCGATAGACAGTGAAGCGTTTCGCAGCGCAGATGTGGCGATAGAGTTCAGCCGACCGGATGCGGCAGAAAGCAATGTGCGTGCGGCGCTGGAACAAGGTGTGGCTGTAGTGAGTGGCACTACGGGATGGAATGTGCGTGGACTGCAAGCGGAATTAGGGAGTAACCATCCGGGTGTCATCTGGAGCAGTAACTATAGCGTAGGGGTGAATATATTGTTTGCCGTAAATAAATATCTGGCACAGTTATTGCACAAGACGGGTGGGTACACTCCTGCCATCACGGAGATACACCATGTGCATAAGCTTGATGCACCTTCGGGGACAGCGGTGACGCTACGAGAAGGAATAGTCGAAAGTCGAAAGTCGAAGGTCGAAAGCTTGAAGTGCCCGATAGAAAGTATTCGGGAAGGCGAAGTGCCGGGGATACATGAGGTGCGCTGGGAAAGTGAGGCGGATGTGCTGACGCTTAGGCACGAGGCGAAGTCGCGACAAGGATTCGCACTCGGGGCTGTACTGGCAGCTGAGTGGCTACAGGGAAAAACAGGTTGGCACACGATGCAAGAAGTATTAGAATAAACGAACACGGAAAACCACGGAAAGAACACGGATACCAATGTTCCGAGAAAATCTGTGAGATCCATGTAGAGGATAAATATATTCAGTGTAGATGAAATCATTTAAGAATAGAGTGTTGGATACCATGCGTGGCGGATGGATACGTGCCTGCGTGTGGTGTACGTTGTACGTAGTGTTTGTGGTTTGGGTTGCCTGGGGCGACTGGAAGAGCCTGTGGTGGCTGCTGTTGTTGCCGGTGATTGCTGATGCGTTTACCACGAAGTATATTAACTGGAGTTGGTGGAGAAAGTTTAAGCCTGCTGAGAAAGGCGAACCGAAGAATCCGCATGCCAACGGCTTATTGTATACCATCTGCTCGTGGATCGATGCAATCGTGTTTGCGCTGGTAGCGGTATATTTCATCAATATCTATATCTTCCAGAATTATCAGATTCCTTCGTCGTCGTTGGAGAAGACGCTGCGTGTGGGAGATTTCCTGTATGTATCGAAGATGGGTTACGGTGCTCGTGTGCCGCAGACTCCGCTGAGTATGCCGCTGGTACAACACACTATGCCTGAGTGGCTTGGCGGGGGCAAGAGTTATCTGGAAAACCCGCATTGGGAGTATAAGCGTCTGGCGGGTTGGAAGAGTCCTCAGAAAGGTGATATCGTGGTATTTAACTTTCCGGCAGGTGATACAGTGGTGGTAGGACATGAGAATCCTGACTACTACTCCATCCGGCACATAGCCGAGACGCAGGGGATGGGCGTGTTACGGCACTACGGTATTACGCCCAAGGATATGCAGAACCTGACCGTTCGACCTGTGGACAGACGCGAGAACTATGTGAAGCGTTGTGTGGGAACGCCGGGTGACAGTCTGCAGATCATTGACAATGTGATTTTCATAAAGTCGAAAGTCGAAAGTAAAAAGTCGAAAGCAGAAAGTGGGGAGTTTGAAACGGAGTGGGAGCAGGAGCCGACACACGAATATGCGCAGCTGAACTACTTCGTGCAGACCGATGGCTATGTACTGACAAAGAGTTACTTGGACAAGATAGGCATCAGTCATGATGACAGGCACATGCCTATGGCGGGATTGTACCACTTCCCATTGACACAGGAGATGAAAGAGCAACTGGAGAAGAATCCGCATGTCGTGCGCATCGAGGTGGAAGCCGAGCAATACGGCGGACAAGTATATCCCATGGGGCATAACGAGTGGACGAGGGATAATTATGGTCCGATATATATTCCCAAGAAAGGCGACAAACTGATGATTACCGAAGAGAACTACTGGGTATATAAGCGCATAGCGGATGCCTATGAGTTCCAGCCGATTACGGTTGGCGAAGAGTATGAGTTCAAGATGGACTACTACTGGATGATGGGCGATAACCGCCATAACAGCGCCGACAGCCGCTACTGGGGATTTGTGCCTGAAGACCATATAGTAGGTCAGCCGATCTTTGTGTGGTTGAGCATAGAGAAAGACAAGCCTTGGGGCAAGGGACATATACGCTGGAACCGACTTGGCTTGCGAGCCAATTGATTGACGATTGAGCGATTGACGATTTACGATTGATTGACGATTTAATAAATTGTTCGATTGATGGTAGTACTACCAACGGCATATTTAGCTCCTCAAGCGTGGTATGAGGCATTTCTGAAGGCGGATAGTGTGCAGATAGAGGTGATGGAGTCGTTTATGAAGCAGACGTTCAGGAACAGGTGTCTGATACATGATGCGCAGGGGCATGAAGTGAACTTGACGGTTCCGGTGATGAAGGTGGAACACAAGCAACTGACTCAAGATGTACAGATCAGTTACCAGCAACACTGGCAACACCAACACTGGATGGCACTGAGGAGTGCGTATGGCAAGTCACCGTATTGGGAGTACTACGCGGATTACTTTGCACCGTTCTATGAGCGGGAGACGAAGTGGCTGGTGGAACTCAATGAGGGACTGCACGACGTTATCGTGTGCTTGCTGCGCAATAGACCGCCCTACGGGCTCAAAGACCGCTTCGCTCAAAGACAAAAGACCGCTTCGCTCAAAGATGAAACACTGATTAGGTGTAGCAGAACAACTGAATATATGCAAAAAGACTTGGAGCAGTATTGGGGAAACGGAACCAGTATCCTCGATGCGCTTATGGAAAAAGGACCGATAGAATGAAAGATATAGATTGGACACATTTGACGTTTTCGTACACTCCGACGGATTATATCGTCAGGAGTCACTATGCGAATGGTGTATGGAGTAGGCCTTACGCTACGGCTGACCCTATAGTGCCTGTTCACGCTGCGGCTACGGCGTTGCAGTATGCCCAGCAGGCGTTTGAGGGACTGAAGGTTTATCGCACGGTGGATGGCAAGGTAAGCATCTTCCGCCCGGAGATGAATGCCAGGAGAATGCAGCAGTCGGCAGAAGCGATGTATATGGCCGCTGTTCCGACTGATCTGTTTATTGAGGCGTGCGAACTGGCTGTACGCACGAATATTGACTACTTGCCGCCTTATGAGACCGGCGCAACGCTGTATATCCGACCGATTCTGTTTGGCACGACACCTAAGGTGGGTGTTAGTCCGGCACAGGAGTTTGAGTTCTGCGTGGTGGTAACGCCTATCGGGCCTTATTTCCCTGCGGGATTCGGTACTACGCCGTTTATCATCAACCGTCATGTGGACAGGGCTGCGCCACTGGGTACAGGGCAATGGAAGGTGGGTGGCAACTATGCCTCGTCGTTCCGTGCCACGGAGCCTGCGCACGAGCAGGGAATGGGTGTGTTGTTCCTGGACAGCGAGGAGCACAAGTACTTGGATGAGTGTGGCGGCGCGAACATCTTTCTGGTGAAGAACAATACGTATGTGACGCCTCTGTCGCAATCGATCTTGCCGAGCATCATCAACGACAGCTTGATGACCATCTGCCGCGACTTGGGTATTAAGGTGGAGCAGCGCAAGATTCCCGTTACGGAGCTTGGTACGTTTGAGGAGGCTGCCTCGTGCGGCACAGGCGCAGCTATCTCGCCTATCTCCCGCATCATCGACCCCGATGAGAAGAAGATCTATGAGTATGGCGACGAGGCGGGCAAGGTGTGCGAGCGACTCTACAAAGCTATCCGTGATATCCAATATGCTCGTGTTCCCGACATCCATAATTGGAGACATTATGTTGAAATATAACTAAAACACAATACATTATGTTTGACAATCAACCCAAAGGGCTTTATGCCTTGGCATTAGCCAACACCGGTGAGCGATTCGGTTACTACACGATGCTCGCTGTATTTGCGCTGTTCTTGCGCGCTAACTTCGGTTTGTCGGCAGAGGCTGCCGGTTACATCTATTCAGGATTCCTGGCGTTTGTATATTTCTTGCCGCTCATTGGCGGTATAGTAGCCGACAAGATCGGTTACGGTAAGTGTGTGACCATCGGTATTCTGATTATGTTCTTAGGTTATGTGCTGCTGGCTATTCCTCTGGGCGGCATAGAGAGCGGCAATGTGGCTGTGGCAATGAGTGCTATGTTGGCAGCGCTGCTGTTCATATCGTTAGGAACCGGTTTGTTCAAAGGTAACCTGCAAGTGATGGTAGGTAACCTGTATGACGATCCGAAGTATGCCGACAGGCGCGATGCAGCCTTCTCGCTGTTCTATATGGCAATCAATATCGGTGCGATGTTCGCTCCGACAGCAGCTGTGAAGATCATGGCTTGGGCACAAGAGTCGCTGGGTTACAGTGTGAACGACAGTTATCACTTTGCATTCATGGTAGCTTGCGCTTCGTTGGTGCTGAGTATTGCTATCTATTACGCTTGCCGTCCTTGGTTCAAACATGTGGAGCACACCGCCAAGCAGATGGCTCAAGCCGGTGGCACGCAGGTTGAGGCTTTGAGTCCGGAACAGACCAAGAAACGTATGATCGCCTTGTTCATGGTATTTGCGGTGGTCATCTTCTTCTGGATGGCTTTCCACCAGAATGGCTTGACGCTCACGTACTTTGCCAACGAGTTTGTTACGCCGGTTGTGACAGGTGCTCAGACGATGGCGTTTGATATTATCAATCTGGTGCTGGTAGCTATCCTGGTATATGCCTTGTTCGGCGTATTTGGCAAGAACACACAGAAAGCCAAGATGATTTGGAGTTGCGTAGGCGTAGCCGTAATCGGTGCGTTGGCTTACAAGTACTTCAATCACCCTGCCGAGATTAGCATATCCGCTCCTATCTTCCAACAGTTCAACCCGTTCTATGTTGTAGCCTTGACACCTATCTCAATGGCTGTGTTCGGCGCGTTGGCGGCCAAAGGTAAAGAGCCGAGTGCTCCGCGCAAGATAGCTTACGGTATGGTTGTAGCCGCTTTGGCGTATGTGTTTATCGCCTTCTGCTCATATGACCTGAACTCGCCGGCAGTACAAGCTACGCTTGGTTTGGATGAGCGCACGCTGGTTAATCCTAACGTACTGATCTTCACCTATCTGATTCTGACCTTTGCCGAGTTGCTGCTCAGCCCGATGGGTATCTCGTTCGTTAGCAAGGTAGCTCCTCCGCAGTACAAAGGTATGATGATGGGCTTCTGGTTCGTGGCCACGGCTGTAGGAAACTTCCTCGTTTCCGTAGGTTCGGCATTGTGGGAGAAATTGCCGCTCTGGGGCACATGGTCGGTATTCATCGGCGTATGTGCTGTTTCGGCGTTGTTCATGTTTGTGATGATGAGAAAATTAGAGGATGCAACGAAGTAGGTAGACCGCCCTGCGGGCTCAAAGACAAAAGACCGTTTCACTCAAAGACAAAAGACTAATCAGTTATATTATGAACGAATTGATTAAATATTTCGAGGCCTTGGAGGCACGTTTGGCAGCTCAGGAAGAGCGTATTGCCAAACTGGAGAAAATGTTAGGCGATAATATGCCCATGTTGGAGGAGATGCAGCGTAATGCAGAGGAGATCAAGGGACACCTTGCTGCAATGCAGCAGATTCTTGACGAGGCTATGCAAGCGCAGGCTGAGCCCGATGTGGAGGTTGAACTCGTTTATCCTGAGGATGAAGAGGCAACAGTTGAGTTGCCGAAGGAGGAACCTGTTGCAGAACCAGTAGCAGCGCCTGCGCCTCAGCCGGTTGCAGAGCCGGAACCTGTGGCAGAAGAGCCGAAGGTAGCAGAGCAACCTGTGGTAGAAGAACCAAAGGTTGAAGAGGCTCCTCAAGTGGAGGCTCCGAAACAAGAAGCGCCGCGCGTACCGCAACAGGCATCGTTGTTCGGGACACCGGTGACGGATATCCGTCAGGCTGTGTCGATAGGTGACCGATTCCTGTTCCAAAGAGAGTTGTTTGCGGGTAACGCTGAGAAATTACAGCAGACGCTTACCGAACTGAATGGTCTGCACTCGCTGGATGAGGCCATCGCGTTTGTGGATCAGTTCGGTTGGGATAAGCAGTCATCGACCTACGAGCTGTTCCTGAACGTGTTAAGGAGAAGATTTCAGTAAACCCCGCTAAAACCACGGTTTGACCAGGACTAAAGTCTAGGATGACCACGTGTTAACCCCGTTGAAGTTACGGAAATGTTATATGTAGTACCTACTCCGGTAGGAAATATGGAGGATATTACCTTTAGGGCACTGCGTGTGCTCAAGGAGGTGGATGTGATTTACGCGGAAGATACGCGTACTACGTCCGTGTTGCTGAAACATCATGATATCCACACGCCGCTGCGTGCACATCACAAGTTCAACGAACATGAGACGTGCGAGCAGGTTGCCGAACGTATTGCTGCGGGTGAGCAGGCTGCACTGGTGTCGGATGCGGGAACACCGGGAATAAGCGATCCGGGTTTCATGCTGGTAAGGGCTTGTGTGGCGCGTGGGGTAGAAGTGCATTGCCTGCCGGGTGCAACGGCGTTCGTGCCGGCACTGGTGGATTCGGGTTTGCCGTGCGAGCGGTTCTACTTCGAGGGATTCTTGCCACAGAAGAAAGGCCGGCAGACACGACTGAACCTATTGGCCGAACAAGAGCACACGATGATCATCTATGAGTCGCCTTTCCGTCTGGTGAAGACGTTGGAGCAGTTGGCGCAGGTGTTAGGCAATGACAGGCAGGCTTCTGTGAGCCGCGAGATAAGCAAACTGTTCGAGCAGACTGTGCGCGGCACGCTTGCGGAACTTGCCGAACACTTCAAACAACAACCGCCGAAAGGGGAGATAGTATTAATAGTCGAAGGTCGAAAGTCAAAAGTCGAAAGCCACAAATCGAAAGAAGATAGGAATGAGTGAAATGAAATCCTTGGCGAAGGACACCGCCATCTACGGAGTGAGCAGTATTTTGGGCAAGTTCCTGAACTACCTGCTTGTGCCGCTCTATACGTATGTGCTGAAGCAGACGTCGGACTATGGCATCGTGACGAACCTATATGCCTGGACTGCGTTGCTGCTTGTGCTGCTGACGTATGGGATGGAAACGGGGTTCTTCCGCTTTGCCAACCGTCAGGACAAGGATAGTGCCACGGTGTATAAGACGGCTTTCCTGTGTTTGCTGATGACAAGCACGGTATTTGCGGTGCTGATTGTGTTGTTCCGGCAGCCTGTGGCGAACGTGTTGGGCTACGCCGATCATGCGGAGTTTGTGGCGATGATGTTTGCCATCGTAGCGGTGGATGCGTTTGCGTGCATTCCGTTTGCGTACCTCAGGCAACAGAAACGTTCGTTGCTGTTTGCGGGACTGAAGTTGCTGTTTGTGCTACTCAATATTGCCTTCAACCTGCTGTTCCTGGTAGTGCTGGGCAAGAACGATGTGTTTTATGTGTTCCTGAGTAACATGTTAGCTACGGGAATACAGACGCTGGTGCTCTTGCCGTTCACTATGCCCAAAGGCGGGAAGTTCGATGGCGATGTGTTGCGACAGATGTTACGTTACTCGTTGCCGCTGCTGGTACTGGGTGTGGCGGGTATCATGAACCAGACGCTCGACAGGATTCTCTTCCCGTACTTGTACCCGGGCGATGATGCGCAGGCACAGCTCGGCATCTACGGCGCGTGCTTCAAGGTGGCCATGGTGATGATGATGTTCACGCAAGCTTTCCGCTATGCGTACGAGCCGTTCGTGTTCAGCAAGCACAAGGACAGACAATCCGTGGAGGCGTATGCTGATGCAATGAAGTACTATATTATCTTCTCGTACCTGATACTGCTTGGGGTGATCTTCTATCTGGATATCTTTCGCTATATCGTGTCAAGTGCGTATTGGGAGGGATTGAAGATCGTGCCTGTTGTGCTGTGGACATATGTGTTCCAAGGGATATACTTCAACCTCTCGTTCTGGTACAAACTGACGGACGAGACGAAGTGGGGAGCGTACTTCTCGCTTATTGGCTTGGCTATTACGCTGGTGCTGCAAGTGGTGTTCGTGCCGCGGATAGGATATTGGGCAAGTTGCGGAAGCAGTCTGGTTTGCTACTTCGTGATCATGTTGCTCTCGTACTTCATCGGGCAGAAGAAAGCGCCTATCCCCTACGACTTGAAACGGATAGGTGAGTACACGGTACTGACTGTGGGGCTGCTGGCGGTATATTATGCGCTGCGGCTGTATTATATAAGCAATATGTGGGTGATGATGGTTGTAGGCACGCTACTGATTGCCATCTATCTGGTGGTTTTGACACGCAAGGACTTCCCCCTCTCATCCATTATACATCGTAAATTGTTAAATCGTAAATAAGATGTTTTCAGGAATAGTAGAAAAGATGGCTCAAGTCGTGAGGATCGACAAAGAGCAGACAAACAAGCACTTCACGCTGCGCAACCCGTATGGCGATGCGTTTAGCATTGATCAGTCGATAGCCCATAACGGTGTGTGTCTGACTGTGGTGAAGTCGGATAAGGACACGTATACGGTTACCGCCATGCAAGAGACGTTGCGTCTGACGAATCTGGACAATCTGAAGGAAGGCGACTATGTGAATCTGGAGCGTGCGATGACTATGGAAAAGGCGCTGGACGGACATATCGTGCAAGGACATGTGGACGAGAAAGCTACATGTGTGGAGCGCCGAGAGACAGATGGCTCGTGGTACTTCCGCTTTGCGTATCACTCCACGCCGGAGATGATTCGTCGCGGGTACTTCTGCGTGGACAAAGGGTCGGTAACTATCAACGGCGTGAGTCTGACGGTGTGCGAACCCGATGTGCAGGGCGATAAGGGGTATGTGTCGGTATGTATTATTCCGTACACCTATGAAAATACGAATTTCAAATATATAGAGGTGGGTACAGAGGTGAATATAGAGTTCGATATTATCGGCAAGTACCTGTCGCGATACGTAGAATTAATCAACAACAAATAATATGAACAACAGTTTATCATTTCAATTAGGTACATCCGTAGCGCAGTACCTGCTGCAATATGGAGAGAAGGAACTCAATTATGAGGAGTTCAAGCAAGGTGTTGACTTCGTGCTCAAGCAGTCGACGAAAGCCAAGGAGGAAGGCGAGAAATTCCTGGAAGAGAATGCCAAACGTGCGGAAGTGAAGGTTACTCCTTCGGGATTGCAATACGAGGTACTGGATGCTACGCTCGGTCAGAAGCCCAAAGCAACGGATAAGGTTCGCGTACATTATGAGGGCACGCTGATTGATGGCACGGTTTTTGACAGTAGTTACAAGCGTGGCGAATCGATCTCGTTTGCCTTGAATCAGGTGATAGCCGGTTGGACGGAAGGCTTGCAACTGATGTCGGTTGGCTCGAAGTACAAACTGTATATCCCGTATCAACTGGGTTATGGCGAGCGCGGAGCCGGAGCAAGCATCCCGCCGTACGCAGCGCTGATTTTCACCGTAGAGCTTTTGGGAATAGAATGATTCGAGATGTCGATTAATCGATATACCGATATATCGAAGAATTTAATGACAAATAAATAACAATAATGAAGAAATTATCAATTATTATCCTTGCCGCAATGGCAATGGTATCGTGCGGCAACACGTATACCGCACAACAAGTTGAGTTGGCTAACATGAACGACTCCATGAACTTTGCACTTGGTATAGCCAACGGTTCGCAGATGAAGGCATATTACCTGCGCAACGACAGTTCGGCAGAGACAGTGGCTGAGTTCATTGATGCTTTGCAAGCCGGTTATGACGGCAAAGTAGAGGAGCTGACCGAAGAAGCCCGTATCGGTATGAATATAGGTACGAGCATCGCGCAGAGCGAGAAGAAAGGCCTGGCAGACAATCCTGCCTGGACGTTGAACGAGAAACTGTTCTTCCAAGGACTGGTGAACGGTATGGAGCACGACACGACAGTGATGCAGGCTGCTGAGGCTCGTCAGTTCTTCCAGAATCAGTATGCAGCATCGCAGGGTTCGACCGAGAAAGCCGGTAAGCCGGTTAAGGCTACTTGCCCGAGCAAGGCAAAGACCGTTGCGCTGAAGAACCTGAACGACTCGCTCAACTACGCTTTCGGTATGCTCAACGGCAACGATATAGCATCGTACGTACTCGCTGACGACACGCTCGGCGAGAAGAAAGCTCAGCTTATCAAGCATATCAACAAAGGTCTGAAGCAGCACGTACACAACCCGCAACTCAAGAACATGGGTGAGCAGATCGGTAAGAGCATCAAGGAGCAAGAGGCCGGCGGATTGATCGGCGAGTCGTCGCTGGTAACCGACTTTGCGCTGATCAAGCAAGGTTTCATCAATGGCTTGCTGGGCGATGAGAGTCAGTTCGACAGTCATACGGCAGGCGAATATATCCAGGCTACCTTGAATCACATCAAGTACGGTGACACCAAGGAGCAGGGCGAGAAGTTCCTGGAGGAGAACAAACTCCGTGAGGGTGTGATTGTTACCGAGAGCGGTTTGCAGTACGAAGTACTGAAGATGGGTAAGGGCAAGAAACCCGCTGCTACCGACCGCGTGAAAGTTCATTATCACGGTACGCTGATCAACGGCGAAGTGTTCGACAGCAGCGTAGATCGCGGCGAGCCTATCGTATTCGGATTGAACCAGGTGATTGCCGGTTGGACAGAAGGTGTGCAACTGATGCCTGTTGGTTCGAAGTTCAAGTTCTACATCCCGCAGAACCTCGGCTATGGCGAGCGTGCTGCCGGAAGTATCCCTCCGTATTCGACCCTGATTTTCGAGGTTGAGTTGCTGGGAATAGAGAAGTAAGATCCGCAGCCAATATTGGCTGCTAAGCACACGACCATGGGCGTAATAGCGAAACAGAGTATACGAGGTACCATCGTTACGTATATAGGCGTAGCGGTGGGCTTCGTTACTACGTTCTTCGTTATCACGCGTTTTCTGACGGCCGAAGAGATAGGTTTGGCACGTGTGTTGATTGATGCCGCCACGCTGTTCATCGGCTTGGCGCAATTGGGCACGAGTGCCAGTATCATTCGGTTCTATCCCTACTTCACATCCAACACGCAGCCAACACACAGTCCCCAACACGCAGTCCCCAACACGCAATCTGACGACCACGGCTTTTTCTTTTGGACTATGTTGGTGCCCTTTGTGGGTTTTCTGCTGATAGGGTTGCTGTTTGTGGGTTGTTACGCTCCCCTTAGCCGGTGGTTTGGCGAGAAGAGTCCGCTGTTTGTCAACTACTACTATTTTGTGCTGCCGCTGGCGCTGTGCATGTTGTATCAGGCGGTGTTTGAGACGAACGCTAATGTGCGGATGCATATCGTAGTGCCGCGTGCGGTGCGCGAGTTGTTGACCCGGGTGGGGTTGTTGGTGGTATATCTGCTGTTTGCCTTTGATGTGCTGAGTATGGATGGCTTTGTGTGGGGACTGATAGGCGTTTATGCCTTGGCGGCTTTGTGCAATGCTGCTTATCTGTTTTCGCTGGGAGGCATAAGCCTGAAACCCGACTTTGCCTATTTGCGTGAGAACCCGGAGTTGGTTCGCAAGTATCTGCTTTATACGCTTTTCCTGATTGTGTCGGCTGTGGCTTCGGTGCTGGCGCCCACTTTGTCGTCGTTCTTTATCACGGCACAGATGGGACTCAGTTATACCGGAATCTTCGCTATTGCTACGTACATGGCGGTAATGGTCAGCATTCCTTATCGTTCGCTTACGGCTATCGCCTCTCCTCAGTTGTCGCGGGCAATCAAGAACAATGATCAGAGCGAGATGAGTATGTTGCTTTCGCAGGTTAGTGGCAATCTGCTGCTGATAGGCGGATTGATTCTGGCGGCTATATGGGTGAATATTGATTTGATATTTACTGTTTTGCCCAACGGCGCAACGTACGCCGTAGCTCGTCGCACGGTGTTGCTTTTGGGCTTGGCACAACTGCTGCTGGCTACGTTTGCCTTTGCCTTCACGGCACTCAACTATTCGCGGTATTATCCGCTGACGTTGCTCTATTCGTTTATCCTCACGGTGTTGGCGCTGGTGCTCAATAACCTGTTTATCCCTCATTGGGGGATGGATGGGGCAGCCTTGGCAGGTCTGATAGCGCAGGCAGTATATTACACCTTGATTATTCTTACTGTGCGTTTCGCACTCGGTTGTCGCATTTTTGCCCGCCGACATCTGCTTACAGTCAGTTTGCTTGTGGTCGTCTTTGCAGCGAATGCCTTGTGCCTGCGGTACATGAGTGGCGTCAATGTGTGGCTGAGCAGTTTGCTGCGCAGTCTGTTGTTAATAGCGGCTGTGTGGGTAGCTTACCGCTTGCAACTTAGTCCGGAACTCAATCAACAGATTCATGCGTTACTTCATCGAATTCGCCTATAAGGGAACGGCTTACCACGGCTCGCAAGTGCAGCCGAACGGTATAACCGTACAAAGCGTTATGGAGGATGCTTTGCGCATGATTCTGCGTGTGCCTGTAGCCTTGACGTTTGCCGGCAGGACGGATGCCGGAGTGCATGCTGAGCAAATGTTTGCGCATTTCGATTTGGAGAATGAACTGCCGACAGTTGACCAAGAGCCGATAACATGGTTAACATCCCGCCTTAACCGTCTGCTGCCCAAGGATATAGCAGTGAGTCGTATTTATTCGGTAGCCGATGATTTGCATGCACGGTTCTCCGCGCGTAGCCGCACGTATGAGTACCGTATAACTACCCGCAAATCGCCGTTCTTGTACGACACGCGCACGTTTGTGCCGCAAGCGCTTGATTATGAGGCTATGAACGAGGCGGCAAAACTGCTGCTTGGAACCCACGACTTCGCATCGTTCTGCAAGGTGCATACCGATGTCAAGACAACCATATGTACTGTTACGCAGGCATATTGGCAGCAAGATACCATGGGAGCAGTGTTTACGATAACAGCCGACCGATTCCTAAGGAACATGGTGCGAGCTGTGGTGGGGACACTGTTCGAAGTGGGCAAACAGCAGTTGTCGGTTGAGGGATTTGCCGACATTATATCTTCCCGTTCCCGTCAGGCTGCAGGTCAATCAGCTCCGGCAGAAGGATTATTCCTGACAAGGGTGGAATATTAGTGCATTTTTTGCACAAAAAAGCTGCATTTTCTTTATTGCTTATGCAAAAATGCACATATCAACCTAAAAAACTATGGAAAAATCGTGAAAGATTTGCATTATTCATTTTTTTTTCGTAACTTTGTAGGCTTTTAGTGCGCGGTGCATGCACGTACGCATCGTATGCGCACAATGGAGCGCACAAATTTTGAATATACGCAATGGTAACAATCGCTTTGGATAGTTCAACGGAAGTCTGTTCGGCAGCCTTAGTCAGCGAAGGTAAGGTTATCGCCGAGCGGCTGAACATAGCAGGCAGTAATCATGCTGCTTTGCTGCCGACATTCGTGCAGCAGTTGCAGCAAGAAGCCTGTGACCGCGGCTTGGTAGTGGATGGCATCGTGCTATCCGAAGGGCCGGGATCATATACCGGTTTGCGAATAGGTGCTTCGCTGGCCAAGGGGCTGTGCTATGGTGCTGAACTGCCGCTGCTGGCAGTGCCAACCTTGGCGGTTATTGCTGCGGGAGCGATCAGCCGTCAGTTGTCAGCAATCAGCGATCAGCCATCCGCATTGATTTGTCCGATGATTGATGCGCGGCGGATGGAAGTGTATTGTGCCTTGTATGATACCGAACTGCGTGAGGTTGAGGCGTTGCAAGCTAAGGTGATTGATTCGGATAGTTTCGCCGATATGCTCGCCGGTCACACGATATACTTTTGCGGCAACGGGGCAGAGAAGTGCAAGGCAGTGATTAGCCATCCGAATGCACGATGGATGGACGGCATAGTGCCAACAGCCGCACAAGCCGGATGGTTGGCAGCAAAATATGGCGAACGTACTGACTTAGTGCACCGCATCGAAGGCAAAGATATAGCATATTTCGAGCCGAACTACCTGAAAGAGTTTGTAGCTGCACCCTCGCATGTAAAGGGACTGAAATAAGTGGAAAAAAGAAAGTGAAAAGATATAGATACATAACATACCTGCTGGCAGGACTGATGGTTCTGACGCTTAACGCGTGTTCGACACAAAAGAACACCGGTGCTACGCGTTTTTACCATCAGATGAAGACGAAGTACAACATCCAGTTCAACGGTCGCAACGCCTTTGACGAGGGCTTGAAGCAGATCTCTGATGCCAATGAGGATAACTACGGCGAGGTTCTGCCGTTGCATCCCGTATCCAACCACAAAGCCGCAGAGTCGGCTTCCGGCAAGATGGATCTGACCATCGAGAAGTGCCGCAAGTGCATCAAGCTGCACTCGATCAAGACGAAGCCCAAACCCGACTCCAAGCGCACCAAAGACCCGAAATACAAGGAGTGGCTCAAGCAGGGCGAGTTCAACAAGGAGCTGGCCAACGCCTGGATACTGCTCGGGCAAGCGGAGTTCCACAAGGGCGACTTCATCGGCTCGGTGGGTACGTTCAACTATATCATCCGTCACTACGATTATGACCCCGATGTGGTAGCACAATGCCAGTTGTGGGTTTCGCGTGCCTATGCCGAGATGGGCTGGTTGTACGAAGCCGAAGACATGCTAAGCAAGGTGCAAGCCGACAACCTCAAGCGCAAGCACGCATCGCTCTACGCTTCCACCACTGCCGATATCAAACTCAAGACCAAGCAATACAAGGAGGCTATCCCGTTCGTCAAGTTATCCTTGCCCGACGAGAAACGCCACGGCGACCGTGCACGATTTGCCTATGTGCTCGGGCAACTCTATGAGTTGGACAACAAGCCGCAAGAGGCCTACGATGCCTACAAGCAATGCGTGCGGTTGTATCCGCCGGTGGAGATGGATTTCAACGCGCATATCCGCATGGCACTCGTGTCACAAGACAAGAAACGTTCCATTCGCAGTCTTAATAGCATGGCGCGAAACTACAAGTTCCGCGAGAAACTCGATATCATCTACGGAGCGATAGGCGACATCTACATGCAGCAACGTGATACCGTCAACGCGCTTGAGAACTACAATCTCGGCATCGAGAAGAGCGAGAAGAACGGAATGGATAAGGCTGCGGTGCTGCTCAAAGCCGGAGATATCTATTACACCCAACACGACTATGCCCATGCTGCCCCCTGCTACAGCGAGGCGATAACTATCCTGCCCGCTGAGTCCGATGGCTATCAGCGAATACGCGTATTGGCTGAGGTGCTCGACGAACTGAGTGCCGAATACTCGATGGTTGAACTGCAAGACTCCTTGCAACACTTGAGTACACTGCCCGAGGAGCAGCAGTTGAAGATTGCCGAGCAGATTGTGGAAGACCTGCGCAAAGCCGAAGCGGAAGACTCTGCCAAAGCCGCACAAAAGGAGCGTGAAGAGCGCGATGGCGGGCTGAGCAGCGTGAATACCTCGAAGATGATCGGCGGCAGCGGTGCTCCTGGACTGTGGTACTTCTACAATGCACAACTGATGCGCAACGGCAAGCAGGAGTTCAACCGCAAATGGGGTAACCGTCCGCTGGAGGACAACTGGCGCCGCAAGAGCAAGGCTTCGTCGGGCGACTGGACTCCTCCAAGCGAGGAGAGCGATGAGCAGATGGACGAAATAGCAGAACAGACGGACAGCATTGCTGCCGATAGTACCGTGGCGGAAATACCTGAGGTGACGGACATCTACGATCCGGCATATTACCTGCAGCAGATTCCTCGCACGCCGGCAGACTTTGCTGCGAGCGACTCGATGATTGCCGATGCAATGTTCAAGATGATATTTATCTACAAGGATAAGTTACAGGACAGCGTGCAGGCTACGGCTACCTTCGAGGAGTTCTGCCGTCGCTTCCCGCAGGATAAGCGTTGCGTGGAATTGTATTACATGTACTATCTGGATGCGCTGAAGGATAACCGGGCTGAAGATGCCGAGCAGTACCGCCAAGCCATACTCAGTCTCTTCCCCGACAGCAAACAGGCACAGATCGTTTCCGACCCGCAGTACTTTGCCCGCTTGCGCGAGATGGCTCGCGAGCAAGACTCGCTCTACGAAGCAACGTACAATGCGTACCGCGCAGGGCAGTTCGCTGCCGTAAAGGCGAACACCGAGCATGCCGAACAGAACTACCCGCTATCACCGTTGATGCCAAGGTTCTTGTTCTTGAACTCTGTGGCCAAGGCACGAACCGAAGGCAAAGAGGCGTTTGCCGAATCGCTGCGCGACATGATTAACCGCTATCCGGAATCCGAGTTGGCCGCGATGAGTCGCGATATGCTTGCTATGCTTGGGCAAGGTATGGAGAGTCAGAAAGGCGGTTCGGTATCTACGCTTTCCGCCAAACGTGAAGACCTGCAAGCCGAACAGGAGCAGCCGGATACGACCATACAGTTCTCTACCGAACGTGACGAACGCAGTTACGTGCTGCTCATCTACCCGGCTAACCACACGTATAGCGAAGAGGAGTTGCAAGCCGAGCTGAACAACCTGCTTTACGAAGTGGCGTTGTTCAACTTCACGCGCTTCCTGATTCGTGACTTCGAACTGACTGCTCTGCCCGCCTTCAGTGCCGCTCCGGCGTTGCGCGTGAGCGATATCGAATCCTTCGACGAAGCTGTGTGGTACATAGGTATGCTCATGGAGAGCGAGGAGATGAAAGCTTTGCTGCTCAATCGACAGATAACCGTCCTGCCAATCACCGAAAGCAATAGCAAGCTAATCGGTAATGGCAAGACATTGGAGGAATATAACGAATTTATGAAAAATCAATAACTATGACGAAAAGAATCATTCTTTCCGCCCTCTTGGCGATGATAAGTCTGCTGCCTGCAGTAGCGGATGATGTGACATACTTGACTACCGAGGAGTTCAAGGCACGTATTTTCGACTATACAACGAACAAGGATTGGCAGTACCAAGGCGACAAGCCGTGTGTGATTGATTTCTATACCACCTGGTGCGGACCATGCAAACGCCTGGCACCGATCATGGAGGAGTTGTCGCAAACCTATTGCGATCAGGTGCGCTTCTACAAGGTGGATACCGAGCGCGAACGCGAGCTGGCGGCAGTGTTCCGTATCAGCAGTATTCCGCAAGTGCTGTATATACCTGTGGAGGGTGATCCGCTGCTGTTGAAAGGATTGTACCCCAAGGAAAATATCATTGAGATAATTGACAAGCATCTGCTTAAAAAGTAATCCATGCAAGTAGAGTTGGTTCTGTTGGTGTTGTCGTTGCTGTTCTTCGCGAGCATCTTTACCGACAAGATAGGCTACAAGTTCGGCGTGCCGGCCTTGTTGCTGTTCCTGGCGGTAGGTATGTTGTTCGGCGCGGATGGCATCGGTGCGCTGTTCAACGAGGATGGGGTAGGTTACATGCTGAAGACCGAAACGGCCGAGGCACTGAGTACCATTGCGCTATGTATCATCCTGTTCTCGGGTGGCATGGATACCAAACTGACAGATATCCGTCCGGTTGTGGCTTCTGGTGTGACGCTTGCTACGTTAGGCGTGATGCTTACAGCCGCTATCACGGGTATCATCCTGTTCTACATCTTTGGTTGGCTCAACAGTTACGAGGCTGTTCCGCTGAGTATGGCGCTACTGATGGCAGCTACTATGTCCTCCACCGATTCGGCCTCTGTTTTTTCGATCTTGCGTACCAACGGTATAGGACTGAAACATAACCTCCGACCGCTGCTGGAGTTGGAGTCCGGCGCCAACGACCCCATGGCATACGTGCTGACCACAACCCTGATAGGTGTAGTAACTACCAAAGCAACAGTCAGCGGGCTGGAGATAGTGCAGACCATCGTCATCCAACTCGTCATGGGCACGGTTATCGGCTTCTTCTTCGGCAAAGGCCTGGTAGAACTGATGCGTCGTACCAAGCTGTCGAACGAGTCGCTGTATCCCATCATGGTGCTCACGGCCTGTATCTTTATCTTCTCCGTAACGTATTACATGAAAGGCAACCCCTACTTGGCTGTATATGTAGGTGGATTGATCATAGGTAACAGCAAGTTCACCCGCAAGCATCAGACCAAATCGTTCTTCGATGGATTGACCTGGCTTGCACAGTTGGTGATGTTCCTCATGCTCGGTCTAATGGTACGTCCGCACGAGTTGTTGAACTGGCATGTGCTGTTTGCCGGACTGATCATCAGTGTCGTGATGGTATGTATATCCCGTCCGATAGCCGTGTTCCTGTGCATGCTTCCGTTCAAAAAGTTTGTGAACAAAGATAAACTGTTCCTAAGCTGGGTGGGATTGAAGGGAGCAGTACCGATCATCTTTGCCGTGATGTGCAAGGCGGAAGGTGTGCCGCATGCTGATTTGCTATTCAACATCATCTTCTTGTGTACCCTTGTTTCGCTGCTTACGCAAGGTACGTCACTATCCAGTATGGCCAAGCGGCTGCAGGTAGCTACCGAACCTGTCAAACTCAAGAAACTGATTCATTTCGATATCGAACTGCCCGAGGAGATACAATCTTCGGCTACCGAGATAGAGGTGACTTGGGACATGATAGCTGACGGCAATCACCTGCGCGAGATCAGTCTGCCTCCGCAGACGCTGGTAATCATGGTACGTCGCGGCGAAGATTTCTTTGTGCCTACAGGCCAAAGCGAACTCAAGGAAGGCGATCAACTGCTCGTGCTTACCGACAATGATGTGGAACTGGCTAACCGCTACAAGGAAGAGGAGCAAGCCGAGGAACAACGTTTCCCCACACGCCAACTTGTGGAACATACCCGCGAATATATTATGCGTGTGTGGAAGAAAATCAAGGAAAACAAGAAATAATCACAGATAATGAAGAAGACAGTATTTCTTACCGGCGCTACCGGCACTATGGGTCATGCGGGCATGATGGAGCTGCTCCGTTACCCCGAGCGCTACGATGTACGCGTGCTGGCTCGCCCGAGCAATAAAAACAAACAACTGTTAGCTCCGATTGCTGCTGATCATCCGGCACTCACCGTCATCTGGGGTGATCTGACGCACTACGATGATGTGCTTCGCGGCGTGACGGGCGCAGATATTGTGCTGCATGTTGGCGGTATGGTTTCTCCGGCAGCGGACTACCGCCCCAAGGCCACCTACAAGACGAACATCCGTGCTGCCGAGTACGTGCGCGACGCAGTGCTTGTACAGCCCGAGAACAAACAGCCGAAAGTGGTATATATAGGCAGCGTGGCGCAGATGGGCGACCGACGCGAACCGCTGCACTGGGGCAGAACAGGCGATCCTATCTGTGTGTCGGCTTATGATCATTATGGCCTGACGAAAGCCCAAGCCGAGCGGATCATCACCAACTCGAGCATCAAGCAATGGGTATCGCTCAGGCAGTCGGGCATACTTTATCCGGCTATTCTCAAGAACTACGACCCTATCATGTTCCATGTGCCTATCCGCGGCGTGCTGGAGTGGGCAACGGTCGAAGATAGCGGACGACTGCTCGAAGGCGTGTGCCGTGACGAGGTGCCCGCTACGTTCTGGAAAAATTACTATAATATCGGCTCGGGTGAGCAGTATCGTCTCTCGAACTATGAGTTCGAGTGCCTGCTATTGGATGCCATAGGTTGTCCCAAACCCGAACTGATCTTTGAGGCCAAGTGGTTCACTACGCGTAACTTCCACGGTATGTGGTATCTGGATAGCGACAAGCTGAACGAACTGGTTCCGTTCCGTGCCAATATCCCCGTTAAGGAGTATTTTGCTAAGATGGCTAAGTCGCCATCCGTACCGAAAGGCATACAGATTGCCCGCATCACCAAGGCAGCCAAACTCGTGCCGCATATCGTCAAACTTGCCATGCGCGCTATGGCGTACAGCAAGGAGCACGGCACGCAATGGTGGATTCGTCACGACGTGGAGCCGCGCATCCATGCCTACTACGGCAGCTTGGAGGCGTACAAGAAGATACCTGACTGGCGGCACATGGATCTGAGTCATAACTCCCGCGAGGCAGTCATACTGGATCATGGCTACGATGAATCCAAACCCATGGAGCAACTCACGCTCAAAGATCTGCAGCAAGCCGCAGCATTCCGCGGGGGCAAACTGGTTACCGATACAGTGAAAGCGGAAGGCTTGGCACTATGGGATACGATGCTTACCTGGCAAGCGGCAAGCGGCGAGCAGTTCCAGGCAACGCCGCGACTGATCCTGCTCGGTGGGCATTGGGCTCCGGGAGATATGCCGTTCCCCTATCGCGGTTTGCCCGGCGAACGCCCCTGGCACTGGGATGAGGTGGCCAAGCACAATCCCTTCTTCGCGCAGATCTGGGCTCCGCTGCATGATGCTGACGAGAATAACATATACGGCTCCGAGATCTTCGATGGCTGGGAATCCTAAAACATCGACCAATCTTGGTCGATTAATCACACAACAACTATGGCTCTTAATTATATTTGGATAGGATTGATTCTGATTGCCGTACTGGTAGGCATGATACAGTGGCTCGTGATGGGCGACGCGTCGGTCATGTCGGCTATTCTCGATTCCACCTTCTCCAGCGCCAAGACAGGTTTTGAGATATCGATAGGCCTGACGGGCGTCTTGTCTCTTTGGATGGGAATCATGAAGATTGGCGAAAATGCAGGTGTAGTCAAGCAGTTCTCACATGCCGTCAGTCCGTTCTTTACGCGTATCTTTCCTGATCTGCCCAAAGGCCATCCGGCTTTCGGCTCGATGCTGATGAACATCAGCGCCACGATGTTAGGTATCGACAATGCCGCTACGCCGCTGGGTTTGCAGGCTATGCGCGAATTGCAGGAGACCAACCCCGACAAGTCGCGTGCCTCCAACCCGATGATCATGTTCCTCGTGCTCGTCACCAGCGGACTGACCCTCGTACCGGTAAGTATCATCACCTATCGTGCGCAACTCGGCGCAGCTAATCCTGCCGATGTGTTCCTGCCTATCCTGCTCGCAACGTTCTTTGCTGCCATCACGGGTCTGATAGCTGTGGCACTCATCCAACATATCAAACTGTGGGATAAGGTTATTCTCGGTACCTTAGGCGGACTCATCCTGTTTGTAGGAGCAATCGTGGCTGCGGCTATGTATTACCCGCAGGAGCAGGTAAGCAAATGGTCAGCAGTCCTGGCAGCCGTGTTGCTGCTGGGTGTCATCTGTTGGTTTATCATTGCCGGCATGATTCATAAGGTGAATGTGTACGATGCGTTCATCGAGGGAGCCAAGGGAGGATTCAGTACGGCAATAGGCATTGTGCCGTATCTGGTTGCCATGTTGGTAGCAATAGGCATGTTCCGCGCCAGCGGAGCAATGGATATGCTGGTGGGCGGTTTGGCGTGGTGTTTTGCCGCCTGCGGACTGAATACCGATTTTGTGCCGGCACTGCCTACAGCGTTCATGCGACCGTTGTCCGGTTCGGGTGCACGCGGACTGATGGTCGATGCCATGGTGCAGTACGGCGCCGATTCGTTCGTAGGCCGTCTGGTAAGTATCCTGCAGGGCTCAACAGACACCACGTTCTACATCCTGGCTGTATATTTCGGTGCGGTAAATATTAAGGATACGCGCTACGCGCTCGCGTGCGGGCTGCTTGCTGACTTTGCCGGCATCGTTGCCGCTATCCTCTTGGGTTATCTGTTCTTCCACTAATTACTGATAGCTGATTGCTGATCGCTTAATAACAATGATTCACTTCGTAAACGACAGTTCGCTCGCCGAAGAGCACATAGCACTCATCGATAATGAGTCACCGCATCTGCAGCGTTGGCTCAGGCAGGTGGCTGCGCACTACGGCTTTGCCATAGGCGAACTGACCTATATCTTCTGCTCGGATGATAAGGAACTGGCTGTCAACCGCGAGTTCCTCGGTCATGACTATTACACCGATGTCATCACCTTCGATTACACAACACCCCACACAATCAATGGGGATATATTCATCTCTTGGGATATGATTCGCAGCAATGCTGCGGAGGTAGGCGTAACGCCCGAGCGCGAACTGTTGCGTATCCTGGCTCACGGTCTGCTGCACCTTACCGGCCAAGCCGACAAGACGCCTGAAACGAAGGCCGAGATGACCCGCAAAGAGGAGCATGCGCTTTCGTTGTATCCGTAGTTTTCCCTTTTCCGAACAAACAATCAGGGCTGTAACCGTTACGATTACAGCCCTGATGATGTATAGTACGAATCAACGTATATGCTCCTTGCGATGGATATCGCTCTGGATGCTTGCCGTGAACTTCAAGCCGAGGAACATGTTCGAATTCAGCCAGCCGACATGCGTCCTGTTTTTTTCATCCTTATATAGATTATGATTAGCTCCAAAATCGTACACAAGCGCAATCTTGTAGTTGTACGTTCTGCCTGAATAGTCAGCCTTGCCTTTTTGATCCAACTGCAGTCGGGTGATGGATGGGCCTTTGTCGATGTTCACACCTAACTCAACGGTTGGACCCCAATGCATACACGTCCAATCGGACTTAGTACCGTCAGCCATGCTTCCATCGTACAATGAGGTGCCTATTTTCATGCCTGCGAGCATATAGAAGTACGGCACTTCAAATCCCATCATAAACGGCATTTGGGCATAGATATGATTCTCTGTTCGCTTATGATACTCATGTTCATATACCCTGCGAGTATCGCCATACTTATCAACTACATCGGTATAACTACCCGTCAAGTACTCATAGCAGTAGTAATCATTCATGCTTAGCAGTTCCAAGCCGATCGATACCAGGAAGTAGTTGTTGATAAACTGATAACCTATGCCTATTCCTCCCGAGGGATAGCTGCAGGCTCCGGACAACTTATCATAGCCGAACAGATAACCATAACGAGCACTATAATTAGTAGATCCTGTATAACTCTCCGGAATAGCTAATCCCAAGTCCGCCCACACGCTCAAGCGGCTGGCGTGATAGGTATACCACTTCTTGTGGTACGGTACG
This sequence comes from uncultured Bacteroidales bacterium, assembly GCA_902798965.1. Taxonomy (GTDB): domain Bacteria; phylum Bacteroidota; class Bacteroidia; order Bacteroidales; family Paludibacteraceae; genus Colicola. The sequence continues at coordinate 91,255 of CADBYS010000003.1, read as the reverse complement.
ATGATCTCCAGCGCGTCGGTCGGTTTGGCTTGTATCTCGTACTCGCCATCGGCGTCGGTCACGGTGCTGACCGTTGAGCCTTTCACCGTTACGCTTGCGCCTACTACCGGTCGGTCGTCGTCCCACTTGACAGTACCGGTCACACGCTGCTGCGCATGTGCCAGGCAACCGATAGCCAGGAGGCTGATTAACACTATAAGTTTGGTCTTCATAGTTGTTTCGAGCGTTGCGGTGTTAATATACAAAGATATCCTTGATCGACAGGTTCTTCACCGTACCGAGGGATTTCAGGAATTTCATATCCAGTTCTTTCGGATCGCCAAGAATCATATAGCGGTACGTGCGGTTGGCGACATGTGCCTTCTGGAAGGCAACTACGTCGTCCAGGGTCATTTTCTTTACCTGCTCATATACCTCTTCGAAGATATCGTGATCCCAACCGAGGTCGGTGAGACCTATATAATTCCACAATGCTTGATCGCGCACGAATCGGCGTTGCTCAATCTCCTTTATTACCGACTCTTTGGCATTATCGAACGCAGCCTGCGAAAGCGGCATATCGTTGCATATGCTGTCCAGCGTCAGGATGCACTCGCGTAGTTTGTCGGTTTGCGACATAACGCCTTTTCGTACATAGTTGCTTTCGCCCTTGTAATCTGCCAGATAATATCCTGCCCACGAGCTGTAGCACAAGCCTCGTGCCTCGCGCATCTCCTGGAATACGATGCCGCCCATGTTGCCGTCAAAATACTCGTTGAACAACTTGACGATGGCTCTTTCCTTGGGATCATATATCTCTCCCCAGTTGGCATAGGCCATAATGAAAGCGTTGTTTGCCTTGTACGGTGCTACGAGCACTTCGGTATTTGCTACTTGCTGCTTTTGTATGCGCTCATATTCTACGCGCTTGCTTGCATCAGCCTTAGCCAGCAGTTTCGAGGATGCCAACATGGCTTTTACTTCCTCCTCTGTCATCGGACCGTAATATACCACGCGCTCAATCGCGGGAATAACGGTGCGCAAGCTTGCCAGCAGTTCAGCGGCTTGCATCTTACTCATCTGCTTCGGGGTAGCCGTGCGGCGTTTCAGCACATCTGCACCATACATGCCGTATTGGTTCAATTGGCTGAAACATGCCCATTGGTCTTTCTTGGCATCATCGTGGCTCTTCATGTTGTCGCTCACAATCTCCTTGAGCACCTTGTCGTCGGGCAGAGCGGTCAGCACATGATCTTCCATCAGTGCCATAGCGGTGGGTAATGACTCACGCAGGCCATACAGGTAGAATTCCGTTTCCGTATTCGTGCTGCCTACCCACGCTTCGGCGGCTTCCTTGTATAGTGCTTTCTTATATTCCTCTGCTGATAGTTTGTCGGTTCCCAAATATCCCAATAAGTTGGAAGCAAAATCGAGCGAAATGTCTTGATCCGAACCTTTCTTGGCAATGAACACCAAGTCACTCAACTCGTTCTCTGTGTTTTGCTTGTACAGCAGCTCAATGCCGTTGGGCAATGTGCTGCGGCTCAGATCTTTGTTGAAATCCAGGAATTGCGGTTTGTTGCGTTCGGTAGGCATTATGGCAGCGCGATCGTAGAACTCCGAGGTCTTCTCGCGGTTCATCTCGATAGGCGTAATCTCGGGCTTATCAATCTTCGGCGGGTTGGCATCCTCGTTGTGCTCCTTGAGTACGCATACATAGTTGTCGGCAAAGTACTTGTCAGCCACGCGAACGATGTCATCCTTCGTCACCTTCTCTTTGCGAGCCATTTCGTTCACCAGTTCCTCGTACGGCATTTGGAAGATATGTGCTTTGATAAAGTTTTGCACGCGCGCTTCATTGTATTGCAAGCGAAGCAACTCCATACGTTTCTGGTTGCGGATGATAGCAGGCAGCATATCGGCATCGAAATCACCTTTCTTCAGTTTCTCTATCTCTGCCAGCAGCAACTTACGTACCTCTTCCAGGCTCTGTTTCTCCTTAGGCGAACCGATAAGATAGTAGGTCGAGTAATCTCCGCCTCCCGACAACATCGAGTAAGCCGAGAGCAGCAGTTGCTTTTGCTCGATATCTATATCCAGCAAACCGCACTTACCGTTCTGCAGCACATAATCCATCACTTTCAGTGCATCGATGTCGGCATCCTTAATGCTCGGCATTGTCCAAGCCAGCCATACTTCGGGCGCTTCCTTGCCATATACGATGGTATCTTTGTGTGCCTTCAATGCCGGCTGGTTGTAATGAATCGGAGCAGGGATATCTTGCGGTTCCCATTTGCCAAAATAGGCATCAATCACCTGCATCGTGTGGTCAAAATCCAAGTCGCCCGACAAGCAGATGGCCACGTTGTTCGGGCGGTAATAGGTGTCGTAGAACTTCTTGATATTTTTCAGGCTGGGGTTCTTCAGGTGCTCCTGTGTTCCCAACACGGTGTGTTGACGATACGGGATTGCGGAATACAATATCTGGTCAATAGCCAGATCTACCTTTTCGTAATCCTCGGTGGCATACATATTGAACTCCTCATATACCGTTTCCAACTCGGTGTGGAATCCGCGGATGACGAGGTTACGGAAGCGGTCAGCTTCTATCATTGCCCAACGTGTCAACTCGCCTGACGGTATAACTTCGTGGTAACAGGTGCGGTCGGTGCTGGTGTAGGCATTCACGCCGGATGCACCGATCATCGACATCAGTTTGTCGAATTCATTGGCAATGGCGATTTTCGATCCCTCGTACGAGAATGAGTCAATCTCGTGATAGATAGCTTTGCGCTCGGCTTCATCCTTTGTCTTGCCGTAGGCTTCGTACAGATCATCGATGGCTTGCAGGTTCGGCAGTTCTTTCTCATAATCTGTCGTTCCGTACGACTTGGTGCCCTTGAACATGATGTGCTCCTGATAGTGAGCCAGACCTGTGGACTCCAGCGGGTCGTTCTGGCTGCCCGCACGCACTACGATGTACGTCTGTATCACAGGCTCTGCAGCGTTCTGTGTCAGATACACAGTCAGTCCGTTGTCCAACGTGTAGATGCGCGCCTTGAGCGGATCACCATCTACGGTTTTGTACGCGTACTCTTTTGCTTGAACGCTCAGCGCACAGCAAGCCAGTACCAATAGTAAGAATTTTTTCATAGCGTTACTGTTTGTTGCCTACTCTTTCTCGGATTTTCAGCATTACTCCGTATAAAATATCAATGAGTCAAACTATCTTGTGTGTTAGGTTTTTCTTGTTATTCAGTGTGGCTGCTTTTATTTGACGAGGCGTACACCGTAGCCGCCCTGTCTGCCAATCTCGTTGGTTTTGAGTTTGTAGTTCGAGGCACCGCCGGTGATGATGTCGTACGCATAGCAAGACGTGCCGGCATTCGTTGACCAGTATTGCAAGCCACCGCCGGAATATTCTGTGCCTGAACGTCCGCCGCAAGCCGGAAGGAACACGGCTCCGGCTTCTTCCATTTTCTGCCAATCTTCCAAGGAGTATTGGTTGAGTTCATAGCCCTGGTTCTGACTTCCTTGGAACGGAATACCCGGTGATACCCAATCATCGGGCAGAAGGATAAAGCCTTGTATACCGTTGACCGTAGCTCTGCCGCACAGCGAGTCGCAGTTTGTGCGCTGACCGGTGATGTATGTCCACTCATTCGCACTAAGCGTACGCCACATGTCTGCCGTATTGCCGCCATTGCTGATGGCATTGGTTCCCCAATCTACGAAGCTGGAGTAGTCGCAATTGCTGGTGCTGGTTTTGGTAGGATTATTGCCCGTTCCCCAACCGAACAGATCAATCCAGCCGTCGTAGGCAGAAGAGATATTGGCATTGCCCTCGCCGATAATTTCATACTGATTCTCAGCAAACTGCCACATGTCTTTGGCGGCATTGTACTGCAGGTTACCGCGTGAGAATTGTACTTTTTCTTTGCTGCTGTTGATAGTGAAATAACCGGACAGTGCGCCATACTCATCAACTACGCTGTTGTAGCCGGTATTCGTGCCTCCATTGTCACCAACAATATAATCCGGTGAGTACTGGAGTACTTCGGTGCCGTTAGTTGGCATTTGGATAAAGAAGGCCTCAAACGGATCAAGGATCTTCACGTCAATGCCCGGGGTGTACATGATGTAGCCAATGCCGTTCCAGACTGCGATAGGCGACGTTATGCCTTGTGCCAGCAGCGCAGCCATGATGTCGTAGCTGAATGGGTAGGGGTTACCCAGGAAGTTCCAGTTGGCGTTCTGCTGGTGGGCGGATTCGTTGTAGGCGAACGGTATAGCAGCGCCGGCTTTCTCGCGAGCCTGCTCGGGGACATTGATGGTCAGTACTGCGCTGCCGTTGCGGGCACGGATGATGTACGAGCGCGATGCGCTAAAGCCGCTTGAAGGCACAAAGCCCTGCCAGCCGGATAAGCCCGCTGCGCGTTGTTCGCTATTATAGGTGCCCCATTCTATCTCGCCACCGTCCACGATGATGTCATCCTGAATCATGCCGAATATGGTCGGTAACATGATGAACTTCCACGACGAGTCGAGCGCAAACGTGATCTGTTCCGGTGCATCCGGCTCTACGTAGCTACCTGTGGTATCGTCCGGGCACATGATCGGGGTGAAGTTCTTCCAGTAGTCTGCCTCTTGGTACAATGACTTGGCTTCGCAGCGCACAATCAGTGTGTCGTAGTGGTCGAACGATGTTGAGTTGAGCGTCGGCGGGTTCATGGCGTAGCAGGTGACTTGCGTCAGGTTGTCGCACATCCAGAACGCCTGGCCGTTAACGGTCATCAGCCCCTCGCCCAACTCTACACTGTGCAACTTTGAGCAGCCGGCAAACGCATCGGTGCCAATGGTCTGTACGGTGGAAGGAACAGTGACAGATGTCAGGTGATCAATGTAACCGAATGCCCAGTTGCCGATGTCCTCCAAGCCTTCAGGCAGGTAGATTGAGTGCAGACTGTCGGCACTCTGGTTGTAGAATGCGAAATTCGCAATCGAGCGCACACCGCCGCCGATGATATACTCCTCAACTTGTGCGCCGAACTTGTTCTGCAGGCTGTTGTTCGAGGAATACGAAACCTTACCGACAATGGTATCGGACAGGATGGTTACCGTCTTGAGCGGGCAACCGTAGAAGAAGTTGGTCTCAATCGGTGCGCCTAAAGTGCTCGGGATTGACAGGGTGCGTACGTTCGGGTAGTTGGCGCTTGCACCGGAGTTGTAGAATGAGTTCAGTGCCAGTTTGGTTACACCTTCCTCGATGTTGATGTGCTTGATTGATTGCCCGTACTCATACCAGGGAGTAGCATTCGATGCATACGAACTGGGCATCTCGCCTTCGCCGCTGATGGTCAGCACACTGTCGCAGGTAAGTACCCACATCAGGTTGTTGCCGTCTGCGCCGCACGAGCCGGAAGCAATGGTGCACGCTTGCGAGCCACCGTCAATAGCACGGTAATCGGTGAAACCGCTCCAGCCCTCGGCAGCAGGGTATTGCTCCAGTGACTCTTGAGGCACGTAAATAGGAATCATATAGTTGACACCGGCGAACGTGGAGCCGTTGGCTTCAGGCGGTGTGGTAGCGTGGCAGGTGATAGACTCAATATACGCACATTCGCCGAAGCAGTAGCTACCTAACGATGTGACAGAAGCCGGCAGATCAATCGACATCAACGAACTACAGCCGGAGAACATATACATGCCGAGCGTAGTTACGCCATCAGGGATATTGACCGCAGCCAACGCCGAGCAATTTTCGAAGGTGGAACTACCCGCCAGCGTGGTGACGGAGCTCGGCAAGACAACAGAGGAAAGCATATTACATCCTTTGAATGCATCCGAAGCGATGACGGTGGTGCCCTCTTCAACGGTATATTCGCCTGCATAATCCTGCGGCAGACGAACAAAGACCTTGCTGTTGTATACGGCAGAAGTGATGGCAGTGCTGCCGCCAAATGGCGAATTGTCGCCTACGTTGGTCACACTCTCCGGCAGATTAAGTACGTGCAGAGCGGGGCAGTCGTAGAAGCTGTAGCTGCCCAACGAAACGACAGAGGATGCCAGATCCACATAACGGAGGTTGGTGCTCTGACGGAAAGCCAGATTGCCTACGTTGGTTACGCCCGAGGAAATATATACGGAGTGGTACGCATCTTTGTACACATACCATGGCGCTAAATCCATCTCATCGTTATAATCAGCCATCGCTCCGCTGCCGCCGATAGTGAGAATACTGTCACTGGTAAGCAGCCATGTTACGTTATTAGAGCCATCGGCAGCGCACTCGCCCGAAGCCACAATCTGCGGCGCCGGCTCTTCGTATATCTCATGCAGATAATTGGTTGTGGCGGAACAGCCTACACCGGGTTGGAAGGAGAAGAGAACCATATATACGCCCGGATCTTCTACGGTGATGGTATAGTTGTCGTCCTCCTGAACCGACGGGTACTCTTCCACGTTCCATGCATGGTTGGCGATAACCTTGTACTGGTAGTCGCCGCCGGGAACGAGGATTACGGAATCCAGCGTATATGTGTACATCCCGTCACCGAACATAGTCATCTCGGTGAGGCTGTCGCCTGTATCCCATGCTGTTGGGAAGAGGTTGTCCGTTCCGACGAGGGAATAGACACGGTCGGATGTCGATCCTCCGCCCCAATCCAATTCTTCGCCTTCGGGGCAATCCGATCCGCCGCCTATATATACAACGTCGTCAGACTGACCATAATGGATCTTGATATACATATCGTAGCAGCCGGTCGTATTGCAGCGGATCGAACCTTCTTGCGCTGTGAAGTTTCCGGACAAGCCTCCTTCCTCAAGTTGCGGACTCCATCGGCTGTTATCACTATGGAAAAGGTTGATGATTTGGAAATAATCGCCTTCTGTCATTCGCACATAAGCCAGGAACTGCGCTATATAGGAGCCGTTAAGCCGTTCGGTGAATGTGCCGCGGTACAGGCGCGTGCCGTTGACGAGTATGCCATATTCGCCCGGAGAGTAGATGGCAGTAACCACTGTATCCTTGTCGAGGTAGATGGAACGTGGATTATCCCAAGCATCGTTGTCCGACCATCGGTCAAACATCCATCCGCCAATGGGCACCGTAGCTTGCAGTTGAATTGTTGTTCCGCGGGTATAGGATTCATATTCGGGTGTACGATAGATGATTCCTCCGCATTCCTCCGGCGTAAAGTTAACCGTAATGTGTACCTCAGAAGATGTGTTGACGAAATCGCCTGTTACGCAAACCTGGTTGTTGTTGGCACTAACAGTGATTGCTCCGGGGGCTGAAAGGGTGATAAAGATATTATCGTCAATGTCGGTAGCTATATTGTTTGACGAGCAATTGACACCAACATTGGAATAACCCATCGAAGTGTCCCAGCTCTTGCTCTCGTCCAGCACCTTGAAGGAATAGGAGCCTGCCGGCAGATTAACCGTTATCAATCCGCCATCCATCGGCAGGGCATTGGCTAAATTCCATGCGCCTAACTCCTCGCTGTTGCCTATCAGGTAGTAGGTCTGTATGTCGCCCATGCCTGTCTGCTCGGGGAAGACGATGCTCAGCGAGTTGTCGGAATACGTCCAGGTGAACTTGTATTCGCCCTCGACATCGGCATTCAGTTTGAAGTTCGATGCGGTCTCCTCCGTGATGTTGCTTGCTGTAGTCCAATCGCGGTGGAAGGTGTACAGATCGCCATTCTCGCCGTTCAAGCTCCTCCATATACTGTTATCCAACGCAATCTTGAACTCATAATTGCCTGCCGCCAGGTACATCGAGATGCCGGCTGACAGTCCGTCTTCATTGGGCGTAAACGTGCTCTCCGACATGCTCCAATCATTCATCGATCCGGCTATGGATACGACAGGCTGTGAGCCGGTCTGAGGATCTGAACCTGTTGGGTCAGTACCCCCCATACCGCCTTCGCCGTTATCACCGTAGATATTAATATCCATAAGGTAGATGCTGGTGGTGCTACTGCCGGTGGTTATCGGTGTCCAACGGAGCCACACATCGCTCATGTACACAGCAACCTCCTTGGTTTCGGGTGTATTCTTAGACGTGCATCCGGTTTCATTTTCGTTGAACGGGTAGAAATACACGCCATCATTACTGCTCTCCAGGCGCCACCCGCAACCAATCGTACCGGCAGCTTGCGTATAGCTCACCCTGCTCACATAACTCAGTTTGCCTGTCTGGAAATAACACGACGAGAGATTGGAACCATTGGATGGTTGGATATATCCCGTGCCCTCATAAGACGATACGGATGTCGGTTTGGAGTTCTGAACAATTTTTACATTACTGACTGTAAAATCTATCTCGGAAAAGCTCATCATCTGTTGGCCGGTATAAGTGTGACTTGACCACTCAGTAAACGATGTGGAGTATATCAAAGACTCAGCCTGCAGCGAGCTGATGCAGCATAACAACACTATAGAAACTAAGAACTTTCTCATATGCTAATCCGTTATCAATTCGTTTGTAAGGTTTTCGCGTGCAAAGATACAAAAAAAAATGCAAATATGCAAATTTTTTATGCATATTTTTGCAAAAACAGCCAAAATTCTTCCGTTTTACGCCAAATCTGCCGTTTTTTCGCCCTTCACCCCTATAAAATAACATGCTTTTGTCTTTTGTCTTTTGACTTTCGACTTTTGACTTTCGACTTTCGACTTTTGACTATTTTCCACCTGTTATTGCAAAAAGTGCGTGAAATATTTGCATATGTCAGAAAATTATCGTACCTTTGCACTCCGTTTGGGAATAATGTGAAATATGTGGACTCTGTTGGCATTTATTTCTGCGCTATGCTTGGGTTGCTATGATGTGAGCAAGAAGATAGCGCTACGCAACAACCGCGTGGTGGATGTGCTTACGCTCAGCGTATGTGTGTCGTCAGTGCTGTTGTCGGTGCCTCTGCTGCTGTCGCGTCTGCATCCCGAGTGGATGAGCGGTACGCCGTTCATGGTGCCCGAGTTGGATCTTGAGGCGCATCTGTTTACCCTGCTCAAGTCGGTTATAGTGCTCAGCAGCTGGGTGTTTGCGTTCGTCTCGCTCAAGCACTTGCCTATCTCCATAGTCAGCCCGATGCAGGCTACGCGCCCTATGTGGACGCTCGTCGGTGCCCTGCTGCTGTTCGGCGAGCGGCTCAATGCCTGGCAGTGGACAGGTGTGACCTTGGCTATTGGTACGGTGTTCGTCTTTTCGCTCGTGCCGCTGCTCAGGCGCAAGCGCCAGACGCAGCGCACAGCGGCCGCACTCACACGTTACTACGTGTTCCTCGCCTTGGCTATTCTCATTGGCTCTTGCTCGGGCTTGTATGATAAGTACCTCATGCGCCGCTACGACCATAATGCCGTGCAGGTGTACTACACTTTCTACCAAGCCGTTATGATGATCATCGTGTGGCTGGTTGTCAACCGCGCATCGCTCCGCCGCCGCAAGACCATCCGCCTGGCAAAAGGCTCGCTGCTGCCGGTCGTGCTGATATCCGTGTTCCTGGTTATCTCCGATAATGTATATATGTTGGCACTGCGCGATCCGGATTCGATGATTGCCGTGGTCAGCACTATCCGCCGCGGCGGCACGGTCATTGGCTTTGCCTACGGTCTGCTCTTCCTCAAGGAGTCCGACCCCTGGCACAAACTCCTCTGCATGATAGGTATCTGCGCCGGCCTCCTCTGCCTGGCTCTCGGTGCGGCGTAGTTGACTGAGATCGGCTTGTGATCGGGATTTGATCAGGCTTTGATCAGGACTAAAGTCTAGGATGACCACGATGAAACCACGATTTGACCATGATTCGGGGCACTTGCCCCCATCAATAACTAAGGAATAATTAAGGAATATACAAGGAATAACTAAAGTTTTGAAGGTTCTGTATTATATACAAAGTATATAATACTATGTGTTTTGGATGATTGCCGAAGAAGAGATGTTGAAAAAATGCACTGGCGATCTTGGCGATATTGACGATATCGCCAAGATCGTCAATATCGCCATGCAAAAATTTGCATGGCAAAGTTGACCAACTTGACAAACTGAAGGCGGAACTTTGCCAACTTTGCCAAGATTGCCATGCATATTTCTCGGCATCAGAAATGCCGAGCACATAACACTTATTGTCCAAATATAATTTGGACGTAATGGACGAAGTGATGCGGGATTGAATCCCGCGGAAAGGAAGAATAAATGGAAGCGCGAGACTCAGTTTGGGTCTCGCGCTTGATTGCTCGGTGGGTTAGCACCGAGGAGTGAACAGATGGGCGGTCACTCCACTTTCACTCCGGTGGCAGTGTACGTATTGCCGTTGTGAAGGATATATACGTTCCCTTCACGAATCAGTTTCTGAGCGGGATTAGCGGGGTTGACAAATGCCGATGGAGCAGATGTTGCATCGCCGTTGTACTGATATGTAGCCTGAATGTTGATGCCCTCATCCAAATCTCCGGCAACAACTACCCACTTCAAGAATGTGAATTCGGGGATGATCGGTGCCTCGGGCAGAGTGAGCGTTACTTGCTCCGAATCAATAATCTCGTTATCTTGATCGCGATAGATAACATCGAAATCTTCCGGTTCGGGCTCGGGCAGTGGCTTTATGGCTTTGTTCATGAAGGCCATGTCGCAGAAATAGATAGCATCCAAATCAAGTTGGGCACCTACAGCGTTGCCGGAAAGAATGCAAAGAATATTTATACCTGAACGAACGTCAACTGTACTTATTGCTGATGCAAATGGTGCCATCGGGATAAAGAGCTCGTGCCATTTGCCATCGCGCTCGAAGTCACCAATAACAGAACCTGCTTCTATCGTTGCAGTACCTATCGCGAAACTCGTTGCGTTTGTTCCAAAGGTATAGAACTGATGATTACCTGCTGTAGTTGATTTAATAGCCATGTGCAGAAAAATGTCATCCGGATTGTTGACTATGTTTTCTTTCAGTGCCTGAATAGCCGATAGGCTTTGTGCATTTTCAACACAGAAACCCATACCCGACCATCCGTCAGGAGCTGCGACATCGAAAGCCAAATAGCCCTCATTGTTGCCATAGAAGTTCTTTCCGCCGCGCGACACAGGAGTGTATGTCTCTTCTGATGCCCAAACGTATAAGTGGTTTTCCTCGCCGTCCATCCGTATGTCGCCGACTATATATTCGGCGTTTGCATGAGCGTATATATCATCCATCACAATCGGCCAAAGTTTGGCATCAGGATTGTGAGATGCGGTATCAGGGATGATGGGGTCAGGAGTTTCTTCTCCTCCTGAAATAACTTCTACTGTTCCATGGTCTATTTCTGGAGTGCCGTTATAGTTCTTGAGTTTGCCTGTCACAAATACCTCTGTATCATTTACTACATTTACGCCTGTAGGCATGGTGCAAGAATAAGCCTGAATGGTTTTAGCAGTACCTTGCTGGTCATCCATCCAGAAGGTGATACCGTTGGAGAATATGTCAGTTACGAATCCACGAACAGTAACGGTCATTGTTGATGTTTCGCCGGCTGCAAGAGATAAAGCATGTTTCTTAGCCTGTGCGCAAGTGATTGTATCGCCATCGTTCGGAACGAAAGGACGGTCGCCAATAAGAACGATCTCGTCGCCATTACTATCTTGTGCGTAGAACTCGATGTCGCGGTTGAGGCGATATGCTACATCACCAGCAAACATCGAAGCTTGAACCGTATATGCGTTTGGATAATTATTGTTTATTTCTTTGAATGTTAACTTAATCGAACCGGTAATAGCCGTAGTTGCACCGTTAATAGTGATTGTCGAACCGTTCTCCAAGGCGTGATATCCGGCAATGGAGGTTTCCTGATCACTACTGAAGACAAGACGAAGGACATTAGCTGCCTGACCTGCGACTTTCTCTATTTCGAGCACCCATTTACCCGTTTCACGATATGCATTACCTACATTCCAATCGAGGTTGACGATATCAGCGCCGCTGATGGTACGTACATAGTAACCGGTGTTTATTTCGGGGATATCTTGATTGTTACTGCTGTTGTGATATATAGCCAAACCTGCTGCATAAACGAGAATCTCGTCATCCTCAACGAACTCGATTGCGGCCGCGTTGGGATATGCTGTATTATCAGCACCCTTCATGCGATAAGCCTGCAGAGAGTCTGTAGGGTTATCGATGTCCGCCATCCAATAGGAAATATAGCCATAGGTCTCTATGTTGTTCGTGATAATGCTGAGCACTTTACCTTTGACATAGCACTCACCTTTGTTACCTTCGGAATCAGCCATGCGAGCCAAGGCTTGCGTAACAGTGATCGTGTCAACAGGCACCTCAACAACTTCAGCATCGATGGTTACTGAAATCTTCGAAAGACGAGCTTGAGATGGGAGTGCATCAACTTGCCATGACAATGCATTCACAACGATCTCTGCATCCAAGCTGCCGGTCTTATCCGATGCGGCAAACTCGAGGTTAATTTTCTGAATGGTAGAAGTAGAACTGATGGACAGCGATGAGCCTTTGTAGCAACGGAGAGACTCCGATGCTCCGTAACCCTTGGAGCAAGCTACGGTTACACCATCTTTTGTCAACGATACAGCGCTACCGGAGCTACTGGTTCCTTGACCTGCAAAATCTGCCGGCGTAAATTTAACTACGCCTGCGAACATTGTGCATGCGCAAACCATAGCTGCGCAAAGTGATAAAAATTTCTTCATATTGTGATTGTTTAATTAGTGTTGTCATTGTAAAAAGCGTGAATCTTCACGGCTTCATTTGATAACTTGAGGTCATCGACTACCTTTATTCTTCAAATTTACGCACGGAAAACTCACGCTATTAACGTGAGCGTGCATAAACCAAGCCTGAAGAATAATTTCATGAAGTTGTCGATGTTTCAAGTTATCAAGCGGCTTATTACGCTATATTTTGGTGCTTGACTGCGCCATTATGTCTTTCCCGATATTAACGTCGTCGGGAGCGACGGTGGTTATTGAGCGTTCATCATCTCATAGAGATATGCCGGGCTTTGAACGTAGAGTTCGTTCTCTTCGTCTTGCAAGGCCGGCATCAGCGAGGAGTTATAAACACGCTCCATGGCTTGCTCCAAACCACAACCGGTATCTTCCATAACATAACGCACCAACTCGCTCAAGGCGTAGTCGGTCAAGTATGTCGCTATTTGATGATGAGTTGCTTGTGTCATAGTATTTGCACTTTTGCTTTTTTGAGATAGCGCAATGCTTTCTTGATTGCCATACGAATCGCAGTTTCCCGCGAATCCGTGAGGTAGAAACCTTTACCAAAGTCCTTGTGATTAAGGCTACGGGAAAGGTCAATTGTCTCTATATCCGTATTAGTGCCGTGAAAAAGTATCATGCCAATGTTCCTCCATTTTGGCGACATATAATGAGCATGTCATCAATGGTATCATCCATCGATTGAAGGTGCTCCACATCGTAGAACTCCATTAAGAAAGCAAGTGCTTTGTATTGTTGCAAATAGCGGAATGCGGCTTGCCGAGTCATGGCAAACCTTTGCGCAAACATCTGAATAGCACTCGTCAAAAATGGTATCTCGTACTTGCTCATATGGTCTCATTTTCAATTTCGCCGCAAAGGTACAAAAAAAAACTGACATTTGCAAATTTTTCCCGCACTTTTTTGCAAAAATCTGAAAGATTAGGCAAAAACGACTTTGCGATGGACTTGGAAGAAAGTGTTTTTCGTCAATCTGTCAAACGTCAATGACTGAAAGGCTATTAGTCGAAACATCAACTTTGGCTCAAACTCAAGTTCAGTTTCAGCCAAAATGTATCAAAAAACACCAACTTTGGCTCAAACTCGTGCTCAGTTTCAGCCAAAATATGTCAATAAATGCCAACTTTGGCTCAAACTCGTGAGTTTTTTTCGTCTAAAAGTGCTAAAATATTCAAAAATTCAAGTTTTAGACGGAGAAACGAGGTGATTTTGTCTAAAAGTGCCGCAAAAACACAAGTTTTAGACAAATAAACATGATAATTTCGTCTAAAAGTACTATTTTTTTCAAGTTTTAGACAAAATTAAATGTATGCGAAATGAAATTCTCGCAGAGCGAATATACGATAGATAAGGATTACGAAATGCAACTGCGTAACAAGGTAGGTGCCTTCCGCGACGCAACAGGCACACACGACGCGCTCCATGTAACGATGATAACAACCTATGGAGTGAAACAAAATAGCCATAGTAGCATTGTTCAGTCGCAAGTCAAGTTGGATGACCTGTTTATGCCATCAAGAGAGTAGTCGATAATACTTTCGTAGGGTTATAGTAAAATATGTAAGCTCAAAGCCAAAGGCTAATAGCCAAAAACGATAAAAAAAGCCGTGCGAGCGGCTTTTTTTGTGAAAATATTTGCAAATGTCATTTTTTTTTTGTAACTTTGTGCGATTTTATTAGAGCGTCGAAAGTCGATAGTCGAAAGTCAAAAGTCGAAAGCGATTAGGCGATAGTAGAAAGCGAGGAGTAGGGATGCTAAAGCCGTATATGATAGGCGGAATCCGTGAGGCGGGTTGCGATGAGGCGGGGCGCGGGCCATTGGCCGGCAGCGTGTTTGCGGCAGCAGTGATACTGCCGCCGGATTTCATGAGCGATGTGCTGAACGACTCCAAGCAACTGACCGAGAAGCAACGCTACGCCTTGCGCGAAGTGATAGAGCGGGAAGCTGTGGCGTGGGCGGTAAGTGAGGTGACGGCCGAGGAGATAGACAGGATAAACATCCTTCAAGCCTCGCTACTTGGCATGCATCGCGCACTGGATATGTTGCGGGTGAACAAGGCTTACGGGCAGTACCAGATAGGCGAGCGGATCATCCCCGAGCATATATTGGTGGATGGCAACAAGTGGAAGCCCTATGTACCGGAAGGCGGATTGCTGGAAGTGCCGGCACGCACCGTGGTGAAGGGTGATGCGACATACATGAGTATAGCAGCCGCGAGCGTGCTGGCGAAGACTTACCGCGATGATTATATGCTGCGGCTGCATGAGGAATACCCTGTGTACCACTGGGATGAGAACAAAGGTTATCCGACTGCTGCGCACTATGCCGCCATCGAGCAATACGGGATAACACCCTACCACCGCAAGAGTTTCGCGCTCTACCGGGAAACGAAAAAATAAAATGTACAAATAATAACAAACAACGATAACCATGCAAGTTATGAACGAACAACAACAATCGCAACGCCGCCGCGGCGGTTGTCTGCGTGGCTGCCTGATAGCCTTGATTATCTATTTCGGCTTGAGTTTCATACTCGGTCTGTTCCTGGGTGATATGTTTGAGTCACCCACCGTGAGTCTGAGCGATTACAGCGTGTACCGCCTTGACCTGAGCGGCACTCTGGTAGAGCAGGGTGCTAAATCCAACCCATTTATGGATATGCTCAGCGATGTGCCGGGTTACGACCGTACGCAGAGCACCGGACTTGACCAGATAATGGATAATATCCGTCTGGCCGAGAAAGATGACAAGATCAAAGGTATCTTCCTCTACGACGGCAGTATGAGTATGTCGCCCGCTTCCGCCAAAGCCATCCGCGACCGTTTGCTGCTCTTCAAGCAACGTTCGGGCAAGTGGATCATCGCCTACTCCAACCGCTACACCACGTCGAACTACTATGTAGCCACCGTGGCTGATAAGATGTACTTCAACCCCACGGGCAACATAGCCTGGCACGGCGCTTTGGCACAGAAAATGTACTACACCCGATTGCTGGAGAAGCTGGGCGTAGAGATGCAGATACTGAAGGTCGGCACGTTCAAGAGCGCCGTGGAGCCGTACTTCCGCACCTCGATGTCCGATGCCGACAAGGAGCAGAGCAAGCGCCTGATAGAAGGTATATGGGCTGAGGTACGCAGTGGCGTAAGCACTTCGCGCGGTATCAGCCAGGCCGACCTCGACAGCTATGCCGAGGAGTATATGGATGTGCAGTCTGCTGATAAGTACATAGCCTACCACCTGGTTGATACACTCGTCTATCGCGAAGACATGGATGAGATACTGCGCATCATGAGCGGTTCGAAGGATTACAAGCTGATGAACAACGCCAAGCTCTCGCAAGTGAAGCGCCCCGAAGCCAAGCAGCCCAACCGCGTAGCTGTGCTCTATGCCGAGGGAACGATCATGGGCGATGAGGCGATGGAGGGCATAACCGCCAAGAACGTTCTCAAGCAGATGAAAAAGATCCGCAAGGACGATCAGGTGAAAGCCGTAGTGCTGCGCGTGAACAGCCCGGGCGGCAGCGCCGATGCCAGCGAGGAGATCTGGCACGGCGTGAAGACGCTGCAAGCCAAGGGACTGCCCGTCGTAGTATCGATGAGCGATCTGGCTGCCTCGGGAGGTTACTACATCTCTTGCGGCGCGGATTACATCTTCGCCGAACCCACCACGCTGACCGGCTCTATAGGTATCTTCGGCACTATTCCTAACGTCAATAAACTGCGCGAGAAGATCGGCGTAGATGTGGACGGTATAACCACCCACAAGCATTCGGCGATGGAAGTGAACATGCTGATGAAAGGTATGAATAGCGAGGAGCAGGCGCTGATGCAGGCGATGATCGAGCGCGGCTATGACCTGTTCACGCGCCGCTGCGCCGACGGCCGGCACATGAGCCAGGATGCCATCAAGCAGATTGCCGAAGGACGAGTATGGCTGGGCAGCGATGCCAAGGAGCTGGGCTTGGTGGATGAACTCGGAAACATACAGGATGCCATCAACAAAGCCGCCGAACTGGCAGGCATCGAGAGCTTTGATATCAACTACTATCCCGAAGCCGAAGATACGCTGGATCAACTGCTCAAGGCCTGGGGCGGTGCGCCAACCGACGAGGAGGCGATGATTGCCCGCATGAAATCGCTCGTAAAAGAGCCGCGGGTACTGATGCTCATGCAGCCTATTGAGATCCAATAGCAACAGATGCAGCAGACGAATCGGCGATGGTGGGCAGCACCTCTGGCCGCACTGTACGGCGCAGGGATAGCAATACGACACTTGCTCTACGACGAGCATGTGTTGCGCACCTATTCACCGCATATACCTACCATCTGCGTGGGCAACCTGGCCGTAGGCGGCACGGGCAAGACGCCGATGGTGGAGTATCTGATCCGGCTGCTGCAGAGCCAAGGTTACTCGGTAGGCGTACTCTCGCGCGGCTACAAACGCCAAACAAAAGGTCTGCTGCTGGCTGCGGACAATGCGACCGCCGACACCATAGGCGACGAACCGATGCAGATACACCGTAAGTTCCCCGATGTGCTCGTGGCGGTTTGCGAAAGCCGGGTGAAAGCGATCAAGTTCATTGAGCAGATGCCTAACCGCCCGGACGTGATCATCCTGGATGATGCCTACCAGCACCGCTCGCTCCGTTGCGGACTGACTATCCTGCTTACCGCCTTCGACCGGCTGTACGTGCATGATCATCTGCTGCCGTGGGGCACATTGCGCGATATACCGTACCGCGCCACCAAAGCGAACATTGTGGTGGTAACCAAGTGCCCGGAGTCGCTACTGCCTATCGACAAGCGCGTAGCGGACAATAGCCTCAAGCTCGCCACGTTCCAGCGCTTGTACTTCTCGCGCGTGCATTATGGCGACATACAGGTGACAGGTATACCCCTGCTCATCACCGGCATTGCAACGCCTGAATATGTTATAGAGCATATACGAAGTATAGAGCCGCGAACGCTTGTAATCACCTTCGCCGACCACCATCGCTTCACTCCGGGGGATGTAGA
This sequence comes from uncultured Bacteroidales bacterium, assembly GCA_902798965.1. Classification (GTDB taxonomy): domain Bacteria; phylum Bacteroidota; class Bacteroidia; order Bacteroidales; family Paludibacteraceae; genus Colicola. The sequence continues at coordinate 73,518 of CADBYS010000003.1, read as the reverse complement.
GGATATATTGCAGCGTGCCGAGCAGTGCGATTGCATCATTACTACCGAGAAAGATATGGAACGAATCCGCCAGACTGATTTGTTGGAGCGTTGCAGCAAACCCGTGATCGAGTTGCCGATACATGTATCCGTGGACAAGGAGGCGCATAGCTTTGACGAGGATGTGCTGACCTATGTGCGCGAGAGCATGCACAAACTCAAAGATTCGCTCACCAATAAACAATAATTATTTATGTCGTTTATTCGTCTCATACAACGTTTTGCCAAGCCGTACAAGTGGCTGGTGGGGTTGAACTTGTTGTTCAACCTGCTGTCCACGGTGCTGTCGCTGTTCTCGTTTGCAGCGATCATCCCCGTGCTGCGCATACTATTTGGCATCACACAGGTGGAGACGAGTTATGTGGAGCTGACAGCGGCTATGAGTCTGCAGCAGTGGTTGGAGGCTGCGCGCGGTAATTTGTACTACCTGCTCGGCGAACAAATAGCCATACGGGGAGGCGCCGTGGTGCTGGCGTGGTTGGGTCTGTTCCTGGCGGCGATGACCGGCCTCAAGTGCCTCACTGCCTGGCTGGCCAACTACTACATGGTTCCTATTCGTACCGGTGTGCTACGCGACTTGCGCAAGCAACTGTACGACAAGATTGTTGCGCTGCCATTGGGCTATTTCACCCGCGAACGGAAAGGCGATATACTCTCGCGCATGACGAACGATGTGAATGAGGTGGAAGCAAGCATCATGTCTGCTCTGGATGTGCTGTTCAAAGACCCGATAATGATTATCGTGTATCTGCTTACGCTGTTCGTCATCAGTTGGCAGTTGACGCTGTTTGTGCTGGTGCTGCTGCCTGTAGCAGGGCTGCTGATAGGCCGCATAGGTCGCAGCTTGAAACGTGCCAGCAAGCAGGGACAGGAGCAGAATGCCGAGATACTGAGTCAGATAGAGGAGACACTGTCCGGACTGCGCGTTGTAAAGGCGTTCAATGCCGAGCAGAAACTGCGCGAGCGGTTCTTGCGCCTGATCAATGCCACGCGGCTGACCTTCAACCGCATCAACCGCCGATACTACCTGGCGCACCCCGTTTCGGAGTTCCTGGGCACCTGCCTGATTGCCATCATCCTGTGGTTTGGCGGCATGCTGATACTCGGGCACCACAGCACGATCGATGCGGCTACGTTCATCTACTATCTGATTATCTTCTACTCGATCATCAATCCCGCCAAGGATCTGAGCAAGGCGGGTTACTCCATACGCCGCGGCCGGGCATCGCTGGAGCGAATAGACAAGGTGCTGGCGGCAGAGTCGAACATCCGCGAAGCGGAACATGCCAAGGCCATAGCGGGCTTTAACGACTCCATCCGCTACGAGCATGTCAGCTTTGCGTACGAGGACGGCCGACCTGTACTGCAGGATATCGACCTCACTATTCGCAAGGGGCAGGTGGTGGCACTGGTCGGTCAGTCGGGCAGCGGCAAGACGACACTGGCTGACCTGTTGCCGCGCTTCTACGACGTGCAGCAAGGTGCTGTGAGCATCGACGGGCAGGACATACGCAGCCTGCGCATCCATGACTTGAGGGAGATGACCGGTTACGTCAATCAGGATGCCATCCTGTTCAACGACACGATATACAACAACATCACCTTCGGTGTAGATACCTCGCAGCCTGCTCCAAGCGGCATGAGTTGGCAGCAGGCCGTGGAGCGGGCGGCACGCATAGCCAACGCCCATGAGTTCATCATGGCTACGTCTGACGGCTACCAGACCATCATCGGCGACCGCGGCTCGAGGCTGTCGGGCGGGCAACGCCAACGCATCAGCATTGCGCGAGCCATACTCAAGAATCCGCCTATTCTGCTACTCGACGAGGCGACCTCGGCACTTGACACCGAATCCGAACAACTCGTGCAGCAGGCACTGGAGCAGCTGATGAAGGAGAGGACAACGCTGGTGATAGCTCATCGCCTGAGCACCATTCGCCACGCCGACATGATCTGCGTGCTGCACGAAGGACGCATCGTGGAGCAAGGCAATCACGAACAGCTGATGCAACGCGGCGGGTACTACAAACGCCTGATAGAGATGCAAGATAACCCATAACGAAATGCACAAACGCCTAATAACCATATTACTGCTGATGCTATGCATCGCCAACGCTCATGCTCTGCGCGTGCGCTTCTACGGCTATGTGCTCGATGAGCAGAACCGAGGCATAGAGGCGTGCAACGTGTATTGGAAGGAAAGCGTGGCGGCAAGCGTAGTGGGTACGTCCACGAACAACAACGGCTATTATGACCTGATCCTCTCGAGCGACGACTCGGTGACTATCGTCTATTCGATGCTCGGCTATGAGACGGTGGAGATGCGCCTCAAGCCCAACCGCGAGGTGCTGAACATCAACATTGAGATGCGTGAGTCGGGCGAGCAACTGGCAGAAGTGGAGGTGAAGGGCATACAACGCCAACAGGACATGATGGATCGTGTGGATGTGACTACACGGCGCGTGATACCCGACATAAGCGGCAACAGTATAGAGAGTCTGCTTATTACCTTTGCCGGCGTGAGTCAGACGAATGAGATGAGTAGCCAGTACAACGTGCGTGGCGGCAGTTTTGACGAGAATGCGGTATATGTTAACGGCATAGAGGTACATCGCCCGCTGTTGGTTCGTGCAGGGCAACAAGAGGGATTGAGCTTCGTGAATCCTGATATGGTGGAGAATGTGCAGTTCTCCGCCGGAGGTTTTGATTCGCGATTTGGCGACAAGATGTCGTCGGTACTGGATATAACGTACAAACGTCCGCGGGCGTTTGAAGCTTCGCTCACCGCAGGTTTCCACGGCGGAAGCATCTATGTAGGTGCGGGCGACAGCTCATTCAGCCAGCTGCACGGCGTCCGATACAAGAGTTCGCAGTACATGCTCGGTTCGCTGCAAACGAAAGGCAACTACCGACCGCACTTCCTGGACTACCAGACGTATATGACATGGAAAGTCGATAGTCGAAAGTCGAAAGTAGAAAGAACAAATGATTGGACGATTGCGTTCATGGCGAACTACAGCCTGAACTCGTACGGCTTTACGCCGGACTCGATGTCCTCGTCGTTCGGCACGATGCAGACGGCACGCAACCTGACCATCTACTACGACGGGCAGGAACAGGATATGTTCCAGACGGTCTTCGGCGCACTGAGCGTAGGCGGACATGTATCGGATGAGGTGGCCATAGGTTTTGACCTGAGCGGCTTCTATACCAACGAGCGTGAGACCTATGACATACAGGGCGAATATATATTGAGCGACCACCCCATGGATGGCTCGGAAGGCAGCAGTAGCGGCAGGGATGATCAGGTTGTGTCATCGGAAACGACAGAGACAGCTACCGTACTTGGCAAAGGTACGTATCACGAGCACGCGCGCAATGCGCTGACCGCCGTAGTAGGCTCGCTGCAACATACCGGCGAGTGGCAACATGAGGCGAACAGGATGCGCTGGGGCGTGAGTGCGCAGGTGGAGAAGATCACCGACCACATCAGCGAGTGGGAGTGGCGCGACTCGGCGGGTTACTCTATGCCGCACACCGAGAAGGGGATGGAACTGTACTACACGATGCGCTCGGATGCCAACCTGCTCAGCGCACGTACGCAAGCCTTCGTGCAAGACTCCTACACCTGGCACACGGATAATGCCAAGGTTATCCTGACCGGAGGCGCACGACTGAACTGGTGGTCGTACACCAATGAGGTGCTTGTATCGCCGCGTGCATCGGTGGTGATCATGCCGGGCTGGAAACGCGATATCAGTTTCCGTATTGCCACGGGATTGTATTACCAGGCACCGTTCTACAAGGAACTGCGTGACACGCTGACCGACGAGTACGGCATAACGCGAATTCGATTGAACGACAAACTGAAAGCTGCGCGAACAACTCAACTTGTGTTCGGCACGGATTATTACTTCCGCGCCATAGGTCGACCGTTCAAACTGACAGCTGAGGCGTATGCGAAGTACATGGATAGGGGAACAAGTTACACGGTGGATAATGTGCGCGTACGTTACTCCGGTCAGAATGATGTGCGAGGCTATACGATAGGTTTGGATCTGAAACTATACGGCGAGTTGGTGCCCGGCGCCGACAGTTGGATCAGTTTCTCGACGATGCGTTCGCGCGAACAGCTGCTTAGCCATCCGGAACTTGGTTGGCTGCACGCGCCGCAGGAACAACGCTATCAGTTTGCCATGTTCTTCCAGGATTACCTGCCACAGTTGCCGCAGCTGCATGCGCACTTGCGCTTTGTGTGGGCGGAAGGACTGCCGTACGGTGCTCCGCGAAGCATCGAACTACGTGGCAAAGGCAGGATGCCTGACTACCGGCTCATTGACTTAGGCTTCACTCATGTGAGCAATGCCCATAACTATGCGTACATGAAAAAAGCCAAGCACCTCAAGCAATGGACGATAGGATTTGAGGTATTCAACCTCGTGGATTGGCGGAATGTGAACTCGTACTTCTGGGTGAGCGACGTGGACGGCAACCAATGGGCAAGTCCGAACTACCTGACAGGCAGAAGATACAATATAAAAGTGGCGTTTGACTTTCAGTAAGTCAAAAGTCGAAAGCAAAATAAGTATGGCGAATGAACAATTGACACCGATGATGCGGCAGTTCCGCAGCATAAAAGAGCAATACCCCGATGCGTTGCTCTTGTTCCGTTGCGGTGACTTCTACGAGACGTATGCCGAGGATGCCGTGTGTGCAGCGAAGATACTTAACATCACCCTCACCAAGCGCAATAACGGCGGCGGAGCGGTGGACAGTACGGCTATGGCTGGTTTCCCGTTTCATGCTCTGGATACGTATCTGCCCAAGTTGGTGCGTGCGGGGATGCGCGTAGCTATCTGCGACCAGCTGGAAGACCCCAAGCTTGCCAAAGGTCTGGTGCAACGCGGCGTAACGGAACTGGTGACACCCGGCGCAAGTTACAACGATGCCAGCTTCGGGCAGAAAGAAAACAACTGGCTGTGCTGTCTGCATTTCGCCAAGATAGCTATAGGCATCGCGCTGCTCGACCTGTCAACAGGCGAGTTCCTTGTGGCACAAGGTACATCGGATTACATTGCTACGCTACTGGCTAAGTTTGCACCGAAAGAGGTGCTGTTCGTTCGCGGCAAACGACAGGAGTTCGAACGGCTGTTCTCAACCAAGTATTTCACCTTTGAGTTGGAGGACTGGATGCTCAATCCTTCGGGCGCAGAGGAGCGGCTGCGTAAGCAGTTTGAAACAACGAACCTGAAAGGCTTTGGCGTGACCGGAGTCCCCGAAGGCGTAGTGGCTGCTGCCGGCATACTGCATTACCTGGATATAACCCAGCACCTGCAAACCAAACATATCCATCCGCTTAGCCGTCTGGAAACGGATAAGTACGTGTGGCTGGATCAGTTTACCATCCGTAATCTGGAGCTGATGCATCATCAGAGCGACGACAGTCTGTCGCTGCTGGATGTGTTGGATAAGACACTCACACCGATGGGTGCACGTATGCTTCGCCGATGGATCACGTTCCCGCTCAAGGACGTGCGCCCGATACGGAACAGACAATCGGTGGTTGAGTTCTTCTTCCGTCACCCCGACGAGCGTGCACAGATCCGCGAGAGCCTGAGTGTACTGCAAGATATGGAGCGCACGGTGAGCAAGATCTCCACGGGGCGCATTGGTCCGAGAGATATGGTGCAACTCAGTACGGCATTGGGCGCTTTGCAGCCGGTTAAAGCCATATGCGAGGCAGCGGAGAACAACAGTTACCTGAACAGCATCGGCGAAGCCATCCAGCTGTGCGTAGAGATGCGCGAGCGTATACGCCGGCAGATAGTACCCGAGCCGCCGTTGGCGCAAGGCCGACCTAACACGATTGCTGCGGGTGTGGATGACGAACTGGATGAACTGCGCGAACTGCGCGACCACAGCCGCGAAGCCATCGAGCGCATACGCGACAGGGAGATCGAGCGAACGGGTATCAATAGCCTGAAAGTAGGATTCAACAATGTGTTCGGTTACTATCTGGAAGTGAGGAATACCTTCAAGGACAGTGTGCCCGAGGATTGGATTCGCAAGCAGACGCTGGTCAGTGCGGAGCGGTATATAACGCCCGAACTCAAAGACTTGGAGAACAGGATAGTTGAAGCCGACTCGCGTATAGAACTGATAGAAAACCGTCTGTACAACGAGCTGATGCTCGCGATGGTGGAGTACGTACCGATGATGCAGACCGATGCCAATGTGGCAGCACAGTTGGATTGTTTGTTGGGCTTTGCTACCGTAGCGGCGGAGAACAAGTATATATGTCCGGATGTGAACGACAGTCTCGTTATCGATATCCGTCAAGGTCGTCACCCGGTTATCGAGCGACGTATGCCGTTGGGCGAAACGTACGTAGCCAACGATGTGATGCTGGATAATAATAGTCAGCAAATCATTATATTAACTGGCCCGAATATGGCAGGTAAGTCGGCTTTGCTGCGCCAAACGGCGCTGATTGTACTGATGGCACAGATGGGATCGTTCGTGCCGGCGGAGAGTGCCAGCATCGGTATAGTGGACAAGATCTTCACCCGCGTAGGAGCAAGCGACAATCTATCGCAAGGCGAATCAACATTCATGGTGGAGATGAACGAGGCGGCAAGCATCCTGAACAACCTGAGCGAGCGAAGCCTTGTGCTGTTCGACGAACTGGGGCGAGGTACATCCACCTACGACGGTATCAGTATCGCCTGGGCTATTGTGGAGTATATTCACGAGAGTCCGCATCACGCCAAGACGCTGTTTGCCACGCACTACCACGAACTGAATGAGATGGAAGCCTCCTTCCAGCGCATTCGTAACTACAATGTGTCCGTTCGCGAGGTGAATAACAAGGTGATCTTCCTGCGCAAACTTGCCCGCGGAGGCAGTGAGCACAGTTTCGGTATTCATGTGGCGAAGATTGCCGGGATACCCGAGAGTGTTATTCGACGCGCCAACGAGATACTTAAACAACTGGAGAGCGATGCCGTGTCTGTAAGCAGTCAGCAATCAGCGGGCAGCAGTCAGCCTGCAGCAAAGCCCGTGACAGGCATCGGGCAGACGCGCCAAGGGGTGCAACTGTCGTTCTTCCAACTCGATGATCCCGTGCTGGAGCAGATCCGCGACGAACTACGGAAAATAGATATCAATAGTCTCACGCCGCTTGAGGCGCTGAACAAACTCAGCGAGATAAGCGGTTGGGTGGGAAACAATAAATAACAACCAATTAAATATTAAAACAAAATGAAAAAAGTACTTATTGCATGTGCCGCTGTATTGGCACTGGGTCTCACTGCTTGCAATGACACCAACTACTGCTACGAAGTAACGCAAACCTACAAAGTTCTGGGTGCAGACGTAGTTGTCAAGAACCATGTTTGGACAACCAAGAACGAGATCAACGCCTATGAGGCAAGCCTCAAGGCAGCAGGCGAGAAGGCCGGTTATACCGACTTCAAGATCGAATCAAGTATCATGGTAGGTGTTAGCAAGGAGGATTGCAAGGATTAAATCCGAGCTAATCTGCTAACAGTTCTTCGGCAAACTGCTTGACGTTAATACCGTCGAACGTACCGGAGGACATCATCAGCAGGGCAACATTCTGCCCATTCAGCTGCGTGGCAACGGTGTCACGCAGTTGTTTTTGTAGTGCCTCGCTCTCGGTGAATACGCGTATGTTCGGCGAATCGAACGCTGCGGCTACTTCCTCGGCGGTGATAGGCGTCAGGCGCTTGTGCTCAATTACATGCGGGTTGAAATATACGTATGCCTCATCGGCTTCCGCCATGCAGCCCTTGTATTGCGGCAGGAAATCTGCCATGAGCGAAGAGAAGGTATGCAGCTCCATGGCAGCCACCAGGCGTTTGTCGGGGTAGCGTTCGCGTACGGCTTTGACAGTAGCGCGGAGTTTGGAGGGCGAATGAGCAAAATCCTTATATGCCACACTACTCTTCGTTTCGGCAATCTTCTCCAGTCGGTTGGCTGCGCCGCTGAATGTACTAATCTCGCGGTAGAAATCTTCGGGCTTGACACCTATCGTCTCGCACGCCATGCAGGCGGCTTGCAGGTTCTCCATGTTGTGCTGTCCGAACACTTGCATAGGCACATCGCCCTTGTAGGCAGAGTACGGACGGCAATGGATATCTTTGCGCGCACCGGCAGCAATCTTTTGCAAGTTCTCGTCGCCGCTATAATAGATGAATGTGCCGTTCGGCTCAAAGGTGTCCACGAACTTACGGAACGTATCGACGTAGAGGTCGAAGGTAGGGAACACGTTGATATGATCCCACGCTATGCCTGTGAGGATGGCGGTGTTGGGTTTGTACCACAGGAACTTCGAGCGCAGGTCGAGTGGTGAAGTGAGGTACTCATCACCCTCGAACACGGCGTATTTGGCGGTATCGGACAATCGTACCATGCGCTCAAATCCTTCGATCTGTGCGCCCACCATATAGTCGGCTTCGATGCCCAGGCGGTTGAGTACGTACAGGATCATCGCCGTGGTGGTTGTCTTGCCGTGCGAGCCGCCTACCACGATGCGGAACTTATCCTTGGTCTGCTCGTAGAGGTATTCGGGGAAGGAGTAGATACGTAATCCTAATTCGCGTGCGCGTACGAGTTCAGGATTATCCTCGCGCGCGTGCATACCTAATATAATAGCATCTATATCGGGCGTGATGCGCTCGGGGTGCCAACCCATCTCATCGGGCAGCAAGCCTGCATCCTTCAGGTGCGTGCGTGCCGGGTCAAAAATCTCGTCATCCGAACCGGTGACAATATATCCTGCCTTCTGTTGAATAGCCATAGCCAGATTGTGCATGGCTGCGCCGCCAATGGCGATGAAATGAATCCTCATTATTATGTACGATTTTATTATGTATGATGTACGATTTTACGATTGAATTTACCAGTCAATGCTGTTCAGTTTGCCGCACAGCACATCGGAGTAGGTCTCGGTACGTGATTGTCCGCCGATGAGATAGATGCAACTGTTTTCGACTATAGCACTTGTCTCGGTACGCGGTGAATATACGTCCATAAGGCGATTGCGAACGGTGTCAATTTTGCTCCAATTTAGCCCTTCGTCATCCGAGTACAATGCCGTTTCAGATAGATATTGCGCCTCATTGTCCGTGCCGCCGAACAGGTAGAACCGCTTGCCGTAATATACGACGCTGGCACCCAGAATAGCCGAGCATAGCGGCTTCTCGATGGCGAAGTTGGCATAGCGGTAGCCGTTGGCAAGCGTATATTCAATGTTCCAACGTGAGTTGAGTCCGTTGCCTTGGGTATCGTAGCCGCCCAGGATCATCGCGCGCGGGCGCTCACTGCTTGAGGTGAACTCTACTACGCAGAACTCAGAAAGCGGCCAGTTAGCCGGCAAAGCTTCCGGGTTGGTGCGCCAGCTCAGGCCATCTTCTACGGAGAGGTGGAAGGTGTGATTCGTGCTGTGCTCGCTTACCATCCATACGGAGTCGTTGAAGTGCATAAGCATCACGCGTGGCACATAGGTCTCGGCGCTCAGGTCTTCAGCCAGCCAATTTACGCCATCGATAGAGGTATATACTACCCCTTCCTGGCAGTAGTAGAGCATATCGTCGGCAGCCAGGATCTCGCGTACCTGACAGTTGGCGGGCAGGCCGACAGGTATGCTACCCTCATCCCAAAACATACCGTCAAGCGACTGATAAACAGTAGTCTTAAAGCCGTCGTTGGCGAAGAGCATAAACATGTCGTCCAACACAACTCCTTTGGTGGAAGCTGAACTATGGTTGATGACTGCAGGGCATAGCTGCTGCCAAGCGAACAAATCCGGGTCAACCTGATGTACATTCACCACAATACGGTAATACTTCGTAGCGGATAAGTCCGAGGAGATGACGCGCAGCAAGACAGGTTGGGTAAAATCGATGGTGTCGGCTCCACTCAACAGGATAGTTGTATCCTTCGTGATGATGGTAGCCGATGACGGTGTGGACTTGAATAGGATGCGCGGCACAAGGCTGTTAACAGGAGTAAGATAGGTCATCGAGTCGAGGTTGGTGATGAGACCTGTATCTTGTGCGGCATAATGACTTATGCTGAACGTGGTGTTGCCGATGGAGGGAAAACTATCATTCTTTACGAAATAGAAACTGGTCACTTCTGTATCGGAAGAAGTGGTAATAGTTGTCGTCTCGCGATTGCAAGATGTTAAAAATAGCCCTAAAAAGCAAAATATAACTAAAAAGTTACACTTCATATTTGCAAATATCATTTTTTTTTTGTATCTTTGTAGCCGTTTTTAAAAAACTTATTTTTCGTTATGTTATTCCAAAGCCAAATATTAGACTTTAAGCGTTTACTTCCGTGGAACCGCACCAAGAAACGAAAACGTGAAATTCGTGAGTTGATGCGTCAGAAGTTACGTGTTCAAAGCGCCGAAGACCTGCAAACGTGGTCTGCACAAGTTATTGAGCGCTTGGAGCAGCAACACTTGTTCCGTCATGCGCGCGTGGTAATGTTCTACTACCCTGTTCACCATGAGGTGGATCTGCGTCCGCTGCTGGAGAAGTACAAGGATGAGAAGATTATTCTTTTGCCCGTAACGCACCACGACTATATCGAGTTGCGTCAGTATGTAGGTGAGGATAATCTTAAGAAGGGTCATTACGATATCCCTACTCCTCAAACCGGTACGTACCGTGGCACCCCTGATCTGGTGGTTGTTCCGGGTTTGGCGTTTGACAAAGATCTCGTGCGCATGGGGCGCGGTAAAGGGTATTACGACCGATTCCTGCGTAAGCTCGGCAACGTACCCAAGATAGGCGTTTGCTACGACTTCCAGATGCAAGATGATCTGCCGTGGTCACTGCATGATGTGCGTATGGATAAGGTCATCACGCCTTCAGCCACCTACGAGCGTTAATCATCCGCCCTTATCATCTGTTATAGCAGCTCCAGTTTCATCTGACTGGCAGCTGCTTTTTCTAATGCCTTGTCAGTCTCGGCACTGAATCGCTTCTCGTCAGGGCGGTAGTAGAAGATGAGTCCGTACTCCTTGCAGCGGCACATGCGGTCGTAGGGTAAGCGCTTCTCGTAGTACTTCTCCACGATATCCCATATTTTTACGATGATAGCATCAGCCTCAACGCGCAGTTTCTGCACCTCTTCTGTCACGCGCTCGGCGGTAAGCTTGTTCATTGATTGTCCGGACTGACTGTCGCTGAACATGTCGTAATGCGCCTTTACCTTGTTAATAGCCGGGAAGTTGATAGGTATACCTCCTTGAGCCATACGTGCTGTTTCGCCCTCAATGATATTCTTTCCCCACAGCAGCAGATTCTCCTCGTTCGACAAGTCGGGCAATACGAACACATCCTCTTCCAAATGATACAGTTTCTTTGCCTCTTTCTTTATCTCCCCACGAATCACGGCTAAGTTAAGCACCTGAATGAAGTGTGAGATATACATGCGGGTGTTTTGTACGAGCGTGCGATACTTCTTGTTGGAAGATGTCTTGTTGTCGTAGTACATTTTGTACTGCGAAACGATATTCTCCAACTTGAGCAGACAAGCTTCTGCTTCCATGCTAAGACGGTAGGGCAATACCTGCTCGGTAAAATCGCTCTCGGCAGCGCGTTGCACGGCAGTTTTCAGAGCGCGCAAACGTGCTTGGTCGGTGTTGGGTAGTCGTCTGTATGGCATAGTTCTATGATTTGCGATTAACCAGACTCAGCGCCATGGCTTCGAGTCGTTGTTTCTCTGAATTATCGGGTAGTGCTTGCAGGCACTCCAGTGCTTTGCGGGTATGCTCGCGGATTGCTTGTTCGGCTGCTTCGCGGGCATTCGTGGCGACATACAGTCCCTTCATCGCATCAATCTTCTGCTGCGAGGGGGTGGTCTGTGCCAGCCAGCCTGCTATCTGTTCGCGTTGTGCGGGATCGGCGTTCTTGAGTGCGCTGAGCATGAGATACGTCTTCTTGTTGCACGATATATCTCCGCCAATGGCTTTGCCGAAGGTCTGCGGATCGCCGAAGCAATCGAGCAGGTCATCCTGAATCTGGAAGGCCAAGCCCAGATGAATGCCGTAGTTGTACAGCGCTTCTTTTTCCTTGTCGTCGGCTCCTCCAATGATGCCTCCGCCTTTGAGTGCAGCTGCCAGCAGTACGGATGTTTTCAGGCGAATCATCTCGATGTATTCGCTGATCTGCACATCGTCGCGCTGCTCGAAGTCCACATCGTATTGTTGTCCCTCGCATACCTCGGTGGCAGTTTGTGAGAACAGATGCAGTAATTGAGGCAAACGGGCTGCCGGTACTTGTTCGAGCAGGCGATATGCCTCGATGAGCATCTGATCACCGCTGAGGATGGCGGTGTTGTCGTTCCACTTGACATGCACAGTCGGCTTGCCGCGGCGCACGTCGGCTTTGTCCATCACATCATCGTGCAGCAGGGTGAAGTTGTGGAACACCTCTATGGCTTGGGCAAAAGGCAAAGCCTCTGCTTCGTTGCCGCCTACCACCCTGCAACCCGACAGTACCAACTGCATCCTAAGGCGCTTGCCGCCCGAGGATAAGGCGTATGCAATGGGGGCATACAAACCTTGCGGCTCTTTGCTCCAATCTAATCTCGATATGGCTTCATTAACGTCAATCATAAGCAATCAGTTATCAGCATTCAGCTATCAGTATTTAGCCTTCAATGATCTCGGTGAGTACATCACGCATCTCCATGCCTGCGGCACGAACCTGCTGCGGGATGAACGAGGTAGCTGTCATTCCGGGGGTAGTGTTCACTTCCAGGAGTTGAATCGTGCCGTCGGGCGCAATGATATAGTCGGTGCGGATGATACCTTTGCAGCCGAGTATGTCGTAAATCTTGAGGGTCAATGCTTGTACAGCATCGCGTGTAGCGTCGGGGATACGAGCAGGGGTGATCTCCTGTACCTGACCGTTGTACTTGGCATCGTAATCAAAAAACTCGTTGCTGGTCACTACCTCGGTGATAGGCAGGGCTACGCTGCGTTTGCTCGTTTTGTATACGCCGCAAGTGATCTCCGTACCGACCATCAGTGCCTCGCATATCACCTCATTGCCCTCGCGGAAAGCGGCCTCGATAGCCGGCTCAACACCTTCGATGGTCTTCACCTTTGTGCAACCGAAACTCGATCCGCCTACATTGCTCTTGATAAAGCACGGAAGTCCGACTTGGTCAATTATCTCTTGTGCGGTCGGCCGCTCAGCGCCTTTGCGCAGAAGGATGGACGGAGATATCTTGATGCCGAACGGGGCGAGGTAGTGGTTGCAGGCATACTTGTTGAATGTCATCGCTGCGGCCAGCACACCGCAACACGAGTAGGGAATATGCATCATATCCAGGAAACCCTGCAGCAAACCGTTCTCGCCCGGAGTGCCATGGATGGTGATATAAGCATAGTCGTATTCGGTTATCTTGTTCAGTGTCTTGAGGTCTGCGCCTTGCAGCTCAACTATCTCTGCATCGTAACGCTCGGGATCTAACCAACTCTTGATACTGGCAGCCGAACGGAGCGATACGTCATGCTCCGAACTGTCGCCGCCGGCAATAATTGCAATCTTACGTTTCATATTATCTGTTTGCGCGTTTGCGCTCTAATTCGTCCAAAATGATTTTGCGGATTCGCATGGCGTGGGGTGTTACCTCCACGTACTCATCCTCCTTGATATACTCCAGTGCCTCCTCGAGCGAGAATCGTACCGGCGGAGCGAGCACGGCTTTGTCGTCAGAGGATTTGGTACGCATGTTCGTCAGGTTCTTGGCTTTGGTTACGTTGATGACTATATCACCTTCCTTGGCATTCTCGCCAACCACTTGACCGGCATACACCTCTTCTTGCGGATCGATAAAGAACCGTCCGCGGTCTTGGAGCTTATCCAGCGCGTACGCGGAAGCCGTGCCGGCTTCCATAGCGATGAGCGAACCGTTGACGCGGTGCGGCATATCGCCTTTATAAGGCTGGTACTCCAGGAAGCGGTGCGCCATGATGGCTTCGCCTGCACTGACGTTCATCACGTAGGTACGCATACCCATGATGCCGCGTGAGGGTATAATGAACTCCAGTTGTACACGGTCGTTGACCAACTCCATCTTTGTCATCTCGCCTTTGTGTACGGTCACGAACTCGATGATCTTACCCGAGCACTCTTCGGGAGTGTTCACGGTCAGTTGCTCTACCGGCTCGCACTTCACGCCGTCGATCTCCTTAATGATCACCTTTGGCTGGCCAACCTGCAGTTCGTAGCCTTCGCGGCGCATGGTCTCGATAAGTACCGAGAGGTGCAGCACACCACGACCGAACACGTTCCATGCTGATTCGCGGTCGCTGGTTTCCACGCGCAAGGCGAGGTTCTTTTCCAACTCTTTGGTCAGTCGCTCCTGTATGTGACGAGATGTCACGAACTTACCGTCTTGCCCGAAGAACGGGGAGTCGTTGATGGTGAACGTCATAGACATTGTCGGCTCGTCGATAGCTATCGGGTCGAGTGCCTCGGGGTTCTCGATGTCGCAGATGGTGTCGCCAATCTCGAAGCCGTCGATACCGATCAGCGCACAAATGTCGCCGCTACGTACCTCGTCGGTCTTGACGTGACCCATGCCTTGGAACGTGTGCAGTTCCTTAATCTTCGTGCGGATCTTCGTGCCATCTTTCTTAGCGAGGGTCACCTGCATGCCGTCTTTGAGTACACCACGATGTACGCGCCCTACAGCTATTCGGCCAACATAGGGGTTATAGTCAAGCGAGGTGATAAGCATCTGCGGTGTGCCTTCCAGCACTTCCGGCTCGGGAATATACTCGATGATGGCATCCATCAGCGCCGTGATGTCGGTGGTCGGTTGCTTCCAATCCGTACTCATCCAGCCGTTCTTGGCGGAGCCGTATATGGTTTGGAAATCCAACTGCTCTTCGCTGGCGTTGAGGTTGCACATGAGGTCAAATACCGCCTCTTGTACTTCGTCCGGACGGCAGTTGAGCTTATCCACTTTGTTAATTACCACGATGGGCTTGAGGTTCAGCTCTATGGCTTTCTGCAGCACGAAGCGCGTCTGGGGCATTGGCCCTTCGAAGGCATCGACGAGCAGCAAAACGCCGTCAGCCATATTCAGCACGCGTTCTACTTCGCCGCCGAAGTCCGCGTGACCCGGGGTGTCGATGATATTGATCTTGTAGCCCTTGTACTCGATGGCTACGTTCTTGGCCAGGATAGTTATGCCACGTTCGCGCTCCAGGTCGTTGTTGTCGAGAATAAGTTCGCCCTTGTCTTGGTTGTCACGGAAGAGGTTGGAGGTGTACAACATTTTGTCCACCAATGTAGTCTTGCCGTGATCCACGTGGGCGATGATTGCAATGTTTCTAATCTTTTGCATATAGTTGTTATGTCAATAATCTATTCTATTGTTTGTTTTGTATTATTGTTTCGATAGGTGTTACAGCCACTTCTTGAGTTTGAAGATGCCGAGAACCAGCAAGGTGAATACAACCATCAGTCCTATAGAGAACGGGTAGCCGAAAGCCCATTCCAGTTCGGGCATCACCTTGAAGTTCATGCCGTACATACTGGCGATGAGGGTAGGAGGCAGGAAGATGACGTTCACCACGGTGAAGATCTTGATGATCTTGTTCTGCTCTATGTTTACCAGACCGAGGAAGGTATCCTGGAGGTAGTCCAAACGGTCGAAACCGAAGCGGGTATATTCGAACAGCGAGTTGATATCCTTGATGACCATCGTCAGACGCGGTTGCAACTCCTCGGGGAAGAAATCGCACTTGAGGAAGTTGCTGATCACACGCTGCTTATCCATAATGTTCTGACGGAGGATGGTTACTTTTTCCTGTAAGTTCTTGATTTCAATCAGGATCTCTTCATCCACGTGGTCGGAAGCATTGATGGTGGTTGACAGTTCGGTGATTTGGTCGGTGGTATCCTCGATCATGTCGGCATCTTTCTCCACACGGGTTTCCATCAGCGCTACAAGTACATGGAAGCCGGTGGGGAAGTTACGGGTGTTGACAAACATGCGCTTCACCGTCTCGTTGAACGAGCCGAGTTCATGATCGTGCGAGGTAACGAGAATATTGTTCTTGAGGATAAAGTTCACCGCCTCGACATCGAAATTGGAGTGCAAGAAATTGGAGTTAGCCACGATGCTGTCGTCCGTCTGGATATAACGGCTGGACATCTCGATCTCCTCCATCTCCTCATCTTCCTGAATGTCAATCTTCAGGAAGCCCTCGAGCGTATCCTCGGTCTTGTCGGAAACGTCGAGCAGGTCAATCCAGATGATATCCTTCTTGTCGAGCTGGCGGAGCGCGGAAATGGAGCGCGCCACTTTGATCTTCTCGCTGTCCTTATAGAATATTTTGAGTTCTGCCATGTTCAATCATTTTAGTAAGTTCCACAAACTCATCGACGTGCAGTTGTTCGGGGCGCTTGGTGAAGATATTCTCTTGTAGGAGGGGATTACCCTTGCCTACCAACTGCTGCAGAGAATTGCGCATCTGTTTTCGTCGCTGGTTGAAAGCCGTCTTGACCACAGTCTTGAACAGCTGTTCATCGCAGTCGAGGTGTTGCCGTTGGTTCCGCTTGAGGCGAATAACTGCCGACTCGACCTTTGGCGGCGGGTTGAACACATGGTTACCTACCGTGAACAGGTATTCGATGTCGTAGTACGCCTGTAGCAGCACACTAAGAATACCATAGTCCTTCTTGCCCGGGTTGGCAGCCAGGCGCTGGGCAACCTCCTTCTGAATCATTCCGCTGCAGACAGGTATATGATCTCTGTGCTCAAGCACCTTGAAAAAGATCTGCGAAGATATATTGTAGGGATAGTTACCTATAACGCAGAACGACTGATTCGGGAATAAGGCATCGAGATCGTACTTCAGGAAATCTCCCTCAACCAAGTTCAGCTCAGGGTACCACTCGCGCAAGTAGGCAACCGACTCGCGGTCGATCTCGATGGCCGTAAGACGGATATCAGGATTCTTGAGCAAGTATTGCGTAAGCACACCCATACCCGGACCTATTTCTAAAACAGGAACAGGCTTCCCGCACATGTCGAACTGCGGGGTGCAAGAAACATCAGCCAACGAAAGAGTGTCGGCTATGCGCCGGGCAATAGTCAAGTCCGTAAGGAAATGCTGCCCAAGGGATTTTTTGGCACGTACTGCTTGCATTATCCGGGTGATAGTCCATATTTACTGTTATTGGTTGAACAAAATTGCGAATTATTGCAAAAAAATGACGAAAAATTTGCTTTTCTCAAATATTTGTTGTATCTTTGCACGTAATTAGCATACAAAGATAAGAATTTTTTTTTATTTATGCAAGCAATATGCAAAAAATAGCACAAATAATTACAAAAATTATAGATTTTGTCTATTCTCCGTTTCAAAAGTACGTGCCAAGAGAGATTTTTCGTTACGGAGCGTGCGGCGGCGGGAACATGGTACTTGACTGGATACTGTACTTTGTGACCTACAACTTTGTTGTGGGTCATGAGTTGGTGTATCTGCACTTGGCGGATCACAGTTTGTGCCTCACGCCGCACATCGCCTCGCTGTGCATCGTGTTCCCGATAACGTTGCTCACGGGCTTTTGGCTGAACAAGTACGTAACGTTCACGCAGTCCACGCTGCACGGCGCACGTCAGTTGGGGCGGTACATACTGATAGTAGCCGTGAACCTGGCAGTCAACTACTTCGGCCTCAAGCTGCTTGTTGAGGTGTTTGCCTGGTATCCCACGCCTTCGAAGATTGCCATCACGCTGTTCACGGTGGTTATCAGTTTCTTAGGGCAGAAATATTTCACCTTCCGACGCTAATATGCTTATCCTGTTATCCATACTGCTTGCGCGCTTTGGTCGCTACCTGTTCGAGCGCATTGATGCCCGGCGGATGAGTCGGCAGCAGCTTGAGGCAACCGACTTGTCGATACAAGCCGATATCCCGTACATAGCCGACGGTACGGCTGAGCACCTGCTGGATATCTATCGCCCTCGGAGTGGCGCGGAAGATATGCCGGTAATTGTGAACATCCACGGCGGTGGGCTGTTTGCCTCGTACAAGACGGTGAATACGAACTTCAACTACGAGTGGGCGCGAATGGGCTATGCTGTAGTAAGCTTGAGTTACCGCCGCATCCCCGACACCACGCTTATTCACCAGATTGCCGACGTGATGGCAGCTTTACGATTCATCAGCGAACATCGGAAGCAGTATGGTCTGAACCTCGATAGTTGTTATCTCACAGGAGATTCGGCGGGGGCGTTGTTGGCGCTCTTTGCCTTGGCGCTGGAGGGAAGTAAGCACTTGCAGCAACTGTTTGGCATTCATGCTTGCGGTATTCGTTTCCGCGCTGCGGCGCTCATCTCGATCATGCTGGATACACGGCGCAAGGATCTGTTGTCCTTTTTGCGTAACGTAGTATCTGCGCGCGAAGAGAAGGGCAAATCGTATTTGCCATATATCTTCGACCCTTCGGCGATGGTCGGGGAGACGCAACTGCCGCCGTTGTACCTGGTAACCAGTGCCGAGGATATCATCCGCAAAGACACACTCAAGTTGGATAGTATATTGACTGCGGCGGGTGTAGAGCATCGCCTGCATGATTTTCCCAAAGGCAAGCAGACCAAATTAGGGCATGTGTTCAGCGTGCTATACCCGCAGTTGCCCGAAAGCCGACAGGTATATGCCGAAATCCATTCATTCTTTCAATCTCATTGACAATCTATGACTTCACTATCTCTATCGGAATTATGTGCGCTGCTGGATGAACAGATTCAGCAGGCTTTCCCTGCCACGTATTGGGTGCGTGCGGAGATTGCGCAACTTACCGACCGCGGGCATTGCTATCTGGAGCTGGTGGAGAAAGGCGAGCGGGGTATGTTTGCCGCTAAGATGCGTGCCACGTGCTGGAGTAATATCTGGCAACTCATATCCGCCTACTTCTTGCAAGAAACAGGCAAACGCCCGGAGGCAGGTATGCAAGTGCTGGTGGAGGTGAGTGTGGAGTTTCACCCTGTATATGGCTTGAGCCTGAATATTCAGAATATCGATCCTTCGTTCACCTTGGGCGACTTGGCGCGGCAACGTCAGCTCACACTGCAACGCCTGGAGAAGGATGGGGTGCTCGACATGAATAAATCCCTCGTTTTGCCTGCAGTCATTCGCCGCGTTGCTGTCATTTCTGCAGAAACCGCAGCGGGTTATGGCGACTTCTGTCATCAGCTTTCGGATAATCCCTACCATCTGCTGTTCACCACGCAGTTCTTTCCCGCTGTAATGCAGGGCGATGGCGCAGCGCGTTCTATCATATCGGCGCTGAATGAAATAGCTGCGAAGATGGATTTTTTTGATTGTATAGCTATTATTCGTGGCGGAGGAGCTACGACCGACTTGACATGTTTCGATACCTATGAGTTGGCATCGCATTGTGCGCAGTTTCCGCTGCCTATATTGTCAGGAATAGGTCACACGCGCGACGTGAGTATAGTGGATATGGTTGTGCACAGCTCGCTCAAGACACCTACCGCCGTGGCGGAGATGCTCGTAGACCATAATGCCCAACAACTGGTTCGGATCGACCAACTGCGCCAGCGATTGTCGCGCGTAGCTACGCAGATGGTTGCTATGCGCAAGCAACAGATCGAGCAGCTGCGGCTGACGCTTCAATACGCCATTGCCCGCACCCTGCAAACCGAACGCAACAAGATACAGATGTTTCAGCAAGCCATCAGTCTGCATTCGCCCGAGCAGATCTTCCGCAAAGGCTATACGCTTACGCTCTGTGACGGCAAGATTATTCGTCATGCAGAGCAAGCTCCCGCAGGCACGCGGCTGACCACCGTGTTCGCCGATGGAGAACTGACCTCAATCGTGGAGTGATGAGTAAGAATCAATGGATAGGGTTAGCGTGTCTGTTGCTGATTGTGGCAGCTCTGGAGTTGTGCGCGTACCTCACGCGCCGCAGAGCGGAACAGCAGTCTTTGCCCGAACTGCTGACCATGCAACCCGAGCGTGAAGAGGCGTTCCAGGCCTATCTGGATTCGCTCAGCCAGGCGCAATATGCCGAACGCCGCGCGCAATATAGCCGCAAGCGCGACACTATACCAATATGCTTGCAGCCTTTCGACCCGAATACGGCTGACAGTACATTGCTCGTCACGGTGGGCATGAAACCATGGATGGCACATAACCTGCTGCGTTACAGGCAAGCAGGGAAGGTGTTTCGCAAGAAAGAGGAACTGCGCAGCTTGTATGGTATGAACGATTCGTTGTACGCGACACTCGAGCCGTACATACAGATTGACTCAGTGGTAAGTGGGGAGAAAGGAGGGGAAAATGCTGGTCTCGTCCTAAGCAATACCTATCCGAAACGTGATACTGTCCTTGAACTGAATACTGCCGACACAACGGAGCTGATGCTGCTGCGAGGTGTAGGACGGTACACGGCAATACAGATCATCAAGTACCGCAACAATCTGGGCGGGTACTATGCGGCGGAGCAGTTGTACGAGATTCGGGAGATACCTGCCGAGCGCGTGGATAGCCTAATCCCGCATCTATATGCCGATACCGCACGAATTGAACCGATACAGGTTAATCATGCGTCCATTCGCCGGCTGCAGCGACATCCGTATATCAGTTATCGGCAAGCGGAACAGGTGTATGACTTGCGGCGAAGCAAAATACGATTACGCTCGATGAACGAATTGGCGGGCATCTTTACCGAGGACGAACAGCAGAAACTACGTCCGTACATGCTGTTTGAATAACAAACAGGTGGGAATTTTTCATCCTAATCCCACATAAAGTGACAAAAATGCATATTTCTGCAAAGATTTATTGCAAAAAATTTGCAAATGTCAAAAAAAAATCGTAACTTTGCAGTCGCGTTTGGTGAAACGCGATACGATAGAACAAAAATTAACACAATATAAATACAAACACATGTCAAAAGTAACTGTAGTAGGCGCAGGTAACGTAGGTGCTACCGCTGCCAATGTAATCGCTGTAAAGAATATCGCCAGCGAAGTTGTACTGATTGATATCAAGGAAGGCGTTGCTGAGGGCAAGGCCATGGATATCATGCAATCCGCTCAGACTATCGGTTTCTCGACCGTAGTTAAGGGTGTAACCAATGACTATAGTCTGACTGCCGGTTCGGATGTAGTAGTTATCACTTCCGGTCTGCCCCGTAAGCCGGGTATGACGCGTGAGGAGCTGATCGGCGTTAACGCAGGTATCGTTAAGAGCGTTGCTACGCAGATTCTGGCTCACTCGCCCGAGGCAATCATCATCGTTGTATCGAACCCGATGGATACGATGGCTTATCTGACCCTGAAGGCTATGGGTCTGTCGCGTAACCGAGTTATCGGTATGGGTGGTGCGCTTGACTCCAGCCGTTTCAAATACTATCTGAGCCAGAAGCTCGGTTGCTATGCGCACGACATCGATGCCTTCGTTATCGGTGGTCACGGCGACACGACCATGATTCCTATGAAGCGCTTTGCCGCTTACCGCGGAATACCTGTATCGTCGCTGCTGTCGGCTGAGGAACTGGACGAGGTAGTTAAGGCTACTATGGTTGGCGGTGCTACGCTGACCGGTCTGCTCGGCACATCGGCTTGGATGGCTCCGGGTGCTTCGGTTGCCTTCATGGTTGACGCTATCCTCAACGACCAGAAGCGCATGATCCCTGCTTCGGCTAAGCTCGAGGGTGAGTATGGCTATGACGATATCATGATCGGCGTTCCCTGTATCATCGGTCGCAAGGGTATCGAGAAGATTGTAGAGCTCGACCTCAATGATGAGGAGAAGGCATTGTTCAAGGCTTCGCACGACGCTACAGCCAAGACTACGAACATCCTCCACGAGATTGGAGCCCTCTAAATCACGAACGCGCTAAGGCGCAACAAAACAACAACAGCCTCCGAGATGAAGGCTGTTGTTGTAAAAATACACCACATGTAAGAAATCCCGAAACATGTATTTTGACGAACTTCCACTTTCCGATGAAGTGCTGGATGCCTTGTGGGACATGCACTTCGATACCTGCACGCCTGTACAGGAACAGACTATACCTATCTTGCTTGAGCATCGCGATGTGATCAGTTGTGCGCAGACCGGCACGGGCAAGACGGCGGCATATATATTGCCGCTGCTGACCAACCTGCAATATGATGACCATGATCCCGGCAAGCTGAATGCCATCATCATGGCGCCTACCCGCGAACTGGCGCAACAGATCGACCAGCAGATGGAAGGTTTCGGGTACTATGTGCCGTTTTCGTCCGTAGCTGTATATGGCGGCAACGACAGTCGGAACTTCTCCACGCAGGCCAACGGATTGAAGACCGGGGCAGATATCGTGATCGCTACGCCCGGACGACTGCTCAGCCATATGAACATCATGGATATCGACTTCTCGGGAGTTAAGTACTTTATCCTGGATGAGGCGGATAGGATGCTCGATATGGGATTCTACGACGATATAATGAAGATTGTGGATTGTTTGCCTAAAGAGCGGCAGACGATTATGTTCTCCGCCACGATGCCGGATAATATCCGCCGCATGGCAAAGAAGATCATGAACAATCCCGCCGAGGTGAAGATTGCTATTTCCCGTCCGCCGGAGAGTATAGCGCAGCGTGCTTTGTGCTGCTTCGAGACGCAGAAGATTCCGTTTATCATCGACCGGCTGAAAGAGCAACACCTGAGCAAGGTTATCCTCTTTGCGGGCAAGAAACAGCGCGTCAAGGAGCTGACTGTACTTTTGAGCCGTCAGGGACTGAACGCGCGCGCCATGCACAGCGATCTGGAGCAGAAGCAACGCGACGAGGTGATGCTCGATTTCCGCAACAACAAGGTGGATGTGCTTGTGGCTACGGATATTGTGGCGCGAGGGATAGACGTGGACGATATACCTCTGGTCATCAACTTCGACGTGCCGCGTGATGCAGAGGATTATGTGCATCGTATAGGCCGTACGGCACGTGCCGAGAATCTTGGCGAAGCGATCACGCTCGTTAGTCCGGAGGACGCACGTTACTGGGCAAAGATTGAGCGGTTCCTTGGCAAAGAGATACAGCGGCTGGTGTTGCCATCCGCCTTAGGCGACGCGCCGGACAACAGCCTGTATGCGCAGCCGGCAGGCAATAAGAATCGTCGTGGTCATTTCCACAAACATTCCCGCAACGGCAACCGCCCGCACACGCACAAGCGATAGTCTGTTATTTCCGTAGGGAGAAAGGCAAGAAGCGGCCGGTGCGGCGGCAATAAGCTTCGTACTCATCGCCGAAATCGCGGCGAAGGCGTTTCTCTTCTGTCAGGACTTGCACGAACATGATGGCAAAGAACAGGAACCACGCAAGTAGTGCTTGCCACGTCCAAAGCCAAACAACAAAGCCTGCCAAATACATGAGTGTGCCCGTAAGCATCGGATTGCGGTTGATGCGATAAGGCTGTTCGGTCATCAGGTGTTGTGTGCGCGCACCTATCTCATGGTCGAACGCATCCATCGGATTGCCTTTGCCACGGCGCTTCATATAGACGATCGTCCACACGCTCAGCGCCAAGCCGCCTATTATCAGCAATCCCGTGCACGATGCGCGCCATGCGCCGATATGTTCCAATTGTGGCATGCCTGATACCAGCCACATGATCGCCGGCAATAGTACGACGAACATGAGTCCGCCAAGCAGATATCCGATAATGTTTCGAAAGTGTTTCATTGTTCTATTTTTATTTAGTTTTTTGTTATTAGTTGCATAATTATGCGTGTCAGGCTGCGATGGCTACGGCAACTTGGGTGCGCGATTGAGTGAGGGATTGTCTTTCGCGGCGTTTCTTGGGATGAACGGGTGAAAGGAAGAGCTGGTAAACGCGATGACCCTTGTAGAACATGTGCTGTTTTTTTGTTTGCTGCCGGCAGATGATCCAATAGCCACATTTCTCTGCTTCGGGAAGGGAGTTGAGTCTTCCTGTGGGTATTCCCAGCTGCTCAAGGTAAAAAAAGACCTCTATGCGCATATCGGAAGTGCGTTTGCGGCGATGTACAATTTCTGCCCCGAGTGTATTCTTTAGACAAAGGTAGAATTTGTATAAAACAGGGTGTATTTTGCAGTTCATTTTGCGGTTTCTTACTGGTAAGTATTCAACTTCACGGGTAATATATATTTATATATATTATAGGTATGGGTAGGATACGATATTCCCCCGATGAGCCCCCTTTCCGCTCCCTATGAGCTCCCTTTGGGGGTGTGAGATTACTTTAAGCTGCCTGGCAGAGGCAGAACGAGGAGGAGCGTTTCATAGGGTTAGTATTTGATTTTGAAGTAATCCAACAAGGCTTTGTAATTATCTTGGGCGGTGAGGCAGGTGTCGCGGAGATAACCGTTGGTGTTGCCCCAGTTTTGGATGCCGCGATAGTAATAGAGACGCAAGTCCTCGGTGATGATAAACGGTACGTGCGCGCTTTGCAGGCATTGCCAGAAGAGTAACAGACGACCTACACGGCCGTTGCCGTCCTGGAAAGGATGGATGCGCTCGAAACGCACGTGGAAGTCCAAGATGTCATCAAACTCAACTTGTTTGAGCGCGTTGTAGTCGGAAAGCAAGACTTTCATGTGGCGATGTACGTCTTTAGGAGCGATAGTCTCTTGTTCACCAACCTCGTTGGCGAGGCGTTTGTAATCGCCTACTGCGAACCAAGGTTTGCGGCTGTCGGAAGTGTTCGTTTTGAGGATGGCGTGCAGTTGCTTGACATGCGTCTCGGTTATTTTATCCGTCGCATGGTCGATGATATAATCGATACAACGGAAGTGATTGACCGTTTCCATGATATCATCGACGGAGGTGTTTTCTGTTGTGATGCCGAGCGTGTTGGTCTCGAAGATATAGCGCGTCTGCTCCTTGGTCAGCTTGCTGCCTTCGATATGATTGGAGTTGTAGGTCAAGTCGATCTGCGTACGATGGTAGATGCCGCCCTTTAATTTGGAGTCTTTCTCTTCACGCAGACGTGCAAGGAGCGGAGAGAGTTTGGCTTTGCCTTTCTTGGGCAATATAGCATCCGCAGGAATGTTCCATGTTTTGGCTGTCAGAAAGGCTCCATCAATCTTCCCTGCCGCACAATAATTACGTGCGGTGCGTTCGCTAATGCCGTACTTCTCGGCAAATTGTATGACGGAAATATACTCCATATCGGCAAGTTTTATTTCAAAATCCGTTGCAAAGATACAAAATTTTGCCGATATCGGCAAGTTTTTGAGAGAAAAAATGCAAAATTTCTGTGTTTTTTACGGATTTGGCAAGGGAATGTGCTAAATTATGCGAAACATACCTTAAGTTTCTCTGCTTCTGATTGGAGTTTGGCGGGATTCTGCTTCTTGAGTTTGGCAAGGTTGATCAATTTCCATTGGACAGACGAATAGTCCTTGAAATACGCAAACTTATATCCGTCCCACAGCGGCTCGCCTTGCTCAAAGCTAACCAGAAACCGCTTGTCATCTTCTGTGAGCATCGCATTCACATCACGTATCAACTTCAACCGTGTTTGCTCAAACTCTTCGTATGTAAAAGCTTTATCTGTCATTCCCGCGAATTGGTTCGTCATGGCGTTATGTTGGTCTATCAAAGCCGGAGCCAGTGACTCATGTATCGGTCTGTCGCTACCCAATAAGCAAAAGATAAGTCCTTCGCGCGCCTCGCTTAATGGCAAATCCATGTATTTGACAAACAGGTTAATAGCCGTACCGCCATGTACAGCAAATACACCTTCGCTTGTCACATAAGGCATTAGTCGGAGCAAGAACTCCACTTTTCGCGCATAGACAGGATTAAACATAGTTGTACAAATCAGTAGGTATGGTTATGTTATATTTGCTTACAAATTTGCCTTTTGGTACGATCATCCGTCGTCCGCTACCTATATCTATTCTACTTGTATCCAAAGCTTTCCACCATGGGTGATCTGCTTTCTCTGCCATGTAGAGGAACAGCCGTTTTGCCTTAACTGATGAGCACTTCTCCAACAATTGTTGCAAGACTTTCGGCCTAAGTGTTGTCAGGAGTTCCATTAGGTAATACGTGTCTAATAACGAAGTCGTAGCATGAGGACGATTCAAGCATTCTAATATTGCTCTCTCGGGACACGATACCAATAACTTATGCCCGTCTGTTTCCATTTCTTCCAATCCTTCTGTGCCGAATAAAGACGATGTATGATACCGCAATGTTCGATTCCATTCGTGCGCCAAAAACCATGAAGGCAACTCATGATGCGGGGCGGTAAAGATAAAGGCTAATGGTTTGCCCATCGGTACATAATGCATGTAACCGCGCAATTCTAACGCGGTTTCTGCCCCTACCGTACATTGCTTGCCCAGTTGTGAGTTGTATGCCGAAATCGCACCAAAAAGCGACACATTCATTCCTGCGACCTGATATACGCCATGCGATACTCTTTCCAACCAACCGCTCTGCACATATGACGCTTGCTCTTTGCCAGTAACTCCTTTTGCTGTTAGCCAAGAAGCGAACAGCAATGTATCCGTACCTAATTCGTCTAATATTTGCTTAATTTTTACGGCCATAGTAGAAGATTTTTCTATTTCTGTCAAAAAATTTACGCAAAGATACAACTTTTTTTTGAAATATGCAAATATTTTTTGATTTTTTTGCGGATTTGGCAAGGGAATGTGCTAAATTGTGGGGAATAGCGACAAAATCTGTTATTTTGGAGGCTGAATTAGTGAGGAAATAATTGTACCAACGTATACGTATCACTCAAATTTGAAACTGATAGGTACAATAATTGAAGTGCTATTGATTTTAGTGTTCGTAACCATCTACACGATACAATTTTTCGAGTAGTTTTCGCTCTATGCGGGTGTCTGCTGAGCGATACCAGACTTCGAAACGGGCAACATAGTATTGCTGCACATCACCTTCATAAATGATAAAATGTTTGTCACTGACTTGGCAACAGAAATCGTTCTCTGCATGAGTCGGAGAAAGCGTGGCTTTCTCTATCCTATCGGCAGACAACGGGTCATTTGTGCCGGCCTCGTAACAACGCAGAAAGATGTCACCTGCCGGCAAATCATAATAATAGAAGGTGTATGCAAACAGTCCAATAAATTCCGTAGAGACTTGCAACCAAGTTGTACTATCTGACTCAATAACAGCTTCATGACGTAAAGAGCAAGGGTTGTTCTCAGAATTAGGTTCTATTGGAATATTAAATTCCATCCCTTCCGGTATCGGATGAGAAAATGCATAAGGATCCGGATTTTTGATACCGGCAAGGATTTGCATCCCAAATCCAACTATCACTACCAGAATATTGATGCCTAGCAGTCCCAAACATTCGGTTACATTTTTATTCCTATGGAAGATGCCGAAAGTAGTACCAAACATCAGCACTACTGATATAATGATGATACCACCGAAGATATACAGCGCCCCTTCGACAAAAAGCATCAACGGACGACAGGGTACAGCTACTATTATCAGCAGGTAAAGGACGCTATAAAGGAAAAATAACACCATAGGAAGAAACCACAGGTGGTCAATCAGGAAGTTCCATATGTGTTGCAGGCGGTTCATGGGGCTATTTTTTTTTGTAAGTGAATGGCAGGAAGCGACAGGTGCTGCGGCTGTAGACTGCATAGTCATCGCCGAAATCGCGGCGGAGGCGTTTCATTTTTTCTTGTTGCGTTGCTTGAGTTCTTGTTTGAGATACTTGATGTTATCTTTGATGAGTTGGTCTTTCGGGTTGGCTTTAGAAGCTTTCTGCAACCAAATGAGTGCTTGCTCATAGTCCTCTTGCTGATAGTAGATAACTGCCTTGTCGTTCAAGAAAACAGGAGAAGACGGGTAGTATCTTAGTGCTATATCAATCAGTTGCGTGGCTTCGGTGTAGAAGTCATTGGAAAGGAGTGTACTCATCTTATTCTGGACGGTCTGTGTAACAGGGTCATCTTCCGGACGAACGGCTTTGTCGAGCGGTACGTCGTTGGTATAAAGCCATGAACCGGTGTGGCGGATACTATATGCGAGAAAGCGGTCGAAAAACGTCATCATTCGTTCCAACTCGTCCGCATACAGCAACGCCATTATTTCGCCCTGCCATATATCCAGTCGCTCGGGATAACGAACTAAAGCCCGCTCTAACCAATCAATAGAATGCTCGAAGTGCAGTGTGTCCACGAGCATATATCCCTGATACATATATCCGGCTATACCACCTGTAGAATCGCTTAGCGTCATAGCCTCCTCTACATAAGGTGGTTTACGCACGGTCATCGTGATGCTGGAGATAACAGAGAGGTTATAGTGGTAATTGAACTCACACGTAAACCTGTCGGCGCAGTCGATGCCGGCTTGTGCCCATTGATCAAGGTATTCGCGGATAAGGGGCATAGTATCTATCTGACCGGTTTTGGAAAAAGAATGAACCGTGTCGAATGCAGCGGCAAAACCGTTATACCAATCTGTACAGGTTTTGTCGGATGTTTGTCCGAGTGCCATCAGTGGCAATAACAAGAAAATGTAGATGAGGCGTTTCATAGGGATATATGATTTATAAAATTCAAGATTACTTCACTTTTGCGGGTATCGAAAAGGAGATGTTCAAAGTCGCGTTGTTTCAGCTTCATATGCTTTAAGCAATAATTTTACTCTCTTGCGAACGACAGGGCTATTGATGCGCTCAGTGTACTCCAACAAGCATTCCTTATTCAACTCGTCGTGCATCCAGTCATCGTCGAAGCGGAGTTCGCGCATCTCGTTGAGGGTCGAATATTGCGGATAGAGGTAGAGAAGGTCGATGATGCTCTTTTCGGGAGTAGCCATCATGTATTGCTTGCCGTCGCGCATGGTCTTGGGTTCGAAGCCCCAGAAGAGTCGCGGACGAATAGTCTGATAACTGAACTGCCCGAACGCATTTTCGTAGCGGCAGGTCTTTTGCGTTGTTACGCTGGTGAGTTCTACTACGGCTTCCGGGATGATACCATAGAAAGAAAGGGCAGTGTGCAGACTAATATACGAAGGCGCGCATATCTTGCCCGCAACATACCGCGCATAATCGGGCTGCTGCACGTAATCGGCAAAAGCATACCAGCCTTGACGTAGCGGCACTATGTATCCGGCTCGTTGCCATTGCAGCAAGTTTCCGCGATGAAAATCCGGATATATAGCTCTCACCTGTGCTACAGAAAAACATGTCAGGCGATGCCACTCTTGATGAAACTGGATGAATGTCATTTTGCGTATTTGTTCTAATTTTGCACCAATTTTAGTGCATTATAGAAATAAATCGACTGCAAAGATACAACTTTTTTTTGAAATATGCAAATATTTTAAGCTTTTTTCTAAAAAAAGTTGCATTTTCTGCCGGTATCGGCAAGTTTTTGCGCAGATTTGTTAAATGGCATTTTATAAATACGCTGCGGAATTAGAATTCTTTTGAATATTTGAATACTATTTCCAACCTAAGATTTCATCTTTGTGTTCACGAACCCATCTAAGCCAGCCTATATCGTTTATCGCTGTATCCACATAATCGGCTTCGAACATATTTACATATTCCGGCAAGATGCGGCGAATAGCGTCCCTGAAATAAACGGAATCGTAATAGAAAAACTTCGGGCAGTAACCTTCAAAAATAATTTCTGCAGGCCAACCATCCGCCCACCCAAACATGGTGATATATGCATCTCTGAATAACGGATTGTCCTTGGCACGGGAAATAGCAATGCTATCAATGACCAGAGAACGGTCAGTGTGCGGGTAATACTCATGGTAATACACAAAATATTGGTCTTTATTTTTCGGCATGACATCCAATAACTGCTCGTCGGAAATACTATCCCCGTTTATTATCTGCTCGTGTAGCCATAATAGTTTTTCGTTATAGTCTCTTTCGTTAAAAAATGACTTCGCTGCATAGTCGTAATGGCGGACAATAGTATCTTTGTGTGACAACCGAACAAACTTGTCTGCTATGAGATATTTTGTTTCTGACAATTCGATTAGCAACGTGTCTGAAAAAGGAGAGTCTTTATGATTATTTTCCAAAGTATAAAAGTTATATTCCTGAAATATAACCGTGTCGCTATCTATTAAATATTTAGTGCTATAAGCATGTGCCATAGCAGTAGAACCGGATAATGTTAGCCATTCTGGAATATATACAATCGGATGTTGCTCCAAGAAATCAGCAACAGTTGTATCTTGCAAATTGACCAAAACCAAATAACCCATAACGTCATACCACGCTTCGTACAAACGCCCGGAAGGATCCGGTTGTTGTGCAGGGTGTATACCATCTTCAAGCCGCTCGTTTGGATGGCATCTTTGACGCCAATAATCCGCAATACATTTGATGATAGCACTGTCTGATACGTTCGCCGATGGTGTCGCCGATGTATTGTTCGTTGTAGTGCCTTTATGACAAGCTGTTAGGCATAGACAGGTGAGGAATATGGGGATGAGGCGTTTCATTTCTTAGCTTTCATGTATTTGAATGTAAAGGGTTTCTTATCAGTAGAGAACATTTGATTTTCGAGAGCAAGAATAAGTTGAACGTCAAAATAAACCTGCGTCTTTTTTCCGTTCTTTGTAGTTACATCAAACATGTCACACATTGTAGATGTCAATTTCTGATTTTCCATTTCCACTTTCATGACATAGTTCATAATGGTGTATTCGTCATCAATGCAAACCACATGCAAGGCTGTTTGCTCTGATAAAGCATCTCCTGTTGCATAAATAGCGTCCAGAAGTTTGTCATATAACCAAAAATACTTGTGGGTGGCAATCGTATCGTTCACATTAAAAGCTGCAATAAAACGCATGCGAAGTGCTCCAAGATTTAATGGAGAGGAAGACAATAACGAATCTACGTAAACAAGGACACCTTCATGCCCATTTGCCTCATAGATAGCATTTACACGTCTATAGTTTAGCCCTCTGGAAGGATTGCCGTAGAATGCCGAGCCATAATAAATCGCTTGCAGTTCGGTAATAGACAACGTAGTGTCTTGTGCTTGAAAACGCTCAATAAGGACATCATATCGCTTCTGTCCTAAAGCTTGAATACTTTCATAATCTGGACATGCAAAATTCTCCGCTAAAGCAGTTATGCTGCATAACAAGCAAGTGATGATAAATAGAAAGCCTCTTTTCATAAGTCTTATTTTTTATTATACAATCTTCAATTCGTTCAGCAAGGCGGTGCAGCCGGCGAGGAGGTCGCGGTAGGTGGCATCGAAGTCGCCGGTGTACCAGGGGTCGGCGACGTCGTCCGTGCGATTAGCCCAAGCCATCAGCAAGGAGACTTTGCCGGCGCTATCCTCGCCGATGATATAACGGAGCAGACGGAGATTGCTGCGATCCATGCAGATAATATGGTCGTAGTAATCATAATCGGCACGGGTCATCCGCCGCGCAGCATGTCGGCTGAATGGGATACCCCGCTCGGTGAGTTTGCGCTTGGCGGGAGGATAGATGTCGTTGCCTGTTTCCTCGGACGAGACGGCTGCGGACGCTATCTCAAACTCCCGCGACAAACCAGCCTGCGCAACCATGTGCTTGAACAGGTATTCCGCCATCGGCGAACGGCAGATATTGCCGTGGCATATAAACAAAATCTTTTGCACGCGATCTTATCGTTTGTTCTGAGCCGTGAGGATTCGATCAGTTATCGCTTATTCAGCAGCAATCCGTCTTGCCATGTAAGCGAGGGGTAGGTTTTGCGCAGGTAGGCTACGGCTTCTTCCACGCCGCTGGAGCCGCTGGTGGCAAAGGGGATGAGCGTCTTGCCCTGCAGTTGCTCGAGGTTGTTGTCGATCCACGAATTGATGATGCGCGGGCATATACCCCACCAGATGGGGAATCCGACATAAATCGTGCTATAAGGGCGGATGTCGGTGCATTGCTTGATGGTCGGTCGCTCGTCGGGATCTTTCATCTCGAGCGAGGAGCGTGACTGTTCGTTACGCCAGTCGAGGTCGGCTGCCGTATATGGTTCGGCGGCTTCGATCTCCCAGAGCACGGCATTGTGCTGCTTGGCGAGCTTTTGTGCTGCGGCACGGGTGGTGCCCGTAGCCGAGAAGTAAGCGACTAAGGTTTGCATGTCCTGTGTGTTTTGTGCGCATAGCGTGAGCGTAGCCAGCAGCAATGCGCAAAGAGTGAGACGTTTCATATTCAGTAAATTTTTGGGGTCAGAGTTCAACAGCCGGCCAACCGTAGTCCTGGTAATAACGGACATCCAGATTGTTGCGGCAGATATATTCGCGCAGCTGGAGTTGGCGGGCAGCTTCGCGATTGTCGTGATTGGAGATGATGTTCTGATAGATCTCGTAATAGTTGTTGCCGAAAATCCGTTTGGCACTGGCTTCGTTGCCTGCTCCATCCACGGTCTGTTCGAACGCCGTGACGCGCGTTGTTCCGTCTTCGTTGCTTAGTGACATTCTGCCGGCGTGTATGCCGCCGGAAACAGTCTTGAGCGTGTCGCCGCTGCGATTATACCAGTTAATCTCAAATACTCCGTACACATCGGTAGCGTCGGTGGCAACGAGCTGAACGGTTGGTATACACAGTTCGCCTTGCAGGTAATAAGGAGCAATCTCGCTAACGAGGTAGTCGCCAATAGTGTGAATCAGATTCCATTCTTGGCGGCTGGTACGAATATAATTCGCTGCGTGGAATTTGTTGTTGGCATAATCTGCAATGAGCCATTGACCGTTGATTTTCTCCATGAGGAACGATTCGTCGGTTGCCTCGTAATCTGCGTCGTTGGGATGCACGAGAATGGTTGCCGTTGCGTGTGTGGCGTCTTGTTTTTGTACCGCCAGAACCTCGCAGTTGCAATCCTGAATCGGGCTGTCGTCAGCCGCTACGAACCACCAGTCCCATTGATGCTCCAAGGGTGTGGCTTCAGGCAGGTTGACCATGGTGTCGAGCACGGCATAGAAATCCTCGGTCAGGAAGTCGCGCGACTGCTCCAATTGGTGCAGATTAGGAATATGCTTGCACAATTCTGCAGCCCCTTGCTTGAGTTGTTTTTCCGACGTGCCGCACGCGGCGAGCAGCAAGGCTGCACAACAAAAGATGAGGGTTCGTTTCATATGTATCTAATCATTATCGGTTGAACAGATTGAAGTGCAGACGTTTGCGGAGCTTAACGCTGATAGTCTCAGCTTCCGGCTCGGAGCGGTCGCCGGTCAATGTGCCGTCTTTCGCCTCGCGGATGTTCGTTATCTCCAGGTGGTTGAAGTTGTCCACGGCCTTGATGTGCTCAAAGATGGCTTTGACGGTATTGTACAACGCCTCGTCCTTGCTGTAGTCGGCTTTGCAGGCAAAATTGATTATGTTGCGCTCCACGAGATCGAGGGTATGTTGCTCATGCTCGGGCGTATAGATGGCGATGGCAAAGCCGCCTTCCGCACGCAGGAACTTCATGCTGGGTATGTCCGTCAATCCGTCACCGAAATAGATCATGTGGCGGAAGGAAATGCGGCGCTCGCTCCTGGCCATGAAGTTGTTGATCTCCTTGTTGTCGCTTATCTTCTCCACGCCCTTGTTGATCATCGAGATGATCTGTATCTTGGAGGTGAAATCGATGGCGGCAGCCGGCCATATGGCAAAACCGTTGTCGTCGTACATGAAGCGGTTGGCATAGATATGCTTGAACTCGTGTGCGATGGGCGAACCTTCGATCATCTCCGTCAGTCCCGACGAGTTGATGTAATGCTCGATCTGCAAGCCCATCTCATCGCCCAAGCGACGCGTCAGGTCGAACCACTCGCGAACACCCTTGAACAGAGGGATACTGGCTCCGAACTTCGCAAACGACTTACGCGTGATAGGAATAGGATGATTCGGGTTGTTGGACTTATCGATCATCATCTTCATCATGCACAGGATCTCCGAGGCGTCTTGTTTCTTGCTCATGGCGCGGCACTCGCGCCAGAACTCGTCCTTGTCGGTGACACCGATCTCTTTCAGGAAATCGTACTCTTGCATATTGCCGGGCGCTAATGTCCCGTCGAAGTCGTAGATCAGGGCTACGATGGGTCGTTCGGTGTTCATAATGGTAGATTTTGCGGTGTTATATTATTTCTCTACGATCACAGTTCCGGACTCTAAGACGTGCTCAATGCTCGGGAAAGAGATGGCATCGTTCACCGGCGTATAGACGTGCAGCGCGTAGCCGAAGAGTGTGGACACGAGTTTCTTGTTTGCCAGGTAATGCATGTCCTCTTGGTCGCCTTGCTTGCCAAGTTGCTCGTTTTCGGCATCCAGTTCGGCTACGTGGGCGTAGATCGGACGAATCTTCTTGTCACCTTCCTGTGCAATCTTGAGCCATTGGGCAGCCCAACGTTTGTTCCATTGGTCGATGAGGGCATTTTCCTTCTGACGCTCTGCGGTGAACCATGCGGGATACGACACGTCGCCCTTGATGGTAACGGTTTTATACCACTCGTCAATACGTTTCTGCAGCGCCTCTTCGATGGCTTCAATCTGCTTGGCTTCCGGGCTGTTGTCCCACTCCCGGCGCATCTGCTCAAGCAGCTTGTCGTACTCCGAAGTGCCGCCTGTATAGATGACGTTATGGCCGTACGCGTTGACGGCTGCGGTCAGGTCATCCTGGGCTTTCATCAGTTCGTCGCTGATACGGTCGAAAGCCGGTACGCGCGGGTCGTCGGACTGTACGTTCGAGTCGCCATACTGCGCATTGGCGGCATACAGACGTTTGTACAGATCGGGGTGGTTGGACTGCAGATACGCCTCGCAAGCTTTTGGATTGCTCTGTGCCATGCTGATGATCTTGATGTATTCCTGTTTTGATACGCCCCACTTGACGGCGAACTTACCCGCCATGACATCCATCATCTGCTCGTCGGACATGTTCTCTTTGATCTCGCCGGACATATAGAGTTGCATGATCTCTTCCTGCGAAGGCATCAAGCCTGCGTTGACGTTACTCTGGTATTGCGCCATAGCCTGCTTGTTGCTTGCCTGCTGTTTCTTGCCGGCTGCCACCATACGACGGTCAACGGATGCGGCATCTTGCTGATTGCGCAGCAACGCCGCCTCCAGCGCTTTGGCGAATGGCTGGTAGGTAGCACGAATCGCTTTTTCTTTGGCTTCGATGGAGTAGATCTGCTCTACAGAAGGCACAGCCGGCATCTTTGCCACCAATTCCGATATGTTCTGCGGCGTAGCAGCAGCTTTCACGTCTGCGAAATCGGATAGTGAGGGATTGTACGCGCCATCAGGCATCCAGCCTTGCGTGTAATGCCATTCTTGTTCTTGTTCCTGTTCTTGTGCCCAACTCGGCATTGCCAGCACTACCGCCGCCAATACCATGAAAAATGTATGTTTCATAATATATAGATTGTTAGATTGTTTTGCGAGTATAATTCTATTCAAGATTTATTTTTTCTGCAACTTGAAATCTTTCTCCACAAAACCGTTGCCTTCGTTCCAGTGGTCGCTTGGCGAAACGTTGCTGCGGTCGTAATCGACTTTCACGCGTACGGAGTCGGAGGCATAGATGCCCGCTTCGTCCCGCACAACAAGATCAACGGAGTCAACGGGGAAATAATACTCCAAATAGAAATCATATCTTCCCGTTTCGTCGGTGGAGGTGACTAATGCCGGATCTTCCGGTGCGTCCGCTTGCAGCCATTTGCTCTTTATCTGCACACGTATATCCTTCAGTGGCTTGTTCTCCTCGTCGGTTATGGTGCCAACTGCCTCAAATGTGGCATAAGGAACGCCGTATTCTGCCTCAATGGGCACACCGTACTTCATCATTCCCCATTCGCAACTGCTGAATCCTAACATACTTACGAGTAGTGCAATCAGCGAATTGATTCTTGTCAGTAATTTTGCTTTCATATTCTATATTGTTTCTTTTGATAAAACTCGCCTCAATTCCTCCATATCCGGTAATGCTTTGCGAAGTTCCTCGGGCATATCGGCGGATGTGGTGTACGTAGCGACACCCATCGGGCTCTTGTAGCCTTGAATGACCAGCTCGACGAAGTCCTTATTGGCGGATTTGCAAAGGATGATACCGATTGAAGGGTTCTCGTGTGGCTTGCGCACCTTAGTATCAAGGATTTGCTGATAAGCTGCAAGTGTACCTAAGTAACTCGGTTTGAACTTGCCGATCTTCAGCTCTACGACTACCAACGCATTCAGTTCACGATTAAAGAAAAGCAAGTCCGGGAAATTCTCTTCACCATAGATCTCCAGATGGTACTGATTGCCCACAAAGGTGAAATCGTTACCGAACGTCATAATGAAGTTCTTGACGTTTTGAATAATCTGCTTTTCTACGACTTTTTCATCTATGTCCTGTGTGTCACGCTCGCCTATCTCCTCGGTATTGATGAAGTCCAACTGATATGAATCTTTGAACATCATCACGGCCTTGCGTGCGAGTGCGGAATTAGAGATGGTTTGCTTGAAGTTGTTGGGCATCATTTCACGATGCTCATAGGCGTTTTCTTTAATGAGTTTTTTTAACCTGTCTACAGACAAGTATTCAACTGCGGTGCGATGGATATAGTAGTAACGTGCTTCGAGGTCTTTGCACCAGTTAATCAGTTTAGAGTGATGTGTAAACGGTACTCGCAGGAAGTCGTCAACGGGGAAATCTGCTACATTTGTGAAGGATATACTATGGTATATATCTATCTTATCTTCAATGATTTGCAATTCAGCGGTTGTAACCGCTATATCTTGATTTGCACTTTCAGCGGTCGCAACCGCTGAATCTTTCTGAGGAAATTCTTCTGTATCAATTGGCGTTTCAATATCTAACATTTTCCACGCCTCATAGAAACGCCTCATATCTCTCAGTTGGGTCTCCGAATATCCTCTCAACCCCGGCATTTCACGAAGCAACTGGTCGCTAATTGCCTTGATTGCCCCTGCGCCATATGGTAGCCTACGTGTGTTGTTGGATAGATATTTACCAATAGCGAAATACACAGCCAACTGGATGCGGTTAACATCCTTATTGGCTTCGTACTGACCTTGCAGAATAGCGGTCTTGATGGTCTCTACCGCTTGCGATAATGGTATGATAGGTTGTTCGCTCATAATACATATTAAAAATAGACTGCAAAGTTACAAAAAAAATCTGAAATTTGCAAATTTTTTATTAAAAAAGTTGCCGCGAAGGGGCAAAAAATGACAGATTACAGAAAAATCAAAGATTTTGCCGGAAATATTTGCAAATGTGCGAAAATTTTAGTAACTTTGCATGTTTTATTGGCGGGATGTAGAATGAAACAGCATGTTTTCATAGTGCTTGCGATGATCTTGAGCCTTGTGCCGATGGCGCAGGGGCAGGAGGAACTGTGCATGGATGGCGAGTTGCTGTTTCGTGAAGATTTCGGGGGCAACAACCCGACTGACCCACGCGTGGGCACGCAAGCGGTAAGCGGTATGACGTACAACCAGCTGACGGATGATTATTTCGGCATTATGATGTCGGGCAGTTATCTACTGACCAAGTCCGGCTATTGCAATGGCGATACGTCGGTGTATAACCCCGGCACGCGCGGTTCGCAGTGGCACATACAGGACGATCACACCTACCCGAACGACTACACGCGCGGCTACATGCTCGAGATCGACGGCCGCGGCGATGGCGCGGCGTTCTACTCGAAGACCATCAGCGGCCTGACAGCCGGCACACAGCTGACGTTTGCCGCTTATGTGGTGAACGTACTGACGTGGGGAATGTACGTAGGCAGTCCTGGCAAATACGCATACCCAAGATTGCGCTTCGTGCTGACAGACCCTGGTTCTACGGCACAATTGGCTACGTACAGTACCGGCGATATACCTTTTGACTCCGCGCACATCAACGACCTGAAAGCCTGGAAATATTCGGCTGAATGGCGGTTGGTGGGTATGAACTTCACGGTGCCCGTGGGTACGAACAGCATCACGCTCACCATCTACAACGACGCTTTGCCTTTGTCCGGCAACGATTTTGCCATCGATGATATCGAGATCCGCCAGTGTGCACCGCCTGTGCCGTGTCCCGACACACTCATCACGCGCTCAGCCGACACCACGGTTTGCGACTACGAGTTGCCGTTCACATGGCGCGGCTTGGTGTTCGCCCAGCCCGGCACGCAGAACACCATCGCAAAGAACGCCCGCGGCTGCGATACCATAGAGTACGTCTGCACGTTAGATACCGTACATTGCGAGTTGCCTTGCCCGGATATTATCCATCGCAGTGTGGATACGATAGTGTGCGATACCTTGTTGCCGTTCACATGGCGCGGGATGACGTTCGCCGCTCCCGATCAGCGCATTGTTATGGAGCAGAGTCCGCGTGGCTGCGATAGCATCGAATATTCCTATCGGTTCGATACCGTGCATTGCGAGCGCCCGTGCCCCGAGATGATTACGTACACCTTCGATACCGTGGTGTGCGACACCATGTTGCCCTTCACGTGGCACGGACTGCCGTTTAGCCAAGCTGCCACGCAACATGTGATACAGAAAAGCCCGCGCGGCTGCGACAGCATTGAGCTGGTCTATCGGCTGGATACAGTCGTCTGCCACAGGTTATACCCGATTATTGTCAACAAGTACAACTGGGTGCTGCTGTGTAATAATGTGTTGGTTGCGCAGCTTTTCCCCGAGCAGATGGTCACCGGTTATCAGTGGTATAAGGACGACTCGGCAATCCCCGATGCTACCAACGACGACTACTCCGAGCAGGCTGAGCTGTTTGGCAGTTTTCAGCTGCGGCTCACGCTGGATGGCGACGAAGAGGTGTGGTCAACGATCCTGACTATTGCCGCTGCGCAGCCGCAACCGGTACGTATGTTCATCTATAACGCGTATGGCCTGCCGGTTCGCGAGGATGAGATGACGCGCGGCGTGTATATGATCCGCTACGAGCAGGGCGATAGAATATGGACTGAAAAACGAATCGTACCATGAGGCGGAAGATGGTCATAGGGTTGTTGCTGTTGCCGCTGTGGATGCACGCGCAGCACGTGTTCGAAGCCGGATTGCATGGCGGCGTGGCACGATGGAACACGGAGCGGACATATGTGGATGCGCTCACGGGATTCAATGCCGGCGGGCAACTGTATTACAGTTATCTCTCGCCGTACGTGATAGGTCTGCGCACGGGTGTGACGCTCGATTGCCACAAGGCGGGCTTCGGCAAGCTCAATTACGAAGACCACTATTCGACCACCGATGCAGAAAACGAACAGATGGATATTGCCTATTCTGTCGGCCGCTTGAGCGAACACTATACGACATGGTCGGTGGGTGTGCCGCTGCAGTTGGCGCTGACGTATCAGCCGGTCACTCTGTTTGCGGGCGCCAAGGCGGTTTTTCCGATGAGTAGTACATGGCAAGAGCAAGTGGAACATGCAGCCCTTTCGGTGTATTATCCTGATTACGACAACCGCGTGGAGGATTCCTATCCGTTGGCTGCGTCGCGGGATTTTGCGATGAGTAACACGGGGCAATTGCAGCAACCGAACGTGCAATGGTGGTTGGCGATAGAGTTGAACTACGCTTTGCCACTCAAGCGCCTCACACGTGCATTATCTTCGTATCTGATGATCGGCGTATATTTCGATTACAGCCTGACTCCCGTCAAACCCGCGCACAGCGAAGCGGAGAGTCTGATTATGCTCACCGATACACGCGACGGTCTGCCGCTGCAGCGGGTATTAACACCACTGATGAGCGCCAACCGTCAAGGTCAAACGCTCATCAGTCAATGTAGCCTGTGGGATGCAGGCATCAAACTCTCCTATGCCATCTCTCCCAACACCCCGCAAAAGCACAAGTCGCACCCCTGCATGTGCTTGCATTAGGCTTTATTTTTTCTGTAACTTGAAATCTTTCTCCACAAAACCGTTGCCTTCGTTCCAGCTGTCGCCGGGCGAAACGTTGCTGCGGTCGTAATCGACTTTCACTCGCACGGAGTCAGAGGCATAGATGCCTGCTTCGTCCCGCACAACAAGATCAACGGAGTCACCGGGGAAATAATAATCCCAATAGAAGTTATATCTTCCCGTTTCATCGGTTGTGGTTGCTAATGCCGGATCGTCCGGCATGTCAGCTGGCTGCCATTTGTTCTTGAGCTGCACACGTATATCCTTCAGGGGCTGGTTCTCTTCGTCGGTAATAGTCCCTACAGCCTCAAATGTGGCATAAGGAGTGCCATACATTAGCTTTCCCCATTCGCAACTACTTAATCCTAACATACTTACCAGTAGTGCAATCAACGAATTGATTCGTGTTAATAGTTTTGCTTTCATATTCTATGATATTTTGATGAGACAGTTGGACTAATCGCCCAAGCTTGGTCGATGCTTATAATGAGGGGATTAATAGCAAGTGTCTCAACTGTCTCATGCATTTTTTTATATACTTTTATGCATTACTTGCAAATCGCCTCCTCTGTCAGCCCGACTTCTGTCAGCAGTTGATCGACTTGCTCCTGTTCTTCGGGAGTGATAGGTTCGTTGTGCCAGCGCTCAGGTGGTGCGCCGTAACAAGCCGTTACCGTAAACGCTACACCCGTCAGCATTACCAGACGGATGGTGCGCTGTAGTAGATTATCAAGCCATTCTCTTTTCATGATGGTATGAATTTAATGGTTATTGTTTTTGCATTTCGGGGTGGCCGATCAGGGCGGTGAAGAGGATCGTGCCGTAGTCGCGTTCGCGGATCACGAACAGGAACGGGCGGTCAGCAATGAAGCGGCGGAACTCCAATGGCACGGCAGATTTTTCGTTTACCAGCCCGATGGTTACTGCAGCCGCTTCGGTGCCCTCTTCATCCACTTGCATGAAGGTGTACTGATGCACCAAGCTGAGGTACGAGGGGGTGTTGCTCAAGCGGGAGAAATCAGCTGTGATATCGCTGAAAGCGTCTATCATTCCCAAGGCTTGCAGGTCGTTGTTCAGACGGCGGTTGTACTTGAGTGAGAATTTTGGCAGAGCCAGTTCGACTTCCGGATTCTCCATATAGGTTGTCATCTCTTGCCAGCGCTGCTCATCCATGCTTGCCACAAACGTGCGGATGTCGATGCCCGCAGCGGGAAGGATAATATCCGCGCAATACTTGCCGCCTTTGTAGGGTAGCTCAACCAGCTGATAGTCATCACCTTCGCTGTAGCGCATCTCCTTGGTGCGATGCATGAAATCCGTCTGTATCTGCTCGCCAAGCAGCGTGGTGAAGGTCTGTTTGCTTGTCTGCGAAGTTTGAAACTTGTCCTGCCACTTGGC
The DNA here is from genome assembly GCA_902798965.1 of uncultured Bacteroidales bacterium. GTDB lineage: Bacteria > Bacteroidota > Bacteroidia > Bacteroidales > Paludibacteraceae > Colicola. The sequence continues at coordinate 32,136 of CADBYS010000003.1, read as the reverse complement.
CTTGAAATACAAGGCGTTGACCAGCGCCATGACGGTATTGTCATCCACCATTTGGCGGTTGATAATATCCTTGATGCGGTTGTTGGTGTGCGTGGCGGCAAAGCGGTTGATGTCAGCCAGCACATTATCGTCCACAAACGTCGGCACGTTCTTGGCCTCGGCATCGAAACTCTGTTTGCAGGCTTGTACGAAGTCGGCTTGCAACGGGAAGCGCTCAACCACCCATATACCGTTGGCGAGGTTGAGCAGCGTATGTTGATCCAACGCCGGCAGCACATCGATGAGTTGGCGGTAATAGTCGTTAATCTCGTCGATAGGTGCATCCTCAAAACCGAGCATCTCGCGTATCTGCGCGAGCGTCTCGCCATCCGCACCGTTCATCAGCATACCCAACAGCATGGATGCCGACAATGGCGAGAGAATAATATTCTCGCTCTGCTCATTGGCTGCGGCCTGTGCCAACAGGTTGAAGCTGAAATCATTGCAGTGCTGCACCATTTGTTTCTCTGCCGGAGAGAACTGCAATGCTTTGGTCTGCTTTACGCCGTTGCCCGTCTCGCAAGAAACCATTACTGACAGGCAGAAAATGGATATGAGGGAGAATACTCCGCTCCAAAGGATTTTTCTCATAGTAGTCGTCATTTTTTGAAGATCATTACAAAAATCACACCAAACTTGATTTTATATCCAGTGTACAACGAAATTATGTGTTGAGTAGTATAGTTGGATCTCTCCTCCGTTGTTCATATACACGTTCAGTTCTATTTCTTTCGGATGGCCGGTTGACTCTTCGTTTCGATAATGTTCATGAGCAGAGTCAATATTGTCCGCTTCGCGCTTGAAGTCCGTCCAGAACTTCGATTGATTATACTTCGAGTAGATTTCGACATAATGATCATACTCCTCTTTGGTTATCTTGCCGTTGTTATAGTCGTCTGTGCGGTCTTTGAGCATCTGCTCCACCTCTGTCCCGCCGCAATAGCCCGTTCCCTTGTCGGGTTGTTGAGAGATGCTCGGATCTTTAACCGACACATAGCCACTCCACAAAGAGAAAGTGGGCTTGATGACGGTAGCGGCGTAGTGAGACCACTTCCAATAGAGGTCTCTGGCACTTTTCTCTGTTTGCATACGATGCATTGCAGCGGCATATCTGACAGTATCACCTTCAAATGTGCCGAACATCAGCATAATGGATGCATCGTTGGAAAACTCTGAAAGACTGACATCTTTTGAAAAGACATATTCGTTAGAATAATCCGTCTTGCTGCCAAAGCGGAAACCGTTTTTCTCCAGATATTTCATCGCCTCTTGCACAGGCATATCTAATATCGCTTCTGCAATCTTTGGGCTGTCCTCGTTGGAATTGAGGGTAACATCCGGATTGCACGAGCAGAGCATAATCGTGATAATGATTGACAGGCAGAAAACTGTTCTGCCGAAAATGTTCTTTTTCATAAAATTAGTTGCAACGTATCGGGTTTAACATAGTAAAGATAATGTCTTCTGTAAACGCACAATCTTTCTCGGGAACGAAACCCACACCGCATTCGTACATATAGTGTGGTGAAACAGATTGCTGCAGGTATTCGCCATTCGGATCAATAGCGGTAACGGTTACACGAGGTATAGGATACGGAACCTTCTGCATACGCGAGTAAAACTCGCCTGTGGCGTTGGTATAGACAGTGTCTATTCTGTCAAATCCTTCCACTTCTGTCACAATGGCTATACCTTGCAGCCGTTCACCGGCTTCGTCCTGAACAAAACCGCGGGTGCTGAAACTCGTGGTATGTTGACAAGACATCAATCCGCAACATAACGCGACAACAATAATTGCAAAGAATAAACAATGATTATTCATATACGAAAAATTTGTGTTACAATTTCATTTGTTTTGTGTTCAGCAGTAGCTCTTCGTTGACAGATTCAGGAGGATCAACTGTCAGGCGCACCGAGTTCGGATCAGGCATACCGCCGCCTTGACTAATGGGGTCGTCGTCAATGTTAGGATTATGTGGATCATTCATTCCTTTAGAGCAGGCGGACAAACCCAGTATAACAGCACACAAAATAGCAGTAACCCATAACCCTGCGCGGGAATAAATGGTATATGTCTTCTTTATTTTCATTTTTTTGTATCGTATAGTTGTCCTTTAGTGAGCGATTCGGATGTCTCTACTGTTATTCGGAAGGAGTTTAAGTCGGGCATACCTCCTCCTTGACCTGTAGGCGAATCGTCGTGGGAAGAGTCTTGCGGCGAAAGGGGTATGATGGTTATATCTTCTATGTCTGTTTGTGTGTCATCATCCATCTGCTGCACACGCGATATGCCCCGGTATGTTCCGGTGCAATCGGTGAGAACAACCCGCGATGTACCATCGGCGAGCATAATTACCTCCGAGAACTGCTTAAGCTGTGCATTGAACTTGTAACCGTAGTTATAGTTGTGTGTTGGGACAGCACTGCGATCCACATTCACAAGTTCACTCGTGCGATTAGGCAGATTGTAGATGGTGAATGATTGCAGTTCTCTGCCGGCATTGGCGACATAGGCGTTGCCATCGGCATCATAAGCTTTTTCGTCAGACGGGAAGCCAGCGCCCAAAGTTTCGATATTGAACTTTTCGGTATTCGGGTCGAATGTGATGACAGAAGTTATTGGGCGTTGACCACTTGGTTCCGTAGGATCCCAAACATAATAGTAACCAAGGGTGTTAAATGTCGTGTTGAACACCCGTCTTCCTGTAATAGGTTTGATGTAGGCATACAGCCTGTCGCAGAGTTTGGCTTTGGGTTGTCCTCCTTCTACGGTTACCTTGTACATGGCTGTTCCGAATTTGTTCAAGGAGTAGTCGTCCGTATGTTCTGTTGCATCGTAAGGCGCGTGAATAAACAGATCGTCATCAATCCGTATCATGGAGGTTATGTCGCCGATATAGTGTAAATCCGCAAAATTTCCGCCTAAAGACGGTTGTTCTAATCCTGTAACCGCCGGATAAGTGCCATCAGACATGATGAGCGCCGGGATTTTCTCGTCCCTTTCGTAACTGAGCATCGTTCCTACATATCCTTTCGTCGTTGGCAATGCGTACGCCGCATATACCGGCAGTGATCCTGTATTATTAACAATGGTAGATATATTCAGTTGGTCGTTTTCTACGTAGATGCGGTAAACGCCGCCATTGAATGTGCCGTTAGCAAGATAAATATACTTTTCGGATTGCGCTACAATACCATAAGCCTCCAACAATTCTCCGTTGGGATTGTCGATAAGGTCGTTGCCTATGTGTAACTGATTGTTGCGTATGTCCGGAAAATAAGCAATAATATCTTGCATGTCGTATATACCGCCATCTTGCTTGCGAATAAGGAAGTTGTCACCTCGTGGCGATGATTCCGCCTGCGCAATCATCTGACGGATACAATCCGCCAAGCCCTCCGGCAGGCTATCAATACTATCGCAGCGGTACGAACAATTGGCAAACCACAGGTAATCTGTTCCGATGGTAAAGATATTACCCACCGTGAGTTGTATCTCCGACGCGATCTCTGTGGTTGTAACCACACCATCGCTGTCTGTCTGCACCTCAAACACACAAACCACCACGCTCATGTTGCCGTCCTCATCAATGCTGTACAAAACTTTATGGCTGCTCTGATCAGCACTCGGAGCATATGCCCCGTGCGTCTTTGCTCTACTGTTCGTTTCTCCGACAAGCGCCAAATAGGCTGCTTGCGAGATATCTACCCCCTTGAGTGATACCGTATAGGAAGCGGCTTCTTGTGCGTGATTACCCGACTGCCCCGGTTGATTCGGATTACTTACGGGATCCGTACAGGAACTCAATATTCCTGCCAATATGATGATAACAATAATAGCCTTTTTCATGATTTCAATGCTTTTGGTGGTTGATATATGTTAGGGGTTAACATTACTCATGTTACGTGAATTTATTCTAATTCTCCAATAATCATCTTCATCAGGTGTTCGCGCAGTTGGCGCGAGTTAGTGCCGAGTTTGTTGGCTGTATGCTGCTTGAAGTTGCGAATGCCGCTTTCGCCGTAATAGAGGATATCCGCCATCTGCCGACTGTCGAAGCAATCCATGAGCACCAAGACACATAGTCGCACCTCTTTCTCGTTGAGCGCAGCTGCGGCCTGCAATTTGTCAGCCAAGAGATAGAACTGCTTGTTGAGCACGGCGCAGAGTTGGTCGTAATCCTTCCAGCAGAGTGTCTGGCGCCAATTGGCAGAATGCTGCAAGGCTGCAATGTTCTGCATGACCTCAAGCTTCACTTGTTGCCGATGAGCCATAAATTGTTGCTGCATTACTTCTATTTGTCGTACAGAATGCCGATGATACCGTTGTATGATCCACAAGGCGACAACAACCAATAATCCAATGATGCACAACCCTCCCGCCCATAAGCATACAGGCGCTACGCTTTGCTGCAAGTCTTGCTGCAACAATTCCACGGCACGCGACAGCTCGCCCTGATTGTCGGCTATCAAGCGGAGCGTAACGGCTCGTTCGGCCGCTGCGGCACGCACATCGGTCAAGTCGGCAGTTGAGTCTTGCTGCGTGAGGATATACAAGGCATTGGCGCGCAAGAACAGATGGTTGGTGCTCTGCAGCACTCGTTCGGCATAGCAGGTTGCAGAATCGTATTGCCCGAGATAGGAGAAACATTGTGCGCGAATCATCTGCACAGATGGCGTCTTGGCATACGCGCGGCGAAGAGAATAGGTGTATCGCAATGCCTTATTGTAATCGCCCGCGCGCATATACGCTTCCGCGAAGGTCTCGCTGCGCATCGCTGCTACAAGGGGAAAGCCGGTGGCAGATAAATTGTCACCATTCAGGATAGCAGTCACCCCCGCAGTGTCCGCCTGTTCTGCCAAGGCGTACGCCATATTCACGCACGCTGTTAGGTAACGCAGGGTATCAGGAACGAGCAAGAACTGCGCTGCCGAACATTCGTACATATCGTAAGCCAAGGGATAACTGCCTTCCAGCCGACAGATATATGCCAGGTTGCTGTACACCCTGCCGAGCAGTTCATGGTCATCGGTTCGCGCATGACGTGCCGCCAACAACTGCGGCATAGCTTCGGCATAATGGTCGTGAAGGCGCAAGAGTCGTCCATAATAGAAACAAGCCTTGGCATAGGAGGTAGGGCGGATGAAGCGCCAAGGGCGCAAACAGCGAACGGCTGCGGAGAGACGAATACTATCGGAACATACTTGACCTGCTTGCAGCAAACTGTCGGCTACGGCGATCGTTTGTTCGGCTTCGGACACACTTGTCCGTTCGGCTTGAGCAGAGCAAGAAACAAACTCTGCTGCTATAACCAAACATGTTATCCAAAATCCTATGCGCAGCCTTCCGATCATCATTTTTATTATCCGTTTGAGTGATATCTGTTAGCGGATGCAAAGGTACTGCTTTTTTTTCAAATATGCAAATTTTCTTGTGGATTTTTATTATTGCACAATATACAGGTTTTCAGAAAGATGGGTTAATTCGCGCGTGGAAAACTTTGCAGTCGCTCAAGATAGTAGCGCATATTTACGGCTTGTTGGCGGGCATCGGAGGAGCGTAGAGCGGAAAAATAAGTTATAGATTTCTCGGCTGCGGCACAGGCGGAATCGATGTCGCCGAGCAGTTCGTACGCCACGGCAGAGTTGGCGGCAGCATAGGCGGCAGCTTTGTTGTCCGACTGCGGTTGTGCCCAGGCATCGATGGCTTGTTGCCACTGCTTGCGGGCGAAATATTGCATACCGGCATCGTCCTTGCCCAGATCGTAGAGGTAGCGGTCTTCCGTTTCTATCTGCGGCAGGAATCGTGAGGCGAGGTGCTCGCCTATATATACGCACATCTCGTTGCGTGCCTCCTCCATCGAAGGCAGAGCGGCTAAAGCCTCTTGGATATTTTCCGCCTCGCTTTCCCAATACAGGGTATCGGCGTATTGCAGGTTGCGCCCGGCTATGCGTTCGGGCAGCGGGGCATTGGCATCCTTGCGGTAGTACAGCGTCCAATGCGTAGCGGCAATCGCCTCGACATAGGCATAGTAGGTGTCGGATTGCGTGGCAAAACTTTCGGTGGTAGGATGCACAATCAGCTGATTGAGTACGAGCAAGGCATCGCTACCATAGAGTGTGAGCAGCGAATCGACCTTCTCCGCCGATAGCAGTTGCTTGCGGTAGATGCTGCCTGATTCATTCTGCGAGGTTTCCAGAACGGATGGCAGGTAGTCCGATCCCTCGAGCGTCTCGGAGGCAGCCATCAGGGTATAGAACGCGCCGAGCGGCACGTCGGGGTGCGCCACGGTGTTGTTGACCAGCAGCAGTTCGCTGATCTGTTGCGGCAGAGTGATCTGAGCGGGATAAGCGATCTCAATGGTTGTGTGCCATTGTTGTGCTGCGGCTGAGTGCGTGAGCAGGAACAAGCCGAGAACCGCTATGCAGCGAGTTATTACAGATTGCGTATGCGCCATTCGTTCGGATAGAGATTATTACAACGTGAACCCACATTCTTTACAAACCCCAGCGGCACACCATGATAGGTAACCATAAGCAGCCCGAGCGGGAGGTTAGGAATAGGCAACGCCTCGGTGCGCAGGAACGCCAAGGCATTATCCAGGCTAAGCTCGAGTTGCGCGAACGCCTCGAGTCGTGCGGCCTTCGACATAGCCAGGCTATGCTGCGGCGCGAAATGCTTGCCGCGTTCCTCCGCCAGACCGAAACCCGTAGAGATGCACAGGAACTGGGTGTTCATATAGTCAATCAGATCCTTGTGGCGCATGGGGTAGGCGGTGATGAAGCGGTCGAGCTGGCGCAGTGCCCACTCGTCGGGCTGACACAGCCACGAACGGACGAGCTCGCGGTCGTCGGCTGTGATAGGAGTGCTATTGGGTTTCTTGGAAGTCCTGGGGCGGAAAGGAGCAAAATCCTTCTTATGCTTGCGCAGCGCGCAGAGGTAGAATCCCTCGCCGCGTACGAGATGCGGGTAGCAATGATAGCCGGCTATGCTCTCGGTGATGCCCCACTCGGGATCCATGCTGATGGACAGAATGTCGGCGCCTAACTCCTCGGCAATCCACAGGGCGTTCTCCTCATTCTCATGTCGGTTGAACGTGCAGGTAGAGTAGATAAGTATGCCTCCGGGCTTGAGCGCATCCCAGGCATCGGACAGGATGGAACGTTGGCGCTCGACGCAGGTACGCACGGTACGCATCGACCAGTCAGCTATAGCCTGCTCATCCTTGCGGAACATACCTTCGCCCGAGCAGGGTGCATCCACCAACATGCAATCGAAAGCGTTGCGCATCACTTGCCCGAACAACGAGGGGGCGTTATGCGTAACAACGGTATTGCCATTGCCCCACTTCTGAATATTCTCGGACAGGATGAACACCCGCTGACGCACCACCTCGTTGGCTACAAGCAATCCCTGCGCACCCAGATACTGACTGATGAGCGTGGACTTGCCGCCGGGCGCAGCACAGAGGTCAAGAACGATGCTCTGCTCGCTCACATATTGCTCCAGGGCGCGCTGGATGAGCATCGAGCTGGCTTCCTGCACATAGTAACAACCCGCATGGAACAGCGGATCGAGGGTGAACTGCGGACGCTCGGACAAGTAGTAGCCCTCATAGTGCCAGGGCACCTCGTCGATATCGGCATCGAACGACAACTCGTCGATCTTGTCGTTAAGACGAATGGAGGTCACCGGTTCCTGCTCGAGGGCATGAAACAGGTTGGGAGCTTGGGCACCCAACTGCTGTTGCATCATGTCGATAAACTCTACAGGTAACATCATTTTTCGTTCAAAATTTGCCGTTTTTTGCCAAATCGCCTACAAAGTTACAAAAAAAATAGCATTTTTGCAAAAAAAATCGCAAAAAACTATGATTTTTCATTTTTTTTTTGTAACTTTGTAGCCCGAATTGAATGAAACGACAAAATAATGCAGTTTATTGACGAGTTAAACGAGAGTCAACGCGCGGCAGTGGCATACAACGAAGGGCCGTTGCTGGTGATAGCCGGAGCGGGTTCCGGCAAGACGCGCGTGTTGACCTACAAGATAGCTTACCTGCTCAGCCAAGGTGTGCCCGCCGGACATATCCTGGCGCTGACATTTACCAACAAAGCCGCGCGCGAGATGAAGTCGCGTATCAACAAACTGGTGGGGGAGGAGGTAGCACGCTACCTGTGGATGGGTACCTTCCATAGTATGTGCGCGCGTATATTGCGTGCGGAAGCGGAACATATAGGATTCACGCGCGACTTTACCATCTACGATGCCGCCGACCAGAAGAGTCTGGTAAAGAAGATTGTGAAGGATCTGCAGTTGGATGACAAGATTTACAAGTCGAACATGGTGCTGGCGCGAATAAGCGCGGCTAAGGCGAACTTCGTCAATCCCGAGGCGTATGCGCAGCACGAAGGTTATGCCAAGCTCGACCGCATGGAGCGGCTGTACAAGATGAGCTCGGTGTATGCCGAGTACAACCACCGCTTGCGCAGCGCCAATGCGATGGATTTTGATGACCTGCTGATGTACACGGTACTGCTGCTCAGGCAGAATGCCGAGGTATTGAAGCGATATCAGGAGCGCTTCTGGCACGTGCTGGTGGATGAGTATCAGGATACGAACCACACGCAGTACCTGATAGTCAAGCTGCTGTCCGAGCCGCAGAACCATATATGCGTGGTGGGCGATGACGCGCAGAGTATATATAGTTTCCGCGGGGCAACGATAGAGAATATACTGAACTTCCAGAACGGCTATGTAGGTGCCAAACTGTTCAAACTGGAGCGCAACTACCGCTCGACGCAGAACATAGTGAATGCCGCCAACAGCCTGATACACAAGAATAAGGCGCAGATATTCAAGCAGGTGTATTCGGAGAAGGAGGAAGGTGAGCGGTTGCGCCTGACAGGTTATGGCAACGACCGCGAGGAGAGTTCGGCGGTAGCCAAACAGATACTCGGACTGCACAGGTTGAATAAGCGTGACTACGAGGAGATAGCTATCCTCTACCGCACTAATGCGCAGAGCCGTAACCTGGAGGAAGAGATGCGCAAGCTGAATATCCCCTACCGCATATACGGCGGTATGAGTTTCTACCAGCGCAAGGAGATCAAGGATGCGATAGCGTATTTTCGTCTGGCAGTGAACGGCAGCGACGATGAGGCCTTGGAGCGCATCGTGAATGTGCCCAAACGCGGCATAGGCGACACAACGATGAGCCGTGTGCGCGCGGCAGCGATAAGCGAGGGTGTATCGATGCTGCGCGTGATGCAAGCGCCCGATAAGTATTCGGCAGAGATATCCGCTGCCACGGGCAGGAAGTTGCAGGCTTTTGCGGAGAAGATAGGTGAGTTTGCCAAGCAAGCCGCTGAGAAAGATGCCTTTGAGTTTGCGCAGACTGTGCTCAATCAGTCGGGAATGATGGCGGATGCGGCACTGGATACCACTGCCGAAGGTATAGACCGCAAGGGTAACCTGGAGGAGCTGCTGAGCGGCATCAAGCAGTATGTGGATGACCGCACGCAGCAAGGGGAAGATACGCGCATCACGGATTTTATCCATGAGGTGAGTCTGCTGACCGACCAGGACGAAAACACCGATGATACCACCTCGCGCATCACGATGATGACCGTTCACTCGGCTAAGGGATTGGAGTTCCCCGTGGTGTTCATCGTGGGTCTGGAGGAGAATCTGTTTCCGTCGGCTTTTTGCCAGACAGAGAGCGAGATAGAGGAGGAGAGGCGCTTGCTATACGTAGCCATCACCCGTGCCGAACAGGAGTGTTACTTGACATACGCCTCGCAGCGTTGGCGGAACGGGCAGGTGAACTTCAGCAACCCGTCGCGATTCCTGAAGGATATTGATAGGCAGTACATTCAGCAGCTGAGTGCCGTGAGTGCGCAACCCTCGCCCTGGGTGCAAGAACCGCCGGAGTTCACACCGTGGGGACACCCGATCATCTACGAGCAGAAGCCCCGTTATGAGCAGCCGGCAGCCGCGCCGCGTTCGCTCAAACCCACCACAGGTAGCAAACCCAAAGGCACGCAGCAGACCGTGGCTTCCGAGTGGCACGAAGGCGACAGGATTGACCATAAGGTGTTCGGGCAAGGGACGGTGAAACGCGTATATATGGAGAATGATAACGAGAAGATAGAGATAGAGTTCGACACCAAGGGAATGAAAACATTGCTGCTGGCGTATGCAAAACTGAACAGGATATAACTACAAAATCCAAATACTATGCAATTCAAACGAATCCTATTAAAACTCTCGGGTGAGAGTCTGCAAGGCAAGCAGGGTTTTGGTATTGATACCGATCGTCTGCATGAGTACACCGAACAGATCAAAGCCATCGCACAGCAAGGTGTGCAGGTGGCAATCGTCATCGGTGGTGGTAATATCTTCCGCGGCTTGAGCGGTTCGAAACGCGGTTTCGATCGCGTGAAAGGCGATCAGATGGGGATGCTTGCCACCTGCATCAACGCGCTTGCCTTGGCCAGTGCGTTTGAGGCCATCGATCAGCCGGTACGCGTGCTGACCAGTATCTGCATGGAGCCTATAGGCAACCACTACAGCCCCGACAAAGCCAAGCGCCTGTTGAACAAGGGCAATGTGGTTATTCTTGCCGGCGGCACGGGCAGCCCGTACTTCACAACCGATACCGGTTCGTCGCTGCGCGCACTGGAGATACAAGCCGACGTGATGCTCAAGGGCACACGTGTGGATGGCATCTACACCGCTGATCCTGAGAAAGATCCTACGGCTACGAAGTTCGAAACGATAACCTACGATGAGGTGATCCGTCGCGGACTGAAAGTAATGGATCAGACCGCTACCGTGATGTGCAAGGAGAACGGTATGCCAATCTATGTATTCAACATGGATAAACCCGGCAACCTGCAGAAAGTGATGTCCGGCGAGAAGATAGGAACATTAGTCACTCCGTGAGGGGAGACAAAAGACCGCTAACGTTCAAAGACAAAAGAAGGACAACAATAAAAATAATAATAGTATGATTGAAGCAAAACAGATTCTGAATGAGGCGGAAGAGTCGATGCAGGCAGCTGTGCTCTTCCTGGATGATGCGTTGGCACATATCCGTGCCGGCAAAGCCAGTCCGCGTATCCTTGATGCCATCCGCATCGATTATTACGGTGCGATGACTCCGTTGGCCAATGTAGCTACCATCACAACGCCTGATGCCCGCACCATTGCTATCCAACCCTGGGAGAAAAAGATTATCGGCGACATCGAGCGTGCTATCATCAACTCGAACATCGGTCTGGCACCGAACAACAACGGCGAGACGATTCGTCTGATTCTGCCGCCGCTGACCGAGGAACGTCGTCAGCAACTCGCCAAGCAATGCAAGGGCGAAGCCGAGAATGCCAAGGTAAGTATCCGTAACGCCCGCCGCGATGCCATCGAGACGCTCAAAAAGCAGGTAAAGGACGGTATGCCTGAGGATGCCGAGAAAGATGCCGAGGGTGAAGCACAGAAACTTCATGACAAATATATCCGTCAGATCGACGAGGTATATGCCAAGAAGGAGAAGGAGATCATGACGGTATAATCGTCAGCCATGCTCTGCATGAACGAAGGTTTAGCAATCAAATCAACAGGCAGTACTATCGGGGTGTTACGCTCCGACGGTACTGTCGTGGATTGCCACATCAAGGGCAATCTGCGTATTGCGGGTATACGTTCCACGAATCCTGTGGCGGTAGGTGACCGCGTGACCATCGAGCAGCAAGCCGATGGCACAACGTGGATAACCTCTATTTTGCCGCGTAGGAACTATATCATCCGCCGCAGTACGAACCTGTCGAAGCAGTCGCATATCCTTGCAGCGAACATCGATCAGGTAGCGCTACTGGTAACCATCAACCATCCTGTCACTTCCACTACGTTCATCGATCGTCTGCTCGCCACAGCTGAGGCGTACAGCGTGCCGGCAATGCTTATCTTCAACAAGGAGGATTTACTCGATGCAACCGAAGAGAATCAACTCTATGAGTTGATGCGCTTGTACCGCTCGCTGGGATACCCTTCGTTTGCCATCAGTGCGTTGAACGGTTGTGTCGAAGAAATAAAGCACGAATTCATCGGAAAAATCACCTTGCTGAGCGGTAACTCGGGTGTGGGCAAATCCACCCTGCTGAATGCCATCTTCGGCAAAGATATGACCCGCACGGGCGACATCAGCCACGCGCATAATAAAGGTATGCACACCACGACCTTCAGCGAGATGTATCCCCTACCTGAAGGAGGTTGGGTGATTGATACTCCGGGCATCAAGGGTTTTGGTACCATCGATATGCAACGGGAGGAAGTAGGGCATTACTTCAAGGAGATATTTGCAGTGAGCCGCAATTGCCGTTTCTCCAATTGTATTCATTGCGGTGAAAACGGTTGTGCCGTGCTGCCGGAGGTAGGCAAGTCGATCGCCTATTCCCGATACGAGAGCTATATGAGCATACTGAATGACATAACCGAAACGAAGTACCGGTAAATTGTACCAAGTTTCGGTTCGTTTTTCGCAAAAACAAGTCAGTTTTTGACGCAAAATAGCCTATTTTTACTAAAAATCTCACAAAAATGCAGATTGTGGGATTTTTTTGTTGCTAAAATTTGCAAATGTCATTTTTTTTTTGTACCTTTGCAACCTCGAATTATGCGCGCACTCGAATTTCGCGCGCATGTACGCAGAGAAAATGTGCCGACAACACAAAAACAAACAAAAAATATCAAACTAACAAAATTAAAAAGTTATGGTAAGTTACAAAGAATTAGGACTGGTGAACACCCGTGAGATGTTTGCCAAGGCAATCAAGGGTGGCTATGCTATCCCGGCATTCAACTTCAACAACATGGAGCAGTTGCAGGCTATCATCAAGGCTTCGGCAGAGACGAAGAGCCCGGTTATTCTGCAGGTATCGAAAGGTGCGCGTAACTACGCTAACCAAACGCTGCTGCGTTACATGGCTCAAGGCGCTGTAGAGTACGCCAAGGAGTTGGGTTGGGAGCATCCGCAGATTTGTCTGCACCTCGACCACGGTGACAGCTTCGAGCTTTGCAAGAGCTGCGTTGACTTCGGTTTCTCGAGCGTGATGATCGACGCATCGTCGCTGCCTTACGAGGAGAACATTGCTCTGACAAAGAAAGTAGTAGAGTATGCTCACAAGTATGACGTAACCGTTGAGGCTGAGCTCGGCGTATTGGCAGGTGTTGAGGACGAGGTATCGTCAGCCGTTAGCCACTATACCAAACCGGAAGAGGTTGTTGACTTCGCTACCCGCACTGGTTGCGACAGTTTGGCTATCTCTATCGGTACGAGCCACGGTGCTTACAAGTTCACTCCGGAGCAGTGCACCCGCGACCCGAAGACCGGCAAGCTCGTTCCTCCTCCATTGGCATTTGATGTACTGGACGCTATCATGGAGCAGTTGCCCGGTTTCCCGATCGTACTGCACGGTTCGTCAAGCGTTCCGCAGGAGTATGTAGATATGATCAACAAATACGGCGGCAAGCTGCCTGACGCAGTAGGTATTCCTGAGGAGCAACTGCGCAAGGCTGCGAAGAGCGCTGTTTGCAAGATCAACATCGATAGTGACTCGCGTCTCGCCTTCACCGCTGCTGTTCGCAAGGTATTTGCAGAGAAGCCGGGTGAGTTCGATCCGCGTAAGTACTGCGGTCCCGCACGCGACTTGATGGAGGAGCTGTACAAGCACAAAATTATCAATGTGCTCGGTTCGAACGGTCACGCTGAATAAATCGTACATCGTAAATCGTTAAATCGTAAATTTAAATGGCACTTCCTTTCATGACAGCCGAACAGGCTGCTGAATTGATACAGAATGGTGACGTCTTGGGACTCGGTGGTTTTACTGCCACCGGTGTGCCCAAGGCAGTACCGTTCGCCTTGGCGCAAAGGGCTGAGAAACTGCACGCAGAGGGCAAACCTTTCCGTGTAGGCTTGGAGACCGGTGCGTCGATGGGTGACAGTTGCGATGGCGCGCTGGCACGTGCACATGCGGTGGAGTTCCGTACGCCGTATCAGTCGAACAAGTCGATGCGCGACGAGATCAACGCCGAGGGTACGCACTATTTCGACGGACACCTGAGTCATATGCCGCAAGACCTGCGTTACGGCTTCCTGCCGAAGCCCAAATGGGCTATCATCGAGGCTTCGTATGTAGGTGAGGATGGCACGATTGTGCCCGCAGCAGGTATTGGTATCATGCCGACTATATGCCGCCTAGCAGACAAGATCATCATCGAGCTCAACGAGATGTTCCCCGCTTCGATGCGCGGAATGCATGACTTGTACGAGCCGCTTGATCCTCCTTGCCGCCGCGAGATACCTATCTACAAACCCTCCGACCGTTGCGGTAGCGACCATATACAAGTTAACCCCGCGAAGATTGCAGCCGTAGTGAAGACCAACCGTCCGAACGAGATTCCTGCATTCACGCCGGTGGACGAGACCACGGCTAAGATCGGCGCTAACGTTGCTGCCTTCCTGGAGGCAGAGATGAAAGCAGGTCGTATACCGGCTTCCTTCCTGCCGATACAGTCGGGTGTAGGTAACGTAGCCAACGCTGTGCTCGGCGAACTGGGTAAGAATCCGCATATTCCGCCGTTTGAGATGTACAGCGAAGTTATTCAAGACTCCGTGGTGGATCTCATCAAAGCCGGCCATTGCAAGTTCGCTTCGGGTTGCTCGCTGCGTCTTGTAGAATCGAAGATGGCAGAGGTACTTGCCGACTTGGATTTCTATCGCGACAAGCTGCTGCTGCGTCCGCAAGAGACTTCCAATAGTCCTGAGATAGCTCGCCGACTCGGTATCATAGCCATCAACACGGCGCTGGAAGCAGACATCTACGGCAATGTGAACTCGACGCACGTAACGGGCGTTAAGATGATGAACGGTATCGGTGGTTCGGGCGACTTCGCAAGGAACTCGTATCTGAGCATCTTCACTACCGCCTCGACCGCCAAGAACGGCGCTATATCGTCGATCGTGCCGATGGTGACCCACGTGGATCACTCCGAGCACTCGGTGAAGGTGATCGTAACCGAGCAGGGCGTAGCCGATCTGCGTGGCAAGAGTCCGCGTCAGCGTGCCGAAGAGATCATCAACAACTGCGTGGCTCCCGAGTACAGAGAGATGTTGCGCGACTACCTGAAACATGCAAAGCACGGTCAGACGCAGCATAACCTGTCGCTGGCGTTCGCTATGCACGAGGAGTTCATGAAGTCGGGCGATATGCGTAATACGAAGTGGGAGAATTATCTTAGATAGACAAAAGACCGCTAACGCTCAAAGACAAAAGACCGCTAACGCTCAAAGATAGAAAACCATTTCGCTCAAAGTCGAAAGTCAAAAGCCTAATTACACATACTGATGACTAAACGAATTTTGAACATAGTAACAACGATGCTGCTCACCTTCGGGTGGGTGGCATCATTGTGCGCAGCCAACCCGCTATCGCAAGAGGAGGTGGATGCGCTGTACGAACGCATTGATGCGTTGTACGAACAAGGTATGAGTGCCTATAAGTCCGGTAACTTCAAGCAAACAGCCACGTTGATGACCGAGGCTGTTGCGCTGCAACAACAAGTAGCCGAGGACGAAGACCTGCTGGCTATGCTAACGACGTTGGCATCCGCTCAATCGCAGGCAGAGGAGTATCAGGCAGCCTTAACAACAACCGATCAGACCATAGCTCTTGCCAAACGTCTGCATGGCGACGCAGCGCAAGAGTTGGCAACACTGGAAAGTAACCGCGCTTATCTGCAGAAAAAGATAGATATGCCTGTAGAGGAGCGCGTAGAGATAACCCGCCATACGATAGTGCAGGAGATCGACTCTTCGATGGCTCAACGGGTATTTGCACAAGCCACAAGTGCTTACCGGAGCGGAGCGTGCGACAACGCTCTGCAACTCGTAAAGCAAGCTGTGGCATTGGATACACTGCAACTCATCTATGCCGAAGACCTGCAAACAGCTTACCACAATATTGCTGCCTGCAAGATTGACGAGGCGCGCGTGATGAAAGGAAAGGGACTGTACAACCAGGCCTTGCAGCACTTGCAGCAGGCTATGGCTGCTATGGGCGACAATGCTCCCAAACAGCAGATTGAGAGCGAGATGGCAAGTTGCTATAGCATGAACGGCGATTATGAGCAGGCTATCCGTCTGTATCAAGGCGTGTTGGACAAAGACCCCAACAACGATGCCGTGCTCAACAACCTGGCTATATGCTATGCGCGGCTGGGCGACTATGCGCGTTCGCTCGCCTTGCAGGAACAGGCATTGCGGCATAACCCGCATAATCCCGAACTGCTGACGAACGTGGCCACTACGTATTTCCGCCAAGGGAATTACCGCCAAGCACTGCAAATCATCGACAATGCAGCCGGACAGTTGCGCTCCAAGCAGGGGGAGAATAGCGCCGCTTATGCCGCTGCCTTAGTGAATAAAGCTGCGTGTCTGGCCATGATGGGATTCACCGATGAGGCATTGGCTGCCAACGAGCAAGCGCTACAAATACAAAAGACCACGTTGGGCGACAATCATATATCCGTAGCCACAACACTGAACAATATAGCCGACTGCTACTACCGTCGGTTGGATTTTCAGGATGCACTCAGTAACCTGCAACAAGCTGCCGAGATTCGCAAGAACGTGCTTGGAGAGAAACATCCTGATTACATAACAACGATTAACAATATAGCCACGTGCTACCTGGCGCTGGGTGAGAAAGCGAAATATGCACAATGCAAGCAGCAATGCCTGGATTGGACATTGCGCGATGTGCGGCAGAACTTCACCTGGCTCACCGAGCAGCAGCGCCAACTGTATATGCAGCAACGCACACCGCTGTTGCAAGGCATAGTGGCTTCGTCTTGCCCGGATGGCTTGCAGTACGACAAACAACTGCTTACGAAAGGACTGCTGTTGTCCTCGGCCGTAGAGCTGGAGCGAATCATGCACGAAGCCAATGATCCGGAGATAGAGCGGTTGTTCGGAGACCTGCGCACTATCCGCATTACCTTGGACGGCTTGTATGCGCAGCCGGCCGATTTGCAAGATAGGGCACAGATTGAGGAACTCAACCGTCAGGCCGAGGGATTGGAGCAGCAACTGCTCAATCGCTCGCAAGCCTTTGGCAACCTGACACGCAGCCTGACTTACCATTGGCAGGATGTGCAGAAGACGCTCGGCGACCACGATATAGCTATCGAGTTTGCCAAAGAGGGACAAGGCGATGATGCGCAATATGTGGCACTTGTCCTGCGCAAAGGTTGGACTGCTCCGAAATGTGTGAAGATCGGCGAACAGAAAGACTACAAAGAGTACATCGAGAAACGTTTCCGCGCCTATGAGTACGAGGAACTCGGCAACGCTATATGGCACGAGGTGCTTTTGGCTGCCGGAGCACAGGACGGTGACAGGATATACTTCTCGCCGGACGGATTCCTGTATCAGATGGGCATCGAGTACCTGACAGCCGACGGCAAACTGATGAACGATACGTATCAGATGTATCGCTTGTCGTCAACGCGAATGCTGTGTCAAAAGACAAAAGACGAAAGACAAAAGACAAAAGATGAGGGTAGTATGACCTTGTTCGGTGGATTGCTGTACGGGCTGAACAACACGAAAGGTGAGATGTTCCAGTATCTGCCGGCAACGCTGAAAGAGGTGCAGAACATCTCGGCATTATATCCGGGTTCGCGTACCGTGACCGGAGCGGAAGGTACGGAAGAGGCGTTCTATGCTTTATCCGGTCATTCGCCGCGGCAGTTGCATATAGCCACTCACGGCTTTTATATCCGCGGTGAGCGTGCACAGGAGATAGCCTCCAACAGCCGTAGTGCGGGATTCATACAGATCGGTGCGAACACCGAGATCGCCGATAACTCCATGAGCCGAACAGGTCTTTTGCTCTGTGGCGCAGAGGCCGGTTGGTCAGGGACGGCAAGCGAGCAGCATAACGATGGGGTGCTTACCGCACGCGAGATCATGCTTACTGATATGCATACCACTGAGTTGGCTGTACTATCGGCTTGTCAGACCGGTATGGGCGATGTGGAAGCCGATGGTGTAGCCGGTCTGCAGCGCGGACTGAAAAAAGCCGGCGTGCAAACGATGATGATGAGTCTGTGGGATGTGAACGATGAGGCTACGGGTATGCTGATGACTACGTTCTATCAGGGACTGCTGCAGGGCAAGACCAAACAGCAAGCGCTGCGTGATGCACAAGAGCACGTACGTACCTATACCGGCAACAGCGCACAAGCACAGCGTGCAATCGAAGAGGAAGAGGCGTATCTGAATGAGGTGGAAGAGGATCTGGCAGGAAACACCCGTGCAGCCCGACCGCTGAAGTTCCTGCGCCAGAACGGAGGACAAAACAGGCAGAATGCTACAGCTTCCGGCGAACCGGCAAAGCCGAAGATTCCTTACGCCGCGCCGCGTTACTGGGCTGCGTTCATCCTATTGGATGCACTATAAACAACTAACAAATTACCCTCGGGTGAATAATTAACTACCAACACGGATGTTGGAACGAAATATATTAACTGTTAAATTTTAACGAATATGAAAAGACCAATCACTGTATTATGCCTCTTGATGGCATTGTTGATGCCTGCCCTGGGTCAGTCCAAAGGTGGTGCGAAGGATGGATCCAAAGGCGAGAACACTGAGAAGAAAGTCGACAAAGGTCCGAAGAGGAAAAGTAAAGGCCTGTCCAAGTATCAGACCTTCGTGTACACGAGCGAAGACTTGTCGAGCGAGATCGAACGCCAAGTGTCTGCCGACCGCGAAGCCTTGAGCCGTGGTTTGGGTGCTGATCTGCTTAGTGCAGGTCTGAGTGCCGCAACAGGTGC
This sequence comes from uncultured Bacteroidales bacterium, assembly GCA_902798965.1. Lineage (GTDB taxonomy): Bacteria > Bacteroidota > Bacteroidia > Bacteroidales > Paludibacteraceae > Colicola. The sequence continues at coordinate 13,199 of CADBYS010000003.1, read as the reverse complement.
TGCTACAGGTTATATCTCTACCCTCGTGGAGATGGGTATCACCGCTATCACCAAGCTCATTCAGCTGGATGCGCAAAACAAGAAAGAATGGCAAGAGATGGTGAAGGAGGAAAGTGAGCTGATCATTACGATGGGTACGATAGCCGATTTGAACGACTTCTACAACTGTATGTCCGAGTACGGCCCAATGGATCCGAAGGGTATGCGCTTCGACGGTATAGGTTGCTTGGCAATGGAAGGAGAGGATACAACCTTCTACATCAGCTGCCACATCAACCGCAAGAAGATCGACCGTATCGTACGTCACTCGAAGTTCGAGTTGGTGATGGATACATTCATGATCAATCCGTACAAAGCCGGTCTGCCTAATACCGACCTGCCGCTGTTGTTCACCTACGCCGACCGCAAGACCTTCGATTTCACGATGAAGATGCGCATGATCTCCTCTTGGATGGATCAGCTGCCTGACTTGCACAAAGATCAGATTCTCGGTGAGTTCATGCTCAATGTGCCCGTTGATTCTACACAACTGGATCAGAACAATATGTTCCGTTATATCCGCAAGGAGAACGAAGCACCGGCTTACGGCTTGGTAGGTGAGAGCTTCATCGTACCGCGTTCGTACATGCCTACCCGCGATGAGGACGGCAAATACGCTGAGAGCTGGGGTACAGGCCAGTACAAGATGGAAGTGGAGATCGTAGAGGTTTGCGGTGTATCCGAAGAGTTCAAGCAGAACTGGCGTAAGGACTTCAAGAAACGTAAAAAGATGACCGGCAAGATGTCGAAGGCTGAGGCTGAGATTCTGCAGATCTTCACCAACCAGCAATGGGATAAGCAGGCTAAGCAATGGGTAGCTACTACCCTGAAAGGTCCGTCGTCAGTGCTGAACAAGGAAGCTGCCAAGATTACCGGTTCCAGCTACACTGCCGGCAAGTAATCTGACACAGAAAAATCGACTACCGTGTTACTGCAACTCTTCTGGACATACATGAAGGTGGGTACATTCACGCTGGGTGGAGGTTACGCGATGTTACCTCTCATCCAGCGTGAGGTAGTCGATTACCGCAAGTGGATTGACGAAACGGAGTTCCTGAACATGATTGCCTTGGCGCAAGCGGCTCCGGGAATCATTGCCGTCAATTCGGCTATATTCATCGGTTACCAGGTTGGTGCACGGCATGTACCCACGTCTTGCTCAGGACTATTGTCTAGGATGTACCCGTATTTAGCAGTATGTGCCGCTGTGTTAGGCGCGGTGTTGCCATCGTTCATTATTATCCTGGCGATAGCCATGGTGTTTCAGGAGTATAGCGATTTGCCTGCTATCGAGGCGGTCATGAAAGGTGTACGCCCTGCCGTTGTGGCACTGATAGCAGCGCCGCTGCTGAGGATGACGATGAAGGCGAATAATCCCAAACCATTCCGTGAGGGCGGTTTGCCGTTGTTATCGTGGGCACTGCTGTCTGCAATGCTTATCTGGCTGCTACATGTCAGTCCGGTGTATATCATCGTGGCAACGATCGTGTTGGCGTTGGTGTTCACGTACCTTGGCGAACGACAGAGAAAAACGAAAACGGACGAGTGATAATTCGTATAGATTAGTTGCGGATTAAAGGCAGGCGTTAATTCAGATAGATGTTATGCTATATCTACAATTGTTTTTGAGCTTCTTTAAGATCGGTCTGTTCGGCTTCGGCGGCGGACTGGCTATCATCTCCCTCATTCAGCATGAGGTGCTTGCTTATGGCTGGATGACGGAGAAGGAGTTTGTGGATATAGTAGCCATCAGTCAAGTCACTCCCGGTCCGATAGGCGTAAACTGTGCGACGTACGTGGGTTACACCGCCACACATTCTGTCTGGGGCAGTGTGCTGGCAACCGGGGCACTGGTGTTGCCAAGCCTGATCATCATGTTAGCCCTGTGCAAGGTGTACTTTGTGTTGTCCACGAAATTTGCGGACAATGTGTATTTCCAAAACACGCTGCGCTATTTGCGCTTTGCCGTGTTGGGTCTGATAGCTGCAGCAGCGTTGCTGCTCATCACGCCCGCTACATTCATTGATACGTATAGTATCATTTTCTTTGCGGCAGTGTTTGTGCTGACCATCCTGCCGCAGTTTATTCACAGCAAGCAACCTGTGGTGCAGAAAGTGATAAGCCTGCTTTCGCATCCTATACTGCTTATTATCTTTGCGGGTATAGCGGGATACTGCATCTACAGCTGATTTCTGATGGCTGACTTCTGACATCCGATTTCTGAATTCTCCCAATGAAACGATTCGCGTACATAGTATCGATACTTGTCATATGCACCCTGATGGTGGTGTATATGCTTTCGTGGCTTGTACGTAACAGCGGTGTGCAGACAGCTGCCGTACGTTGGTTGGCAGCCGAGGTGGCAGAGGCCTTGCAGGTCGATTTGGATGTGAAGCAGGTGGATTATACGTTTTTCAATACCCTGCATATTGAAGATATATATATGTCGGATCAGCAGGGTGACACCTTGGCGCATATAGCCGCTATTGATGTCCGGCTGCGTTTTCGCGACTTGTTGCACAAGAAAGTATCGGTGCGCAGGGTGGATATTGATGCGCCTTATGTCAATCTGCATGACGACAATTATCAGTTTCTGCTGCGTGCGTTGGCTAATCCTGATAAGCAACAGGATACGCTTCAGCTAACCATCCAGGTCGATGATATTCATATCACCGGCATCCGTGCGCGACTGGATACCTTGCTGCTGACCGATGCCGATGCGCTTCTTAGTCTGCAACATCTGGACAAGAACAGCGTTAAGGCAAGCATCTATGCCTTGCAGGGAAAGATAGTTGATTATCGCACCGTTGGTTTGGGTAAGAACGCCAAGACGCTGTTTGCCTTGTGCGAGATGGAGGCCGAACTGGTTGCCGACTCCTCCAGCATCGATATGCCGCGGCTGAAGATCCGTCTGCCGCGTTCGCAAGTCAACAGCGAAGTGGTGCATATCGGTCGCGAGGCGTTCACACTCAGGTTGTCCGACACGTATATCACAGGTCGCGACTTGGCGCTGTTTATCCCGCAAATACAGCGTACGGACGGCAAGGTAGGACTGACTGCCGACCTGCGCGGAAACAAAGATTCAGTCATCCTGAATGAGCTGCGTGTGTCGTATAAAGGCACACCGGTGTTCAGCGGTGCGGCTATTGCGTACGACTGGAATAACTTCGATAGCATAACCGTGTTTGCCGAGTGCCAGGATCTGCTTGTGCAGGCAGCTTTGCTCCAAGATTTCATAGCGGATATCTTGGATAAACCTTACCGGTTTACCGATCATGTCTATCGCTTAGGCGAGATGCATTACCAGGGCATCTTGTACGGTCAGCTCCGCGATTTGCAACTTAACGGCTCGTTCCGTACGGCTTTGGGCACTATAACGACGGACGGTCATGCGCAAACCAATGCACAGTTCGATGCGATGAAGTTCAATGGCGAAATCAGCACACGCCGTTTCCGTTTGGGTAAGATGCTCGGCAACCGGGACTTTGGTAATGTGTCGATGAACATGCACTTCAACGGCCGTTATGCCCAGGGACAGCCTATGCAAGGAGCGCTGCGCGGAACGATCCAACAACTTGATTACAAGCATTACTCGTACCGTAATATCCGTTTGGATGGCAACTATAACCAAGAGAGTATAGAAGGCACGTTGGTCAGCCGTGACCCGAATCTCGATCTCTCGCTCAGTGGCATGATAGATCTGAGTGAGAATGCCACGAACATCAATGTTGCGCTCGATTTGCAGCATTTGCGTTTGGACGAACTGCACTTGACGGACAAACTGGAGAGCAGCGATATACAACTCAAGCTCTATGTCAATTTCTCCGGTACGCATATCGATCATATCAACGGCTATCTGGTGCTGGACAGTCTGCTCATCGCCAACGCGGGTGATACAGCAACGATGCAACAGTTGAAGATCACAGCCGAGTCAGAGACGGATGATCCGACGCACCACAATCTGAAACTGCAATCCGACTATGCTGTAGGCAGGTTTGCCGGGCACTTCAGTTATACCGAACTGGGCACGAGCGTCAAGAAACTGGCCGTACATTATCTGCCTCATCTGTTCGAAGCCAAGATGCGTGAACGGTTGCTGCGCAGGCCATCCACCACGCAAGCCGCTTTCTACCTCTATGCGCATGATATGGATAAGATCCTGGATGTGTTGCCGGTGAACATATCGCAAAGCGGTAGTCTGACCATCAAAGGCGCTATCAACGAGCCGCAACAGCGAGTGATGGTCAGCGGTGTTATCCCGTCTCTGACCATAGGCAAGCAACACCTGAGCGACATCATCCTATCGGCCGACAACAAAGAAGACCGCATCAATCTGCGAACATCCGCGCATATCGACTTGCCCGACACGATGCATATAGGTAATGCCAACCTGCTGCTAAGTGTAGTGGCGATGCACGACTCGGTGTTGGTAACGGTTGATCTTGCCAACGACGCTGAGGCTATGTACGGCGGGCAATTAGGCATCCTCACCACTTTCACCGAATATGCCCATAAGCCGCTTGTTACGACGCATATATTACCGTCCACCTTGTATGTGGCGGATGACTTGTGGCGGGTGACTCCGGCACGAATAACCTATGCCGTGGCGGATACAGCCTTGCAGATTGAGCACTTGTGGATGGGAAATACGACGAAACATATCTACGTTGATGGAGTGGCCTCTACTCATGTAGAAGATTCGATACTTGTGCAACTGCAGAACATCAATCTTGCTTCCATCATGTCGCTCACTCCGTTGCCGCCGCAATCGCTGACCGCACAAGGAATGATTACCGGAACAGCAACCATGTACGGCATATTGTCAAGCCTGCAGCTCAATGCTAATCTGCACGTGGCTGAGGCCGGATTGAATGGTAGTCCGATAGGTGAGCTGGATGCCAAAGCCACGTTGGACAGTGAGCGCAAAGCCGTGGAGATAACAGGTGAGGTGGTTGACGGCGGCAGGCATGTAGCATGGCTTGACGGACTGATTACGCCACAGGATGACAAGACGTGGAGTCTGCATATCTATCCAGACTCGTTCAATATAGGGTTTGTCAACCATTGGACGAAAGCATTTCTGCGTGATCTGACAGGTCGTGCCTCAGGTCATGTGCATGTGTTCGGTAGGCAGAAATATACATGGGTAACTATCGAGGCAGTGCCGCACAATGTGAGCATCAAAGTTCCATTCACGGGCGTGACGTACTATGTCCGCGACTCTATCTTCATGGATAGCACATCTATCATCTTCCCGCATCATACCGTATATGATGCCGAGGGACATGAGGTGACGTTGGATGGGGCAGTGCATCATGAGAATTTCTTTAATTTCAGTTTCGACCTCAGCATGTATTCCAATCAGGCTCTGGTGCTCGACCTGCCTAAAAGCAAGACAGCAGCTTTCTATGGCAAGGTGTACGGTACAGGCGATGTGCGGCTGTATGGCAATGAGAAGAAAATCAATCTGCTTGCGCATGCCAAGGCGGATAATGGGTCGGTATTCAACCTGAACATCGGTGGACAAAGTGATGCCAAAGAGAACAGTTTCATCACCTTCGTTGACCATAACGCACCGGTTGTGGTGCATAAAGACGATAACCCCAGACGCCGCAGACGTGATGTGAAACAAAAACAGGAAATGGATCTTGACCTGTTTGTCAGCGTTGACGAGGGCACACAACTCGTGACGCAGTTCGGCGGTAACAGCGATGATATACTCAAGGGGCGCGGTGTGGGTAACATGCGCGTGCACATGATGAATAGCGACCTGCAGTTGCAAGGTACACTCACCCTGCGGCAGGGTAGCCTGAACTATGCGCTGGGTAATGTGGTGCATCGTGAGTTCGCTATTCAGGATGGCTCAAGCATCACGTGGAACGGAGGGCCGATGGATATGAACCTCAATGTCACGGCCAAGTACCATGTTATGGCATCGCTCAAGGACTTGTTCGGCAACGACCTCTCGTCGCTGCAAACCGACCGAACAACGGTGCCCGTGAACTGCGTCATATACATGCGCGATAATATAAGGAATCCTATTCTCTCGTTCGGCATCGAACTGCCGCAGTCCGACGAGTCGGTACAAGCGCAAGTGCGTTCGTTCATCAACAGCGATGATATGTTGATGCGCGAGGTGCTGTATCTGCTGGTGTTCAACCGCTTCTTTACGCCCGAATACTTGCGCAGCACCAACACGACGGGACTCAACGAGACGTACTCGTTGCTGTCATCTACCGTCACCGGTCAGATCAATTCCTGGCTGAGCAAACTGACGAACATTGTGACTTTCGGTATCAATTTCCGAACGGACGGCGAAGGAGCTGAGGCTTCGCAGGAATACGAGGCGCAGATATCCTTGCAGCCTGTAAGAGGATTGCTCATCAACGGCAATGTGGGGTATAGGTACAATGACCTGAATAACCGACCGGTGTTCGGCGATCTGGATATAGAGTATATCATCACGCCCGACGGCATGTTGCGCGTCAAGGGATATACCCATTCTGTGGATAAGTACTCGTTGCGCCAGGCGAATATGGTGGAAGGAGTTGGTTTTGTCATCAAGCACGATTTCAACTGGGGTGATGCCTTCCGCAAAGCGGAAAAGAGACGTAAGCAGAAAGAGGAAGAGAGTCAAAAGTCGAAAGTTGAAAGTCAAAAGCAGGAAAGTAAGAAGTAATGTTCCAATTAGAGTCAGCATATCAACCTACCGGCGATCAACCGCAAGCCATCGATAGTCTGGTGGATGGTATCCGTTCGGGTGCCAAGGCGGAGACCTTGCTTGGCGTGACGGGTAGTGGCAAGACGTTCACTATAGCCAATGTCATTGCCCGACTCAACCGGCCGACGCTTATCCTCTCGCACAACAAGACGCTGGCGGCACAGCTCTATTCGGAGATGAAAGCGTTCTTTCCGCACAATGCCGTTGAGTACTTCGTCAGCTACTACGATTATTACCAGCCCGAAGCATATATCCCTTCTACCGACACGTATATCGAGAAAGACCTGAGCATCAACGAGGAGATCGACCGGCTGCGGCTTTCCGCAACGGCAGCACTGCTCTCCGGCAGAAAGGACGTGATTGTTGTGTCGTCGGTCAGTTGCCTGTACGGCATTGGCAGTCCACAGGATTTCACGCAAACATGTATCTCCATCCGCCGCGACCAGACGATACAGATGGATGAGTTCCTCAAGGCGCTTGTGGCGGCGCAGTATATCCGCAATGATCTGGAGCTGACGCGTGGCAAGTTCCGCGTCAAGGGCGATACGGTGGACATCGCACTTGCCTATGCCGATTATATCCTCCGCGTCGAGTTTTTCGGTAACACAATCGACTCTATCTGCTCGCTCGAACTCATCACGATGAATGTGCTCGAGGAGTTTGAGTACTTCAATATCTATCCCGCTACGATCTTCTGCACCACGCAGGAAAGCATCGACCGCGCCATTGTGCAGATCAAGAAAGATCTGGATGACCAGATCAGTTTCTTCCACAACGCCGGCATGGAATTGGAAGCCAAGCGTATCGACGAGCGTGTGCATTATGACCTGGAGATGATTCAGGAGCTGGGCTATTGCTCGGGCGTGGAGAACTACAGCCGCTACTTCGACGGTCGCGAACCGGGCACACCGCCATATTGCCTGCTCGACTATTTCCCTGACGATATGCTGGTGGTGGTGGATGAGAGCCATGTGACCGTTCCGCAGATTCACGCCATGTACGGAGGCGACAAGGCGCGCAAGGATAATCTGGTGCAGTACGGGTTCCGTCTGCCGGCAGCACGCGACAACCGACCGCTTACCTTCGAGGAGTGGGAGGAGAAAACCGGACAAACCATCTATCTCTCTGCCACGCCGGCGGAATATGAGTTGGAGCAATCCGAAGGCATCGTGGTAGAGCAACTTATCCGCCCGACAGGACTGCTTGACCCCGCGATTGATGTCCGTCCGTCCGAACATCAGATCGACGACCTGCTCGAGGAGATTCAGCAACGCGTAGAGAAAGAGCAACGTGTGCTCGTAACTACGCTAACCAAGCGCATGGCGGAGGAACTGGATGATTACCTGCATCAGTTCAATATACGCTCAGCGTATATCCACTCCGATGTCGATACCATCGAGCGCATCAAGATCATGGAGGATCTGCGCAAGGGCATATACGATGTGCTTGTGGGTGTCAATCTGCTACGCGAAGGATTGGACTTGCCGGAGGTATCGCTGGTGGCAATACTCGATGCTGACAAGGAAGGCTTCCTCCGCGACCGGCGTTCACTCACGCAAACAGCAGGTCGTGCTGCGCGACATGTTGATGGCAAGGTTATCATGTATGCCGACAAGATAACACGCTCCATGCAGCAGACGATTGACGAGACCAACCGTCGGCGATCCATACAGATGGCCTACAACGCCGAACATGGCATCACGCCCACTGCTATCCGCAAGGATATCAATATGGGTGCATTGGCAGGTCTGTACCACGATGCCGAGAAAGAACGCGAACAGGTGCAGCAGCGTATACGCGAGAGCTGGAAGAACGCACCCTGGCAGCAGATGGATGCCAAGCAACTGCAGAAAGCGGCTGACCAGAAACGCAAACAGATGCTTGCAGCTGCCAAGGAACTGAACTTCGATCTGGCTGCTACGCTGCGCGACGAACTGCTCGAAATGGAAAACCGCATCCAGATCCTGATGGAGTAATACTCACACAGGACAGATGCATCTCTTATTATATAGTACGTGTATGCGCGAATCGTTTAATGAAATATCCCGTATCGAACCCATGGATGTGTTCTATGTCGGTGAGCGGATCAAGACCTACTTTGAGTATCCGGCTCATTGCCATGAGGTGTACGAACTCAATTTCGTGGAGAACGCAGCAGGTGTCAAGCGCACGATAGGCGACAGCCGCGAATCGATTGGCAATCTGGATCTGGTGTTCATCACCGGCAGCAAACTGGTGCATGTGTGGGAACAAGGCGATTGCCCGCGACAGGAGATTCATGAGATAACCATCCATATCGACCCCGATACGTTCCAAGGTCCGTTACTCGACAAGCGTGCGTTTACATCTATCCGCCGGATGATTGAGCGGGCACAACGCGGCTTGGCTTTCCCGCCGGCTGTCATACAAATCCTGCGCGAGGATATCATCAATATCGCGCACAGCAACGATAGTTTTGCATCGGTCATCCGTCTGTTCAATCTCCTGTACCGCCTTTCGCTGGTTGAGGGTGCGCATGAACTGTCATCATCGTCGTTCGCTGAGGTGCGCGAAGGTAATGAGGATGAGCGGGTTAAGTCGGTAAAGCAGTATATAGCCGAACATTATATGCACGATATATGCTTGCAGGAGATGGCGGATATTGCACATATGTCGGCAGAATCATTCTCGCGCTTCTTCCGCAACAAGACAGGCCGCACCCCTAATCGCTATCTCATCGATTACCGTCTGGGCATAGCCGCGCGTATGCTCGTTACTACCAAACAATCCGTTTCGGAGATAGGCTTCTCGTGCGGCTTCAATACCTTGAGCCACTTCAATCGCTTGTTCCGCGAATCGAAAGGCTGCACGCCTTCCGAGTTCCGCGAGCAGTTCTAACCTGTTGATTGTGCAAGGAAAGAAAACCGGGTTAGTTGTTGGGAGTATAGATATAATCCGTTATCCAGTCAGGCCACTCGAACGTTTGGATGCGCGGCGGTTTCTCGGGTTCGGGCTCTTTCTCCTCTTTGCTGTCGTATCGTTCCGGCTGTGTAGCGCGCAGCCACATATCTTCCGTATCCAGAATACGTACCGCCCTCTTATGGCTGGAACCGAAGCGAATGCCTACAGACAGGTGCGCTTGCCAGTTCCAGATGTTGTAATCGAGTTCCGCACCCTCGTGCGTGGATTTGAAACTCAAATGGTCGGCTTGCCCCCATAGTGCCAGATGTACCCACTTGTTGATTTCCCAGTTCATGGCCGCCCGCATGGTGCCGGATACATGTACCGGAAACGACGGACGCAGACTATAGCCCGGCATGCCAAGATTCTTTCTGGTGCTGTCGGTCGGCATTGTATATACGTGATTGATGGTATAGCAGACCACCTTCATGATGCCCGATAGATGGAGCATGAACTTTCCCTGATTAGGCGTATAATTGATGCCGTAACCGATGCCCACCGCCACCTGATGCGTTTGTAGACTGGTGATATTCTGCATCAAGGCCGACAATAAGGACAGCGAGTCCTGGAACATGTAGTTCGTAGCCATATACGACAGATGCAACAACGGACTACCGGCTGTCTTGCGTTGTATATAGCCGTATTTCATACTCGCGCTGTGGGAGTAGCGCCGTGAGTTAAGGGCATACCACATCGATACGTTGATGATCTTCATGTTCACCCCGTCGAGGGTATCAACAGGGGTGGAACCAAGCGAGGCGGCCAATTCCGGATAATACTTTGGCAAATCGGGCAATCGCAGTTCGGTCATGAAGTTCGTGCTGCGCTGGTAGGAAAATTCGATGCCTATCGACTTGCTGCCCATCGAGAAGTTGAGTTTGCGTGCATAGGCATGCAGCACATCCCACGAATAGCCCAAGCCCAGTGTGCCATAATCCACTTGCAAGCCCAAGTCCAGACTTGGGGTTGTAACTGATTGGAGTAGCACATCGCCCAGATACTCGGTGTTGCGTGCTGCGTAGGTAGAGTGGATGCCGTGGCTACCGGTGTTGAGCGCCACGCGTATATTGTGCTCGGGCATGTGGATATAATTGCTGTCCAGTCCCTTCATCGAGATGTTGTAAAGCATCTCATCCAGGCGGCTGAAGAACACTTGTGTTCGGTTAGGTCGTGGCGGCAATTGCGATACATCAGCGTCTGCCGCCATGCAGCAGATGCTCATCACGCAAAATAGCACAATATATACGTATCGGTTATTCATCGTTGTCCGAGTCGCTGTAAGTGACAAAGCATGAGGCTGCCGTCCTCGCGGCGCAGGTGCATGCCGTTGCCTTCGCAGAAAGCGAATGCCTTGCAGTCCTTGCAGGGTTCCATCTGCCGCATCCAACGGCGGTCGCGGTACGGCTTGAACTCTTCTTCCCATACGCGCCAGAACGAGTCCTTGTAGATGTTGCCTTGGTAGTATTTGCCGCGCACGCTGGTGCAGGCGGATATGCTGCCGTCGATGAGGATAGATGCCACGCTCAGTCCTGCTGCGCATTGGTACAGATGGTCGCGCACCTTGCCTTCGTAGTCGCCCAGATACCCCTCGCACGAATAGGATACGTGTCGTCCTTCCCGTCGCTCAGCGGCTATGAACTCCATCAGTTGCTTGAACTGTTCGTCGGTGAGAAGCAGTTCGGGGTTATCGGCAGCCCTGCCCATCGGATCGATGCCGAAAATGCGCCAGTCCCTGACTCCCAAGCCCCACAGCATATCGCGGATAGCAGGCAGATGATCGATGTTCCGTTGGTTGGCGCAGGTCACCACATCCCATGTTAGCCCTTTTTCGGCTGCGCAGAGTCGGATAGCACGGCATGCGCCCTCGTAGGCTAACGGGTGTTGGCGTAGCCAAACATGGTCTTTCTCCAGTCCGTCGCATGACACGGTGATGGAACGTAGTCCCGATTGACGCAACTGGCGAAAACGTTGCTCGGTCAGTGCCAAACCGTTGGTTACCATCCCCCACGGATAGCCGCGGTCGTACAAGGCTTTGCCTACCTGTGCCAGATCTTTGCGCATCAGCGGTTCGCCGCCCGAGATGATGATCATCACCTTGTGCGGATCAACATGCGGAGTTATCTCTGTATCAATGACATGCAGAAAATCCTCGGCAGGCATGTCCGGCGTTTCGACGGAGGCTACGCAGTCACTACCGCAATGCAGGCAATGCACATTGCAGCGGAGGGTTGACTCCCAAAATAGTTGTTGCAAGGGATGCAACTCCTTCAGATTATGTCTGCGCCATTGCTCCAGGCGCAACGCCAAACGCATTCTCAGATCCATTATTCTTCCGGTTTTTGGGGTGTGTCGCCGGCATCCGATGCCTCATCGGTTAGCGGTGTCCACACGGTTGGAGTTACGCCGTACATCGGTCGCATTTCATTCGAGTCGTTGGGTATATCAATACGCGGCGGGGCATACATGCATAGTACCTCCTCCCTGCATCCCGGCATAACAGAGCCGATTAGAGCCACTATCACTGAGCCAAGTGCCACGTTCAGGCGATTTAATAACGATTTTTTCATATCTGAGCCGAAAAAAATCTTCTACAAACTATCAGGCTGCAAAGTTACAATTTTTTTTTGATATTTGCAAATATTTTCCCCTAAAAATACAAAAAAAGCCGCTTGCACGGCTCTTTTTGTTCATTTTACTCCTTTCACTTTTCACATTTCACCTTCCTACAGTCGTTTCGAGGCACGCAAGAGTGCGTCTTGCTCGCCGCAATCGTCATAAACGTTTGCTGGCATCGTAAGATTCAATTGTCTTGCTCTGAATCAGGACGGTTGTGTCGCCGCGCTGGACGTACTGGCTGGAGGTTGTCACGGTGCGCGTGACGTTGCAGGAGCTTATCAATGCACCACATGCAACAACGCACAACGCCCCTGCAAAAATCATAAATAATCGCTTCATAGAATTTCATTTTTGTTCTAATTTTCTGTACGGATCTCACGGATCTTACTGATTCCAATGATTCTTTTTTTTCAGAACACGGAGTTTCACGGATTATCACGGAACACATTGGAATCCGTGTCTTTCCGTGTGATTCCGTGTTCGTTTAATATCCATCGTAATCCGTTCAATCCGTTAGATCCGTACAGATTAAACAATCCGTTTACTCACCGGGGTGCTCGGCGTCGTAGGCAGCGCCAACGACCATCCACAGGTAGGAGGTCAGGGTCTTCTTGCCGCCCGGGGTGTTCTTCTGTGCCTCGAACGCCTCGCGGTCCTGGTTCATGGTCGCCAGGTTCTTCTTGCGCTGTGCCACTTGCGCCGACACTACCGAGAAGCGGGTGCGAGCTGCCAACTCATCGCTGGTGGGCTCGGTGCTTCGCTCCACTTTCTTGCGCAGATACAAGCGGTTACATTTGTTACTCGTGGTCGCGGCTACGCGGTGCGTGCCAAGCAGCATCTTGCTGCACGAGTGCTGACCACTCTTACTCGGTTTACTCAATGC
>CADBYS010000002.1 GCA_902798965.1 uncultured Bacteroidales bacterium | reverse complement strand
CGGCTTCGTGACACATGGAGTATTAATTCGGCTTTCGCCGGGCTATCCCCCGACTATGGACAGATTGCACACCTGTTACGCACCCGTGCGCCGGTCGCCGACAGAGTATTGCTACTCCTCGCTGCCCCTCGACTTGCATGTGTTAGGCCTGTCGCTAGCGTTCATCCTGAGCCAGGATCAAACTCTTCGTTGTAAAATAATTTATAAGTCTGTCCTATGCCCAAAACGATCTATTGTAGTTGTACTTATCAGCCAATCTTGGCTGATACATTCCTTAATGGAATCGACAAGGACTGTTTGTCATCCGCCGCTCTTCCTTATTATATATATAAGGTGTCATCACTGCGGATGTTCCCAATTCTTGTACTACATATTTGATTGAACAGTCACTCAAAGATCTCAACTTTTGAAGCGTGCCTTTCCGCGCTTAGGGCGCAAAAAAATTAGAACCATCAGATGATTCAAATTTTAATACCCTCGGGTTTGTAGCCTGCCTTGCGGTCGTCTCCAAAGCCTCTCGGGAGAAAAGGGAAACACGCTTGTTTCTCAAAAGCGGATGCAAAGGTACGACAAATTTTTCATATATGCAAATTTTTCGCGAAAAAACATGCATTTTTAGCAAAAAATAGCCCAATTGTGCAATATAAGGATTGCAAACAATGGGCTATTAGGGTCAAAAATTATCCAAAAACACGATGGACAATATTTGTTCACGAATTAATCGAATTAAACGAATTACAATGGACTTGGTGAGTCAACAACTGCCAACAACAATCAACAACTCCAATGAATCCTTTTTCGTTCACGAATTAATCGAATTAAACGAATTACAATGGACTTGGTAAGTCAACAACTGCCAACAATAAACAACAACTCCAAGGACTATTATAAGTCAAAAATTATCCAAAATTATCCAAAACACAATCAGAGTTCCTCCTTGATGAGGTAGTCGTTGCGGGATTGAGAGTTGCGGATGATGAGTTCGCCGAGGAAACCTGCCAGGAAAAGCATACAACCAAGGATCATCATCAGGATGCTGACATGGAAGTAGGGATTGACACCGAGGAGCATCGATGTGCCGACGGTACACAAGGCGTGGATCTTCATGCCAACGACTACAAGGATAGCTATAGCTCCGATGAGGAACATGAGACTACCGACGAGACCAAAGAAGTGCATGGGCTGCTTGCCGAACTTATTGAGGAACCAGATGGTCATCAAGTCCAAATAACCGTTGACAAAGCGGTTCATGCCGAACTTGGAGACTCCGAACTCGCGTTTGCGGTGTTGTACGACTTTCTCGCCAATCTTGGTGAAGCCTGCGTTCTTGGCCAGGTAGGGGATGTAACGATGCATCTCGCTGAAGACCTCGATGTTCTTGACTACATCGCGGCGATAAGCCTTGAGTCCGCAGTTCATGTCGTGGAGCTGGATGCCCGTGACGCGACGCGCGGTAGCGTTGAAGAGCTTGGACGGCAGGTTCTTGGTGATGGCATTGTCGTAACGTTTCTTTTTCCAGCCGCTGACAAGGTCGTAGCCCTGCTCGGTAATCATCTTATAGAGTTCGGGGATCTCGTCGGGAGAGTCCTGGAGATCGGCATCCATGGTGATGACAACGTCGCCTTGGGCAGCCTTGAAGCCGCAGTAGAGCGCTGCGGACTTGCCGTAGTTGCGACGGAAACATATACCTCTTACGTGACCGGCACTGTTAGTGCCTGAGAGACTTTTGACGACTTCCCAAGAGTTATCGGTGGAGCCATCGTTGACGAAGATGATCTCGTAGGAGAAGTTGTTTTCCTCCATTACGCGCGCGATCCACTTATATAAGGGCGGCAGCGATTCCGCTTCGTTGAAGAGCGGTATGATGATTGATATATCCATTCGTATAAATTTATGATCGTACAAGTGACAAGCGGGATGTTAACCGATGTTACTGATGTTGATCAGTTCGCGTTCGTTGATGATATATATATCCTTTCCCTCGATGCTGAGCAGTCCTTCCTGAGCAAACTGGGAGAGGGTACGTATTGCATTGGCGGTAGTCATGTTACTCATGTTGGCGAGATCCTCACGGCTGACATGTGCAGCGAGCGAGTGCCCGTCCTCGGCGTAGCCATAGTGCTTGATGAGCGAGTGGATGGCCTCGGCGAGTCGTCCGCGCAGGTGTTTCTGTGTGAGGTTAACCTGCCTCATATCGCTCATAGCGAGATCGTGCGCCATATCTTCGAGCAAGCGGTAGCAGAAGTTATTGTTTCGCAACATAAGGTCGTGGAACGCTTCGGTATCCACACTGTAGAACACACAATCCTCCAAAGCAGAAGCACAAGTGGTATGGGTATCGCCGGCGATGGTGGAACGGTAGCCAAAGAAATCACCGGGTTTGTGCAGTCGGATGATCTGCGGGCGTGTACCGAGTGCTTCGATATAAATGCGCACCTTACCGCTGACAAGCAGCAAAACGCCATCAGGGGTGTCACCTTCCTTGTATATGATTTCGTTCTTACGATACATTACGAGACTCAAGTGCGACTCAACATACAAGCGCTGTTCAAATGTCAAAGTAGCCCAAACGGGATTGATTTCCCAAATAGGAGGAATGTCTAAAGCAATCTTCTGTTTTATCATTTCTTAATTTTTTAGTGCACAATTTTCAAAAACGGCTACAAAATTACTAAAAAAAAATGACATTTGCAAATATTCTGCACTTTTTTTTGCATTTTTTACCATTTTCTTGCTTTTTCGAACACGCATTCGAGTTTTTTTTTGTAACTTTGTAGCGATTTTAGAAAAAGAAAGGCAAAATTGTGCTCAAAAATGCCAAAATCGGAAGAAGGCAGTAAGGAGCACCGGTTATTGTTGCTTGAGAGACGAAAGCAACACAACAAACAAGTTAAAAACAAAAAGACAAATGGAAACAGAATTGAACACGAAACATTACTTGTATTTCCTGCAGGGGACGATGCATCGTCGTTGGGACAATCTGGCGTTGGCCGATTTCGACGGTGTGAACCGCTACAACTACAGCGACCTGGCTCGCGAGATCGAACGTCTGCATGTGACGTTTGAGCAGCTGGGCATCAAGGCGGGCGACAAGATCGCGTTGTGCGGCAGAAACTGCGCGAACTGGGCAGTTACGTTCCTGGCGGTTGTATCCTACAAGGCAGTGGTAGTAAGTATATTACCGGACTTTACAGGTGAAGGTATCGAAGGGTTGGTTAACCACTCGGAGGCAGTGCTGCTGTATGTAGGTCCGAATGTACGCAAGAAGGTGAATATTAAGAATATGCCGAGCCTGAAGGCCATGGTATATATGGATGATTTCACGCTGGAATATGTAGCCGACGACAAGCTCAAGAAAGCTTACGAGCAGGTTGATGCCGAGATGGCAAAGAAGTTCCCGAACGGCGTAAGCGTAGATGTGACCGACGCCTACCCGACCGAGAACATGGATGATCTGGCCATCATCAACTATACTTCGGGTTCGACGGGATCGCCGAAGGGCGTGATGATAACGAACCTGAACTTGTCGGGTAATGTGGACTTTGCGGCACATCGTATCCCGCATCGTCCGGGCGACGCCGAGTTGTCGATGTTGCCGATAGCTCACATGTTCGGCTTGATGTACGAGTTCCTGTACCAGTGTTGCGACGGCGCGGAGACATACTTCCTGACAGGCGCTCCTACTCCATCGGCGCTGATGAAAGCGTTTGCGGAGGTTCATCCGTTCATGATCCTGACTGTGCCACTGGTTATCGAGAAGATCATCAAGAAAAAAGTGCTGCCGGTGATCAACAAGCCGCTGATGAAAGTGCTGTGGCACACGCCGGGCATCCGCCTGATCATTCGCAAGAAAGTGAACGAGTCGCTGATGCAGGCTTTCGGCGGCAAGTTGCGTTTCCTCATTATCGGCGGCGCGGCATTGAACGGCGAAGTGGAACAGGTACTCAAGGACATAAAGTTCTGCTATTGTGTAGGTTACGGAATGACAGAGTGCGCTCCGCTGATTTCGTACGAAGACTGGTGGAAGTACAAGTTCCACTCGTGCGGCAAGGGCTTGGAGCAATGCCGTGTACGTATCGACAGCGACGATCCGATCCACCACGACGGCGAGATTCAGGTTAAGGGTGTGAACGTGATGAAAGGCTACTACAAGAACGAGGAAGCCACGAAAGCCGTATTCACCGAGGACGGTTGGATGCGCACGGGCGACTTAGGCGTATTGGACGAGGAAGGTAACCTGTTCATCAAGGGCAGAAGCAAGAATATGATTCTCGGTCCTTCGGGACAGAACATCTACCCGGAAGAGATTGAGGACAAGCTGAACACGCTGCCTTGCGTAGTTGAGTCGGTGGTTGTTGACCGCGATCACAAGCTGGTTGCATTGGTTTATCCCGATACCTCGGCCGACGGCAAGAAGCTGTTAGGCGAAGGCAAGACGCTGGAGCAACTGATGGACGAGAATCTGGCAACCTTGAACGCCATGATGCCTGTATATAGCAAGATTACTGCTATTGAGCTGGTAGACAAGGAGTTTGAGAAGACGCCGAAGCGTAGTATCAAGCGATTCATGTACAAGTAAGTCGGCATGAATCATCCCGAGAGGGAGATGGCATATTTTTCCGCAAAAACGGAGAGAAAGTATATATATACTAGTATATATATAGTATAGGGTAAGTCCGCCAAAATTGGCGGACTTATCTTACGGTGATCCTGTGGGTATCCTACGGTTATCCTACGGTGCGCGAAGGACGAGAGACCATGAACGCTATGGTTTGGGCTGCGGAAAGGCAATAAGCAAGGATGGGCACAAAAAGACAACGAATTTTGCATAAATGCTAATATTTGGTAAAAAATGTTATTTTTTAGCGAAAATATTTGCATATTTCATTTTTTTTTTGTAACTTTGTAAGCAAAATAGTTACCCCCCTTTCCCCGTGGCGGTTTTCCCCGCTTCAACGGGGACAACCTAGTGTAACTTTGTAGCGTGATGTTGTGGGCTGAGGTCAAAAGCGGCTGAAGAGATTACGACAAACCACTATATTAAGGCAATTAAGTTAGCCACTACACAATCATATTGGAGATTTAGAGACAGAATATGGCAAAAAGACCGTCGAAGGCTCGCGGAGAGGCGGGCGACAAATACATAGACTCGCTGGAGGAAAAGAAGAGTTTCGGTGAGTACCTGGGGCAAGTGAAGAGCGGCGTGCAAACCGAGCAGTTCCGTGTGATATGCGGAGTGCTGTTGGCATTGTTCACGCTGTATCTGAGTATAGCTTTTATCAGTTTCTTTTTTACGGGCGATGCTGACTTCTCGATACTGGAGATGAGTCGTGCGGAGCGTGCGGCTAACCGGTTGGAGATAACGAACTGGATGGGTCTGCCGGGTGCGGCGCTAATATTTCTGCTGGTTCACAAAGGATTCGGTTTGGCAAGTGCGGTACTGTTAGCGCTGATGGCGCTGTGCAGTCTGCGGCTGTTCCGCGTGGGCGAATTCCGATTGCTGCGGTTCACCTACTGCGTGGCATTCTGGCTTCTTTACGGGGCTGTGGTGCTCGGTTACGTGGATCATCTGATCGGTCAACCGTTGTTCTTCCGTTTAGGCGGCGCTTTCGGTGCAGTAGTGACGGCTTGGGCTATATCGTACGTGAAGGTTATAGGATTGCTGTTCATATTGATAGCTATCGGGCTGATTTTCTTTATATGCGTGGATGAGACGTTCATACCGAAAATGCGGAAAGTTGGGCACTGGATGAAAGGGCTGTTCGAAAAGAACGAACACGGAGAAACACGGAAAGACACGGAAGGAACGGAGCAGACGGGCGAAGAGAATACAGACGAACACGGAGAGGCACGGAAAGACACGGAGGGAACAGAGATTGAGCTGACGGTGGTCGGGAAGGAAGAGGAGAAACCCGAAGAGCAGAAAGGCGGACAACTGATTGTGGAGATTGCGGGACAAGATACGCCGGAGTTCGTTGATACGAATAATGAGGGCGCGAAAGGCAATGAGCCGAAGGATGAGGAGCCGAAGGACGATGATATCGTTGTGATTGAGGACGACAAGAAAGACGAGACGGAAGAGAAAGGCCAGGAGGGCGATGGCGATCCGGACTTGGAGATCACCAAGGGGAAAGCCGTGGAGATAGCGGAAGACTCGCCGGAAGCGTTGTTGCAGAAGTACGGAGAGTACGACCCGAGGAAAGATCTGGAGACGTATCAGTTCCCGGCATTGGATCTGCTGAAGACTTATCCGAACGAGACGACACCTGTGATCGACCAGCAAGAGCAGCAGAACAACGCTGACCGAATCGTTACGGCGCTGCGGAACTTCGGCGTGGAGATTGACAGTATCAAGGCGACGGTTGGTCCGACGGTGACGCTATATGAGGTGAAGCCGAAAGCGGGCGTGAAGATTGCGAGGATACAGTCGTTGGAAAGCGATATCATGTTGTCGTTGGCAGCGAAGGGAATACGTATAATCGCGCCGATGCCGGGCAAGGGAACGGTAGGTATAGAAGTGCCGAACGAGAAGCCGCAGATGGTAAGCATGCACTCGGTGATTGCGTCCAAGAACTTCCAGGAGAATACAAAGATGCGTCTGCCGATAGCCATTGGCCGAACGATCACGAACGACATATTCATGTTCGACCTGGCGAAGACGCCACACCTGCTGGTAGCCGGTGCTACGGGTCAAGGTAAGTCGGTGGCTATCAATGCGATCATCACGTCGCTACTGTACAAGAAACATCCGGCAGAACTGAAGATGGTGCTGGTTGACCCGAAGATGGTTGAGTTTGCGCCGTACAAGCCGCTGCTGAGACATTACCTGGCAGCTATGCCCGATGCAGATGAGAATCAGGTGGTTATAACGGATTGCGACAAGGTGATCAACACGCTGAACTCGCTGGTTATCGAGATGGAGAACCGCTACAAGCTGCTGATGGATGCGGGCGTGAGGAACCTGGAAGACTATAATGACAAGTTCATTCACCGCAGGCTGAACCCCGAGAAGCTGGTGGAAGGTAGTTTGCATCATCAGTACCTGCCGTATATCGTGATTGTGATTGACGAGTACGGAGATTTCATCATGCAAGCGGGCAAACAGGTAGAGACACCTATCGCGCGTATCACGCAGAAGGCGCGTGCCGTAGGTATGCACATGATCCTGGCTACGCAACGTCCGTCGGTGAACATCGTGACGGGTGTGATCAAGGCGAACATCCCGACGCGTATTGCGCTGAGGACGCAGAGCGTTATTGACTCGCGTACGGTGCTGGATGCGAAAGGTGCAGAGCAGCTGATCGGTCGCGGCGACATGTTGTACGCGGGCAATGGAGAGATAACACGTATCCAGTGCGCGTTCGTGGATACGCCGGAGGTGGATGCGATTGTGGAACATATTGAGAAACAGCAGCATTACTTCGAGCCGTACCAGTTGCCGGAGTATATACCTGAAGGCGCAGAAGGCGAGGCGTTGGCTCCGGGCAGCGTGGATATGAAGCGGCTTGACCCGATGTTTGCGGATGTGGCGCGGTACGTGGTGAACAAACAGGAAGGCTCGACGAGCAGGTTGCAGCGGGCGTTTGAGATAGGATACAACCGAGCCGGTAAGTTGAGCGATCAGTTGGAGGCTGCGGGAATCGTAGGTCCGAACAAAGGTCCGAAGGGAAGGGATGTGCTAATACAAGACCCGAATCAACTCGAAGCCAAGCTCGCGGAGCTGGGCTTGTGATTTTGTTTTCTCTTGGCATCTTTGTGTTTTTCGCTCGGTCATTATGCCCGCATAACTCCCTTACGAGAAAACGCAAATCTGCTCAAGACAAAATCAAAATCGAATTACATAAGAACAACAAAGCATGAAATTAATATTATTGAGCATATTACAGGCGTTGTTTGCCCTGTTAGGGCAGAAGACGATGAGCACGGATTTTACGATCACGGTGCAGCAACAGGCGTCGCAGCCAATCTCGTACACGGGCAAGATGACGATGCACGGCGAGCAGTTCACGCTGGAGGCTTTCGGCACGCAAGCGGCTTATGACGGAAATACCTTGTACATGTACAATATTGACGCTAACGAGTTGACACTGAGCACACCGGCTCAAGAGGAGCTGTATCAGGCTAATCCGCTGCTGTTTGCCAAGGCGATGAACGAGGCGTGCGAGGTGACGGAGAGCACAGCCAACGGGTTGACGACGATCGTGTTTGTACCGAAAGAGGCAGTAGGGATAGACAAGATAACGCTGAAAGTGAAACCGCTGACGACGGGTGGCAAGGATTATGCGCCAACGACAATCACGGTCAAGGAAGGGGCACAGACGACGACGGTGCTGTTCAGGAACCTCCGCTATAGCGACGAGCTCCGCGAGTACATTCTAAAACCCGAGGGAGCATTCATAAACGACATTAGATAACAAATTAAAATATTTAATCACATGAGAACAAGAATGGTTGCAGGTAACTGGAAAATGAACAAGACCCTGCAAGAAGGAATTGAGTTGGCAAACCAACTGAAAAACGATGTTAAGAACCCGAAGTGCGCCGTAGTTATCGGCACTCCGTTCATCCACCTGGCAACGGTGGCTGAGCTGCTGAAAGGTAGCCCGATCAAGGTAGCAGCCGAGAACTGCGCCGACAAGGACAAAGGTGCTTACACGGGTGAGGTTAGTGCCGCTATGGTGGCATCGACAGGTGCTGAGTATTGCATCTTAGGTCACTCGGAACGTCGTGCTTACTACCACGAGGATTATGAGATCCTCAAGAACAAAGTGGAGTTGGCTTTGGCTAACGGTTTGAAGGTGATCTTCTGCATCGGTGAGGTGAAAGAGGAGCGTCTGGAGAACAAGCAAAACGACGTAGTGAAAGCTCAACTCGAAGGTTCGGTATTCCACCTGAGCGCTGAGCAGTGGGCAAACGTTGTGCTGGCTTACGAGCCCGTTTGGGCTATCGGCACGGGTCTGACGGCTACTCCTGAGCAGGCACAGGAGATCCACGCTTTCATCCGCGGCTTGGTAGCCGAGAAGTTCGGCAAGCAGGTAGCTGAGGACACGACGATCCTGTACGGCGGTAGCTGCAACGAGAAGAACGCAGCTGAGCTGTTCGCTTGCCCGGACATCGACGGTGGTCTGATCGGCGGCGCTGCACTGGTAGCTGAGAAGTTTGAGGCTATTATCGCGGCACGGTAATAGACCGCGCTGCGCGCTGAAAGACAAAAGACAAAAGATTAAATGGCTTTAGTAAGAAGTATTAAACGTGACGGATTGACTCTCACCCCACAGATTGCAGAGGATGTCTTCCTGGCAGAGAATGCAACTGTGGTGGGTGAGGTCACGATCGGCGAAGGTTCGTCTGTGTGGTTCAATGCGGTGCTGAGAGGCGATGTGAACACGATCACCATCGGCAAGCATTGTAATATTCAGGATGGCAGTGTGCTGCACACCTTGTACCAGAAATCCACGATCACGCTCGGCGACTACGTGTCGGTAGGGCATAACGTGACGATTCACGGTGCAGATGTGGATGACTACGCTCTGATAGGAATGGGCGCTACCCTACTCGACGGCGCACATGTCGGCAAAGGTGCGATAGTGGCAGCCGGAGCGTTGGTGCTGAAAGGCACACAGATCGGCGAGAACGAGATCTGGGGCGGCGTGCCGGCAAAGTTCATTAAGAAAGCTGAGCCCGAGCAGACAGCCGAGATCAACAAAAAGATCGCTCACAACTACGCGATGTACGCGAGTTGGTATAATTAATAGACCGCAGCCTTCGGCTGCTCAAAGACAAAAGACCGTAGCCTACGGCTACTCAAAGACAAAAGCCTGACGAACGGTCTTATTATAAACAATTAAAATTCTAACAACTATGGCAAACAACACCGGTTCAATCATTGCTGCGCTGTTAGGCGGCGCAATTGTTGGAGCTATGGCAGCCTTGCTGTTCGCTCCTAAGTCAGGACAAGAACTCCGCGCAGATGTAGTACGCATCGCCAAAGAGAAAGCCGAGCACCTGAACAAAGAGGAGCTCGAGGAGTTAGTAAATAAGGTAATCGCACGCGTGCGCGACTACTTTAGCAAAGAGGAGATCGAAGAGGTAGTTGAGCAAGCTATCGCCGAAGGTGCCAAAGCTTAATCCCCTACACCATGTTTGATTCTGAGAAATATCAGCAGACATGGGCTGACATCAAGCAGTTTGCCTCCACGAAGTTCGATCTGTTGAAGATCGACTTCCTGGAGAAAGCTGCACGGATTGTCGGACTCATATTGTTTGCGTTAGCAATCATCTTATTGCTGTTTGCCGTCATCTCATTCGGCTGCCTTGCGCTGATCTTTGCAATCGGTCAAACGCTGCCAATGTGGGCATCGACTCTGATTGTTGTGGGGCTGTGGCTGTTGATTATGACAGGTGCTATTGTGTTCCGCAACCAGCTATTTATCTACCCGATATTGGCTGCCATCAGTTCGATTCTGTTCGAGCCGAAAGACAAGCAGCCGCAGCAGAGCAAGGATGTTGTACTTACAGAAAAGGAGGTGCGCCATGAGTGAACTGAGTACCATCCGCAACATGCGCGATCTGGAGCAGCAGCGCAACCGTTTGCTTGCCAAAGCTGCTAAAGAGGAGCGCAAAGTTCGTCAGGACATTGAGTCGATCAAGGAGGACTATGCCCCTATTGTCCGTGGTGTGAACAGCATCCGCACCGGTTTGTCACGGCTGAAAGTGATTGCTCCATTTGTGATGACTGTGTTCCGTTTTTTTCAAAATCGCCGCAAGAACAGTAAGAAGTAACGGCCTTCAAGATGCCAAATTGGCATCATGAACACTTAAGATTATGAGCGATATAGCAATAATCCAGAGAAAGATATATGAAGTTCGTGGTCAGAAAGTTATTCTTGACCGTGATTTGGCAGTCTTGTATCAAGTTGAGACACGTGTGTAAAATCAATCTGTTAAGCGCAATAAGGAACGTTTCCCGGACGACTTTATGTTCCAACTTACTCAAGAAGAGTGGCAGGATATCTCATCACAAATTGTGATGACATCCTCTTCAGATATGACATCACAAAATGTGATGACATCACCGCAGAAACGGCCTTTATCAGCTCTGCCTTATGCTTTCACGGAGCACGGTTTTGTGATGCTTGCATCGCTGCTACGCAGTGACATTGCTATTAGAATGAGCGTGCAAATCACCCGAGCTTTTGTTGCAATGCGACAAGCGTTAACAGCTATGGCAGCAACAGAAGCCAAGATTGAATTGTTGAATGAAAAGATTGAGCGCTTAAATTTATATATTGAGGATGTGATGCACGACCAAAACGATATCAATGAAGCACATCGCATGCAACTGGAAGCTATCAGTATAGCCCTCTCAGAGCTACAAATGCAGAAAAGATTGCAAAAACCTCGTCGCCGTATAGGCTACGATGTTAAGCCCGATGAGGAATACATAGAATAATCATCGCTTGCGGATAACAAAGTAAGTCGCTCTCACCGAAGCGTTAATCGGTGCGTCGCTCCCGACGACGTTACTATCGGGAAAGACATAATGGCGCAAGCAAGCGCCAGAATAAAGCGTTATAAGCCAAACTTGAGTTTTTGAAACTTCGACAACTTCAAAACTTTTTTATCTATCAAGCAAAAGCTTCGTGACGCTCGCGCTTTTGGCGTGGGCTTTTGCGTAGAATTTGATAGATACAGGTAGTCGAAGACCTCAAAAACTCAAATGAAGCGGACGAAAGTTCACGCTCTTTTTATGTCATGTGCACAAACTAACAATAAATCAAATCAATATGAAAAAGTTTACTCTATTATGTATTGCTCTGATGAGCCTTACAATGCTTCGTGCCAATGTTATTTCCGGCACATGTGGCGACAATCTTACGTGGCAGTATGACACCAACAACCACTCGCTTGTTATCTCCGGTAGTGGAGATATGTGGGACTTTGATTATGAAGAGCGCCAATGTCCATGGCAAACAGTGTCGGGTACTATTACCTCTGTATCATTGCCCGATGATCTTACACGTATTGGTTCAAGAGCATTTAATGGTTGTTATAATTTGACCACTATAGACTTGCCATCATCTTTGACTTCAATTGGTTCTTATGCTTTTTATAGTGCAGGTTTTAAATCATTAGTTTTTCCAAATAGTGTTACAGAAATTGGGGCTGAGGCGTTTTGCAATAATTTAGAATTGGGATCAGTAACTTTATCGAATAACTTGCATACTTTAAGCAACTACGTCTTTTATTGTTGTTATGAGTTAAACTCCATTGTGATTCCCACGTCAATCACAACAATTGGGGAATTAGCATTAAGTGAATGCAATGATGTGTATATGGAATCTTCTACCCCAGCAACAATTACGAATAGTTCATTTAAGTCAAATGTCGTTGTTCATGTGCCATGCAATAGCGTCAGCACTTATCAGAGTGCACCTATTTGGCAGTTCTTGAATATTATGGGCTATTTGGATTACAACTTCACACTCAACGCTGCAGAAGGCGGATCTGCACGTATAACGACCAGCGTTTGCGCTGCTAATACCGTAGTTATTGAGGCAACAGCTGATGCCGGTTACCATTTTACCGGTTGGAGCGATGGTAATACAGACAACCCGCGTGCAATTGTGCTGACATCCGACAAATCCGTTACGGCACAATTCGAACAGTCAACGACTTATTTCCATGTTAGTCTTTCCGGTATTTCTTTCATGGAGTATAGCAATGGCTCATATAGTGGTCCAAATTGGTCAGGCGAGGTGTTGGAAGGATCGAATATTTATTTCCGCGCTATTACTGATTGCGGTACATTTACCGGTTGGAGTGACGGTTCAATGGAAACCTACCGCAATATTCAAATCACCAGTGATACAACGATTACTGCCGGCTACACAGGCATTGAAACCTACCAAGTAAGCATCACAGCTGGCGAACATGGTCATTTGAGTAACGAAATCGTCGGTGAGGTCAGTTCATGTGCCAATAGTTTTGAGATAAGTGCTATACCTGATGAGGGCTATCACTTCGTTGAATGGAGCGACGGTGATGAAAGAGGTTACAGATGGTTCAATATTGACTCGGATTTAACGCTTTATGCCATCTTTGCCAAAGGTGAGGAAGGCGGCAAGTTAGGCGAACACCTTTACTGGTCATTCGAGGCTGACAAGAACCAAATCACCGTAACAGGCAGCGGCGAAATGACCAGACGTGAATACTTTGGTGGGTCTCTTCCTATATCCAAAGTACGGACACTACTATTCGAGGAGGGAGCAACATCTATTATTGCATACAACTTCAACGGTTTGCATTACTTGGAAACAATCGCTTTGCCTGCATCGTTGATCACTATCGGCGAGAGTTCGTTTGAGGATTGCCGCAGTCTTTCTCAGGTTACTATTGCCGCCAATAGCAGTTTGACTACCATCGGCAACTGGGCATTCTACAACTGCCATGAACTGCAAAGCCTCGCTATCCCGGAAGGCGTAACGGAAATTGGCAAAGCCGCGTTCTATGGTTGCGCCTACCTTCTAGAAGTATCTCTCCCTGCCTCTGTTCAATCCATCGGAGACAATGCCTTCGCCCTCTGCTCCCGCATGCAAGAGATGCGCGTACGTGCCATTGTGCCGCCGTCAATCGCAAGTAAGACATTCGAGCAAATCAGCCGCGAAATGCCGGTTTATGTGCCAACAAATAGTGTCAACGCCTACAAAGCTGATCCGCTTTGGGGCGAAATGAACATCATCGGTAACGATGAACTATTCGATGCTGTGAATAACGTAACCACCACTTACCCCCCGACCAAGTTCATCCGCAACGGTCAGCTCTTCATCCTCCGCGATGGCAAGACCTACACCATCCACGGTCAAGAAGCAAAGTAACCGCTGCTGTTCACTCCTCGGTGCTATACTTAGCTTAACGGCACGAATGCTTCCACCAAGCATACCAAGCGCGAGACCCCAAACTGAGGTCTCGCGCCTTTAGTGTGTCGGTTTTCACAGATTGCGCGAAACAAGTGAGTCTAACTCGGTTTTGCACTCCAAAGGTTGCAACGATGATTTTATTCAGGGAAATTATGCGGTAAGGAGTGGCGGGATTTGCAAATATGAAATATTTGTTGTACCTTTGCATGCTTTTTTCGGGTTCGGGCTCCGAAAGTCGCCATAGACAACGCATGAGATGACGCAAGTTATTAGCAGCGTGTAGGATCTATCCAGCCGCCCGGCTCGTGTAATTTAAATTAAAACAGTACAATGTACGCAATTGTAGAAATGCAAGGCCAGCAGTTTCGTGTAGAGGCCGGCAAGAAATTATTTATCAACCGCATGGACACCGAGGCCGGTGCAACGGTTGAGTTTGAGAAGGTTCTGTTAGTAGACAAGGACGGCGCTGTAAAAGTGGGTGCGCCGTACGTCAAGGGAGCCAAAGTAGTATGCGAGATCATCGACAACGAGAGCCGTGGCGAGAAGATTCTTGTATTCCACAAGAAACGCCGCAAAGGTTATCGCAAGTTGAACGGTCACCGTCAGGATCTGACCAACCTCGTAGTAAAAGAAATCGTTTGTTAAACCCCATTAAAATCCGTAAAAGAGTATGGCACATAAGAAAGGTGTCGGTAGTTCTAAGAACGGCCGTGAATCAGAAAGCAAGCGCCTTGGTGTAAAAATCTGGGGTGGACAAATCGCAAAGGCAGGTAACATCATCGTACGTCAGCGCGGTACGGTACACAAACCCGGTGCAAACATGGGTATGGGTTCGGACCACACGTTGTACGCATTGGCTGATGGTATCGTAAGCTTCACACGCAAACGCGACAACAAGTCGTATGTATCTATCCAGCCGATAGCTGCTGAAGCATAAATCGGCGGAGACAACACAGCAAATCTCCTACCGAGGCTTCGGCTTTGGGTAGGAGATTTTTGTTTGTTAGACCGCTTACGCTAAAAGAGTAAAGACCGCAGCCATGTATGGCTGCTAAAAGAATAAAGACTGAATATGTTAACGTTAAAACAGATTTATGACAGCCCGGAAGGAATCATTGCGGGCTTGCAAAAGAAACATTTCGCCAATGCGGAAGAGACGATCAACCGCGTGATGACCATCGACGGCGAGCGCAAAACTGCACAGCAAAAGAAAGACAACGCTTCCGCCGAGATGAACAAGATAAGCAAATCCATCGGTGCGCTGATGGCTCAGGGCAAGAAGGACGAGGCGAATGCCGCCAAGGCACAGACAGGCGAATTAAAGGACAAAGTAGCAAAGTACGAAGCACAAATGGCAGAGGCCGAAGAGGCACTGACCAAATTGCTGCTCACTATCCCTAATGTACCCTACGCTATCGTTCCTGAAGGCGCGTCGGCAGAGGACAACTTGGCTGTAACCATCGGCAACTGGCCTAACCAGCCGATGATTGATGCTATCGCCAAGGACGGCGCTGTGGCTCTAAAGAACTGGGATGCTGCGACCGACGAGACTATTGCTGCCGAGCGCATCGCCAAGAGCGAGAAGTTGCCGCACTGGGAACTGGCAAAGAAGTACAATCTCATAGATTTTGACCTGGGTGTGAAGATCTCGGGCGCAGGTTTCCCTGTATATATCGGTCAGGGTGCACGTCTGCAACGCGCGCTGATCAACTTCTTCCTGGCAGAGGCCAACAAAGCCGGTTACACGGAGATTATGCCGCCGACGGTTGTAAACGCCGCTTCGGGTTACGGTACGGGACAATTGCCTGACAAGGAGGGACAGATGTACCACTGCGAGGTGGATGACCTGTATCTGATTCCTACGGCAGAGGTGCCCGTGACGAACCTGTACCGCGACGTGATCATCGACGAGGACAAGCTGCCCATCAAGAACTGCGCATACACGGAGTGTTTCCGTCGCGAGGCCGGCAGCTACGGCAAGGATGTACGCGGTTTGAACCGTCTGCACGAGTTCTCGAAGATCGAGATCGTTCGCATTGACACGCCGGAGCACTCCGACGCATCGCACAAAGAGATGCTGGCGCATGTAGAGGGTCTGCTCAAGAAACTGGAGTTGCCGTATCGCATATTGCGCCTGTCTGGCGGCGACATGAGCTTCACGGCTGCACTGTGCTACGACTTTGAGGTTTACAGCGAAGCACAACACCGCTGGTTGGAAGTAAGCTCGACGAGTAACTTCGACACGTATCAGGCTAACCGCTTGAAATGCCGTTACCGCCGCAACGAGGACAAGAAAGTGACATTGTGCCACACGCTGAACGGTTCGGCTCTGGCATTGCCGCGCATCGTGGCCGCATTGCTCGAGAACAACCAGACAGAGGACGGCATCAAGATCCCTGCAGCATTGCAGCCTTACTTCGGCGACGATATGATTCGCTAAAAAAGGCTTGCCACTGTTTCACCCTTTAACCTGTCAATCATGAAAGCATTAGTTAAGCGATATGCAAAGCCCGGAATATGGATGGAGGATGTACCCATCCCTGAGGTAGGCGTGAACGATGTACTGATCAAGGTAAAGAAAGCCGCCATCTGCGGCACAGACCTGCACATGTACAAGTGGGATGCGTGGAGTCAGGCGCACTGCAAACCACCCTACACCATGGGTCACGAGTTTGTTGGCGAAGTGGTGTATGTAGGTTCGGGTGTGAGGAACATCAAGATAGGCGAGCGTGTGACCGCCGAGGGACATATCGTGTGCGGGCAATGCCGCAACTGCCGCCGAGGTATGGGACACGTGTGCGAACACTCGTTGTCGGTAGGTATATTCGGCAAGGACGGTGCGTTTGCGGAGTTCGTGACGATTCCCGAGAGCAATGTGGTGAAGCTTCGCCCCGAGATCCCCGACGACTTTGCTGCGATCATGGATCCGTTCGGCAATGCCACACATACCGCATTGGCTTTCCCGCTGCTGGGCGAGGATGTGCTGATCACCGGCGCAGGTTTGATAGGTACAATGGCAGCAGGTATATGCCGCTACGCGGGTGCCAAGAACATCGTGGTGACCGATATCAACCCGCTGCGACTGGAGATAGCCAAGAAGATGGGTGCCACCGTCACCGTGGACGGCAGCAAAGGCGAAACAGTGGAACAGGCGATGAAACAATTAGGTATCAGGGGCTTCGACGTAGGCCTAGAAATGTCGGGCGCACCGGCAGCGTTCAACGACATGATTGCCCACATGTACAAGGGAGCGAACATCGCGCAGTTGGGCATATTGCCGAAAGATACGCAGGTGAACTGGAGCGACGTGATCTTCAACGCACTGACCATCAAGGGCATCACGGGCAGAAGGATGTGGGAGACATGGTACCAGATGGAACAGATGTTACTCGGCGGCTTGGATCTGAGTCCGGTGATCACGCACCACTTTGCGTTCGATGACTTCCAGAAAGGCTTCGATGTGATGGTAAGCGGGCAGTGCGGGAAAGTGATACTGGAGTTATAAGAGTCGAAAGTCGAAAGTCAAAAGTCGAAAGAAAATAAGAAATGCACAGAAGCGGATTTGTAAATATAGTAGGCAACCCGAATGTGGGGAAATCGACGCTGATGAACGCGCTGGTTGGCGAGCGGCTGAGTATTATTACAAGCAAGGCGCAAACCACACGGCACAGAATCATGGGCATCGTGAACGGTGAGGATTTTCAGATTGTGTACTCCGATACCCCGGGTGTGCTCAAGCCGAACTACAAACTGCAAGAACAGATGTTGGAGTTCAGTCAGGGTGCGCTGGTGGATGCCGATGTGCTGCTATATGTGACGGATGTACAGGACACGCCCGACAAGAACGCCGAGTTCCTGAAAAAGGTGAAAGCAATAGCCGCTTCAACTAAACAGCAGACGAAGGTATTTCTGCTGATTAACAAGATAGACCTGACTACGCCCGAGACGCTGGACAACCTGGTGGCCTACTGGCAGAAAGAGCTGCCGGAAGCAACGATCTTCCCGCTGTCAGCCAAGGAGCGGTTTGGTATCGACCAGCTGTTTGCGGCGATCAAGGAGGCCTTGCCGGAGTGTCCGCCTTTCTTTCCGAAAGACCAGTTGACCGACAAATCGTCGCGATTCTTTGTGAACGAGATCATCCGCGAGAAGATTCTGCTATGCTACGACAAGGAGATCCCCTACTCGACTGAGGTAGAGGTGGATTCGTTTAAAGAAGTCGAAAGGCGAGAGCAGAGAGTCGAAAGTCGAAAGTCGAAAGTCGAAAGCCCGACATCGAACACGATGATACGCATTCAGGCAACTATATACGTGGAGCGCGAGAGTCAGAAAGGCATCATCATAGGGCATCAGGGAGCAGCACTAAAGAAAGTGGGTATGCTGGCGCGCAAGGACATAGAGGCATTTTTTGACAAACCGGTGTTCCTCGAGTTGTTCGTGAAGGTTGATAAGGACTGGCGAAGCAACGTAGGGCGGCTCAAGCATTACGGCTATGACCTGAGTTAAGGGGTTATGGGTTAGAGGTTATGGGTTATGGGTTATGGGTTACGGGTGATGGGTTATGGGTTGCGGCTGACAGGTCGTAATAGCAAAATGACGAAATATTGCAGAATTATTTGCAAAATTGAAAAAAAAGTTGTAACTTTGTAGGCTTTTTCGTGTGCGCGTGCCATGTGACGCACGCTCCTACGCACGTAAAGCGCAGAAATACATGCGAAATCAAACCGATAGATATAGAGTACATCGCGCAGCGATGGTTGTTGTTATGGCAATCGTTGTTGTGTTGTTTGCGGGTTGCGGAGAGTACCAGAAACTACTGAAATCCAAAGACCCACAATTGAAATACGAGGCAGCGTTGCAGTACTTCAACGAAGGGCAGTATGTGCGTGCACAGTCGCTGCTGGAGGATGTGGCGACGTACTACAAAGGTACAGAGCGCAACGAGGATATCGTATGCTATATGGCTCGCTGCTACATGGGCAACAAGGATTATGAGACGGCTGCTGAGTACTATGAGGCGTATGCGCGCAACTACCCGAAAGGCAAGTACATCATGGAGGCGCGTTATCAGATCGGCCATTGCTACTATATCGATGCGCCGGATGCACGACTTGACCAGCAGATAACGCAGAAAGCTATCCGATGGTTGACAGAGTTCGTGGAGATGTTTCCGGAAAGCCCCTACGCAGCCGATGCGTACAAGCAGATTGACGAGATGTACGACCGCCTGGCGCAAAAGGAATATTTCAGCGCAGAGCTGTATTACAATCTGGGCACATACCTGGGCAACAACTATCTGTCGGCAGAGATTGTAGCCAAGAACGCTATCAAGAACTACCCGGGCAACAGTTATACCGAAGAGCTGAGTTGGATCATCCTACAGGCCAAGTACCAGCAGATGGTTAACTCGTTTGAGGACAAGAAAGCCGAGCGCGCACGCAGTGCGGAGGACGAATACTACAATTTCATCACCGACTTCCCGACCTCCAAGCACCGGCAAGCTGCCGACCGCCTAAAGAAAGATATCGACAAGGTGCTCAGGTAGGAACAACTATAATCGAAAATAATAAAAACGTAAATAACATGATTCCATCATTTAATTTGGATTACAAGAAGAGCAAAGCTCCAAAGACGACCATCACACGTGACATGAACGATTTGGCCAGCCGCGTGGGCAACGTATATGAGGCTGTAGCTATCATCGGCAAGCGCGCCAATCAGATCAGCGCATCGCTGAAAAAGGAGTTGGACAACAAGCTGCAAGACTTCAGTGTTGACCGCGGCGATATCGAAGAGACATTCGAGAACAAGGAGCAGATCGAGATCTCGCGTTCGTACGAGATTCTACCTAAGGCTACGTTGATTGCCACGCAAGAGCTGATTGACAATCAGATCGTTTGCAACAACGGCAATCGTGACGAGATGTTGCGCTGACGCGTTCGGCAAATCGCGCTAACAGATGCCGCCTTGCGGCATAAAGCGCACGATTGCCTCCGCTCCCCCCACCACAAAATAAATGGTTCTCCATCGTGAGCGATGTCGATTATTTTGTGTCGGGGACCCCAAAAAAGCCAACATGAACATAAACGGCAAGCATATAGTAATAGGTATAGGTTCGGGAATTGCGGCATACAAGATTCCCGAACTTATTCGTCTGCTTCGCAAGCGCGGAGCGGAAGTGAAAGTCACGACCACAAAGCATGCTTTGGAGTTCGTGACCGACCTGACCTTGCAGACGCTGAGCGGAAACAAGGTATATAGCGATGTGTTTGCCGCCATCAATGACCACTCGACCGAGCATATATCCTTGCCGGTGTGGGCGGATGCGATGATTGTAGCCCCCGCCACGCACGATGTGATATGCAAGTACGCAGCCGGCATAGCCGACGACGCGCTGACCACAACACTGGCAGCGATGCGCAAGCCTGTGGTGATAGCGCCGGCGATGAACGATCAGATGTACAGCGGCGATGCGTTGCAAGAGGCGATGCGGACGTTGGCACAACGGCCGAACGTAGATGTGTTAGATTGCGCAGAAGGGTTCCTGGCATGCGGCACGAACGGCCGAGGAAGGATGCAAGAGCCCGAGGTGCTGCTGGATGCTGTGGAGGCTGCGCTGACACCGAAAGACAAACTTGGAAGGCATGTGTTGATCACAGCCGGTGCTACGCGTGAAGCTATCGACCCTGTGCGGTTCATTAGCAACCACTCGTCGGGGAAGATGGGCATAGCGTTGGCTAAGGCGTGGATGCATCACGGCGCAGACGTGACGCTGGTGATGGGCGTAACGACCGAACACTGGTCGCCTGTACTGTACCACCCTGCTATGCAGGGCGTAGGCTCGTGCAGACGCATCGATGTCGTATCCGCACAACAGATGTACGAGGCGACGATGGCTGCATGGCAAGAGGCGGATATGGCTATCTTAGCCGCAGCAGTGGCGGATATGACACCTGCCACGGTTGCTGACCACAAGATGAAAAAAGGGCAAGACCTGACGAACGTCATCACCCTGAAAGAGACGAAGGATATAGCCCGCAGTCTGGGGGAAAGCAAACGCCCCGGACAAACACTGGTCGGTTTCGCTTTGGAGACCGACAACGAGCAGCAGAATGCGCTCAAGAAACTACAAACCAAACACCTTGATTATATTGTAATGAACAGTCTGCGCGAGCAAGGCGCTGGCTTCGGCACGGATACCAACAGCGTGACTGTATATAAGCATACGGCCGACAACTGTCAGCCGACGGATGTTGAGAGCCATCGTCTGCCATTGGCAGCCAAAGAGCAGATTGCCGAGCAGATTCTGGCTGTTATTCGCTAACGATTTTACCTATACGTTTTGATTATTAGCCGATACACTTGCCTTTAGCGTAGAGTAAGTTGTACAACGTTCTCTACGTGTTGGGTATGGGGAAACATATCGACGGGTTGGACGCGTGTGACGCGGTAACGTTCGTCGAGCATGGCGAGATCGCGCGCCTGGGTCGCAGGGTTGCAACTGACATAGACAATCCGTTTTGGTTCGGCACGGAGGATAGTAGCCACCACATCCTCGTGCATACCGGCGCGCGGGGGATCGGTAATGATGATATCAGGGCGACCATGTTCGGCGAGGAAGGCATCGTTGAGCACATCTTTCATGTCGCCCGCATAGAACAACGTATTCGTTATCCCGTTAATCTCCGAGTTCACTTTGGCGTCCTCTATTGCCTCCGGAACATACTCTATACCAATAACTTGCTTTGCTTTTCTCGCCACGAAGTTCGCTATCGTTCCCGTGCCTGTATATAAGTCATATACCAGTTCGTCGCCTGTCAGTTGCGCAAACTCACGGGCAACCTTGTAGAGTTCGTATGCCTGCTCGGTGTTGGTCTGATAGAACGACTTGGGACCGACCTTGAACTGCAGATCCTCCATCTGCTCGATGATATGATCCTGCCCGAAATAGACATGGATATCCTGATCGGCAATGGTGTCGTTCATCTTGAGGTTCTCGACATAGAGCAGCGAGATGATCTCGGGGAACTCGGTGTGGAGGAACTCGAGCAGATTTGTTATTTGTGATTTGTGATTGGTGATTGGCTCACCAAAGACGACGATGAGCATAATCTCGCCGCGGTGGTTGGTACGGAGGATGAGCGTACGAAGCATGCCCTGGTGGGTATGTTCGTTATAGAAGGTGAGACCGTGCTCGCGTGCAAAGGTGCGCACACCGTTGCGGATACGGTTGTTGATATCGGGCATGAGATGACAATCCTCTATATCAAGCACCTTGTCGAAGCAATTGGGGATGTGGAAGCCGATGCCGTAGGAGGTATCAATCTTGTCCAATCCTCCGGCAGCATGGATAGTATCCCACGAGAGCCACTTGCGGTCGGCACATGAGAACTCGAGTTTGTTGCGGTAGGCATAGATATGCTTGCTGCCGAGAATAGGCATAAACTCAGGCAGTTCGACCTTGCCGATGCGCGTGAGGTTGTCAAAGACCTGCTGCTGCTTGTAGCGCAGTTGCTCCTCATACGGCAGGATCTGCCACTTGCACCCTCCGCACTCGCCGTAGTGGGGGCAGACGGGTTCGCAGCGCTTATCGGAATAGGAGACGAACCGCTCGACACGCGCTTCCATGAACGAGTGTTTCTTTTTGGTGACTTGCAAGTCCACCACATCGCCAGGGACACAATAGGGGACGAAGCAAACGATATCGCTTGTGCCACCTTCGCCGTTGGGCATAGGAACTCGTGTTATCGCTTTACCTTCCGCACCGATACCAGTGATGGTGACCGAGGGAAGGAGAGGTAGATTCTTTTTTTTCATATAGCAGAAGAGATTAGAGTAAGCCCGTACCTGCATAGTAATGCAGTATACGCAGGCGGAAGAGGTAGTTGTATTGCGATTGCAGGAGGGACTGCTCGGCTTTGGCAAAATTGGTCTTGGCCGTTGTGTACTCGTAGGACGAAGAGCGCCCGGCTTCGTACTTGCGCTGCTGGTAGTCGAGTGCTATGCGCGCATTGGCGAGCGCCTGTTCGGCGGCTTGCGCCTCGGTGAGGGCATTGAGTGCGTTATAGTATGCCTGCTCGACTTCCTTGCGTATATCGAGTTTCTGCTGCTCGAGGCTGAGTTTGGCATCTTCCAGAGCAATCTGCTGGCGCTTGATGGCGTAGGGCGTCTGCATCTTGTCGTAGATAGGGATAGAGAGCGTAAGGCCTACGGTTCCCTGGAGGTTTTCGCCGAGTTGGTCGCCAAAAGCTTTGTTGGTTGTGCTATAGTAGCCTGTTCCCATACCGGCATTGGCGGATAGTGTGGGCGAATAAGCCGCTTTGCGCTGCTTGAGCATGGCTTGCTGCGCATCAATGGCATATTGCCGGGCACGTATCTCGGGGCGTTGTTCCAAAGCGAGTGCGAGCACATCGTCGCGCGAGGGTAGCACAGCACCTTCCTGGAGTTCGGCAAGCGGGATTTCCACGATATCGAAATCCAGCGGATCGATGTTCATGGCTTGCGCGAGGTTCATGAGGGCGATGCGGACATTGTTCTCCGCCTGCACTACCTGCAGCTGTTCGTTTCCGAGCTGTGCGATGATGGCATAGACCTCCCCTTCCGCCAGGCGGTTGGCGAGCATGAGCAGGGAGTCCTTGTGCAGGGTGCGGCGCGTTTCGTTAGCCTGCTCCTCAGCTACGAGCAAGAGTTGCTTGTTGAGCAGCACCTGCAGGTACATGGATGAGATGTTAAGCCGCAGTTGCAGTTCGGAAGCCTGCACGGATGCCTCGGATGATTGCATGGATGCGCGTGCCTGATCGATGGCGAACTTCATACCCAAGCCATCGAAGAGCAGGAGCGAGGCATTGAGGTTGAAGGAGGTGGAAGCGGAGTTAGTGCTGGTAATCATATTATTCGCACCTGTAGAGCGGCCGAACGACCACATCTGCGACGCGCCGGCTGAGACTGACGGCGAGAGGTTGGTGAGCGACTGCTTGTACTGGATGGACGATGAGGCGTAGGCGTTCTTTTGCTGCATGAGCGCGATGTTGTTCGCTATGGCGGTGTCGAGGCACTGCTGCAGCGTGAAGGTCTCGGCGGATGCCGCGAGGGTCACGAAAGCCACTATGAAGGTTAAAACTTTGCGCATATTCTGTTCACGAATTAAGCGAATTAAACGAATTAAACGAATTAAACGAATTAGCCCCTTTCCCCGTGGCGGTTTTCCCCGTTTGTCGGGGAAAACCTAGTGTTCACGAATTAAGCGAATTAAACGAATGCAATGTTACTTGCCGGGCATCATGCCGGCGGGTTGTTCGGTTATTTCGTTGCCGCGAACGAGGTCGCCTTCGGCGAGACCGGAGGTGATCTCAACACGTATGCCGTCGGACATGCCTGTGGTGACGAGCGTGCGGGTTACGTTGTCCGGGATGGAATCGTTGAGGAGCTCGACGTAGGTACTGTCGGCGGTCATGTGCACAGCCGCCTCAGCGAGTGTGAGCACATCGTAACGGGCGGCGAGGACGATCTCGGCATTGGCGCTGTAGCCGGCACGTACCTGAATGCTGTCGGGGATACGCGCTGCGGCACGGATCTCGAACATCATCGCGCCGTTGGATTCCGTACCTTTGGGGGCAATATACTCGAGCGTAGCGGCGAAGCGTTGGTCGTTGAGTGCACCAATGATCAGATCCATCGGCATGCCTTCGCGGAGCTTGCCGACCTCAGTCTCATCCATCTTGCCCACGAAGAGCATATCGGACATATCCGCCACGGTAGCGATGGTTGTACCTTCGCTGAAGGCGCCGACAGATTGTACGGAGTTGCCGACCTTGACGGGAATCTCGAGGATTGTGCCGGAGATGCTGGAACGGACGATGGTGTTGCCGGACTCCTTGGTGGCAGCCGTTACACCCTCCTTGACGATGCTGAGGTTATCCTGCGCATTCTGCAGCTCCTCGATAGCTTTGGCGTATTGGAGTTCGGATTTATCGTAATCCTCGAGGGAGATGACTTTCTGGGCATAGAGCACGGAGTCGCGCTCATACACATGTCGCACATTACGCAGA
Organism: uncultured Bacteroidales bacterium; assembly: GCA_902798965.1. Classification (GTDB taxonomy): domain Bacteria; phylum Bacteroidota; class Bacteroidia; order Bacteroidales; family Paludibacteraceae; genus Colicola. Next base: position 171,978 of record CADBYS010000002.1, on the reverse strand, counting down.
CTGACTTCCGCCAGACGCAGACGCGACTCGGCACTGCTGAGTGCCTGCATCTCGGGCACGACGCGGATAGTAGCGATCGCTTCGCCCTTGCGTACGGGTTGTCCGGCTTCCTTGTAGAGCTCGGCGATGATACCTTGTATCTGCGCCTTGACAGCTACCTCGTCGCGGGGTTCGACCTTGCCGGTGACGATGGTGCGCTTCTCCAGGTTACCGCGCTCCACACGCAGCTGCTCGTATTGCACGGGTTTGGGTTGCTGACGTTTCCACAACACAACAAAAGTGCCAACTACGCCTGCTATAAGCAGGATGATGATGATCCAATGAAAAACTTTTTTCATATTACTCTTCACTTAATGCTTCTATTGGTTTGATGTTCAGGGCACGGATGGCAGGGAGTAAGCCTGCAAGGATGCCGATGATGATAATGATGACCAGGCAGCTGACGGCTACGCCGAAGCTGACGTTGGGTGCTTTGAGGAAGGTATCCGAGTGCTCGAGGATCTTGCCTGTCAGGAGCACAACTCCCACACCTGCCATTATTCCCGCCAAGCCTGCCATGGCTGTGAGCACGAGGCTCTCGGCTACGATCTGGCGCATGATCACCCATGGCGATGCGCCTATAGCCCGGCGGATGCCGATCTCTTTGGTTCGTTCGCGCACGGTGACGAGCATGATGTTCGTAACACCGATAGCGCCGGAGATGAGTGTTCCCAAGCCGATGAGCCATATGAGCGCTGTCAGACCCATGGTCAGGTAACCCAAGGCTTTCATCTCTTCCTCGGCATTGAATCCCCAGAGTGCCTTGTCGTCGTCCGGGGCAATCTGATGGCGCTCTTTGAGCACATCCTTGATGCCTTTCTCGATCTCGGAGACGGGTACGTTGGGTTTGGCAACCGCCATGAGGATATGCACCGTTTCGCCGAGGTTATAAGCTTTCTGGATGGTTGTGACAGGTGCTTGCACCATCTTGTCGGGGTCGCCGCCGATATATATACTATTCTCATTCTGCTTGCGCACACCCACGATGGTGAACTGAATACTACCGCAGAAGATACGCTCGCCTATGGGGTTGCCGCCCAAAGGGAAGAGCTTGCGATAGGCCTCGATACCAAGCACGCAGACCTTGCGCCGTTCGCGCATGTCGATCTCGTTGATGAAGCGTCCGTATAGAAGCGGTGAGACGAGCACCTTGGTATAGTCGGGCGTAACGCCCACCAGGTCGTAATCGCCATGGTACTCGCCACGCGAGATCGTTTTTGAGCCCGTGAACACCATCGGCGATAGCCCTTCGATGTCATCGACGCGCTGACGGACGACATCGAGGTCGCTGAGTTGGATCTCCCACTGGCGACCGCGCTGGAAGCCCTTGTACGGCTTGCCTGTTTGCGCAGCACCCATGGTACACGAGTTCATGGCAAAACCGCTGATCTGGGAATATATGCCGCCGGATAGCGCGTTACCGAGCCCGATGAGCACGATAAGCATCAGCATGCCCCAGAACACGCCAAAAGCGGTAAGCAAGGAGCGGGAGCGGTTCTTGCTGATGGTTTGCCATATTTCGCTAAAGAAATCCATTGTTGTTTATCAGCCAAGATTGGCTGATGCTTATTTTTCGTAGTTCAATGCTTCGATGGGTTTGATGCGCATGGCGCGAACGGCGGGGATAGCACCGGCGATCACTCCCACGATGACGAGGATGAACGTAGCGATGCTGACGGCGGGTATATCCACCGTTGGGTTGCGGAAGGGGAAGTCGCCCTCGGGCACCAACATGTTGATAGCCTCCATCACAGCAATACCGACGAACATACCTATGTAGCCGAACATTGCGGTGATAAGCACACTCTCGCCCACCACGGTGAGGAGGATGATCCGCGGCGGCGCGCCGATAGCCTTGCGGATGCCGAACTCCTTCGTTCGTTCGCGTACGCTGACGAGCATGATGTTGCTCACGCCTACCGCACCGGAGATAAGCGTACATATACCAATGATAAGCACGAAGAGCCGGATGGCCGACATCGCGCCGTTGGTATCTTCAAGTCGCTCCGCCTGACTCCACACCCATAGTGCGCCGTCGTCCTTGGGATCGAACTGCATGGAAGGTGCGAGGGTGTTGCGAAGTTTCTGCTCAAAGGGGCTTGGCGGTCGTTCCCACGGACGCTGTCTGCCGCTCGTCTTCGGCGTGCGGGTATCGGCATCGGTGGTGACGAAGAGTTTCTGGATATGTTTGTCGGTAGCAAAGATAGCCATGCAGGTAGAGATGGGTATGTGCACGGATGCTCCTTCCCATCGGTCGCCGTTGGCACAGATACCTATCACCAAGAACGGCACATCGCCTATGTGGATATATTTGCCGAGCAGATCCTGGTTACCCAGTTCCTCGACGGTGCGTTTGTCGAGCACGCAGACCTTGGCTCGTTCGCTATCGTCGTGGCGGTTGAGGAATCGTCCGGCGCTGATCTGCTTGCGCAATATCTGCTGGTAATCGCCGCTGACCCCCAAGACACGCACGGATGTATAGGCAGTGCCGTAGTTGACGGTGTTGTTCTTTTGCACCACTGCGGCGAAGAGATCAATCTCAGGCAAGGCGCGCACGGTATTGACATCGCGCAAGGTGAAGTAGAGTTCGCGATCCTTGGGCAGTCCTTTGTACGGCAGCTGCGTCCATCCGGCAGTGATCTCCACGGCATTGCTGGCTTTGTCGCCAAAGCCCTCCTGAATGCCGTTTTGCAGGCCATTGCTGGCACCAAGCAACACGACGAGGATGAATATGCCCCAGGCAATAGCAAACCCCGTCATCGCCGTGCGAAAACGGTTGTTGCTGATGCTGCTCCATATTTCTGAGAGGATGGCCAAGGATTTGTTATTTGTGATTTGTGATTGGTGATTTGTGTTTGGTGATTTGTGATTTAGACGATGAGTCCGTCCTTGATGCGGATGATGCGGCGGGTGGTATCGGCCACGGATTGCTCGTGGGTAACGATGATGGTGGTTATGCCTTCGGCATTGAGTTGCTTGAAAATATCCATCACTTCAACGGTCGTTTTGGAGTCGAGCGCTCCGGTGGGTTCGTCGGCAAGGAGGATCTTGGGGTTGCTGACGATAGCTCGCGCGATAGCCACACGCTGACGTTGACCGCCTGACATCTCGCTGGGCAGGTGCTCCGCCCAAGCTGCCAAACCCATTCGCTCCAGTTCCTCCATAGCCCGGCGGTTACGTTCCTTGCGCCCTACCCCTTTATAGTACAAGGGTAACGCCACATTATCCAGTGCGGACTTGTAGTTAAGCAGGTTAAACGACTGAAAAACGAAGCCGATGAGTTCGTTACGAAGCTTGGCTGCCTCGGTCTCCGACTGCGACTTGATAAGCCGACCGGCAAGATAGTACTCGCCCTGATCATAGTTATCAAGTATGCCCAGGATATTGAGCAAAGTACTCTTGCCGCTACCGGAAGCACCCATGATACTTACGAACTCACCGTCACCGATTGTGAGGTCGATGCCCTTGAGTACGTGCAACTCGTTGGGTTTGCCCAGATTGTAGGACTTATGGATGTTGTGAAGATCAATCATTTAAGCAATCAGTTTATAGTGATCAGCAATCAGTTAGCTGTAGCGTGCGAGGAGTTGTTCGGCATCTTGCCTCATTTGCTTGGCCAGGCTGAGCGGTGCCAACACGCGCAGTTCAGCGCCAAAGGTGCGGAGCTGTTGTATGAAATCGAAGGTAGGCGCAACGAAGTACTCCATGACCACATTGCCGGGTGTAGTAAGATAAGGCGCCGCCTCTTCGGGTGACAGTTCGCGCTGCGAGTGATGGAGGGGCAAAGAACGCAGGAACAAAGCTGCATGTGGCGTGACCTCAATACGTAGCAGACAAGGTTTGGCGTTCAAGAACACCCCGTAATAATCCTTAAAGAACAACTTGGGATTGAATCCTTCGGGAATATAGTAATCGTTATCAAGTGCATGCATATCCATCACGCGATCAAGTGCATACACACGTATCTCCCGTGGATGGGTAGATGCCTCTCCGACCATGTACCAGCGCTGCTTGAACACGCGCAGACAATAGGGGGAGAAAAACATATCGTAATCGCTGTTGCGGTCGTAAGAATGATAGGTGACGAGCAGTTGTTTGCGTGCATGAATAGCGCGCATGATGGTAGTCAGATACTTCGCTCCTTGGGGGATAGACTCGAGCAACAAGGATTCATCCAAACCATCAGACTCGTCGATGGTAGCCTTCAAGGAGAACGTTGTAGTAATATACTGCTGCATACCTCCCCAGAGCCTCGTATCTTCATCATTATCGATATAGTAATAGCCATTACGTCTGTTACACTTAATGTTGATACCGAAAAGGGTGAGTATATCCTCCTTGTACCGATGGAATTTGCGTTTTGGGAAATCCGGTTCACCGTACGTATTGACAGCGGAATGTGCCCAACGACGATCGATATCCTCCTTGGTCAATCGACCGGAAGAAATGGTATCGACCATCCATATATATACCTTGAATACTTGTGCGGGGCTCATGAAAATATTGACGATTTGACAATTTACGATTGACGATTGACGATTTATGATTTGGCGGAGAGGGCGAGGGCATAGAGTCTCATCTGATGGAGCATGGCGTTTAGTCCGTTGCTGCGCGTGGGTGAGAGATGCTCCTTGAGCCCTATGCGTTCGATAAAATACAAATCGGCATCTACGATCTGCTTAGCGGGTTGTCCGCTGAGTACGCGCAGCAGCAATGCCACAATGCCCTTGACGAGCAGTGCGTCGCTATCTGCCCGGTAGAACACACAGCCATCGCGTAGTTCGGCAGTGAACCATACCTGTGACTGACAACCGTCAATCAGGTTCTGCGGTGTGCGCAGTTCGGCAGGAAACGGCGGCAGGTCTTTGCCGTAATCGATGAGCATGGTGTATCGGTCGAGCCAGTCGTCAACCATGCTGAACTCATCGATGATCTCGTCTTGTATGGAATTAATAGTCATCATTAGCAATCATATTATAAAGTTGCAGAGCGAGTTGTTCGTCTTCAGATCCGTTGATGGTGCCATCATCTTGGACGGGTGCATCAAGAATGAAGTCGGCTTGCTCGTAGAAGGGGCTGCGTGCCTCGAGTTGCGGCAGAATGACACTTAGGATTTCCTCGGCATCCTTGCCATGCAGCAACGGGCGTTCGTCAAGATTAGTTAGTGCCAGGCGCTGAGCGAGGTGATGCGGTTGCCAACGCAGATAGAACGAAGTGCCCAACTCCTTGAGACACTCCATGTTATCTTCCCAGCAAGGGTAGCCGCCTCCGGTAGCATACACGACCTTATCCACAGGCAGTTCAGCAAGATCCTCAAGCACATACTTCTCCTTACGGCGAAAAGCCTCGATACCATAGGTACGGATGTAATCGGCAGGGCTAAGACCATGAATCTCATGAAAAGCCTCGTCAAGATCGACAAAGTGCCAGCCCAAACGCTGAGCGAGCAGGCGACCAACAGTAGTCTTGCCTGCTCCCATGTAACCTATCAGATATATCGGATATGTCAGCATAATACACAAAAGACAAAAGACAAAAGACAAAAGACAAAAGCTATTTCGGGGATTCGTCTTCCACGAAATTCTCACGCCAAATCAACTGCCCATCGAGCACATAGGCATCAGGCATCACAATGCTGTCGGGAGCAGGGATAGTGCGCAACACATTCCACTCTCTGTCACACACTTGCACATACGAGCAACACATAGGTGCACATTGCGTACGAATAAGTATAACTGAATCGAGCGAAGGAAACAAGTACACATAGGCATAGGAATTTTCTGCCAACGTATATTGATACATCTCTCCGCGATTTTTCACATGCAAATCTGTTCCGGCAAGATACAAATACTGCTCAGGCAGCATTGTTGTTCTGCGGTAGTTGGGCATATCCTGCGCCTTGAGCGAATAGCAGAAGAGCAGGAAGAGTATCCATATGATAAGAGACCGTTTCACTATGAGACCGCTTCGCTGTTAGACCGTTTCACTGTGAGACCGCTGCGCTGTGAGATCGCTTCGCTGTTGGACTGTTGCTCAGTGAGGAGTGCCACTGCGTAGGCAGCTATGCCCTCTTTTCGTCCGACGAATCCGAGATGTTCGGTGGTAGTGGCTTTGACGCTGACCTGATTGTCGCTAACGCCCATGACCTCAGCCAAGCAGTGCTGCATATCGGGGATGTATGGCAGGAGTTTGGGGGCTTGCGCACACACGGTGCAGTCGCAGTTCGAGAGTTCGTAGCCCGCCTCACGCACCATAGCCATCACGCGGCGCAAGAGGATCTTGGAGTCAATGCCCTCATACTCATTGCCTTTAGTATCCGGAAAGTGATAGCCTATATCGCGCATAGCCGCAGCACCGAGTATGGCATCGCACAGAGCATGAATGAGCACGTCAGCATCGGAGTGACCGAGCAAGCCAAATTCACAGGGCACGCGAATGCCCCCTAACCACAATTCGCGGTTAGGGGCAAAAGCGTGCACATCATATCCAAAGCCTATTCGCATAGTCGAAAGACAAAAGTCGAAAGTCGAAAGCCTAATTATTTCTTGTTGTTAACCAGATCCTTGATACCTGCCAGGTCAAAGCCGAGCGTGAAGCGCATCGTCTGATCGAGAGGGTTGGTAGGAGCAGTAGCAATGGTGTATGCGAAGTCGAGCATGAAGATGGAGAGGTGGAAACCTGCACCAACCTGTACCAGACGACGGTTACCCTTGATAAAGTCCTCGTGGGAGTAACCCAAGCGCGCAAAGAACTGGCGGTTGTAGGAGTACTCAGCACCTATACCCCATCCTACTTCCTTGAACTCCTCGGCAGCGCCGAACGGCGCATCGCCAAACGACTGGAAGATACCCTTGACGGATGTGAGGTTGGAATAATCCTCGGTGGAATACTGGTTGGTAGTTGCGTTAGCCGGATCGTTAGGATCGAAAGTAGGCGCATATCTTGATTTCTTGGAAGGAACCATGAGTTTGCGTGCCTCCACGGTCATCTGCAAGCGGTTGTAGTCATCGAACGGCAACTCGTACGCAGCACCGATACGCAAGGTAGCGGGGATGAAGTTGTGCGTGACATTGTTATAGCTCAACTTACCACCGAGGTTCTGCAGGTTCAAGCCTGCGCTGACATAACTCTCGCCCATAGGCAAGGTGATCGGTTGCTTGTAGTAAACCGACACATCAGCCGCAGCGGTAACGGCGGGATGGTAATCGGTAGCATCACCGCTGGTGGAAGATTTCATACCGTTGGTGAGGTCGGAATAGATAAGGCGCAGTGCGACACCCATGGATACATACTCATGCAGTTTGCGCGAGTACGATGCATCGAGCGAGAACTCGTGAGGATGTGCCTGCCCCAGCAGACGTGCCTCCTGGTCGGTCATTGCCACCTCACCCATTGAGAAGTAAGTCAACGACATAGCTACAGCCTGCACGTCATCCCACTTGTAGAAACCTGAGATGTAAGCCAGGTCGATATCAGTTACTCCTAACTTACGCAACCACGGCGTGTAGGACGCATTGATACCACCGCGCATATCCATAAAGGCATACTTGGCAGGGTTCCAATACTGCGAGTTCATATCCGGATTAGTTGCCACACCTGCATCACCCATGGCTGCACCACGGGCATCAGGAGTGATACTTAATGAGGGTTGACCTGTAATAATCGGGTTGTTGTAATCAGTAGGGAATTGCGCAACAGCCGGCATAACTGCCAGCAACGATGCGACGATAACTAAAAAAGATTTTTTCATTTTTTATTGTTTGTTAATTATTTCGTTGTTAATATCAGCCAAGCATGGCTGATGCTTGTTCGATTTTCTTAAAGTTGCTTCATAGGCAAAATTATTTACTTTTAATCGTTTACTATTTGGTTATTTATTTTCAATCACAATCAGTTTGCCGGATTTGCTTGTCATGTCACCGGCGGTGGTAGTAAGCGCTACGCGGTACATATATACGCCGGGCGTAAGATTGGCATTATCGATGGCAAAGGTAAACTGCTCCGTTCCCTTGCGCGAGATGTGGTAAACCTGTTGCCCTGTAGGAGCATAGACATCCACATCCATCTGCATGAGTTCGTCGGGTTGGTCATAATCGATGGTGAAGTGCAGCGTTTCGCTGACCTTCAGCGGGTTAGGATAACTGATGACGGAATACATCGTTGGTTCGAGATCCTTGACTACCTCGAAGTTCAACGACGCTGTTGCACTGTTGTTGAACAAGTCCCATGCGCGGAAGGTGAGTCTGTGCTTGCCTTCGGTAAGGTTGCTCAGGCGGTAGCTGACTTGTCCCGACTGGAATGTACCGCTGGATGTATAATAATCGTTGACCACATACATCTGCTTGGGATCGTCGTCGATGGTAAGGAGCAAGTCATGTCCGATACCCGAGCCGACGGTATTTATACCGTGCTCATCGTAGATATTGGCAAAGAAATGCGGCTGTTCGGTCGTTTTGTCGCCATCCACGAAGCTGGATGAATTGAGATATATGTTGATGAACGGCGGCAGGGTATCAATTAATTCCACCGGAGATGTTCCTCCGATCACGAAATCCTCAAAGTGGCCTATACCTTCGCCGTTGACGCTATCGATGGCATGATATGTCACGCGTCCGTTGCCGAAGTTGTACCGTATATCCTTAGGCATCATGAAGGTGTAGGAGAATTGTCCGTCCTTTACGCGCGCGCGCCCTTGATATAAGGTATTGGGGTAATCGTTGTAGGTATATCTTACCTTGTCGCTCTCGTCGGCATGATCGTTATCGAGCGTGGTTATCTGCTGCAGCTTATCCATGATGGTGATGTTCACCTCCCCGTTGAAGTCGCGTGCCGTGTCGCCGTTCTCAGTCTCCACCCAACCGTCGAAGGTATGGATAGTCAGGGCATTGAGCGTATCGGAAGCCATGCCGGTACGTACGCGGTAATCGGTAGGATAATGCAGACGGATGGCGGGGTCGCCAAGCAGGATGTATGGCAGTTTGTTTTCATCGCTGCCTGTCATGTTCTTGCCTATACGTACCGCCTCGCCGATGGTCATATGATACGAGAAGTCGTTGCTATGCCCGAACAAGGTATCGCAGACGTTCTTGTTAATTTCCTTATTCTGACTGGCATACACCGTTCGGCAAGCCGACATGACGGCAATAGCTCCACCATCGGGATTGAGCACTGCCTCTTCACTCGCGCTTTGGTCACAAGCATCAAAATGTGCAAAACCGCACGTAGCCAACAGCCAGAAACCCTGGTTGCGGTTGGTCATGGTTTTGCAGTCACGCATGGAGAGTATATATTCAGAGGTAATATTGTTATAGCCTCCGTGTCCAGAATAGTCGAAAAAGAGAACTCCTTCGTTGAGCAGGTTGGAGAAACGCGTCTTAGCCAGCGGATAGCTCTCGCCGGAAGCGCTGACCTCTTGTGCGTAGGCATCGAGGTAAACCTTATTTACCACGAATGCCTGGTTGTGCGTGCGCACACGTTCGGCAGCAAGATCGGTGATACGGGTATGGAGGTTACTGTCGCCATCGTCCGCCACAAAGAGCAACTGCTGATGCCACTTACCCGGGTTCTCGTTGCGTATGTACCTGGCTATCTTCTCCGCCACAGCCTCGGCCGATGCCGCTGTTACGCACGGCAGACGTCCCACTCCTATATCCATCCTGCCGCTGATGTCCGACATACCTTCCGAATCATCTAAGAATCCGAAGTAATCGTCGGTAGCATAGGCTTTTGTTTCCACTTCGCTATTGACAGCCTGGTAGGTGAGCAGGATGTTCGCGCCGGAGTTGGGCAAAAGTTTGCGGTTGTCGTACGTACCGTCGCCAAAGAGTAAGAGCGATTTGGGTTTGGCACCCATACCTGCCTCTGCGCGGTCGTACAACATCTTCATGATCCATCGGTAAGCGGTGGCATCGGGCGCGCCCGATGAGAACTCGTTGTATACCTGTTGGTCGGTAACGACAGCCGTGGTAATGGCATCGTACATCTCGTGGGCATCGGCTACGATACGCGCTGCATTCGTGAAGTCCTCAGGGCAGATGATGACCAGATCGATATCTTGCAAAACATGCAGGTTCTGGTTGGGTACAGTTCCGACTACTACGGGTTTGCGCCAACCAGTAGCCAGCGTCGGCTTGACAGCCAGAATAGTCTGGCAGGTGTTGTTATAGCCGATGAAGGTGAGCTTGTTGCCGGACAATGTAGCGGGGATGCGCTTGATGGCCGTAGGAACAGTTATATCCCACAGTTGCACGGAAGCGTCGGCATTACTGAGTGTGTATTGCGTATTGCCTGACTGATTGAGATTCTCCACATTCACGATCCGCATCTCTTGTCCATGCATATTCATTTGGCAGGTTGCCGCCATCTCAATGAAATCCAGGTAACCACGGCTACCCATGGCGGAATTGGAAAAACTCAACTTGAAGACCTGCGAACCTGTTCCGTTGGCGGGCAGAGTGAAACGATCACTTAGTTCGTTGGTCGTGGCCTCGGTGTAGAAGTCGGACACAAGAATCTTCTCAGTGATCGACTGACGTGAGTTACTGCCGACCGACATGGTGAAAACACTTTGTTCGCCGGAAGCCGCAGCCACACGGCAACGTATATCCAGGGATGTACCGCTTACCACATCCTCGAAGGGGAAGGGCACTTGCATGCTTGGGCGCGCACTGTTGAGCTGTTCGCCATAGAACGTACGACCTCCACCCGCCTTGCCGGACACGTCAACCAGGTTGACCGAATCCAGATCGTGCACCATGTAAGCCGTATAGGTATCAGCTCTATAGGCATAGGAACTCAGTTCTTGGGCTGTGGGAATAAGGGTTTGCACTCCGGCATCGTCTGATAAGAAATAATATCCGTATTTGCTATATGGGTTGCGTGTGTGCACGAAATGACGGTTGGAATAATCCCAACTATCTACTCCTTGTGCATAGAACAAGATATAGTCACCGGAATTGAACACACCATCATCACCCTTGTGCATATATAAGGCGACAGACGGCAGGTCATCAATCTTTGCAAGACGGAAGTTCTGGCTGAGCATGGCTCCTCCGTAACCGTAGATACGCACATTGTCGGGGTTGAGTCCGGCATTGCGAAGCTCGTCGTAGGTGAGACAATGAATGCCCGTTTCCGACACACGTATCTTCACCCACTTGCCCGTAGCAAGCACGGATGTATCGGTATATGTATGCGCTACGCTGCTTGCTGTGACAAGCAATATAACACTGAGTATGCTTACTAATCTCTTCATTTTATCTTGCAGAATAATTGTTCTTTATCATTGTTCTCGCACCGCAGTATATCTTCGGTTTGCAGCAGTTTTGGTTGTTGCGCAGTGATGTATATCAAGTCTCCTTGTCGGATGGTTAGCAGCTCGCTTGCCTGTGCTACAGCCCTATCCATCTGTTCTTGCCACTGCTCGAGCGAGGCGGTCATCCACTCTATGCGTTGTCCGTCGCGCTGCACCGACCACTGAGTCTGTTCCGCTGCTTGCAGGCCGTTTAGCTCTTGCCATGCGCCTACTGCCAGCGAGTTCTCAAAAGCTATAGCCTCTGTCCAGGGTTTGCCTGACTGCTTGGCCTCACGGAGCAGGTCTGCACTGTAAAAGTCCACTCCGGGTGCAACAGCATCGTAGTATCGCTGAGCGAACTTTGGCGCTATGCAACGCCCCAGGCGCGATACGCGCAGCACCCAACAGGGCAAGGCATGCAACTCGGTTATCTTATCCGGTACGAACAGCGGTTTGCGGTTCACCAGCAGCGACGAATCGCTCTTGAGCACCAGCCTCTGTTCGCCATCGCAATATGTCAGACCTATGATCTTCACCTGTTACTTGGCTCGGATGAACAGTTGCACCGGCGTGCCGCAGAAGTCCCACCACTCGCGCAGTTTGTTCTCCAGGAAACGACGGTAAGGCTCCTTGACGTATTGCGGCAAGTTAGCGAAAAACACGAAGGTAGGTATCTGCGTGTTCGGCAACTGCGTGCAATACTTGATCTTGATGTACTTACCCTTGGTAGCAGGAGGCGGATAGTTCTCGATCAGGGGCAGGAAGTTCTCGTTGAGCTTAGCTGTGGGCACCTTGCGGCACTTGTTCTCATACACGTGAAGGGCTGTTTCCATCACCTTGAATATACGCTGCTTGGTAACAGCCGAGGTGAAGATGATCGGGAAATCTGTGAACGGAGCCAGACGCTCACGGATAGCATTCTCATAACCCTTGATATCCTGATTCGTCTTGCTCTCTATCAGATCCCATTTATTCACGCACACTACCAGTCCCTTCTTGTTCTTTTGGATGAGCGAGAAGATATTTAGGTCTTGCGCCTCTATGCCACGCGTAGCATCGAGCATCAGGATGCACACGTCGGAGTTCTCAATGGCTCGGATGGAACGCACTACGCTGTAGTACTCCAGGTCTTCGTTAACCTTGGCTTTCTTGCGAATACCGGCGGTATCCACCAAGTAAAACTCCTTGCCAAACTTGTTATAGCGCGTATAGATACTATCGCGCGTTGTGCCGGGTATATCCGTCACAATCGTGCGCTCCTCGCCGATAAACGCATTCAGGATACTTGACTTGCCGGCATTAGGCCGCCCCACGATAGCAAACCTGGGCAGGTCATCCACCTCCTCTTCGCCCGTATCAGACTTGAAGCGCGAACATATCTCGTCGAGCAGGTCACCCGTACCCAAGCCATTCTCGGCGGAAAGGATATACGGCTCGCCCAAACCGAGCTTGTAGAACTCGGGTGCGCCGTATTGCTGCTCGAATGTATCAATCTTATTCACCGCCAACACGGTAGGTTTACCGGCTTGGCGAAGCAGGTGAGCTACTTCTTGATCGAACTGCGTCACACCTTCGTTGACATCCACCACGAGCAGCACAACGTCTGCCTCGCGGATGGCCAGGTTGACCTGACGGTTGATCTCACTCTCAAACGTATCATCGGAGTTCACCACCCAGCCGCCGGTGTCAATCACACTGAACTCCTTGCCGCACCACTCAGCCTTACCGTATTGGCGGTCGCGCGTTGTGCCGGCTGCATTGTTGACGATAGCACGTCGTGTGCCCGTCAAGCGGTTGAACAGGGTCGATTTCCCGACATTGGGACGCCCCACTATCGCTAAAATATTTGCCATAGTCTTCTTGTTATCATAGTTTATGCCCCTCACCGAGAGGAGCTTGTTTGTATAGGAGTGCCGCCTGAGCGGCACTCCTGCTTGATATAGCGTTGCAGCCTGCGCTTACTTCACGCGCTCGCAGTAACTGCCGTCGCGTGTATCTACGCGAACGATCTCACCCTCGTTGATGAACAGAGGCACGCGGATCTCAGCACCAGTCTCCAGCTTAGCGGGCTTCAGGGTGTTAGTGGCGGTATCACCACGCAGACCCGGCTCCGTATAAGCTATAGCCAACTCAACCTTGGCAGGCAACTCAGCGAAGAGGATAGTATCGGTCGATGCGTCGGAAACAACATCCACTACGAAGCCTTCCTTCAGGTAGTCAACACCTGTGATAAGGTCGTGAGCGATAGGCACTTGCTCGTAGGTCTCCTGGTTCATGAAGATGTAATCATCACCCTCCTTGTACAGGAACTGATACGGACGACGCTCTACGCGTACATCCTCGAGCTTCTCACCGATATTGAAGCGACGCTCCAATACGCGGCCATCCACTACATCTTTAAATTTAACGCGCATGATGGTATTGCCCTTACCGGGTTTCACATGCAGAAATTCGATTACGAAATACAAACGGCCGTCCATACGGATGCAAACGCCGTTCTTGATGTCTTGTGAGTTAATCATAAACTTTAATCTATTTATTTAAATAACAATTTTCGCTATCTCGTGCCTAAGCACGCAAAAAACGCACAAATTTACAAAAAAAATCCCAAATTTGCAAATTTTGAGGGCAAAAAATAATCAAATCATAAAATTTTAACACTTTTTACGTATTTGACTTGCAAATATGAAAAAAAATTCGTAACTTTGTAGGCAAATTGGCAAAAACGCCAAAGAAGGAACTAAAAAGTCAAAAATCACTCAAATTATGTGGGAACAAATAGTATCTCTCTTTCAGTCGTTGGACTTGAAACAAATCGTGGCTGCCTCGTTCTTCCTGATAGCCATCATTGATCCGTTGGGCAACATACCTGTAACGATTAATATGCAACGCCAGGGAACCAAGATCAATCCTTGGGCAGTATGCGGTGCATCGGCACTTATTCTTATAGCCTTCTTGCTGCTTGGCGACCAGCTGATGACCATGTTCGGCATCAAGATTGAATACTTTGCCGTAGCAGGCGGATTCATTATCTTCCTGATGGCACTGGAGATGATTCTGGATATCGTCATCTTCAAGGCGGACGTAGAGGGGAACGGCAATCTTGTACCGCTGGCCTTCCCCATGTATGCAGGTCCGGGAGCCTTTACGGCACTTCTGGCTATGACGGTTGATTATTCTGTAATCAATCTGGTAGTAGCCGTGTTTGTATGTATCATCATTTTGTTCTTTGTGCTGCTCGGCACGAACTGGCTGATGAAGTACATGGGTAAGAACACCCTGTACATCGCACGCAAATTCTTTGGTATCATCGTGTTGGCTATTGCCTGCCAGCTGATGTTCGGCAACCTGGCACAAATATTCTAATTCACTGTAAACATGAAACGTATAGGAATATTTTTCGCGTTGTGCCTGCTCCTGACAGCTTGCAATCATACCCCACAATTCGAGGTGACAGGCACGATTACCGGCGCTGATGGCGAGACCCTGTATCTGGAGCATACCGCTCTGATGCAAACCGACATTATCGACTCGTGCGTACTCAATGCCGACGGCAATTATACCTTGCACGGTACTGCGCCTGAGTACCCTGATTTCTACCGCTTGCGTATAGGGCAGAAATATGCCGTATTGGTCATCGACTCACTCGATCATATCGCGCTCCATACCACGCTTGACAGTCTGCCTGTTACAGAGCAGTTCACCGGCTCAGAGCAGAGTGTGCTGGTCGCCCAACTGCGTAACTCACTGCGTAACCAGCCGATCGACGCACACCGACAGTTTGCACAAGAGATTATTATGGCTCACCCGCAGTCCATGGTAGCATACTACGCTGTGTTCCAAAGCAAACAGGGAGTGCCCGTATTCGACATGTACGAGCCGCAGCAACGCAAGTACTATCAGGTAGTAGCCACATCAATGCACGTCTGGATGCCTGATTACGTGCGAACTACCACCTTGTATGCGCAGGTGCTGGATGCCATGAACGCAGAGCGTAAGGCACAAAACGACATGATGATGCGCCAATATATCGAGGAGAGCGAATCGGCGTTTCTGGATATAGCGTTGCCGAACATCTACGGCGATACATGCCGGCTGAGCGAGCATCGGGGCAAAGTGATCCTACTCGACTTCTCCTCCTCGCAGATGGAACAAGGTAATGCGTACGTGCTCGCGCTGCGCGAACTGGACAACAAGTACCACAAACGGGGCTTGGATATCTATTCCGTGAGCATTGATCCTGTTAAGCTCTATTGGGAAAGTTGGGTGCGGAACCTGCCATGGACATGTGTGCGCACCGAGACGACGGCTCCACTCATCACGTACAACGTAGGAGCTGTGCCTACTCTGTTCCTGCTCGACAGGAAAGGACAAGTATGCGGACGTTACGACGGCGACTTCAAGCAAATAGAGAAAGAGTTGAAACGTCTGCTCTGATTGCTGACAGCGGAAATCATCGTTTGAACGAAAGTGAAATAAGAATACTGAATACTCAAACATATGGAACTGAAAGGATTAACCATAGCCATGGCAAGTGATCATGCCGGCTATAACCTCAAGCAAGACGTGCGCGCATGGCTCGAGAGCCAAGGTGCACAAGTCAAGGACTACGGCTGCTACTCCACCGAGAGTTGCGACTATCCCGATTATGCCCACCCGCTGGCAGAAGCCATCGAAAAAGGCGAGCAACCTCTGGGTATCGTTATCTGCTCGACGGGCAACGGTATATGCATGACTGCCAACAAACATCAGGGCGTACGCGCTGCGCTGTGCTGGGATGTGCCCTTGGTTGAACTGGCTCGCCAGCACAACAACGCCAATGTTCTTGGATTGCCGGCAAACTTCATCACCAAGGAGAAAGCCCTGGAGATGGTACGCACGTTCTTTGCCACGGATTTTGAGGGTGGCCGTCACGAACGCCGCGTAAACAAGATTGCCTGCCACTAAGCAGAGCAGCGGGCGCATGTCCGCCTATACATGAAACGAAACAGAGACATATTTTTCTTTGCCTTGCTCACGCTGAGTTTGGCTGTGTTGTTCTTGCTCGACCTGTGCTTGGGCAGCACACTTTTTTCTCCGCGTACCCTGTGGCAACACGCTGCCGAGGATGGCAGCATCTATCACCATATACTGCTCAACATCCGTCTGCCCAAGGCGCTGACTGCTATCCTGGCAGGCAGTGCGCTGAGCGTGAGCGGCATACTGATGCAAACGCTGTTCCGCAATCCGTTGGCAGGTCCGTATATACTGGGTGTCAGCTCGGGTGCCAGCCTCGGTGTAGCGTTTGTGGTGATGTGTACCTCGTTGTTCGGCATGGTTACGGCAGGCGCGGGAACGATAGCTACTTCGGCCATCATCGGTTCCACACTGGTGTTGCTACTCGTGATGAGCGTAGCCGGCAAGGTAAAGGATAATGTGAGTCTGCTGATTGTAGGTATGATGGTCGGTGCCATAGTCGGAGCACTGGTAAACATCATGCAAAATATAGCCAACCCTGATGCTCTAAAGCTGTTCATCGTTTGGACGTTGGGATCACTCTCCTCGGTCGGATGGCAAGAGCTGCAGGTCATGACGGGTGTGCTACTCTTCGGTGCACTGATGGTAACCATGCTCCTTAAGCCCCTCAACGGCTTGCTCTTGGGCGAAAATTATGCACGTTCCTTAGGAATAAATATCCGACGCACACGTCTTGGCATAGTTCTTGCTACTTCATTGTTAGCGGGAGGTGTTACTGCCTGGTGCGGCCCCATAGCGTTCATCGGCGTGGCTGTGCCTCACTTGGCACGCGGGCTGATGCACAGCTCCAACCACCGGCTGACCGTTCCCGCTTGCGCGCTGCTCGGAGCGAACTTGTTGCTGCTATGCGATTGCATGGTATCCATCGCTTCGTACGGGATGAGTCTGTCGCTGCCTATATCCACACTCTCATCGCTCATCGCAGCACCAATAATTATTTATGTGATACTGAAGTTATAAAAAAGATTTTATAATACAAGTACTAATTGTTTCATCTTATAATTTAGATTTAGTAATATATGGAAAAGAAACTTTATCGTTCGGCCACCAACAAGGTGTTAGGTGGAGTACTCGCAGGCATTGGTGAATACTGCGAGGTTGACCCGACGGTTATTCGTGTCATCTATGTGATTCTCACGTTCTTTACCGCCGCCTTCCCCGGTTTGTTGATTTACCTGATCCTCTTGCTAATGATTCCCAAGAGTCCGGAAATCTATTAATCGTCAACAGAAAAGGGATGTATCACTGCGATACATCCCTTTTTTGTCTCATCCTTCACCGGATGTTAAATAATGCCCTGCTCCAAGGCTAAAGACTTTGAGCAGTGCTTTAGATAATGCCCTGCTCCAAGGCCAAAGACCTTGAGCAGTGCCTTAGATAATGCCCTGCTCGAGCATCGCTGTTGCGACCTTCATAAAGCCGGCAATGTTGGCACCCTTGACGTAATCAATCGTACCGTCTTTTTGTGTGCCGAACTTCACGCACTGTTCGTGGATGGACTGCATGATATGATGCAGACGCTCGTCAACCTCTTCGGCTTTCCATGAGAGGTGTTCAGCATTCTGCGTCATCTCCAAGCCCGAGGTAGCTACGCCGCCGGCGTTGACAGCCTTACCCGGAGCGAAGAGCACACCGTTGTGCTGGAAGTAGTGGATAGCGCCGGGTTGGCAACCCATGTTACTAACCTCGCAGCAGCACCAGCAACCATTAGCCTTGAGTTCCTTGGCATCATCCTCGCTCAGCTCGTTCTGGAAGGCACACGGCAGAGCTATATCGCAAGGGATCGACCAGGCTTTCTTACCGGCTGTGAAGTGAACCTTACCGGGGAACTTGGTAGCCATATCTTCTACGCGGTTGCGGTTCGAGGCACGCATCACGAGCATGTAATCGATCATCTCGTCGGTGATACCTTCCGGAATCTCCACTACGCCATCCGGGCCACTGATGGCTACCACTTTAGCGCCCAGTTGTTTGGCCTTGGTAGCAGCGCCCCAAGCTACGTTGCCGAAGCCGGAGATAGCAATCTTCTTACCTTCGATGGATTTGCCTGCAGTGTGCAGCAGGTGCTGGGTGAAGTACAACGCACCGAAGCCTGTTGCCTCCGGACGAAGGATCGAACCGCCCCAGGTCATTCCCTTACCGGTCAACACACCAGTGTGGTACTCGCGCGCGAGCTTCTGATACATGCCGTTCAGGAAGCCGATCTCGCGTCCGCCTACGCCTACATCGCCTGCCGGGATATCCTGATCCGGGCCAATGCAACGCCAGAGTTCAAGCATGAATGCCTGGCAGAAACGCATAATCTCGTCGTCGGATTTGCCAACGGGATCAAAATCCGAGCCGCCCTTGGCACCGCCCATAGGCAGCGTGGTCAGCGCGTTCTTGAAGGTCTGCTCAAAGCCCAGGAACTTGAGCATCGAAGGCGTAACAGCCTTGTGGAAACGCAAGCCGCCTTTGTACGGGCCAATGGCTGCATTGAACTGCACGCGATAGCCGAGGTTGGTTTGCACCTTACCCTCATCATCTACCCATGTAACACGGAACGTGAAGATACGATCGGGCTCAACCATCCGTTCGATGATTTGTGCACGTTCGAACTCAGGATGCTGGTTGTAGGTCTCTTCAATGGATTCGAGAACCTCTTGAACAGCCTGTAAATACTCGGCTTCACCCGGGTGCTTGGCAGCAAGTCGCTGCATAATTTCTTGTGTTTTCATATTGATTTATAAATTGTTATGTTGTTTGTAATTTGTATTGTTATTGTTTGATTTTTACAGTTTCTTGAAGTAGATATAGAACGTCGTGCCTTTGGAGGAGGTCTCGAAGGTAATGAATCCTTCCGACCCGTCCACGATGTTCTTGGTGATAGCCAAGCCCAAGCCCATACCGGTGGATTTGGTTGTGAAGTTGGGCACAAATATTTTGTCTTGCACCGATTCGGGTATACCTGCTCCGTTGTCAGAGATGGATATTTCTATCCACTGGAAGGTAGCGGGCAGTTGTCGCCTAATCATCGTATCCTTATTTGCATCCTTGAGCACGACGATGATGTCCGGCTGGTTTTTGGCTTTTGGCTTTTGGCCGTTGGCATCCAATGCCCAATGGCTGTTGGCTAAGGGCTGCAATGCCTGCAGTGCATTCTTGATGATGTTGGTGAACACATGTGCCACCTGTTCGGCATCGGCGTACGCCATCACACCACTCTCCTGCCCTACGTAGCGGATAGGTATAGACGGTTCGTTCATGCGCATCAAGGTGACGGCCGAGAACAGTTTTTCTGCTATATCTACCTCTGTTGGGCGCACCTCGGGCATCTTTGCAAAGTCGGAGAAGGAGGTTGCTATACGTCCCAAGTCGTCGAACTGCTCCAACAGAAGCGTAGCAGCGCGGTCAAAGCGTTCGTCGAAGTACTCTGTTCCTTTGATGCGTTGCAGCTGTTGGATGCTGAGTTTCATCGGGGTAAGGGAGTTATTGATCTCATGGGCTATCTGCCGTGCCATGGTTCGCCAAGCCGATTCACGTTCGGTCTGCGCCAGTTTGGTGGTTGACTGCTCGAGTTGCTTAACCATCTCGTTGTACTGACGGATCAGTTCACCCAGTTCGTCATTGCCCTCGTAATGGATATAGTTGTCCTTACCGAGTTGGAAGCGTTGCATGGTATCCGCCATGCTACGCATGTTTCGCGTCAAGCGTTGCGTAACGAACACGGCTATTATGAACGCTAAAATGAGCAAGAACACGTACGGCGGCAAGAATCGGCCGATATACTCGGTCACCTCTTGCTCCACCTGAGGCGAGGAGACATAACAGGGAACAGCTATGTAGCCGATAGGCAACATATTTCCGTTCACAAACGGCGTATAAACAGTCAAATAGGGAACAGAGCCTATCTGCTCGTAGCAGACCCTGTCCACACTATCGGTAAAGAAGGGTTCGGGAGCAATGATGGGCGATATGATGCCCGATTCCAAGAGTTGCGGCACTGACGAACCGACCAAACGGCCATTGGTGTCGTAAACGAGGATATCCGTCTCGTAGGTATAACTCATGTCGCGGAGATCGGTATTCAGACCTTGGGTGTTCAGCGCTGAGATGCTCATATCCCAGAAGTACAAGTCGCGCAGCGAGGCCTGTATGTATCGTGCCTTGGCTTGCTGCTTCGACTGTTGACGTTGCTCGTAGCGCGTGCGTACATAAGACGTGGACATGAACAGCACATATACAAATCCCGCCAACACCAATGTTACAACCAGGTATTGCACCTTGGTGTACATCTTCATGTTCCGCCATCCGCGACTACGCCACAGGTTAATGCCAAACGCAGTGAGCACAATCAGGAAGATAAGCAGCACTATACCTATCACCAGATGGTATCGCGACAAACCGTGAGATGTGGATGCAAAGAGCGATCCATATGAGAAACTATCGGCCGACAAGGCGGGTAACTGCTCTTCGGGTTCCATCTCCGGCGGAACAAGAGAGAAGAGGTACGTACCGTCATCCGCCATGACGGGATAACAGCCGTCGTTCACCCGTTGCCGGCGAATCAGCCAACGGTTGTCGGCACGGAAGGGGGCAATAAAGTCATTTGGCAGACGTTCGCTGTACTGAGCGAACTGGAACTTGAGAGGAATGATCGTGCAAACGGAATAGTTGCCCATCTGCGTCCATCGGCCTATACCTACGCAGTTATCGAAACGTCCTAACCACCACTCATCGTAGCGCACGCGGTACAAGCCGTTAGCCACCAGCCAGTTGTGCGACCAAAAGATCATCTCCTGGCTGTTATATACATAGAAGACTATATTGGGGTGTGCGTGCGCCACAAGCAACAACGAATCGAGGTGATTCAGTTCCAACATCGGACGCAACACATCCAACAAGCCGAGCACTTCGGTCTGCTGCTCTTGTAAGGTGCGCTGAATGCTTCTGCCATCCGACGAAAGGGTGTGACATGCACTAAAAAGTACACTCAACACGCCAAACCACACAACAAAGGCTACTATTTTTAGCAGTTTTTTCATTTCCGCTTGCAAAGTTACAAAAAAAATCGTAACTTTGCAAGAAAAATCGAATAAATTTGCAAAAAAACTGAAAAATTCTATATGGCTGCACTATTTACGGCATTATTATTGGGTTTGTTGACAATTTTAGACCCTTGCACCCTGTTCACAAGCATCACGGCTATCAGTTACATCGATCGTGAGTTGGCGAATAAACGCAAGGTACTATTAAATGGTTTGATGTTCGTTTTGGGCAAGCTTGCCACATACGTATTGTTGTCGATTCCGTTCATCATGGGTGCACAGACCGAAGGCATACAACATATCCTTGAGCACTACGGCGAACCTATCTTGGGCGTGTTTATGGTTGTTTGCGGTATTGTTCTGCTCATCAGCGGGCATCATCACCACAATCACGACCACGGTATGAGCCGCTGGCTACAGAGTGTGGGCAATGAGAGCAGTTGGCTCTGGTCGTTCATGTTGGGTATATTCTTTGCCATCGCTTTTTGTCCGCACCGCCTGGTATATTTCATCACGATGATTGACATCACTATTTCGCTGCCGGCCACATGGAACTGGGTACTGCCCGTAGTGTTCGGTTTGGGAACAGGTCTGCCTATAATGCTTATTGCGTGGCTGGTAAGCTATAGTGCGGTTAGTATCGGCAATCTGACCAACAAGCTGCACACCTTCGAGAAGTGGTTCCGGATGATTTGTGCAGTGCTATTCCTGGCGTTAGGTATATATATGTGCTTCGAAACCCTGCATCATCACGAGCACGAGCATCATCATCACCATCATATAGAGTGGTTGCATCATGAGTAATGAGGGGTTTCGCTTCAAGCAGTTCTTTGTCCGTCACGACCTGTGTGCGATGAAGGTGGGCACCGATGGGGTGCTGCTTGGCGCGTGGGCACCTACGCGTTCGGCAATTACCGCCACAGATGCCGAAAACGGCATAAAAGGCGGCAATGCCTCCGCTCTCCCCACCACAACACATGTTGTGTCGGGGACCCCAATATATAAGATTCTGGATGTAGGAACGGGCTGCGGATTGATTGCCTTGATGCTGGCGCAGCGTTGTGCAGAAGCGCAGATTGATGCCATTGATATAGATGAAGCCGCCTACATGCAGGCACGCGATAACTTTGCCGTTTCGCCATGGACTGACCGACTGCATGCAACTCAATGCGCGCTGCAAGAATGGGAAGGGAAAGACTATGACTTGATTGTCAGCAATCCGCCGTACTTCGTGAACAGTCTCAAGAACCCCGATGCGAGAAGATGCATGGCGCGACATACCGACTCACTGCCTTTCGATGAATTGATGTCGGAAAGCACCAAACGGCTTGCGCCCGACGGAATACTCTCGATCATCGCACCGATTGAGGCAGAACAACTGCTAATCGGTTTGGCCGAGGAAAACCAACTAACATGTATTAAGAATTGTAAAGTACATTCCAAACCGGGATTCCCCACGAAACGCGTGCTATATGCATGGCAGCATTCAGCCTCAGGAAATTCGTTTGCTCCGTATGAAAAATTGATATTAGAGAATGAACATGGCGGACGAAGTGAGGCATATCAACAACTGACAAAAGATTTTTACTTATGATACTTTACCCCAACTGCAAGATTAATGTCGGTTTGCGCATTATCAGCAAACGCGATGACGGTTATCACAACCTGGAGACGATCTTCTACCCCGTAATGGGACTATACGATGTATTGATGGTTACAGCCGCAGCCGATTTCCGCTTTGAGCAAACAGGTCTGGCTGTGGATTGCGATGCAGAAGACAATCTGATTCTGAAGTGTTACCGCCGGATGCAGGCACGTTATCCACAGATAGGCAACGTGCAGATTCGCTTCGAGAAACGCATCCCGTTCGGTGCGGGTCTTGGCGGCGGATCGAGCGATGCTGCCCATATGGCAATCGCATTGAACGAGCTGTTCAGTCTGAATCTTACCCGTGAGCAGTTGGCGGATGAGGTTAGTCCGCTGGGGGCAGATTGTGCATTCTTTATCTATAACACTCCCTGCCTGGCAGAAGGAATAGGCGAGCGACTGACACCTATACCGTTCTCCTTGGGCGGCTTGCACTTGTTGATGCTCAAACCCGACATTCATGTCAGCACACGCGAAGCATATTCGGGTATACGTCTGTCAGGCGACAAACCTTCGCTGGCTGCCTTGGTAAAGCAAGGAGTAACGCCCATTGATCTGGTTCGTCACGGCGATATACTGTACAACGACTTTGAGTGTACCGTCTTCCCCTTGCATCCCGAACTGGCGAGCATCAAAAAGCGCCTACAAGACGCAGGCGCTTTCTATGCTGCCATGAGCGGCAGCGGTTCAACGGTGTATGCTTTGTTTGAAGATGACGCGGAGCAAACAACGCTCGCCGATTACAATCTGGAGGATTTGGCATCCACAGTCATCTTCAACGATACACTCGAATAAGCATTACAGCAGTTCTACGCTACGGTTGACGAACTTGGCGAGTGCTTCGCCTTTCAGCAATCCGGAAGCAAGGAACGCTATATCAAGCAGTTGGCTAACCTTGTCGTTGGCCTTGGCACCTTCGGTGTAATGCTGCTTGATCTGTTCACGGAGCGCGGCTATCTCTTTGGGGAAGTCGCGTTTCTCTTCGCCTTCCTTAGGCTCGTCTTTCTTGTCTTTCGCAGCCTGTTCCTCTTTGCGGAGGACTTCAACCTGTTGGTTCAGTTCATCCAGCGAGTTGCCTGTTGCCTCTTTGATTTCGGCAAGCAAAGCTTGTACCTTCGGGTGAGCGATGTTGACAACGAGGTTGTAGGAGTCGGGCATATTGCCGTAGAACGACATGCCTTGCTGATGAGCCGACATCTCTTTCATGCGTCGCATCCACTCGCTTTGGGTGAGGAATACTGGCAGTGCATCGGCGCTGACATTCTCGAGGCTGACTACATAGTTGGCTTTTTCGTTCTTGGGCAGCAGGCCTTCGAAGGAATAGCGGAGTGCATCTTCCTCTTCAGTGGTGAGGTTGACGGCTGCTTTGTCCTCCTTGACGATCAGGTTCTCGATAACATCGGAGTCCACGCGAACGAAACGCAGCGCGTGTTTCTCTTCTCCGCCATCGTCCATAGCTTTCTGCTCGAACTGGCTCATGGCGTGTACATCAATCTCACCATCCATGAGTAGCACATCGTAGCCTTTCTCCTTCGCACGCTGGATGTAAGTGTACGTAGCATCAGCATCGTGGGTGTACAGGAGGATAAGGTCGCCGTTCTTGTCCGTCTGGGCGTCTTTTACTTTGGCTTTGTACTCCTCGAGGGTGAAGTACTGCTTATCGATGTTCTTGAGCAGGGCAAAACCGATGGCGCGGTCGTAGAACTTCTCGTCGCTGAGCATACCGAACTGGATGAAGAGCTTGATGTCGTCCCATTTCTTTTCGAAGTCAGCACGATCGTTCTTGAACAGTTCTGCCAATTTGTCAGCCACCTTCTTGGTGATGTGCGAAGAGATCTTCTTGACGTTATTGTCCGACTGCAGGTACGAACGGCTGACATTCAGCGGGATATCCGGGCTGTCAATCACGCCGTGGAGCAGTGTCAGGTACTCCGGCACAATGTTGGCAACCTCGTCGGTGACGAACACCTGGTTGCAGTAGAGCTGAATCTTGTTGCGGTGCACGTCGAGGTTGTTCTTGATCTTCGGGAAGTAGAGGATACCTGTCAGATGGAAAGGATAGTCGACGTTCAAGTGAATATGGAAGAGCGGCTCATCGAACTGCATGGGATATAGTTCGTGGTAGAACTTCTCGTAATCCTCCTCCTTGAGGTCGGCGGGTTTGCGTGTCCAAGCAGGGTTGGTATTGTTAACGATGTTCTCCTCGCCGGTATCAACCTGCTTGCCGTCTTTCCACTCCTTTTTCATGCCGAAAGCGATCTCCACGGGCAGGAACTTGCAGTACTTCTTAAGCAGACCTTCGATGGTTGCGTCTTCGAGGTACTGGCTGAACTCGTCGTTGATGTGGAGTACGACATCTGTTCCGCGCTCGGCTTTGATGGTTTCCTCCATCTGGTATTCAGGGTTACCCTCGCACGACCAGTGTACGGCTTTGGCGTTCTCGTCGTAGCTTTGCGAGAAGATCTCGACCTTATCGGCTACCATGAAGGCAGAATAGAAGCCAAGACCGAAGTGACCAATGATAGCTTCGGCTTTATCCTTGTATTGGTTGACGAACTCTTCTGCGCCGGAGAAAGCTATCTGGTTGATGAAGCGATCGACCTCCTCGGCCGACATACCTATACCGTGATCGCTGACGGTGAGGGTCTTCTTATCCTTATCTATACGTACGCGTACGCGCAAGTCGCCTAATTCGCCCTTGAATGTACCGGCGGTAGAGAGTGTCTTGAGCTTCTGCGTAGCATCTACAGCATTGCTGATGAGCTCACGCAGGAAAATCTCGTGATCCGAGTAAAGAAATTTCTTGATGACGGGGAAGATGTTATCTGATGTTACCCCAATGTTACCTTTGTTCATATGTGTAGTTGTTTTAGTTATTCGGACTATATAGACCGCTCGCTTCGCTCGCTAAAGGAATAAGGATTAAAGACATCAATGCCTGCGACTAATGTAATTCGTCTTTACTCCTTCAGCGTAGCGGTCCTTACTCCTTCAGCGCAGCGGTCTTTCTACTAATTGTTGTGCAAATATTGTTCCAAAGCGCTTCAGACTGACATTTTGGCATAATTTTTGTAGTAAAAAAAGTATATAAAAACAACAATCAAGTAAATTCTAAAACAAAAAACAATTAAAAAATATAGTATCATGAAACTGAACGTTCAAGCTATCAACTTCGAGATTGCAAAGCAGCTCGATGATTTCATTGCCAAGAAAACTTCCCGTTTTGGTCGTCATCTTCGCGAGGACGACGAGTTGAGCATCCGTTTGTCGGTGGTTAAGCCGGCTACGAATCTGAACAAGCAAGCTGACGTACGCGTAGGCGATTTGTTTGCATCGAAGACCTGCGACACGTTTGAGCAAGCCATTTCAGAGGCATTGGATGCACTGGATGCACGTATCGAGAAACGCAAAGAGAACGCATAATCAGTGACATATATATTGAATCGCGTGTTAATCACATGTTAATCGCGTGTTAATAGCCTAATAAAACCCCATTGCAAGCCGCGAAAATACTGACAATTGAAAGCACTGAGTGGCGGAAAGCTAAAAAATAAGGATGCAAGTGGTTGCATCCTTATTTTTGTGTGCCTATCTGTGCACGTTTCGCACTACGGGCTTACTCAACGAGCAAGCCTGTAGTGGTGTACGTGCGACCTTCGCGGATGATGAGTACCTGATTGTCGCGGATGATCTTCTGAACCTTGATGGCAGTCTGTGCATCCTCGACAGCGGTCGGGGTTTCCGGATCCTCCTCTTCGTCGATGACATTGATTACCTTGGCAACCGGTTCGGCAGCCGAATAGGTATCGTTACCGTCTTGATGAGCAGTAATAGTTACTTCACCGCCCTTCAAGAGATAGAGGAAGTAGAATCCGTCAAGTTCCTCAACATAAGCGATGGTACTGTCGGAGCTGGTGAAGCTTACAGGCAGACCGGAGGATGCCAAAGCATTAATAAAGATCATTCCGTCGGCAGCATCTACCTCGTCCAACTCATCTTCCCAAGTGATGTACTGAGACTCTTTGGCCTCTTCCGGAATCACGATGGTTACGCTGATAGCATCACCGTCAAGACTGTTATGGTTAGCATCGCCAACGATGCGGTAATAAACGGTGTATTCGCCTGCTTCGATAGCTGTGGGCAGTTCTTCCGACCAGTTCTCAGCGTCGAGCGAGTACTCAATCGTGCCGCCAACCACCTCACCGGCCTCAATAAGCACAAGTGCGCTATCTGCATATTCAAGTTGCGCAATGCCCTTAGGTGCAAGAGTCAATTCGGGGTCAATCTTGGCAATGCTTGCAGCGATTGTTTCGGCAGCAATGCTACTGTGCGATTCGTCACCAACAACACGATAGTAAATCGTATAGTCACCGGCATTGGTTGCAACAGGCAGCTCTGCAGAGTAGTTCTCGCCGTCAAGCGAGTACTGCAGTTCGCCATAGAGGGCACTGCCGGCTTCAACAAGTGCATGTTCCTCACCGTCATATTCCAGTCCCTCGATAGCAACAGGAGCAGTTTCAAGAATAGCCGGAGTTTTGGTCGTTGAAACAGTTACATCACATACAGCGCGCTCATACCAAGCTTCGTTAGCAGGGATGAAGATAACCTCGTAGGTATGTTCGCCTTCCTCGTCAGCAACAATCGACGGGTTAGCCCACGTGAACTCACCCTCTACGTCTGCCGCACCACCGGAAAGAAAGCTCTCAGCGAGCGTCTGGCCAACCGGTACTTCGGAGGCAACCGGTATAGTAGTGATATGCGAAGCAACCTTGCTGATAACGATTGTACGTTCGATAGCCGTAGAGTCGTAACGATCGTTACCGGCCTGAATAGCATATACTTGTATTGTACCTTCCGTAACGATTTCCAGAACATTGTCGTTAACGATGCGTGCAACGTTCTCGTCGGAAGTAGCGTAGGTCACAGGCAGTTCGCTGGATGCAGTAGCGTGGAAAGCCGGAATCTGATCGGTTGTCCAAGCCGTTTCGGGTACTTCAAATCCTGCGATAGCTTGGTTCAAGCCCTTGGAATAGAGATGTACCGGAATCTCGATGGTGGAAGGCTGAGCCTTACCGTCGGTGATAACGATTGTATCGTAGTAATCTACATACTTCTGCATCGGAGTGAAGGAAGCCACAAATGCATCATCACCGTAGCTGCCACAGCCCTCACCAAGTGTAGAAGTGCTCAGGTTGAGCAGGCCTTGCTTGGCAGTAACGGTCATCAGGTCGATGTTGGAGTGACTGACGGTGATGGTTTTCTCCCAAATAGCATTGCTCTCAATATCAAGATTGACCGCTTTTACGTCCGAAGTCATGAATTTCTTGCGTGGAACACGAATGTTGGTAATTGTATGGTCTGTGCCTGTTTCTGATGTACGGAAACGCACTTTGGTTGCTATGCTATCCAATACAAGCGGATTATCAGGAGTGGTTTCGGAGGTACCTACTACCTTGTTATAGATGTTCTTCCATCCCCAAACACCGTCAATCTTTGTGTACTCATCCACCATCAATGCGGCATACGTCGGGCTCTGTCCCCAGTCTCCATTGGGCTTCGTGCCATGTTTGGCAGAGAACGTCAACGTGGTAGGAATGCCCTCCAAGGCATATTCCTTCACAAAGCTATTGGTATGTGTCAACGTAAGCGAACTAACCGACAACGACATTCCATTACATTGCGAAGCCGGATTGCGAACGATAACATAATTAACTTGCGAAATTTCAAGCCATTCTACTCCGGTGCTATCCACACCACCGGTTTGCTTTGCCGTTATGGTCGTTTCGCCTTCACCGGTGACGATAAGCATGTTACCCTCAATACGTACTACCGCCTCGTTAGCAGATGTATATGTAATATCCATGCCACTGGTTGCAGTAGCTGTCAGTTCCATGGGAGCGCTGGTTGTAAGCAAACCAAAGAGATTTTGATTCCAGGTGATAGTCTGCTTCTGAAGCGTAGTTACCGTAAACTCAACGGAGTCGGTAACTTCTTCGTATTCAGCATCACCGGCTTGATATGCATAAATCTTCACTTTACCATCGGCTTTAGCCAACAGAGTTGTATCGGCAATAACTTCAATGATATCAGTATTGCTTGACGTCAAGATTACTTTTCCGGCACTGGGAGTGGTAGCTACATAGCTGATTGCATCGTCCGGATATTGCTCACCAACGTTCATTGCATAGTTAGTGGCTACCAATTCTGCATGCCATATAATGGTCTGCGGACGTTTGGTTGTTTCTGCACTAACATGAATGATCTTGTCATATTGTTCGTCACCGTTGCCAATGGTAATCGTGGCCTCGTTCAATCCGACCTCACTACCATGGGTATAGCTAATCGTCAGTTCCTCGGAGTTCATTTGCTCATAATCGCCAAACGTGGCAGGCGTGACAGTGAAACGCGGGTTGTCGCATGTTACGGTCATCGGAGCAACATTACACCAGTTGACAGTAGTTGTTTTGGATACCTCGCCGGAGTTGATTACAGCCTTACCAAAATTGATGGTAGCGGGTGTCGGGTCTTGAACATATTTCAACTCACTGATTTTCACATTACGGAAGTGACCGCCGAAGTTTCCCGAATAACACAACTTGACGTAACGGGTAGAAGGATCGAGCTGCACGGTGTACGAAGTAAAGTCCGTTCCATCGGCAGATTGTGTCCAGATCTTGGCACCACTCATCGTTTTGGAAGTACTCTCCTGAATATACCATTCAACATTTGTTGCACCGCCGAACCATGAGCCTGCTCCTGTAGCATCGGTAGCGATGTCGAATGTAAGTTTGTCAGGTATACCCTCAAAGTGCAAGATCACCGATTTGTCATCCCAGTTGGTAGCGCCATCGGTAGCGCCGAGTGTTATACCCTTTGAGTTGTCCCACGAAGTTGTTCCTTCAGTAGAAACTACGAAGTTGCTGTTACTCCACAAGCTGCTATTCATAGTAATAGGCAAGTGACGAGCGTCTTTGAGCACCGTTACGTTAAACTCTACAGTCGCACTGTTGTACTGTTGCGTTTGAGGCAATACGGCACGGAAATACGCTGTACCTATTTCGTTTGTTGCCTTCAGCGAACCATTGGAATACGAAGCGAACGCCTCTCCGCCTATTTGCTCGACGGCGACCTCTGCATCCGAGATCTTATCAAAGTTAACAGGAACACTCTCACCTTGATATATACTGATGCTCGTTTGGCTTACTCCGTTAATCTTGACAGACAGCGATGCCGCACGTCTGTTAACGGTCACAAATACTTTCTTCTCTGCAGCAGACCAGGTATCGGTCTCAGCTTGACTGAAGATAATATTTGCCGTTCCTTCACCGACTGCGACAATCTTACCCTCTTGATAGATGGCAACATCGGCGTTCGAACTTTCGATAGCAATCTCGTCGTTCTCACGATTCGAAGCAAACTGAACAGTTGTATCTTCGCCTACGAACAAGGTCACCTCTTCCGGATTGGCAGTTATGACGGTTTGATAACGAATTACATGGATGGTTATGGTACGATTAACGGCAGGGTATTCGTCGTTGCCTTCTTGCGATATAACTACGGTTGTCGAGCCCAATTGCTGCGACTCAAACTGATGCGTCTCGGCATTATAGCTTACTACGCTCTCATCCGTGATTTGGCAGGAGAGAGCCGATGCCGTGTTCGTGGAACTCAGTGCACCGGAGTTCTCACCGATATAGATGTTTACCTCTTCGTTTTCATTCAGGATAAGTTCACCCAATGAAATGACAGCGACCTCTTTATCTTTCACCTCAAACTCTTTGGTGGTCGTAGCCTGACGGTATTGGCCGTCACCGGCAAGCGTAGCTGTCAATACAGCTGTTCCGATTGACTTTCCTTCGATGGTTACGCCATCTTCGTGTACCTCGATGACACTCGGATCAGAACTGCTATACGTAATCGCCCGCGAACCTTCCGGTGTAGCAATCGTATATGCAGAGATGTCACGTGTTGTTCCCAGACGCAGCGTTGTGTTTACAACCGTAGGATCCCAAGCAACAGTCTGTGCATTGAGGATGTGGAACGTCTTGGTGGCAGAAGCTCCAAGATAAGCATCCGTCTCATCCTGAGTGGCGGTGACGGTAATCTCTTTGCCTGCGCCGGCCTCATGGAAGGTTACAACGCCATCTGCGATGGATGCATAATCGTTATTGCCGCTTGTATATACAATGGGCGTATTCGTATAATCAGTATTCTTGGCTGTAGCATTCAGATCCAATGTCTCGTTCCAGTCTTTCCATGTAGCCTCATCAGCATTCCATGTGATAGAGTTGGGGTTCTTATCTGTCGTACCTGACAAGGAAACCTCGTAGGAATAGTCGTTATAAGTATCGGTTATCACCAATTTGGCATTGTGATTGCCGGCTGCGGTGTGCTTGTAGGATACCGTGAACGTGGCTGTTCCCCACTTACCGGCAGAAGCGTTGTTCGAGACAGAAACGGAGAATTTGTCCTTGTCTGCTCCGGTTATAGAATAAGTCATAGCCGGCACGTTGCACCAGGCAACCGTAACGGTTTTGCTTGTATTGGCAGCATTTACATAACCACTACCGAACGCAATGGATGAAGCGGAGGCCTCATCAACATACTGCGCCATGGTAACAAACACATTCTTCATGTACTTTTTACCTGTCGCACCGGTTTCGGTATAAAGTTTGATATTCGTAGCTTTACTATCAATACTTACCGGTCCATAACTCTTATAACTGTTTTTAGGGGGCTCTGCACTATACAAAGCGTCACCATAACTACCGCTAACCTTTTGCGCCAGTTTCAAATCACCACCCGAAAAGCCAAGGATGGGCACACGCTTTGCATCGTAATAAACTTGCGCACCCGGACCCTTCAACTCATATTCCTTGCTACTAATAGTAGAGAAATTGGACTCCGAGGTTTCATAAAGTACATAATACGTACCGTTGACCTGCTTAACAGCAGAACCGGAAGTAGCATATCCCCACGCCTGGTTGACGCCAATAAAGGCAAAGGCGAGAAGAACTAATAAAAATTGTTTGATGTTGTTAATCTTTTTCATATTTTTTATCTCATTATTTTCCAATGTTGCTATTTGGCAGGGCAAAATTGCCGATTTTTAAGATGAATCGTAAGAATTGGCAATGAATAGCCCCAAAAAAGCGTACAAAGTTAATAATAATCTTTCAATTTTGCAAGTTTTTTGGCATTAAAATGCATACATGAATAATTTAGTGCAACCTAATCATAAAATTCGTACTACTCGTCACCTAAAGGTCACAAAATATGGGGGATAAATTGCTACCTAAAGGTCACAAACAACGGCAGTAAGCCATTGCGGGCAAAAGATAGAGTTTTAGAGGGAATGAGTGACAAATTGGCAGAAAAAGCAATGGCAGACTGACAGATTGCGCAAGAACGTAGGTTTTGGCATAGATTTTGCTCATCATTTTAACGGAAAACGGCTTAGCAATGGCTACCGGATTCCTCCTATGACTAATATAAAAATCAAAATATACTATGGCAAAAATTCAACCTTTAGCAGACCGCGTGCTCGTTAAGCCCGCAGCTGCAGAAGAAAAGACAATCGGCGGAATCATCATCCCCGATAGCGCAAAAGAGAAACCGTTGCGCGGCACAGTGCTCGCAGCAGGTAACGGCACGAAAGACGAACCGATGCTCCTCAAAGAGGGCGACGAAGTGCTGTATGGCAAATATGCCGGCACGGAGTTGGAGTTCGAAGGAGAAAAATACCTCATCATTAAACAATCCGATGTATTAGCCAAGATTGGCTAACTACGTTAAGGTTTCCTGACGGAAACGTTAAAGAGTTAAAATGGTTTTTATTGCATAAAAACGTTAAAAAAGTAAGAATTATGGCAAAGATTATAACATATGATACCGAAGCACGTGAGGCTTTGAAGCGTGGCGTTGACCAGTTGGCTGACGCAGTGAAAGTGACACTTGGTCCGAAGGGACGTAACGTCATTCTGGACAAGAAATACGGAGCTCCGCACATCACCAAGGACGGTGTGACGGTAGCCAAAGAGATTGAACTCGACGAAGCAGCCGAGAACCTGGGCGCACAGCTCGTAAAAGAGGTTGCCTCGAAGACCGGTGACCAGGCAGGTGACGGTACGACAACCGCAACCGTTTTGGCACAAGCTATCGTAGGCGTAGGTCTTAAGAACGTAGCCGCGGGCGCGAACCCCATGGATCTGAAGCGCGGTATTGACAAGGCTGTCAGCGCCGTAGTGGCTCATATCAAGGAGCAAAGCGAGGTAGTGGGCAACGACTTCGACAAGATTGAGCAGGTAGCTACGATCTCCGCCAACAACGATGCCGAGATAGGCAAACTCATCGCCGACGCTATGCGTAAGGTTTCGAAAGACGGCGTGATCACCATCGGCGAAGCCAAGGGTATTGACACCACGATCGACGTGGTACAAGGTATGCAGTTCGACCGCGGCTATATCAGCCCGTATTTCGTAACGAACACCGAGACCATGGAAGTAGAAATGGACAAGCCGTACATCTTGATCCACGACAAAAAAATATCCAACTTGAAGGAACTGCTTCCTGTTCTCGAGCCGGCAGTACAGAGCGGTCGTCCGCTGCTGATCATCGCTGAGGATGTAGATAGTGAGGCGCTGACTACGCTGGTAGTCAACCGCTTGCGTGCACAGCTGAAAATCTGCGCCGTAAAGGCTCCGGGCTTCGGCGACCGCCGCAAAGAGATGCTGGAAGATATCGCCACATTGACCGGCGGCGTAGTGATCAGTGAGGAGAAAGGCATCAAGCTCGACCAGGCTACCATCGAGATGCTCGGTACAGCCGAGAGCATCACGGTAAGCAAGGAGAACACGACGATCGTGAACGGTGCAGGTGACAAGGATGCTATCGCACAGCGTGTAGCCCAGATCAAGGCGCAGATTGCAGCCACGAAGTCGAGCTACGACAAAGAGAAACTGCAAGAACGTCTGGCCAAGCTTGCCGGCGGCGTAGCCCAACTGAACGTAGGTGCAGCCAGCGAGGTGGAGATGAAGGAGAAAAAAGACCGCGTTGACGATGCACTTTCGGCAACCCGCGCAGCTATCGAGGAAGGAATCGTTCCCGGCGGCGGCGTAGCTTACATTCGCGCACAGGAAACTCTGGCAGGGCTGAAGGGCGAAAACGAGGACGAGCAGACAGGTATAGAGATCGTTCGCCGCGCTATCGAGGAGCCGCTGCGTCAGATCGTGCACAACGCCGGTAAGGAAGGTGCTGTGGTAGTTGACAAGGTACGTAACGGTAAGGCTGACTTCGGCTACAATGCCCGCAAGGACGAGTACGAAAACTTGTTTGCTGCCGGTGTGGTTGATCCCGCCAAGGTTGCCCGCGTAGCACTGGAGAACGCTGCTTCCATTGCAGGTATGTTCCTCACCACGGAGTGCGTGATTGTGGACAAGAAAGAAGAGCACCCCGCTCCCGCAATGCCCGCCGGCGCAGGTATGGGAGGTATGATGTAAGGCATTCATTCCGGGCAATATAGGTCGACTATATTGTCCGGTTTTATTCAATATAATTATGGAAAAAGAGAGATTGACCAAACTCATCGCGACTTGGTTCGATGAGGATATCCGCGACGGTGACCACACCTCGCTCAGTTGTATACCTGCCGATGCCGAGGGTTGCCAGCAGCTCATCATCAAGGAGGAAGGCATCCTTGCGGGTGTGGAAGTGGCCAAGGAGATCGTCCATTACTTCGATCCGAGTTGCCGTTTCGAGCAGTTCTTGCACGATGGCGATGCCGTAAAGAAAGGCGACATCGCCTTCCGCGTATATGGTAAGGAGCTGAGTCTGTTGCAGATAGAGCGCACGATGCTCAACGTGATGCAGCGGATGTCGGGCGTTGCCACAACCGCACATCGCTATCAGAGTCGGATTGCCGATACCGGTTGCCATGTGCTCGACACGCGCAAGACGACTCCGGGATTGCGGTATCTGGAGAAAGAAGCTGTGGCTATGGGCGGCGGTATGAACCACCGTATCGGTCTGTTCGACATGATTCTGCTCAAGGACAACCACGTGGACTTTGCCGGCGGCATAACCGCTGCGCTGACCCGTGCGCGCGACTACTGCAAGGCGAAAGGCAAAGACCTCAAGATCGAGATTGAGGTGCGCAACGACGAGGAGCTTAACGAGGCACTCGCCACGGGAATACCCGACCGCATCATGCTCGACAACTATACGCCGGAGCGTACGCGCGAAGCCGTAAAGACCATCCGCGAGTGGGAGAAGACTCACCGCAAGATGGAGATCGAGAGTTCGGGCGGTATAACCATCGACACGCTGCGCGACTACGCCCTAACCGGTGTGGATTTCGTGAGCGTAGGGGCACTCACCCATTCCTATAAATCATTAGATATGTCTTTCAAAGCATTCAAAGCATAAACCATGGAAGTACAAGAGAAATTAGCATTACTGCGCGGATTGATGCAACGCGAAGGGCTGACGGCATATATTGTGCCGAGCACCGACCCGCACGCATCGGAATATATGGCAAGCCACTGGACGGAGGTCTGCTGGCTCACGTCGTTCACCGGCGAAGCCGGAACAGCCGTAGTCACGCTCGACAAGGCGCTGCTGTGGACTGACAGCCGCTACTACCTGCAAGCAGGCATACAACTCGAAGGCACAACCGTCAGCTTGATGCGCGAGTCGGACATCGACTGCCCGAAGATAGAGGAGTGGCTGTGCGACAACCTGGAAAGCGGAAAAACGGTGGGCGTCAACCCCGAGATGTGGAGCGTGGACGGCTACAAGAAGTTGCGCGACAAGATGCAAGAAGCCGGCATCGGCCTCAAGTCCGTTGACCTGATTCGTCCGCTATGGATAGACGGTCGTCCGGCTATACCTACCGACACGTTCTATGAGTTCGACACGCGTTATGCCGGTGAGAGTCTGCAAAGCAAGTTTGCGCGAATCCGCACGAAGATGAGCGAGAAGCAAGCCGACGCGATGGTTGTCAGCGCGCTGGACGAGATAGCCTGGCTGCTGAACATCCGCGGCAACGACGTGGAGTACAACCCCGTAGTAATCAGTTATCTTGTACTGGAGAAGGAGAAGTGCACGCTATTCGTTTTGCCGGAGAAGGTGACGCGGGAAGTGACCGCTTACCTCAGCGCTAACGGCGTGGAAATCAAGGGATACGAAGAGGTGTTCAGTTACCTGAAGTACCTGGGCGGCACGATTCTCTTCGATGGTGCGAAGGTTAACGAGGCACTGTACGAAGCCATCAACCCGACTGCCAAGAAGGTGAACAGCAAGTCGCCGATCCGGGTTGCCAAGTCGCACAAGAACGACATTGAGTTGGCAGGAGTGCGCCGCGCGATGGAGCAAGATGGCGTGGCACTGACGCGATTCTTCCGCTGGCTGGAAAGCGATGCTACACGCACGCACATGGCAGCTGGCAGGGTGAGCGAGTGGGATCTGATGGTGAAGTTGCGCGAGTTCCGAATGATGGGCAAACGATTCATCGAGGAGAGTTTCGGTACCATAGCCGGCTACCGCGGCAACGGAGCGATCGTGCACTACGCTGCCACGAAAGAGAATGCTGCCACCGTTTATCCGAAAGATATGCTGCTGCTCGACTCAGGCGGTCAGTATCTGGATGGCACAACCGACATCACGCGCACCGTGTGGCTGGGAGGAGAGATCCCTGCACAAGCCAAACGCGACTATACCTACGTGCTGAAAGGGCACTTGATGCTTGGTCATATACGTTGGCCGCGTGGCACACGAGGCAACCAGCTTGACGCGCTCGCCAAGCAGTACATGTGGCAGGCAGGTATAACCTATGGTCATGGCACAGGTCATGGCGTGGGACATTTCCTCAGTTGCCACGAAGGGCCGCAGAACATCCGCACGGATATGAATCCCACGGTGCTGGAAGCCGGGCAGATATGCTCCGACGAACCGGGCATCTACCGCACAGGCAAATGGGGTATTCGTACGGAGAATCTGGTAGCCGTAACGCCCGTGGAGAGCACCGAGCAGGCAACGACCGAGGATGAGTGGCTGACGTGGGAAACGCTAACCTTGTGTCCCTACGACACCACGCTCATCGACTTCACGCTGCTGACCGATCAGGAGCGCCAATGGATCAACGACTACCACGCCGAGGTTTATCGCCGCGTGAGTCCGCTACTCAGCGCCGAGGAAGCAGAATGGTTAAAAGAAAAATGTAAAGCAATATAATATGACACTGGAAGAAACACTCAAGCAACAAGCCAAAGCAGCCGTTAAAGCGCTATATGGCATTGATGCTGATGACAAACAGATACAACTGCAGAAGACTCGCCCGGAGTTTGAAGGCAACATCACGCTCGTGGTGTTCCCGTTCGTCAAGCTGGCGAGGAAAGCACCCGCTATGGTGGCCGACGAGATAGGGCAATGGTTAATGGGCA
Source organism: uncultured Bacteroidales bacterium (assembly GCA_902798965.1). Classification (GTDB taxonomy): domain Bacteria; phylum Bacteroidota; class Bacteroidia; order Bacteroidales; family Paludibacteraceae; genus Colicola. The sequence continues at coordinate 134,518 of CADBYS010000002.1, read as the reverse complement.
ACAGCCAACAGCTGATCGCCAAGTACAACGCTGTGCAAGGGTTTCTGAACATGAGCATCAGCGACACGTTCTGGATTGAACAACTCGAGGCCATTGCAGCCAACCCGCAATACGGCGAGCAGGCAGAGCGCAATCAGCTTATGATGGTCGAGTACTCGTCGCCGAACACCAACAAGCCGCTGCACTTGGGTCATGTGCGTAACAACCTGCTTGGCTCAAGCATCGCGCGTATTCAGGAGGCGAACGGCTGGAAGGTGGTGAAGACGAACATCGTCAACGACCGCGGCATACATATCTGCAAATCGATGCTCGCATGGCTGAAGTTTGGCAACGGCGAGACACCCGAGTCGTCCGGCAAGAAAGGTGACCACCTCATCGGCGATTACTATGTTCGCTTCGACAAGGAGTACCGCAAGCAGATTGCCGAACTGATGGCAACGGGAATGAGTGAGGATGATGCCAAGCGCGAAGCGCCGCTAATGAAAGAGGCGCAAGCAATGCTGCTGAAGTGGGAACAGGGCGACAAGGAAGTACGTGCCTTGTGGGAAAAGATGAACAATTGGGTGTATGCCGGCTTTGACGAGACCTACAAGCAGATGGGCGTTAGTTTCGACAAAATCTACTACGAATCGAACACCTACCTGGAGGGCAAGAAAGAAGTGGAGCGCGGACTCAAAGAGGGACTGTTCTACCGCCGCGAGGACGGATCGGTGTGGGCGAACCTCACAGGCGATGGCTTGGACGAGAAGCTGCTGCTGCGCAGCGACGGCACATCTGTATATATGACGCAAGATATAGGAACAGCCAAGCTCCGCTATCAGGATTACCCGATTGACAAGATGGTGTATGTCGTAGGCAACGAACAGGAATACCACTTCAAGGTACTGTCGCTGCTGCTCGACAAACTCGGCTTCCCGTTCGGCAAAGAGCTGGTTCACTTCTCGTACGGAATGGTCGAGTTGCCTAACGGCAAGATGAAGAGCCGCGAAGGAACAGTGGTAGATGCCGATGATCTGATGGAACAGATGATTCTGGATGCCAAGAAGATCAGTCAGGATAAGGTGAATACCCTACCCGACATCACGCCCGAAGAGGCGGACAACATCGCCCGCGTGGTAGGTTTGGGTGCGCTGAAATATTTCATCCTGAAGGTTGATCCGCGCAAGAATATGCTGTTCAATCCGGAAGAGAGCATTGACTTCAACGGCAACACCGCACCTTTTATACAATATACGTACGCGCGTATACAGAGTGTGCAACGAAAGAGCGGAAATGGCAATCAGCAATCAGCAATCAGCAATCAGCAATTGAATGACAAGGAGATTGCACTGATTCAACGTCTAACCGAATACCCCGCTGTGGTTAAACAGGCAGGTGACGAGTTCAGCCCGGCTGTGATTTGCAACTACGCGTACGCCTTGGCACAGGATTTCAACTCGTTCTATCACGACTATTCGATCCTCAACGAGCCGGATGAGCAAAAGAAAAACCTCCGACTCTTGTTGAGTGCAGAGGTTGCTAAAGTTCTGAAACACGCGATGGCGCTGCTTGGTATCGAGATGCCGAATAGAATGTAATCAATCGATTACTTGTTCGGCTTTTAGATAGTCAATAACTTGTTTGACTGCGGATTGTGCGGTGGATTCGTCCACCGCATATTCTTTTGTAAGGCGATTTGTCAAAGAGAGTATAATCTCACTCTCCGGTAATTGGGGCAGTTCGGCGAGTTCCGAGACAATAAAATGCCCCACCTCGTTCAGTTGGAGAACTCCATTGAAGAGGTGGGCATTTTGTCCGACAGCAGCTCCGAGCCATGTATCGCCCATCTGCTGAAAACGGAATGTGTAGCGCAGGCGCATACTAATGCATTTTAAGCCGCACAGAGTGCCAATGCATTATTGAAGGCGGCTATTGGTTTTGGTTTCGGCAGCGTCATCTTGGAAGATGCTACGACGACGCGGGGCATCGAAATCGACTATAGGTCCATCGGCAGGTATATCATCACCTACACCTATAGTTGCACTTGCACACAAGATGCTGCTATCGTAACGCACTACTCTCACTTCCGGTGCTATAAACTTTTTCATATCCTTTTGTATATTATTTTTCTGATTTCTAATTTCTGTTTGCTTATTATTGCACTATGAACTTCTGGCCATTCTGGATTAGCACACCTGTTGTGCCTTTGCCAACGCGCTGGCCAAGCATGTTATACACAGGCTCGTTCCAGTTAATCAGCGTCATGTTGCCAAGCAGATCCTCAAGGGATGTAGCGATCTGCTCTTCTTCGGTAGATGAGGAAGCATTCTCCACATAAAGGGCTCTACGTTTGGGCGAAGGTGTTCCGGCAGAAGCATTAGGCACATCGGTAATATCTATATATGCCTTATATTGTCCTATCTTGGCTGTATTCTCGTAAGCCACACGGCGCAGTTGGTTGGAAGCTATACCATAGCAACCTACCGGCACAAAGATAGGGTCAACACTCAGGTTGCCAACCAAACCTAAGGCAGAAGCCGGATCTACCACTTCGTTCGAGCCGTGCCATACTGACATCGTAGAGGCTTTAGCCAGGATGACATAAGGCACACCTGCCTCAAGCGCATCTTCCACTTCCTCCATTTCGATGCCCGTCAGTTTATCGCCGGACATATACTTACCGGTGATGCGATATACGTCCACGCCGCTAAAGAAGGTCTCGCTACGGCTTACGCTATACGGCAAGCACATTGTAGCATAATTGCCATCCGTCAGGCCGCGGGTGTACTCGGTAGCTTCGGAAACATTGGAAGCAAGCACTTCACGCACAGGCATAGAGATGGTAGAGGCGGCTTTATACTCATTCTGGTTGTTTACGGTAAATGCAGCAAAATCTTCATCATAGCACAAGCCCGTCAGATAGTCGGTGATTAACACGCTACTTGCATTCTTCGACCATTCGAATGGAGAAGCAGCCAAAGATACGGTAGCAGCTTTGATAGATAAATAATTCGTGCCATCAGAAATATAATATCCGGAGCCTAAATATTCCATCTGCCATGTTATATCGCTAACATCTACGCCTGTCTTGTAATAATAGTTACTACCCTGTTTTATCAGTTCCTGCGCCTCTACAGTAGCACCGGCTATGGATCGCGTTACAGCGTAATACTTATCATTGAGTTCGGTTACCATAATTATGTTTTGGGCAGAGATGGTGGTTGCTTTTGAACTAATCGTACGAGCTTTATACTTAGTATCCGCACCAAACGCCAGAGAAATTCTAACTCCTGTACCTTTTCTATATACTCGAATTATCAGCTGCCCTGAATAAGCATTCGTTTTAACCAACGATACCTGCGCACAACCGGCATTCGTGGAAGATACAGTCACGTCACCTGTATAATCAGAGGGCGCCGAGTAATTGTACGTCAATGTTGTACCCGAAACCATGGAAGAAAGAGCTGTCAACTTATTTCCTCCTTCATCTTCAACAGTCGGCACAAGGGTCACAGAAGGTGCATCCACAAATTTGCCTTCTACCGTCACATCATATGACGGCATGGTAAATGAAATAGTTTGCTTTGCCGTAGCTGGAGCATAGGATACATCCTTCACCTTCGTAGCAGGAGTTCCTGTCTTATACACCGTATAGCCCGTCATGGCATAATCGCCGGTACGTGTCATAGTCAAACTAACTGCATCTCCGGCATAAGCACCATCCACACCCGTAATAGTACCATGTTCGGCAACCTTTGTAATAGAGTACTCTGTACGAAGTGTCCACTCTACTACTATCGAGGCTATATGTGCTTCATACATTGTAACGAGCGCGAAATTCGAATAATTGGTTGAGAAATTATACGTTTGGCTGGGTGAGCCATCACATATAATAGTCTCAATTTCCGTACCGGCTCCGTCTACTTCTGTTCCGGTGTAAGCACTATTTTTGGCAAAGATGGTAACCTCATCAACTTCATCAAACGCTTCGGTTGAACTCCAATTAATCGTTATAGATGAGACATAGCCACCGGAAACGGTAGTTGCCAACATAGCCTCACCGACGCTAAAGAACAACTCTCCACTGCTGACTTCAGCCGCGCCTGCAAACTGCGCAGCCGACGCATCACTTACGCCACTGAACAACTCAAATTCGCCATTATCATCGGTCAGCCCCAAAGCATTATAATCCAAGTTATCAGTCACTGTTGTAGCAAAAGCAGCCATCGGCAACAAGGCTGAAATAATCAAAGCGAAAAACAATTGTTTTGTTTTCATCCTTATGTAGTTTTTATCAATATTCTGTTCAACAATTTTGCGATTCAGCGCCACTCATATTCGCTGCAATCCAATACAAACCTTGCGCAATTTTTCTTGCGCTAAACGATTTGTGTAGCAAAGGTACGCATTTTTTCTGAAATATGCAACCTTCTGCCAAAAAATATGCTTTAAAGCATGCAATTATCTTTTTTTTGTGACCTACAGGCTACAAACAGCGGCACTTCGGGGCGTTTCGGCTCACTCAAACCACTCGGGAAACATCTGTTCCGCCAACTCCCGCACCACGGCATCTCCACCCTTGCGTGTCATGACATGAATGCTGGGAATGTTCAGCACTTTCTTGCAAGCATCACTCGGGCAAGCGGCGTAGCCAACAGCAGTAAGAATGTCGTAGCAGTTCAGGTCGTCGCCGATGTATGCGACCTGCTGCATGGTGATGCCCATCTCACGGCAAATCTCCTCCGCCACAGCGCGTTTGCCACCGTTGCGTTGCCCCAGCACCAGGTAATCCACGCGCAGTTTCTTGGCGCGGCGTTCCACCAGATCACGCTCTTCGGAAGTGATGATACCCGTGCGGATGCCGTGATCATGCAGAATCTGCAGCGCCATGCCATCGCGGGTATTGAACTTCTTGAGTTCGTCGCCATTCTCAGTGTAGTACATACCGCCATCGGTCAGCGTGCCATCTACATCGCACAAAAACAATCGTATATCTGTCATCGTTTTTTAGTATTTTCGCTTTCTATTTTTCAGCAACTTCACCGTGGTCAAATCCTATGCAAGTCCTATGCGATACCTATGCAACACCTATGCGAGGCGTATCACTTGGTCGGCTTTGGCGAGCAGATTCTCGCGGTGCGTGATGCAGATGATAGTCAGTTGCGGATAGGCATCGCGGATGTTGGTGAGGATGCGCTCGGCTGTTTGTGTATCCAGTGCCGAGAACGCTTCGTCCATCAGCAGCACTTCGGCTTTGATGAGCAAGGCGCGGGCGATAGCAATGCGTTGCGCTTGTCCCTCGCTCAATCCCAAGCCACGCTCACCACAGGGGTAATCCAAGCCGCGTTCATCTTTCAGCACAAACTCTGCATCCGCCAGCCGCAGCGCCCGAAGCATCTCATCATCCGTGGCGGTCGGGTTGCCAAAAAGCAGGTTGTAACGGATCGTTCCCGATAGCAGGGTGTTGCCCTGCGGAACATAAGTAAACCCTACGATGGGCAGGGAAAGAGTACCTTCCTCCGCGGGCAACAGGCCAAGCAGCAGTTGCACGAATGTGGTCTTGCCTATGCCCGTCTTACCCACCACAGCTGTGAGCGAGCCTTGAGGGATTTCGGCATTCAGGTGCGAGAGCACGGGTTCGTCGGAGTCGGGATAGGTGAAGGAGAGGTCGCGGATAGTGATGGTTGAGTGTTGAGTGTTGATGGCTGATTGCTGACTGCTGACCACTGATTGCTGGCTGCTGATTTCCGCTATTCGTTCCGCCGCTGTGCTCACATTCACGAACGTGCCTATATAGCCGATCAGCGTGCGCATGGGTTGCTGGATGCGTCCTACCAGTTGGATGAACGCAATCATCGCGCCGAAGGTGATAGCACCCGCCGAGAGGCTGTATGTGCCCCAAAAGAACGCAATCAGATACCCCGCCACGAACGCCGTGCGCACGAGCACGGTAGCCATAGCCGAGTAACGCGTCATGCGCATGAAACTGCGCTGGTAGCCGTCGTGGTGTTCGTCAAGCAGAGCGGAGGCGTACGCAGTGCGGTTGAGTGCCTTGAGCAGTAAGGTGTGTTGCAGCGATTCCTGCAAGTAGGCTTGGATGGCAGCCTGGTCTTCGCGCACCTGACGGCGGTGCTTGCGCATCTTGCGGATATACAGTTGCGCCGCAACGACGATGGCGGGTGTGACAACCACGATCACGATTGCCAGCCGCCAGTTGAGCACCGCGAGGAACACGAACGCTCCAATGAACTGCAGCACGGCTGTGATAAGTGCGGGCAGCTGTTCGGAGAGGAAGAGCGAGACAGTATCTATATCTTCGATGAGCGTGTTGGTCAGCGTACCGGAGTGCTGCTTGCGCAAGTAGAGCCAGGGTGCTTGTAGCAGGCGGGCATATTCACCGGCTTGCAGACGGTTGAGCGAACGCACGCTCAGTTCGGCGCGCAGCCATCGCACAGCGTACGCCAAACCAACCGACAGCAGCATGCACGCCACGAGCATCGCAGCCAAAGCAGGCAACGACAGCCATCCGCCATCGCTCCACTGCCACGACCGACCGGCTGTGGCGGCATCAATGAGGCGCTTGGTGAGCCACACCTCCACCAGGCTAACGGCTACATCCGCCACGCCCAGCGCGATGTTCACGCTCATCTGCAGCCTGTATGCCCGCGCCGCATGACGCAAATACGCTATGGAAGGTTTGTTACCCATTATATTCAGTTTGTGACTTCTGATATTTGACTTCTACACGTAGTGATTCCTTTTGCGCCACAGGTAATGCACGCAGCGCCACGGGAGGTTGAACAGCGTTTCCCCGGGATAATCCCACCGTACTGCATGGGATAATTGCCGTTCCGGCAAGGCTTGCAAGATATGCGTGGCTCGCTTGGAAAGTGCCGGTTGATTAGTTTCCACAGTATGGCTATTCTCGCCCAGGCAGAAAGCCGCTACTTCGTCCATTGCCTCGGCAAAGCGCATCAAGCCCAGAGAATCGTACAACGCTTGCGGCTGAAGTATTCCTGCCTGGCGGTTGTGGCGGCAAACAAGATAATAATCCATCATGTGCCGCAAACTGATTCCGTCGTGATAGATGTGCCGGAATGCGTGCAGCAAGGCATATAACTCTTGCATTTCGGGCGAGAGAGTTGGCTGATTGCCTTGCGTTTGTGCATCAACCTGTGCTTTCGAGAATAATTGTTGCAGCCGCCGGTTACGCAACGGGTTGCACAGCCATGTAGGCGTGATATGGAACTCTATTTCCGTGTTGCCGAAGCACTGCGTCTCGATGTGATGATACACCGTTTCGCCCACTTTGACCTCACTTTGCTGCCGCAGGAAAGTCAGCAACTCTTGCCGAAACGCCTTCAGGTTGTTACTGGTATCGTCTATGCGCGGGCTTACCCATAGATCCACATCGGTCGCTTGCCTGTATTCTGGCTTGGAGTAATAGGCCGCCAGCGCCGCGCCTTTCAACACCTGCGACTCGTAGCCGCCTTTGCGCAACATCGTTTGTGCGGCTTGTGCCTGCTTGGTTAGCAAGCGGTTGGCTGCGACAATGGTCTGCACATCCGCAAACCAACGCCCCGTTACGTCTGCCGGCATCGATTGCAACAGGTCAGGATGCGCGAGTTGCAGGTTTTCCACCCCACTCCACGCTACGGCAATCACCGCGTGGTTCTTTGCCAAGCGATACACCGCTCGCCATTCATCAGGAGACAACGGCGCAAGTTGGCCGGTTTGTTCGCCCATTGCCGCCCGCAGCAAATTCAACAGATATATCCACGCCTTATTCACCTCTGATTGCTGATATCTGACCTCTGATTTCTGATATCTGACTTCTCCCTCACTATGTTTCGGATGAACTTCGCGTTACCGATGATGTATCGTCGCCACATGCGGCGTGGCTCCTTAATCAGGCGATAGAGCCACTCGAGCGAATGCTGCTGCCACCACAGCGGCGCGCGCTTGGCTGTGCCGGCATAGAAATCGAATACTGCGCCTATGGTGCCCACATGGCAGCGGATGTTCAATTCCTGCCAATGGCTGTATGTCCATTTCTCCTGCTTCGGGGCAGTCATGCCTATCCATAGCAAGTCAGGGTTGGCACGGTTGATGGCGCGGATGATGGCGGTATCGTCCTCGGGGGTGAAGGCGGGTTTGTAGGGTGGAGAAAATGTAAGGATCTTCAAGTACGGAAAGTCCAACGCAGCCCGCTCCACGATGCGTTGCAACACCTCGGGTAATGAACCCATGAACAGCACCGTTTTTGGCGTTTTCAGCGCCTCAGCCTGCTGCTCCAATGCCGTCATTTCGTACATGAACACATCCCACCCTGCCACGCGCTCCGTGGGTTGCGAGGGTGTATGCAACCACCGGCACGCATGCACGATGCTCGCGCCATCGGCAGTCAGCACATCCCCCTTCCTGAGCGCCTCGGCAAACAGCGAATCCTCCTGCGCCACATTGTACGAGTGCGCATTGATGGTATTTATCAGCAACTTGCCTTGCGGCAACGCGCTCAACGCCTCCTTGTTCGGCAATATGTTCAATTCATATAGCGATAACATCGGATGTCTAACTGCTAATCTCTGACTTCTTATATTAAATTACTGCCTGATTCTCATCTCCAGATAGTCCTCGCCACACAGCATCTCAGCGATGGCATTCAGGTTGTGGAAGCGGCTGTAGGAGGTGTCGGCCGGCACTCCGTTCACTTCGCCCTGCTCGTCCAACTGCCAAGGCGACAGGATGAGCAACTTGCCCTTCGAGCACAATTCATACCGGCGATAGTCCGGATGCCATGATTCCGTGATTGGCTCCATCTGCAGATGGATGAGCGGCAACTCTTGCTCCATGCAATCTTTCACCAATTGCTGTTCGCCCTTGGAGATGCCGGGCGTTACAAGCACCGCGCCATCCTCCGCGGCTTCCAGCCACGCTTCGCGCTGATGGCGGAACTCCTCGGTGGTCTCATACGGCGTGCTATAATCCCGCTTGTCCCCCTCCATCCGCCAGCGGTGGCAGAACACCTGCTCTTTCCATGGTCGGCGCAACAGGAACAGATTACCGTACGCCGCAAAGTCGATGCCCGCGATGGTTATGTGCAACCGCTTGCGGTAGAAATCCGGCTGCAACGCCCGCATCACCGCTCGCCGCGGATTATCATGTACATAGCGCAATATATTCTCCAACCGCCCCTTACGGTAGTATATAATAACACCACAACTATCCTCCCACAACGCCTCTGCCCCGCTTGGCCGATATATCCTTCTATATTCTCCCGCACATGCATCCTTAAATGCCTGCAAGATCTCGCCCACTCCATCCGTCATCGGTTCCTCCACCCGCAACACTCCATGAAAATGCTCCGGCATCACCTGCTGCCCCAAAACACTTACCTTTCGTCCCTTTTCCGCTTGAACGGTCGGTATTCGTTCCCATTGCTCCTGCACATATCGCCCCAATTCACTCAATATTACCCGCGGCTCACGCACATCAACATTCAGTTCCCCAAGCACTCGCATGTGGTCGTGGGTAACAATAGTTATATAGTATATTCCCAAAGCGCGATAGTCATTCCACTTTATTCTCGAGTTATGAATGGGATTAGTCATATAATTGATATTATTACATATTATCAGCCAAGGTTAGATGATGACCTTACGATGGAGATTATGCGAGATCTGTTCAAGTGGTATAGGGAAAGTATATATGTGTGTATTTTTATGATTTGGATTTTAACAACGCTGAGAAGTATTGATAAAGTTTCTTAGCAATGAGATGCAGAATACACGCTAGGACTAACGAACTTATGATTAAGATAGCATAATTGATTATATGATATTGTGTCAACTGTGCAACCCATACAAACGGTCCCGCGCATAAAGTATGGTGAACTATGTATATCTCAAAGCCTAAACTATTCAACAATGATACTACATGATTGTTTTTCTCAGGCATATATCGATAACACATTATCACCAAAATAAGACCTCCAAAATCATGTAATAGGAAAAATAGAATCCGCGATTTCTCATACAGACCGTTGTAATCCAGCCAAAGTAATACTATTAGAGAGACGATTCCTATAGCAGCCTGCCATAATCTCAACGATTTGGATAGATATGTTAACCAGTTAGCCTGCAAGAACACAAAACCGTACAATCCCAATATTGCAAATGCATTCCCTGGAATTCCCACCAACTCCAACAGTAACATGATAAAACACATACCGATTAACAGAAACCATGATAGCCATTGCTTTTGAACTTGAATATGACGCAAGATTACATATTCCACATAACATGCTAATAGAACTGTCAGGAACCACAGATGTCCATTCCCTGGCAATTTGCCGAGATAACCGAGAAATGCAAAATTGAGTCCGACATTAAACCATGAGAATTTGACATCATAAATGATATACAATCCTACCAACACAATCAAAAAAGGCCAAAGCACAGAACCCAACTTTAAAAATTTTCCTATGATAAAGATAATGCTTTCATATTTCGGATTGTCCGCGTCACCACACATAGTATCATGAAATCTGCTACCATACAACAACGCTGACAGCATGAAAAATACGACATTTCCAATACCGGCAAGATTCCGTCCAATGCCACTATTCAGGTTGCTGAAAAGAAAGTAATGACATGTTACTATCATCAGACATGCCAATACTCGTATATAATCCAACTTGATAGACCGCTCTGACATATGAACTAAACGCTAACGAATATATTTAAATCGACTTATAAATATCCATCATTTGGCGTGCCTTGCTATCCCACGTTAGTTCTTTAGCGCGGGAGTTGCAGTTTGACATACGCCACGCAAGTTGTTCCGGATACTTGTACAACCAAGTGAGAACCTCTGCAAAATCACATACTGATTGTTTGGGATCAGATAACGGAATTGTTATCCCTACAGAATCATTCACTACATCCCCTTGCCCACATGTATTATAGCAAACAACGGGTAATTGATTTACAATAGATTCAAGTACGACATGGGGAGTTCCCTCAAACACGGAAGTGAACAGCAACAGATCCATCTGCTTCATCAGCCTCTGTACCTCCTGATGAGATACCTGGCCGTACCAGCGGACATTTACCCTCATTTTATCTGCCAGTTCACGATAGCCCTCATCATCTCCACCACCTACAACATGTAACACAGCATTCGGGATATCAACTTTTGCCATAGCGCGTATAGCTATATCCAACTGCTTGCTAAAGATCATCCGACCACACCAAAGGACATCAAACTGTTTTGTTTCAGCATTGTCTTTCCTGCCTACTTCACCCGCCGGAGAAGGGCATCCACTTTCATTAATACAGATGCTCCTTTTGCGCCAATATTTCTCTATACTATACTGTGCATCGCTGCTCGCAGCTATTATCACATTCGACATCCTTGCCATACACCTTACTCTTGGCATGACTGCCAATTGCACCTTTGTAATGACATTCTTTATAAACAGGAAAGTTCTTTGCCCCAATGACGCGTTTCTGGCATACGCCATAGGGAATCCTTCTTTGGCGTTGATGGGTCCCCAAACAAGTGGGATGTCATATTTACGCGCGGTACGCCATAAATATCCTGGTTCACGGAAACCAATCATGTTCAATTGATGAAGGATCTGGATAGGAATATTAGTGGGTTGACGCGCTATGATTTCATCAGCCTTCCGAGCTGCCTGCTGTTGCCATTTACGATAGTATATATAGAACCGCCAGTCTCCCTGGTTCCAGCACATCTTACGGATACGAGCGGATTTCTCTGCATCGTTTCCGCCTATCGGCAACCAATAGAAATGCAGTCTTGATGCAATCGCTTCGTTTTCGTTCAGAGAGAGCCATTGTTCTACTTGTGGACGGAACTCGCCTTCGGAAATCACAAAACACTCGCAATACTTGGCGAGCGAAATAATCCAATTCCACCCCATCCCCGGCTCTGACCCCATATTCGGGCAACAAGCATAACTATTTATCAGCACACGTATCATAGCAGGCAACCTATACCTTATTATTATAATAGAGGCACTTTATGCATTAGTCGTTCGATGTTGTCCGACATTGTGAATATGTTTTTGATATGCCCCAACATGTTGACTACAATAATTAATGAGAAAATTTATGCAAAAGACCATACCACTTTGTTTTGGCAAAAAACAAAGTGTCATATTTTTTTTGTCGTTTGTTTATGATTTGTGAGTCATCATATTTAATTGGCCAACTCAACCTATTCAAGTCTAACGATGCTTCTGGTCGATGCGCATCACTATGCTTATAATGCTCACCTTGCGTGAGACCTATGTTTATACCCAGATTTACTCCTGGACATATAACTAATCCATCGGAGCATAAGATACTATTATACCAACGTGTTGCCCATGACGTGGATTGCTCCAGATGTGCATACAGTTGCTTGAAGTAGTAGTACATCATGCACCCTCTGAATAATCCGATCCGCTTAACCAGATAAGGTATAGTGGTCTTGGTTATTCCGTTCATTTGCATATCCATCTGTTGCCATGCTCTACGCCATGACGCCCACCCCCAACAATGAAATACTTGAGAATACACATACGAATTCGGGATATCTACTCGTCCGCTTGTATTAAGTGAAGATATTTGCATAATCTTCGTATCGTTTTTATACCGAGGTAACAAATCCTCACATAATTTAAAGAAATCCTGACTAACGACTACATCATCTTCAATAATTACACCATATTCCTCTTGATCGAAGAACCATGAAATAGCCTCATATACTCCTTGAGCACATCCAAGGTTCTGCTCTCTGAATAATGTATGTAGATCACAATCCCAATTGACAGCTGACTCCATTGTTCGTCTGGTCTCATCCACACGTTCTTCATCCCCTTGCTTATGCAAGCGGGGGCCGTCACATGCAAGATACAGGCGAGGCGGTTGATAAATTTGCACCACTTGCATGACTTGCGCTACCAAATCGGGACGGTTATACGCAAGAATGAGTATGGGAAGTTTTGTGCTCATAAAAGTCATTGGAGTATTATCAAGATATTGTCGGTTTTGTGTCAACACCTTTCTTTTTGATTCGGTTATACAACATGCAGACAACCGGCAGAAGCAGAACGTAAGCGGCAAGAATCATGGGGAAAGCATAAGGCATAATGCTCACTATCTCAAATTTCAAAATAACTTCAGATATAGTAACATATAGGATACCATGCGCAACATATAGGATCATTGCATTTTTTGCCACTATTTCAAACGGTACAATTATTTGGGGTACATATTCAACAACCAGTCTGCACATAACATTAAATGTCACTATCCCGCATAACGCTGTCGGCATATTCAATAAATAATGACCTGCATGTAAGGTGTTTGGGAAATATTGAACGATTGAAAACCCCCATATATAACACGCAATGTATCCAACTATACACGGCAAGCAAAGCCACCATTTCGTTTCGTATTGTGAGATGCAATACCCAAGTGTGAAAAACATCAGCCCGACGATGGAATTCGCTATATAATATGGCAACCATTGGGGATGATATTTCCATAGCAGGAATGACAACAAGTATGTCACGCAAACAACCAATGCACCAACAGGGATAAAACTTTTACTACTTTTCGCGGGCAGAACGATATTGGCCAACTGACGGACGAGAAACAATGTAAACAAGAACCACAACGGATAATTGAGAGGTATATTACCACGAAGAACAAATGTTTTCGCAACTCCCAAAGTTGCTGCACGTAACGTCAACACGCCACGCGTCGCCAGTATAGAGATATGGAATATATATCCAATAGCACTCCATATTACGAACACTCGCAAGAGTTTGCTTGAATCACCACATAAAAGATCCAGGCTGCCTCGTTTTGAAAAGAACTGACCTGATTTATAAAAAAACCACGCCATCAAGAAATGCAGATAGGGGTACAACGCATGCCGATACTCCTCCATCGGTACGCCTCTAACCATCCGGATATGACTCATATCCAACCATGGCCATGCTATTCCATGAAGCACACCATAAGTCTCCATGGAGAATTGTGCCTGCAATGCATGCCCAATCATCATATACAGGATCATGATTCCTGCTCCTAAATCAAGATAACGTAAACGTTCTTTCTGCATAATCACACACCGGTTATACTACCATTCATCATAAAGGGGAGCACTATACTTTTCATGCGTTCTACTCCTGCCTCAAAAGAAAACAGACGCTGATATTCATCCTGTACCGTGTCTTTCATGACATTTAAGTTAACAATATTTCCCAAGCATTCGGCGAACGTAGCCGGGGTATCATACACGCTAACAACACCAGATTGCACAAACTCATCATATCCACGTGCGGCATTCTTATGAGCAATAACTGGCAGTCCGTGTTTCAGACCATCCATGATACGCAACTTAAGGCCACCACCAAGGTTAATCGGACATATATATATATCCGCCTCCTCAAGAATAGGTGTCATAGATATCGGTGAAGGAATCAGTTCTATATGCTTTGCAGCACATGCTCTACGTAATCGTTCTCCCGGATTTTTACCTGCGATTACGAGTTTGAATCCCGAAATAGTATTATTCATAATCGGGTAATACGTATCCAGCCATTCTAACAATGCTTTTTCTGTTTGAGTTGCGGATAGATTCCCCGTAATAACAAAGCGTTTTTTTTCTACAGGTGCAAAATCCTTCAATCGCGTCACCACAGACCGTTCGTATTCAAAACACCCCAAATATCGCAATTTATCTGCATTACCGTTCAAATAAAGTCGAGCAAACGTATCCAAGTCCTGCCGCGTAATTGTCAGATTCAGATCACTCTTCAAAACGGCTTCTCTTTCCTGCCTCTTGGTCCAATACAAATTGACAAGGCCTAAAAGTCCACGGCTGTTATCCCTGACATATTCCAATTCACAATTATGATGAATGGTTATGACTCGTTTATTATAGCGATGAGCAACATCTATCAATCCAAAAGATACTCTGCTGTTATCAAAGACAACAAGGTCATAGTTAGCTTTCGCGAGCACATGCTCGAATATATCATAATATCGATGCAAATCCCCGCACAAAAAGCAGAACAGCTTACGTATGCTCGCCCGGTCATCTCTCACAGGAACATCATCAACCTTTGGAGATACCATCTCTATCTCCATACCATCCTTATACGGATACAGGAGGGTAATATGTTCCGCTATTTCGGCAAAGGCATTGATATACGCTCTTGAGGCGAATACGCCACCGCCATTGCCGTGCAGATAATGATGTGTTACGAACAGGACTTTCATTATCTCTTTACCAAGTATTTAAGAGACTGCATACATTTATACAAGCGGCATCCTATGAACAACTCCAATTCCGGCACATGCATATATTGATGATAATAATAGCATTCCGATTTCATCTTTTCCAAACATATCGTCCTATGCGTCATGGACTTTTTCGTAGTTGCGCCATGTATATGCTGAACTATAGCTTGTGGATAGTAATACACGCCCTTGTTGATTTGCTTTAGTCGCTCAGAAAGAATCATCTCCTCGGCATACAGGAATGTGCCCGGATCCATGCCACCTATTGCCAAATAGTCAGCGAGCCGCATCAAAAAGAACGATCCCATAATCCGGTAATGAAATCCTTCACGTGCATTCTCCTGATAATTGAGTTCAAATCGTTCTACTTTCTTTTCTTTGGTCATGAATGGAGTATATAAATACATCCTAACGTATCTATCCCAAAATAACTGATACGGGAACGGACTTTGCTTCTCTCCATCAATACCCACTATTTGAGGGCCTATCATCCCGATTCTATAGTCGGCATCAAGTTTCTGGATCAATTGTTGAATGATGTCCGGATCCTGTATTACAATATCATTATTGGTGAATAACAAGTAGTCGGTTTTCAAGTAGTTATGGATAAAGTCCACAGCCAAATTGTTCGCTTGGGCAAACCCTAAATTCTCCGGTGATGAGATTACATATACACTGGATGCACTCGTTCGGAATGTTCCTTCTTTTACGAGCTCGGCATCAAGCGCAGTTACCAACTCTCCATCTGAATGAGACGTGGCATCATTATTCACGATTATCACACACAACTTCTCATATACTTTTCCCAATTCATTCTTTACGAAATGAATCGTCAATGGTTGGTTATGATAATTTACAATGATTACAGCTGTCTTCATCACTTGATTATCCTTCAACTATCGTATCACACTCTAATACCAATTTGGATTGATAGTGGTAATAACAAACCAAAATATACATTATCATAAACATCAGCGCATGGGAAATATTTCCGAAATAACTGATTGTTGGAGCACATAACAATATGGTCAGCCCTATCATTCCGACATAAGAGGGAATCACTTTGTCAAACAGGGCTCGCAAGGACATGTACGTAAATGCTATAATCGGTAGGAAACCATACTCATTCCAAAAACCGACAAAGCCAACATCCGAATTATATATGCCCCTCATTTGCAGGTTTTCCACAATAGATGACACGTGCGAGCTAATATATCCATGCCCCAAAAAATACTGAAGGAGATGTTGATTCGCTTCCGTAAGGAAGTAGGTATATGCAACATTTCGGTTATAGTCTTCATCAGAAAGATCTATTTGTGTCCTACTCAGAAGAGCCATCCATATATCGTATGTAGCGGACAAGAACATGCCCACAACCAATATTGCCATAAATATAATAATCGGCTTGTTGCGCGATTGCATCCTCAGTATGGAGACAAAGATAACGATAGAAGACGCGAAAAGAATGCTTCTATTTCGCATTACAAATAGTAGTGCAAAGCATACTATTATCCAAAATATATCCTTCTTGTTGCCTAATCCATTGGACAAGACACGTTCTACACTATAATACAACGGTATGACAGCTAACGTAAATCCGATTATGTAGCCATAATAGCCTGTTTCTTGATATTCTTCTAACACATCTTCATTGACATACAGCAATCCTGGGGCAAACATGCGCATCAAAAGTACCCCCCATATGAGAAGAACAATCACTTTGATAGCCCCGACTATATCGTCCTCAGACGGTGCTATACGCAGAAGAACTGGAATCGTCAGCCACAATATCTGACGTCGATATGCAATTATGGATATGCGAAATCCTTGTTCATAGTATAGCCATGCAGGTATCATAGATAATACGATACCAAGCACGATACATACGAATACACCCAAATATCCTTTACCGAATTGGTTTCTCTCTATTCTGCTCCAATGAACATATCCAAAAAGCAGATAGAATACTTGCACAACGAGCCATGTCGTTGATGATAGGTGAGGAATGAACCGCACTCCCCACCCGTTAAGACAAAGTATGACAAATAGTATGAGATATATCTTTTTGGACATTTTCCAGCATTATGACCGATAATACTGCTTTCTGCTACATAAAAGCATGCAGAAATCCGATCACATTTTCAGCTCATATCATGACTTGCGGACTGCGTTTTTCACACCCCTGCTCAAGGAGGTTAATACATTTTTGATAAACTTCCCAAAACTCATATAGCCATCACTCTCCTTGACTGCAATCGTATTGTTGTAATCCATATAAGCATGATCATCCCCGACATAATCAAAGTGTTCAGCGGTATCTATTGGTTGCGAATTATGGCGTTCTGCTATTTTATCTTTCCCTTGCATTCCATTTTTGAAACTATTTCCCTGCAAATCCCAGCCTATATTTCTAACCTTTGATAAGGTTGGCACGATAACATATCTATCTGTAAGAATTAGATAAACAGACATTGCGCTATCAGTTAGCCTGATTTTCTCTCTTTTTAGAGCTAACAACAGGAACTGGTACAATCGCAACCAACCGTGCTTATACACTTTATATATCGAGCGTAAGGACAACATCTTGCTTATCCCCCCGTCACGAACAAAAGCTGACATTTCACGTTGTTTTTTTGTCCACGTAGCATATCCCCATACGGACATATCCGTATTATGGCGGTAATGATTGTTATTCGCATGCTTGAAATGGTAGGGGTGAGCGTATCCTACAATCGCTTGAATGGACGGGTCATTTTCGTACCGGGCCAAACCTTTGTTGATATACTCCAGAAAGTTCGGGCTGAACACATTATCATCCTCCGAAGCAATCAATGCGTCATACTTGCTCATCACATAGGCAAAAAGCCCCGTCATATTACTTAATTTCTTGCCGCTGACAAGCCCCCTATTCTCTGTCCTGCGGATTACGATCAGCCGTTTAAGGCCGTTTTGCTTCTCCTTTTCCGCAAGATAGGCATCAATTTTCTTCCAACCATCCACATACTTGTCAGACGGCGGAAAATCAAGCCCTATGTACACCTCGGTCTGCTCTGCTCCTGTACAACGCTCCAAAGAATCCAAGCATTGGCGAAAATGCTCGTAACGATTAAGAGTTGGAATAATAACAGGAGCGTATGTCATACTATAATTTATGAACGTCCACCACTACCATCGGTTGGGTACGCAGCCACATTGTAGCCCACGTCAATCCCAAACCAAATGAAGAACAGATCAGCGACAGAGGTCGGGTACGCAACGATTCGGCAATCTCCGAACTCATCAGCATCGGGATAGATGCTCCGCCCAAATTACCAAACTCCTGCAAGTTATACGGCACTTTCTCCGGAGCTAATTTGAGCTTCTTGACCAATCGATCCACGATGAGCTTGTTGGCCTGGTGAATGAGGAAATAATCGACATCATTGTCCTTATCCAATTGCCACTCATCCATCATCTTCTTCACTTGCAGCGACGGACGCGTAATGGCAAACGAGAATACATCCATGCCGTTGATCAGTGCATCTTTCGGGGCACGGATAATCCCATTCCCGAAATCTTCCTCGATGAACGAGGTAGCCTTGTCAATCGGATGGCGGTATCCTCCATGAGGGGTCATGAGCGCCTCATATCCTGACCCAAGGGTATTGAAGTCAATGCATATTTCCGTGGCGGCTGGATCATACTCGAGCGCCACCGCTACGCCACAATCACCAAAGAGTGGCATGCGGCTCTTATCGTTAGCATTACCCATACGTGCTGCAGTGTCCCCAATCAGCAGGATAGCGCGCTTCGTTGTTCCGGCTGTCAGCAGATTGCCTGCCACAACAATGGAATAGATGCAGCCGCAGCATCCCATCGGAACGTCCAAGACGAACGTGGTAGTCGGCAACCCCATCCTGTCTTGCAGGATAGCACTGGTTGGAGGGGTCTTGTAGTCCTGCGTGACAGAAGTGAACAATAACACATCTATCGAACTCTTATCCCATCCTAAAGCCTCGATCAACCGTTCCCCTGCGTCCTGGCACATATCGGATGCGCACATAGTATCGGGCGCGAAATAGCGATTCTTAATTCCCACCGTATTATTGAACGTTTCTGCATCTTCACGAGTAAAGAACGGAAAGTCATACGTTGAGAACGGATGATTGGGCACCGTTCCGGTCACACCGCGAACGGCTACATTCTTAATATTCCAATAAGCCATATTATAACTCTATATCGTATTTTGCCAGCACCGACTTAGCTCCTTCGTAGGACGTGAGTGCAATAATATCTTCCGGATCAAGCATGATGTCGAACTCATCCTCAATAGTAGAACTGAGTCCAACCTGATGCACCGAGTCCCAATTGGCAACATGCTCACGATTAAAATCCGCTTGCAATTCCTCTACGTTTACACTGAACATCTCGCAAAAGATGTTATTCAGTTTTTCCAAATTTGTCATAATGTATTTGATTTTATTGATTAATCACTTTGCCTGCTTCATTTCGCAGAATCTTATCGACCACAAGCACCTCTACGCGCTGATGGAACAGATGCGTTTTGTCCTCTATCAATGTCGGTATGCTAACCGCAACAGCAGGATTGGTTACCTTGACAATCAGTTTCTCATCCGTACCACTGCAATAGCAATCGGTATCATAATTTGTCCGGATGATATTCTCCACTTCATCCAATCCGATACGCAAACCGAAAATCTTGAGGAAACGCTTTAGACGCCCTATAATATAATAGCATCCCTCTGCATCACGCCGAGCCAGATCGCCGGTGTGCATCACGCCGTGGTTCTCATCACCAAGCAAAAGGTCTTCACAACTGTTGGCATAACCAAGTGTTACATTCTCGCCGCGATAAACCATCTCGCCGGTATCCTCACCATCAAAGGTTTCGACATTATCATTGTTGATAATCGATAACTTTCCTCCGGGTTCCGCGATACCGATACTGCCGATTTTCGTTGCAGCCAGATGCGCCGGCAAATATGCCATACGCGCTGTGCACTCCGACTGGCCATAAGTTGCAATGAAGCGCTTGCCATGCGACTGGCAATAATCCACAATCTGCCGCCATAGTTCCTCCGTCAGTTTACCTCCCCCTTGGGTGATGGTGGTCAGGTGCGGCAAATCCATACGGAAGAAACGCAACTTGGCGAGTAGCTCGTAACTATAGGGTACTCCGGTTATGCTTGTCGCCTCGCGGTCACGCAGCATCTTCCAGAATCCGGCATCCAATAGCGACTTACTGCACAGGAGAACCGTTGCTCCGGCATATAGATGCGATGCGATGACCGACAAGCCCATTGTATAATGCATCGGCAATGAAGCCAATGCGCGCTCTGAAGACGTAATGCCGAACAGGTTCATCACATTCTCCGCATTCGCCTCGATATTACGGTAACTATGACGCACCAGCTTCGGGCTACCGGTACTACCTGATGTCGGCAGTAGGAGCGACAAATCATCATATAAATGTGCTTGCGGGAAACCGGTTCGAACCAAGGCGTAGCCTTGAGCGGTATATATCGGCTCGTTCGCCGTATATTCTGCTACTTTCTCTATGGGAAGCCACAGATACTGCGGACGATAGGTAGCATACAGGTTGTCAAACAGCGTTCGTTCAGTAGCACTGCTGATAATGAGCGGAACGACATGGTTGTTCAACAGCGAAGTATAACCGATCAGCGAGCCGATGCGGTTCTCGGCAAGAAGGAACACCAATGTACGGGATGGTAGCATTACGCGGAAATCATCCGCATACCGACACAAATCGCCATAAGTCAATTCTATAGCGCTGTCATCAATGACAGCTATTTTTTCCTGAGGCTTCTTGTCTATCCCTAAAAACATAAGGCAACTATCTTAAACACCAGACATCATATTGAAGCACATCCGTTTACGCCAAGGATCTCTCCAGATATATAACTTGCCCTATCAGATGCAAGGAACGTACATGCATTAGCAATATCCTCTGGAGTTCCGAGCCGCCCCAATGCAATCCGAGAAATACGTTGGTCGATTTTACTGCCATCTGATTCGTACAATTCTGCAAATCGTTCCGTCTGGACTATTCCCGGGGCAACAGCATTCACCCTAATATTTTGCGATGCCAACTCTTTAGCTGCGGATTTCGTCAATGCAATAATCGCACCTTTTGTCGCTGAATATGCCACTTGTCCCGGCGAACCGAGTTGAGCTGTTACCGATGCGATATTAATAATATTTCCTCCTCCGTTGCGTACCATTAAACGACTAACCAGTTGAATTAGTTCTAGAACCGCTATCACATTAATACGAAACATCAATTCTGTTTCCTCACGCACAATCATACCAATTTTGCGATTGAAAACAACTCCTGCATTATTAACCAAGCAATCAATACGTCCTTGTGCCTTATAAATAGACATCATTGCTTGCTTCATAGCAGCAGCATCCGTTACATCAAATGCGACATAGTGAATGCCTGCATTCTGAAATTCCTGTAATTTTGCATCATCCAAATTTTGTCTATCACAGGCATAGACGATAGCACCGTCCGATGCGAATTGTTTAGCGATGCGCCACCCAATACCTTGAGCAGCACCAGTCACAATTGCGACTTTATTATCTAATATATTCATAATCAATATTATTAATCAATTATTATAATCATCAAAATGCCTTCATCACGATTTACTTATGTACTTTTTCTCATTTTCCCTAAGCACATCTATAGGAATGCGTTGCTCTAGTGGATAATGCTCTGCCTCATATTTCGAAATTTCGTCCGCAGATGCGACAAATTTCAACACTTTGGCAGGAACACCGGCTACAATAGCATACGGAGGCACCTGCTTAACTACAATTGCACCTGTTGCAACTACAGAATGCCGTCCTATTTCAGCAGCTTGTGGCATTATCACTGCTCTAGCAAAGATATGCGCATGATCCCTTATCACAACTGATGTCGGAATACAATCGTAATCCTCTTGAAGCCCAACTTTATGATTATGTGTAATCACCTTTACCCCTTCGGCAAACCACGCATAATCCTCGATGATCAAATTACCCGTAAAATCAAGATCAACATCTCGGCAAAGAATGACATGATGCCCGATTTTTAACAATCCCATTCGTGAATGTTGACAAGTAATTGATACATTCCATTGCAGCGAACAATCTTTAGGGATTCCAAACTCTTTTTCATACGCATCCACTCGTTCACGTACTTTCTTTTGCGTAGTACTATATTCCGGCGCCCCATACTTACTTAAAATATACATTCTTCTACGGTGATTCTGTAGCCATATTCTTTTCTCAACTTTCTCTTTCACCTCATTGTCATATATTTTGCGCAACTCTTCATCAGACATATTGAAAAATTGTCGATTCAAATACTCCTGTGAGCCTTTCTCAAGCCACAAACATGTTTTTATCATCCGTTTGTATTCCGAGAAAAATCGAATGGAACGCTTCCTGTACAATACAACACATGTGCGTTGGATTGCACGGAGCAGGAATCTGATTTTGGCTATCGGCTTTAACTTCATTTCTATTTTGAATGTGCCTTCTATTCCAGCGATTCTACAAACTATTAAATTACGCCAATCAAACTCTATTCATCAAGCCTCCATCCACGATTAAGCTCACACCGGATATCCATGACGATGCGTCAGACAGCAAGAACACGACCGCATTGGCTATATCAACTGGTTCGCCGTATCTTCCAAGGGGATAACGTGCCATATCTTTTTGCAGTTCCTCTTCCGTAAAAGTCAAGTTAGCGACCAATTCCGTGCGCACCATACCCGGATGGATGGCATTAAAACGTATATGTCGGACAGGGGTAATTTCTTTATTGCAGTAATGCATAAAATCCGACAAAGCTGCTTTCGATGTCCCGTACGTGGAATTAGCATTGCTGCACCCGAATGCAGCAGTAGAAGACATAAAGACAACAGATGCACCCTTCGCTATTTTTTTCTTTTTCAACAAGTTGTTGGTTAGCAGCATCGGGGCGTACAAGTTTGCTTCATACACTCTACGTATATCATCGGGTTTCAAGAAACCGATCGGCTTCGTATAGGATATCCCTGCATTGTTTACCAAGCCATCCAACACCGGCACTTCTTCTACAAGACGTTCAAGATCCTCTTGTCGCGTCAAGTCTCCGGCATATTGATAATGCGTAGCTATCGCATCCAATTGCTCATACGTTTGATGTAAACGCTCAATATTGCGACCTGTAATAACCACATTTGCCCCCATCTTGGAGCATGCAACAGCAGTCGCCCTTCCAATGCCCGAAGAAGCGCCTGTAATTAGAACGGTTTTCCCTTTTAGGGAATATGGATTATACAATGGATTTTCGTTCATAATGACGTATTACTCTATTTCATCAACCAAAACCACTTCCGGCATAACCAAATTCTCCGTTAAGAATGCCACTGTGCCCCAACTCAATCCGACACCGAATCCACAACATAGAAAACGCTTGCGTTCTTGAACTTGTCCTTGTAACTGAGTAACAATGGTCAATGGGATAGACGCGGATGAAGTATTACCAAAATGATATAACGAAGAAGGAACCTTCTCTTGAGGAAGTCTTAACTTCTTGGTGATTAGAGCATTCATCTTCATATTCGCTTGATGGAATACGAAGAAGTCCGAATCCAAATAATCGAAGCCATAATGCTCCGCTAACGCTTTCACGGATTTTGGAGCTGTAGATATGCCAAACGAGAAGACATCCATGCCCTTCATACGACTCATTCCGCGATGATACTGACGCCCGTCAACTTCCTCATATTTGAAAGAATCAGGTGACATGGGAGTTCTCGCCCCGCCATCAGGCACAAATATCGCATCGTATCCGCTGCCATCCGTCCCAAGATGGAACATCATTCCTTCTGCTCCTTGTTGGTACTCTAACGCAGTAACTGTTCCTGCCCATCCGAACAGAGGATCATTATCCCAACCGGCAACCCGGCGCTTCGCATCCCCGACACACAGCAGAGCTTTCTTAATCTCTCCAGTCGCCATTAAGGCGCATATTTCGCTCAAGCCATACACCCATCCACTACAACCTAATCCACAATCCGTTGCATAACACTCCTTCGACAAGCCTAATCTGTCTTGGAGAATACACGATGTTGCTGGTAATATATAATCCGGATGCTGGCTAACAAATACCAAAGCCTGTATCTCATCTTTGGACCATGCCAAATCGGCTATCAGTTTCTCTGCTGCATGATAGCACAAGTCAGATGCACATAACGTAGGAGATACATGCGTCTCTAATATTCCTGTTGATTTTACATAGTCTTCCGGCGAATAGTCCGATGAGAAATTCAAGCCGGCAGCTTCAATATTATTTCTCACCTGCCGTGGCACACCAGCCGCGATGCCCGCAATGCGGACATCGCGCAAATGAAGAAATGCCATTACTGACGCTCTTTGACAACGTTAAACAAATCCTCAATCGTTACGGATGATTTTACGTCGTTTCCTTTGAGAGCTACGCCATATTCTTCATCCACCATGGCGATAATGCTCAGTCCTACGAGAGAAGACCATTCATCCAATTCATGATACTTGGTTGCAGGAGTGAATTCACTTGCATCCGTTTCTTCAAACTGCTCAGCAAAGTGAGCTACAAATTCATTAAGTTCCATATTTGCTATTTTTGGGGGTTAATTATTCTATTACTATCTTCTTTAGGGCGACAATATTATGCACCTTACGTTTTTCGCCCCAAAGTTACAAATAAGTTTTCATATTTGCAACTAAATAATGCCAAAAGTAATATTTTTTCAAAAAGAAAATAAAATTATGCACATTCTTGTGACAATATCACCATTTTTCCATTTTTACTAGCATATGCTCAATAAGTGCCACAAATCTCCACTACCATTTCGTCATATATACTTTATCTACTATTATTCATACTCATTCCATGCATCAATACTTCAGCCACTGACGGATCTCTTTTCGACGCTCGGCATTGAAATATTTGTCATAATTAGCTTTCAGCACTTCGTAAGGAATTCGACGTTCCGGTGGGAAATATGCTTCCTCAAATGCGACTGCCTCTTCCGGAGTGCATCTGAATCCGACAACCTTCGCCGGATTTCCTTTCACGATTGCATACGGAGGGACTTTCTTTTCGACTACACTCCCCGACCCGATTATGGACAAGCGACCTATTTCTGCCACCCCGGGTAATACAATGGCACGCGCACCGATCCATGCTCTTTCATTTATAATCAGTGGAGTTTGAATACATGACTTAGTTATGTCAAAATCTTTTACTTCAACCGCCTCTATTTCACGCGTATACAAATACTCTGAGGAATCGTGCCTGTGTGTAAGAATTTTTGCACCCTCAGAAATGGCCGCTCCATCTTTAATCGTTAAGTCACCAGTAATGTCAATATCACAGGCTCGCCCCAAAAACACTTTCTGCCCCACTATAAAATTACCTTTCTGACGGTGATAATTATATATTGTTACATCATATTCCACATATAAATCTTCACCCGTTTTAAAAAAACTCCGATATGCTACATTTCTGCGATGCTGCTGCCATGACGTAGTCTGATATTTGATATTGGACCATTTTGCAATAAATTTCCGCTGTTTATCTGCCTCTTTTCGTCCGACAAAGACTTTTTTGTAAAACATTCTTCCTGCAGATTCTTTCTCTTCTTTAGTTTTCTTATCAAATTGGTATAGAATATATCGATGACTCCCTAATCCATACTTAAAGAAATAATGAAGTATGTCAAAATAAAACCACAGCCTCGAATGGGGATTTGTTTTTGCCAAATCTCCAGCATGCTGCCATCCGTAATATAACGCTAAAAAGAAGCGCTGAGTTTCTGAATGATACATATTATTATTTTACATTTTTAAAAACTGACGTATTTCTTTTCTTCTTTCCTTATTGAAATATTTTGTATAATTCTCTTTTAGTATTTCGATAGGAATGCGTTCCTCCTCAGGATAATTGTTCCGCTCAAATTCCGCTGCAACTTCAGGTGTAAAACGAAAGCCCACAATCTTTGCAGGAAATCCTTGCACGATGGCATACGGAGGTATTTTTTGTGAAACAACGGTATTTGCAGAAATTACTGCACCCCTGCCTATTAGAGTTGTTCCCGGCATGATTGTAGCTCTCGCACCTATCCATACAAAGTCCTCTATCTCCAGCGGAGTTGGGGTGCAACCATGAAAAATATCTGTTTCTGTTTTTTTCTCCCCTCCAGTCACAATTTGGGACTCCAAGTCATGACGATGGGTCAGGATTTTAACTCCCTCTGAAATAGAAACTCCATTTCCTACAACCAGATCGCCTGTATAATCAACATCTGCGTTTCTACCGATTAGTACATTATTTTTAATTACTAAGTTTCCTGTAATATAATGCTGCGACATTATCATTACTCCATATTCTACGAATAGTCCATTTCCTGTATGATAGTATTTTGCATACGCATTACCTCTTTGATTATGTTTTTCCAAAGAAGTTTCACGCTCAAATGCGGAGTATTTAGCCAAGAAACGTCGATTATCAATGCAACTCTGCACCCATTCATCGCGTTTCTTATTCCGCTCAAGCAATTGAGATCCTATCCTTTCACGTTCCACACTATCTATCGCATACATCTTGTTTGCTACATATTGATTGCTCCACATTGAATATTTGCAAAAACATCTCACTATATCAAACAGTACAGGTATTTTCTTCTTACCTCCATAGTATTCATTGCTAACCCATGTAGCATGTTTCCAACCATACTGAATGAACTGACGAATTCTGCGAGTTTTCATAAGCATATATATTTTTACCATTCCACTTTACGCGCCGGATTTCCAAACACATGCACGTCATCCTGAAGATTCCGCATTACAAGGCTATGTGCTCCAACTTCAACGCGTTTACCTATCCTTTTGTGCCTAATAAGTGTTGCTCTTACATGCAATATGCTTTCGTCTCCTATTTCAGCTTTGCCACCTACAAAAGCAAGTGCCTCTAATGTACCATAACATCCAATATGCACATCATGCCCTATTATAGCACCTGCATGAATCACCACGTGTTGCCCTAAAACCACACCATCAGAAACTATCGAATTATATGAAACAAACGATCCGTCCCCGATTGTCGCCGTTGGAACAACTCTTGCCGTATCACATATTATCGTCATGAAATGTCCACCTTTGCGTTCTATGAGCTCGGCATAATACTTTCTCCATTTGGGTTCACCCATCGCCACAAAAAAGATATCATCGGGCTGTATTATATATGTTTCCACATCTCCTAAAATTGGTGGATAATCCCCCTGCAAACCATCGAAAGCATGTTCATCACTATCAAGAAACCCCTTGACAGCATATTCACCATGACGATATGCAGCACATGATATAGCAGCAGCATATACCTCACGTCCCCATCCGCGTGCACCTATAATAATTAGATTTTTCATATCACTGATAAATACATTCAACGACCCGCTCAATATCTTCTTTTAACAATGAATGATGCATCGGCAGGCAGATAACCGAATCCGCCATTTTGTGCGCATTCGGCAGGTTAGCCGGGCGGGAAGACTCCAAGCCGCGGTATGTGGAAAACGTACTGATGAGTGGGTAGAAGTACCGACGACCGAGTACATTCTGCTCCTTCATCTTGAAGTAGAGTTCATCGCGCGTCAAGCCATATTCCTCGGCATTCACGAATATTGGGAAGTAACTATAGTTATGCTTAACCCCAGGCATGTCATCGAAGAATGTAATACCCTTGACCGAACGCAACGCCTCACGGTATGTGATTGCCACTTGATGACGCGCCTCAATCGCTGCATCCACCTGCCTCAGATTCAGCAGACCGTAGGCAGCCCGCACCTCATCGACCTTGGAGTTGATACCCGGTCCAACCACCGTAGTTTCATTAGCGAAGCCAAAATTCTTCAAATAATCAATTCGCTTCTTCGTCTGCTCGTCATGCATAATCATCGCCCCCCCCTCAATCGTATTATACACCTTGGTGGCATGAAACGAAAGTGTACTCAAATCACCGGCATTCAATATACTTTTACCGTTTACCTCCACACCGAATGCGTGGGCAGCATCGTAGATAACCCGCAAACTATACTTGTCAGCTATCTCCTGAATACGCTTGGTGTTACACGGCTTGCCGTACACGTGAACCGGCATAATGGCCGAAGTCTTTGATGTAATAGCTTCCTCTATTCTATTAGGATCAATATTGCCAGTAGCCGGGTCTATATCCACAAACACCGGCTTGATACCGTTCCACCAAAGTGCATGCGTCGTTGCAACGAACGAATACGGCGTGGTGATCACCTCGCCGGAGATATGCAGCGCCTGCAAGGCGGTTATTAATGGCAATGTGCCATTAGTGAACAAACTGACGTACGGCACTTTGAGATACGCAGCCAGTTCCTGCTCCAACTGCTTATGAAACGAGCCGTTGTTGGTAATCCACTTCGAATCCCATACTTGCTTCAACAATGCATAGAAGTCGTCTATATTTGGGAGCAACGGAGATGTAACAGTAATTTTATCAGCCATTTGATTGATGTAAAATATTCTTTATCACAATATCTTTTAATTCATATAATTCTTTGAATCTGAATAGAAGTGCACCGGCAAAATAGATAATCATACCGACCACCACGCCACCTAACAATTCGAGATACAGATTGTCAACAAGGTAGTTAAACAGCATAATACACCCGAACATAGCAAACGACAAGAAAAATGTTGGGGCAATATCTTTCAACTGAACCCATATACTTACACCAATCAATCCATCTGTATAATATGTATTGATAAACAAAGCTAATACCGATGACACAACTGCACCAACTGCTATCATTTTCACTCCAAATGGCACAGTCACTGCCAATATCGCGAGTCCTACTAATTTCTTAACTATTTCCAAACGCAAAAACAGATCAGAACGTCCAAGCGCCTGAAGGGGATTAAGATTGATAGCATGTACCGGATAAAGCATGTGACTGAAACAGCATATCATCAGCAGTTCCCCTGAAAACGCCCATTTCTCACCTAACAGCACAATAATGAACGAATGAGAAACCCCGGCCAACCCCATCATTAGTGGAAATACAATAAACACTGTCAATTTGATGAACTGTCTGTAAACATCCGCCAGTTTCGCTTTATCCGCTTGCAAACGGCAAAGCACAGGATATACCACCTTTTGAATTATCCCCGTAAGAGAATCTGATGGAGTGGCAGCGTAGTGTGCAGCCTTGCCATAATAGCCCAAGTCTGCAGCAGAATAGACTTTACCAATGATAAGCGTTCTAAGATTTTTATAAACTGTATCTATCAAACTGGAGGCCAATAACTTGCTACCGAATCCCCATAAATTTCTAAATGACTCCCACGAAAACATCCATTTCGGACGCCATCCGGCAAAAATCCAGACTAAGATTAAATTGGTAAACCTGCCTATCAACTGCATCGTAACCAGTGCCCATACACCATATCCCACCCATGCCAAATAAACACCTATTCCACCTGCTAACAAAGAGGCTGTAACGGAAGCTTTAGATATGGTTTTGAAATCCATCTTGAGAGTAAGCAACGCATGCTGTACAACCATCAAGGAGTTTATTAAAACCGTTATACCAACAAGACGTGTGATTGGCGTTAATAGTGGCTCATTATAGAACTTCGCTATCAATGGCGCACAGACGTATAGCAACGCATAGCATACAGCACCGACAACAATATTAAAATAGAACGCCGTACAATTATCCAACTCTGTCCGATCGGGTTTGCGTACCAAAGCTTGTGCAAAACCACTATTTACAAACACCCGGGATATAGCAATAAATATCGTCACCATACTCACCAATCCGAATGTTGAAGGAGCCAACAAACGAGCTAAGACAACCGATACAACAAAATGCATCAGTTGGTTAGCAAAGCGCTCTATAGCACTCCACTTTATTCCTGTTGCTGTCTGTTGTTTTAATGATTGTGGCATACTAAATTTGGATCGATGTTTTTTCTTAAACTCCAATGGTGCTCCTAATCCTCGATTACATCCTCAAATGGCAGTTCCTCCACATTCTTTTTCGGCTGCTCCGGCAGGATATAATCCGATGCACGTTCCTTCGACACTACCGAACGCCCCAGCCGTTTCTCCATCGTCTCAGGCAGCCATCTGGAACGTCAGCTCCGGATCAATCATCTGGTCTATTCGCATCTGTCCCAACTCAGCCAACCACTGCTTTACCAGCTCCGCTTTCTTCGACGGAATCGACTGGATAATTCGGAAAATGCCTTGCAAATCCGAACAATTCACAGCATGTTTTTTCCCATCTGTTGATACAAATTGGTGGGGGGTACAAATTGTACCCCACACGGAATCTAACTCTTTATCACGCGAACGCAAACGCTTGACATACTGTTTAATATCCGCACTATCCGTTAGCACTTGTACTATATCTTGGACTGCGAAGTAGTATTTTTCCTGCTCCTCATCCCATACTACACGCACTTTCTTTCCTTCAAATAATTTAATGATTGATTCGTTTGCCATCTTTTTTGCCAGTAAATTAGTTATTATTGCTTCGTATATCGAAGGGGGGGTACAATTTGTACCCTACCTTTCTCTTGCTCTAATTTATAGTCAATTGTAAAATCTTTGCAATCACTGGCGCCATATCGTAGTAAGCATATTCGGCAAGACGACCACCGAAGAGGATGTCATTCTCAGAATCAGCCAATTCCTTATATTGTTTGTAGATGGTAGCATTCTTTTCGTCATTCACCGGATAGAACGGTTCCATGCCGGGTTGCCATTCGGTGCTGTATTCGCGGCTGATGACGGTGTGAGGGTTGTCATAAACGGCTGCGCCGAAGGACTCAAAATGCTTGTGCTCGATGATGCGGGTATATGGCACTTCACGCTCGGTGTAATTGATTACCGCATTACCTTGATAGTTTGGAGTATCAAGTGTTTCTTGCTCAAAACGAACTGTGCGATATGCGAGCTGCCCGAAGCGGTAATCGTAGAACTGATCTATCTTACCCGTAAACACCATCTTATCGGCAACCTCACGCCATGCTTCTTTCAGGAGTCGATCATCATGTGAGTCAGGGAGGATATCCGAGAGTTTGGCAGTAAAATAATCAATATTTGTCAAGCAATCCGCTCTTTCGAGCAATTTATTAATCAGCACGTTATACCCGCCAATAGGTATTCCCTGATAGGCATCATTGAAGTAGTTGTTGTCGTACACCAACCGTACCGGCAAACGACGGATGATGAACGCCGGAAGTTCGGTACATGCTCTACCCCATTGCTTCTCCGTGTAGCCCTTGATCAACTTCTCATAAATATCTTTCCCCACCAAGGTCAATGCCTGCTCTTCCAAATTCTGCGGTTCGCGTCCGTTCAAAGCCTTAACAGCCTCCGCCTTCTGCTCGTCAATCTTCGCTTGCGCCTCTTCCGGAGTAATCACGCCCCACATCTGATAGAACGTGTTCATATTGAACGGCAAGTTGTACAACTTACCCTTGTAGTTCGCAACCGGCGAGTTTGTATAGCGGTTGAACGGCACAAGCGAGTTGACGAAATCCCATACCTGCTTGTCGTTGGTATGGAAGATATGCGCGCCATATTTATGCACATGTATCCCCTCCACATCCTCGCAATACACATTGCCGCCGAGTTGTGGACGACGGTCAATAACAAGACAACGCTTTCCTACTTGTGCTGTACGATAAGCGAACGTGGCTCCGAACAGTCCCGAACCTACAATCAGATAATCGTATTTTTGCATTTTTGACATTGTATTATCGCTTTTTTCTTATATTGTTCCCGGCACTCGTTTACGTGTCGTTATCGTGTCGTTTACGTGTCGTTGTCGTGTCGTTGTCGTGTTTAGCCCATGAATGGCGGCTAAATAGAGGGATTATGACAGTGATTGCTTGTACCAATCAAAGAGGCGTTGTACACCATCTTCTATTTCAACTTTGTGTGTCCAACCAAGTGAATGCAACTTGCTGACATCTATGAGTTTGCGCATTGTGCCGTCGGGTTTGGTGGAGTCGAAGAGCAGTTCGCCTTGGAAACCAACCGTGCGGACAACCAGTTCGGCGAGTTCGCGGATAGTCAGTTCCTTGCCTGTACCGACATTGATATGGCAATTGCGGATTTCACCCAACGAAGGAATAGCTCCGCCACGTCCTGTCGAATGGTTACGGTCAACAGTGCCGTCAGCGGCTACACCGTAATGCACTTGCGAGTATTTCTCGATGCCTATGATATCAGAGAAGTTAACATTCAGCAAAATATGCACGCTGGCATCCGCCATATCCTCACTCCATAGGAACTCGCGCAACGGTTTGCCTGTGCCCCAAAGCGTTACTTTGTTGGCTTCGATGCCATAGAAAGCCAGCACCTTGATGATGGTTGCTTCATCAGAGTTGCCGTCTATGACGTAGCGGACAACTTCGCCGTTCTCACGGATGTTCGCACCAACAGGACGGATGGAGAGATCCTTACGGATCATTTCCCATTGCCCATTTGCCATTAGTTTTGACAAATATATTTTGCGCATCATCGCAGGCATCACATGCGAGTTCTCCAAGTGGAAATTGTCGTTCGGGCCATAGAGGTTCGTGGGCATTACGGCGATATAGTTCGTGCCATACTGCAGGTTGTAGCTCTCGCACATCTTGAGTCCGGCAATCTTGGCGATGGCGTACTCCTCGTTGGTATATTCCAGCGGCGAAGTGAGCAGGCAATCCTCCTTCATCGGTTGCGGCGCGTTCTTCGGGTAGATGCAGGTCGAGCCAAGGAACAACAATCGTTGCACGCCGTGCTTGTAGGCTTCCTCAATCACATTGCATTGGATCTGCATGTTCTTCATGATGAAGTCAGCACGGTACAGGCTGTTGGCCATGATGCCACCCACAAAAGCCGCAGCAAGAACTACGGCCTCGGGCTTTTCCTCGTCAAAAAACTGACGCACAGCTGCTTGGTTGGTGAGGTCGAGTTCGGCGTGCGAACGACCAATGAGGTTATGATACCCGCGCTGCCAGAGGTTATTCCAGATGGCTGAACCTACGAGGCCACGATGGCCGGCAACATATATCTTGGTGGATTTATCTAACATATAAATGAGATTTATTTCCAGTCAACTATTAAAGACAATTTAAAACTACTACATTGAGCTTAATAGGTTCACGAATTAAGCGAATTAAACGAATGTAACGGATTTATTTAGTCAAATATTCCCCAAAAATATCCAAAATTATTTAACTAGGCCTTTTTCGAGGTATTCGGCGAGGTTGACGTGTTCGCGGATGGCATCGGCGGCAACCTTCTGCATATCACTCTTGACCATAAGCTCAACCAATTGCTCGAAGGTGGTGGATTGAGGATTCCAACCGAGTTCAGCACGCGCCTTCGTCGGATCCCCCCAAAGGTTAACCACATCCGTCGGACGATAGAAATCTTCGCTGACTGCCACAAGCGTCTTACCGATGATATCTTCGCCGGCATGGAGTTTGACGGCGTCGGTAGCAGCTTCGCATATACCTACCTCGTTGATGCCTTCGCCCTGCCAACAAAGCGTGATGCCGGCATGTTGGAATGCGAGCGTAGCGAACTCACGTACAGTGTGTTGCACGCCAGTGGCGATCACGAAATCTTCAGGAGTCTTGTGCTGAAGTATTAGCCACATGCACTCGACATAATCCTTGGCATAACCCCAGTCACGGAGGCTATCAAGGTTGCCGAGAAAGAGTTGTTTCTGCTTGCCTTGGGCGATACGTGCAGCAGCGAGAGTTATCTTACGCGTTACGAACGTTTCTCCACGACGCTCGCTCTCATGGTTAAACAAGATACCCGAGCAGCAGAACATACCATAGGCCTCGCGGTACTCCTTCACGATCCAGAAACCGTACAACTTAGCCACGGCATATGGACTATACGGATGGAACGGAGTGTTCTCATTCTGAGGCACTTCCTCTACCTTACCATACAACTCCGATGTTGATGCCTGATAGATCTTGCAGGTTTTCTCCAGATGGTTGGTGCGAACGGCTTCGAGTATGCGCAATACGCCTACCGCATCCACATCCGCGGTGAACTCGGGAGCATCGAAACTGACCTGCACATGGCTTTGTGCTGCGAGGTTATAGATCTCCGTCGGCTGTACTTGACCGACAAGTTTGACGAGAGACATGGAGTCCGACATATCCGCATAATGCAAATGGAAATGCGGCTGACCTTCCAGGTGCGCTATGCGCTCGCGGAAATCAACCGATGATCTCCTGATTATTCCATGAACTTCGTATCCCTTTTCTAACAAGAACTCACTCAGATACGATCCATCCTGACCAGTAACGCCGGTAATTAATGCAATGTTTTTATTCATAATGATAGATTTTTCGAAGTAGATTTTATGAAAATAAACCTAAATAAACCCTGATATTGTCTTTAGTCCGTTTCGGACTTGCGCCTTTGTCTGCTACGTCACTCATTCAAGTGAACTTGATGACTGCCGTACCAGCCAAATCCACAACTCTCCAAGTAACAGACAACATCAGATATAAACATAAATAAAATTCAATGAACCAAATATGAAGGATATTTATAATGTTTTAATGTTTAGTCAAATTAAAACATGTACATAGTACCTGCGGAATCCAAATAGTAATGCTCTGATTGATCTTTGATAGGAGCGAAATTATATAGGATTCCAATCGGTTTTTTGGTTAGTCGCATGTAATTCCACAATTGTTGGCGATGCTCTATACATAGTTTTTCAACTGCCTTACACTCCACAATTATACTATCATCCACCAAGAAATCAATATAGTGTTTATGTTCTATTCGTTTCCCGTGGTAATCTATACTGAAATAATATTCTCGAATATTAGGAATCTGCTGTTCTTCAAACAATATTTGCAAGGCGTCTTGATAAATATACTCATTTAAGAATGAGCCAAGTTCCTTATGTACAGTAGCACAACAACCATTCACTGCATAACACCGCTGCTTCAACTCCTTTAACAATTCAGGATGCTCATCAACTATTCGTCTAAGTGAAAATTGCATTGAAGGTTTATTTATGTTTATCGCTGCTTGTATGGTTTTGTCATTAATGGCAAAGATTAGGTTGATAAGGTGATCGTCAAGTTTACTTGAAAGAGCACCTTAGCAAACTAAGTCTTAATGTATGAAATACATAAAACCATACAAGCAGTGTTGATTTATGTTTATTTTCAGATAGCCCCTTACGCATGAATCTTCTTTAGAAATGCTTTGGGGACATAAGCTGTTGAGGCAATGCAGATGCCTTCAAGGTTGACGAGGACACATGTTTGTCCGTGCAAGCGGGCAACGCGGCCACGGACACCGGCGAACTTGCCTTCGATGACTTCGACATAATCGCCCTGCTTGGCTGAGAAGGCATCGTTAAGATAGACGCGTACATGCTCATCGTCCTGCATGGTGACGCGGATAAAACTGAGCATCTGATCAAAGGGAACCGTCATCTTCCTATCATATCCCATCTCATTTTTTCGGGTATGATCGTACATAAAATTCAGCTGCCCGGGAGTCCACGACGGGTGCTCGGGGAAAGCAATCGGACGCTCGTGCAAGTACTGCAAGTCATTTTCGCGCGCGTATGCAAAAAACATATTCGGCAATGCGGATTGCTGCTCGAACACACGTTTGCCGTTCTTCACGCGCGCAACGGTTTGCGTAGGCGCGTACGTGAGCAGCGTAGGCGACTGGATAGTAGCAGCCACTTCGCGCTCCTTGCCATAGGGCACACGCAGCACAAACCAATGGTAGTCTTCAGGCTCCACGAAACTTGGGCTAAGGACATAGTTTAGGGACACCCCCGCTTCGTTCATCTGCGAACCAAGAGTCTCCGGCAGCCCTGCTGCCATCCTAATCGATTCATCTACTACTGCATTCACAGCCAACAACTTAGCCTATTGAATACAAAGGATATTTTTTGTAATTATTATTGAAGATTTATGAAAATAAACCTAAATAAACACTCATATTGTCTGTTGTCCGTTCCGGACTTATGTCTTCGTCATATAAGTTTCTCGTTTAAGTGTGACTTAACGATAGCCTTATCCGCCAAATCCATACTCTCCGAGTAACAGACAACATAAGATATAAACATAAATAAATTTCAATGATCATTTTTCGGTCAACAACATCCCACAACAACCATCAACTCCAATGAATCTTTTTAGGTTCACAAATTAACCAAATTAAACAAATCCAATGGATTGATCAATGCGTTTATTTATGTTTATCGCTGCTTGTGGTTTTGCGCCTCGAAGAGGTGAAGATTAGATTGATCAGGTAGTTATCAAGCTCGCTTGAATAAGTACCTTAGCAAGCTAAGATTCACATGCGCAGCATGGCAAACACACAAGCAGTGTTTATATATGTTTAGTTTCGTAAATACCTCAATGTTCGCTTGTTCCCTTGCAGGAAACATTAACATTAGTATGCATGTTCGTCATCATGCTGGAGGATGGTCTTAATCGTTAGGATGATGATTTGCATATCCAACATGAAACTATAATTCTCGATGTACCACACATCCTTCTGGATGCGTTCCTCCATCTGCCACAAGTGTTCCGTCTCGCCTCGTGCGCCATTCACCTGCGCCCATCCTGTAATACCCGGCTTTGCCCAATGGCGAACCATATATTTATCCACCAATTGTGAATATTCCTCGGTATGCTTAAGCATGTGCGGGCGGGGACCGACTACAGACATCTCTCCTCGTAGCACGTTGATAAACTGCGGTGTCTCATCAAGATTCGTGCGGCGAATGAAGTCGCCGAACGGGAACTTACGCGGGTCGTTCTTTGTGGCTTGCAAGGTATCCGCCTCAGCATTGATATGCATGGAGCGGAACTTGTAACAAGTGAACTCCTCGCCGCGGATACCGTTTCGCTTCTGCTTGAAAAATATCGGTCCTTTGCTCGATAGTTTGATGCCAATAGCGCAGAACAGGAAGATGAACGGGAAGAGCGTACACAAGAACAAGAGCGAGAATACGATATCAAACGCGCGCTTCACAATCTTGTTCATCGGCTGATTCAACGGCTCCTCACGAAGCGAGAGTACCGGCATGTTACCCACCATCTCTACCTGCATGACATGATGTACGTAGTTACGCACATTCGGCACGGAGTAGAAACGGATGAGGTGGTTCTCGCAATAGTTCATCAGTTCCAGAATCTCCTTGTTATGCCGGCTTGTGAGATTACAGAACACAATATCTACAGGCTGCTTCTTCAAGTACGGCTCGATATCTGCCAAGCCGCCCAAACGCGGCAGAGTATCCGTGAACTGGTTCTGTGTGCTTTCGTCGAAGTATCCTTTCACGCGGAAACCTGTGGTTGGGTTCTGCGCCAACTCGTCGTACAAGTAGCGCAAGTTATGTCCTGCACCTACAAACAGCACACGGCGGTTACTGATACCGAAAGTGCGGAAGCGGCGGATGATACCACGCGCCAACATACGACTGCCGAAAAGCACCAAAGCCAATGCCAACCACAAAACAGGCAGATACCAGAGGTGTTCAATAGGTTGCGATACGCGCGCTGCTAAGATTGCCAATGCGTACAAGCCATACAACGCTATCGAACTCCACAAGGAATGTGTGGCGACATGAGCCGCCTTTGCTAAGGGCAGGTGCGCCATAGGCGGGTAGAACACAAACACCACAATATAACAGATACCCAGCCACACATACCACCCCGGAATCATGGGTATCATGCCAATAACCATGCCCCCCCAATAGAGAAGGTAGATGGCTATCAAATCCACCAAGGCGACTAACCAGCGCCACAATGACTCTGTTTCCGAGAATGTTGGCATTCTACTGTATTTTTATTATATGTATCTTCTATATTTCCGCTTTTTTGTAATGGTTTTAGGTAAATCAAAAATAGCAGCCGTATCGCCTTGAATGCTTCAAGCCGCCGTACAATCGTAGTCTTTTGTCGGATCTTTTGAATGAATTCAACGCTCCAACAAAATCCTCCGCTCATGTCCGTCAGCCTTTGATAAGCCTGACTGAACGGCTGCTTGAAAAAAATCTAAAAAAATGCCAAAAATCCATGCGGCTAACTATCACAATGATTAACTATTGTTCACTAATTAACCGAATTAAACTAATTCAATGGATATTTTTGGTATTTTTTCATATTTTTGTAAGGCGACCGGGGTGGTTTGCAGAACCAGCCAAATGAATGATGATGAGTGGAGGCCGGAAGTTTACTTACGGGTAGCTACTCAGCAGTATTCATGGGGCTGTCATCAGACAGCCGGTCGCCGCATTTTTGATTTACTAAAAAATCCTTTATTAAAAAACTTCAATGTTCGCTCGTTTCCACAGCAAGTGAAACGTATCCTTTATTTGTTGACACAGAGCATAACAATCTGCTATGCATCTTTTTGTTTTTCGCCATAATAGCCATAGCCGTAGCGGCCATAACCGTAGCGACCGTAACCGTAACGACCGTAACCGTAACGACCATAACCATATCCGCGCTTGCCACCGGTTGAGGCATTGAGGATGCAAGCCATGTTATGCATCTTCTTCTCCTCATAAATGTTTTGTATGTACGGCAGCATTTCGCGCGATATATAGTTCGCGCGCGTTACGAAGATGGTCATATCGGCATACTTATCCAAATGGAAGGTATCCGATACGAGGTACAATGGCGATGTATCCACAACGATATAGTCGTAACGCAACTTGAGCTCATTAAACAGGTTCTCCATGCGCGGGGATTGTATCAATTCACCCGGGTTAGGAGGAATGGCACCAGATGGAATAATATCCAAGTTATCCACCACACCGGACGGGATAATCAGGTCATCCATAGGGATAGTAGCATCCAGCAGATACGATGTAAGGTGTCCCTTGAAGTCAATATGCAGGTACTGCGCGAGGGTCGGTTTGCGGATATCCAAACCAACCAACACCACTTTCTTTTTCAATAGCGCCAAAGATGCTGCCACATTGATGGCTACATACGACTTACCTTCGCCATTTAGTGCAGACGTAACCAATAGTATCGGCGACTGCTTATCCGGTAGCATAAAGCGGAGATTAGTTCGTATGGTTCGGAATAACTCCGCTTGTGCAGAGCTGTCATGCGAATCAACTGCTACCACCTTGTCCGACGGCATATACAGCACATGCCCCAAGAACGGTGCTTTCACTACCGATTGGAACTCACGCAAGTCTTTTACCTCATCGTTGAGATAATCCATGAGGAAGATGATTAAGAAAGGCAAACTGAGACCAATTGCAATAGCAATAAGAATTATACGATTCTTTCTTGGTGCAATCGGACCGGAAATAATCGGTGCATCAATAGTTTTCGCCGGCATTACAGTAGATGCAAGCGTTAATGCATTCTCCTCACGCTTCTGATATAGGTATATATATAATTTTTCTTTTATTTCCTGCTGCCGCTTGATCTCCACATATTTGCGTTCGCGCTCCGGGACATCATATATTTGCGAGGTGTAGGCACGATCTCTATTTACCAAATCAGATTTCTGGATTTGCAAGCCTTGACGAATATTCTTCAACGAATTCAATATAGCAGCACGTAAAGATTCCATTTGTTCCACGGTTTGAATATAGGTAGGATTCTGTTCTGTTACGCTGCGAGCTATCTTCATTTGTTGGAGAACCAGTGCATTATACTCTCCTATCAATTTTTGAAGGGCTGCATCCTTCACGCCGAGATTAGAAGGTATCAAAGCATCAGCATTCTTCTCGTCATTCAAATAGTCTGCGAGAAAATCCAAAAGACTGATTTGCGTCTCCACATCTGCCAATTCTTTTTGATACACATTCTGATTAGCCAATGCTATACGCAGCTCCTGCGAGATATCCGTTAGACCATTTTCTTTCATATATGCCTCCACGGCATTTTCGACCTCACCAAGTTCACCTTCTACAATCTGCAAACGTTCATTAATAAAATTAGCAGTATTAGTAGCCATAATATTTTTGTCAACGACAGCATCAAGATTGTACAATTCAACAACCTTGTTTATCACGTCTTTTGCACGCATTGGCATATCGCTACGCATTGCAATTAAAATCACATTACTTTCTTTCTTTGTCTGGTGACACGACATAACTGCTAACATCGCATTTGCACACGCTGCAACGGGATAAGTTATCATTCTAACCTTGTCCCCCACCTTTAATGCTCTAATCTCGTTGAATGTTAACAAGCCGGCATTTGTCAAAATCGGATCATTAATCTGCTGAGCGTGAATTTCCTGCTTCACTTTTCGATAATCTAATCCTATAATATATTCTTTCTCTGTGCGCTCTATCTGGACATCGAGCTGCCTTATGGTATCTAATACACCGGGCTGAAACGTCAGTATTACATCTGCTTTAGGATACTGACCTACCCAGCGCAAACCTACTTTCTTACGATATTCGGTCTGAAGTCCTAACTCTCTAACAGCCTGTTCCATAATGCTATGAGATGTCATTATCTGGACTTCATCACCAATTATTTTACTTGACTGATACCCCATCAACTCCATCATATCAGCTTGCAGTGACGAACGAGACATATTATTATCCGTTCGAATCATAATAGTAGAGGCAACAGAATACACATTTGTAGTATATTGCATATATAACGCTACGAGACAAATGCTCACGGCTATACACAACACAAACCAATACCAATAATGAATGCAATGAAAAAATAGTTTGACATAATCAAACTCCTGGAGATCTTGCTGTTTTACTTGTTGAGTCATATAATTTATGATATGCTCGGATTTATTTGTTATTCTATTTACTTCCCGTTCCTTTAGACTGTATAGTTAGAGCGTTCGTATAAAGGGACACTATGACTGTGGCCATTGAACCTAAAGTAGTAACTAACGACAAATAGAATGGTATATTTTGGGAAGAAATCGAGCGAGCCGTATTTGGCTCAACATATATCACATCATTTTGACGAATGTGATAATATGGCGAAGAAAAAATAGATTGGTCATTCAAATTCAGTCGCGCAAACTCAAGTTTTCCTTTATCTTCACGAACAACAAGAACGTTATTACGTTTACCATATATCGTCATGTCTCCAGCAGTGCCAATGGCCTCAAAAATGCTCATCCCTTGTCTACTCACACTATGTCGACCGGGATTTTTCACCTCTCCCAAAACTGTAATTGAAAAATTTAGAAAACTAATATTGATTATCGGATCATTAACTGATTGAGATATGAGATGCGTTAGTGTATCCTTCAATTCAGATGTTGTCATTCCTTCCACATGCAACGTTCCTAACACAGGAAAATCAATATTTCCATCGGGATCCACTTTATACCCCTGCAAAGATCCACCGCCACTAGATGCATTCACCTGACGCGACCCCAAACGTTGTATATTAGCTAACGGCATATTGAATGCTTGCACAGCTTCTATATCCAAAGCGTTCACCAAAATTGACAATATGTCACCTCTTGTGATATAGTTCTCTTCCTGTGGTGTATAGGTCTGGTTAATTGAGTCAGCTGATGCTTCAGTCACATCACGCAAATAGGATAACTTCTTTTGCGAGATGCACGACGTGCCTATCATGCCACACAATATCAATATAACGATATATATTCGTCTCATTAAACTATAATTTGCTTTACAAGCATCTAACATAAGCTCATCACTTCTCTTCCTTCGGCAGCGGATACATGATTACGTGCGAGGCACGTGCCATCTTGG
Organism: uncultured Bacteroidales bacterium; assembly: GCA_902798965.1. Lineage (GTDB taxonomy): Bacteria > Bacteroidota > Bacteroidia > Bacteroidales > Paludibacteraceae > Colicola. The sequence continues at coordinate 92,403 of CADBYS010000002.1, read as the reverse complement.
CATCGCCACCTTTCACGATCTCCGCACGCACCTCAATCTGTCCTTCCTTCACGCCATTATCCATCAGCACTTGCTTGATGGCTTCGGCACGTTCCTTAGATATACGCTCGTTCGTTGCCAATGAACCGGTACCTTGATCCGCCGTACCTACAACCACATAGCGATGCGCATGCTCAGGGTCGTTCAATTCGATCAAGCGCAGGTACGTACGCAAGTGAGCTTGCTCGTACGATGACAAGGTCGTGGAGTTGATAGCATAATATACTGCCATCGCCATCGTATCAGGCAGGCCATGAAATACTTCCTTCGTAATCTGTTCCTTCACATGTTTCTCCTCCTGAGCAAGTGCCGCCTTGCGAGCCAATTCGTCGTTCTTCATGCGAGCCTCATCCAACTGATGCAGCAGATCCTTGTTCTCATCAGTCAAGCGACGTACTTCGGGACCATATGGATTGTACATCTTCTTCTTCCAGCCACGCTCATTAAAACGGTAACTTACACCAAGTAAAGCATTTACTTCTATAGAAGTACCGGCCGGCATACCAAACTTACGAGCCGACGTTGCCATAGCACGCAAATCCAGATTAATCAACCATCTGTCACCAAGATGGAAACGATTCAAGAAACCAATACCGCCTCCCATCATCATATTGTATCCAGGATTACCAACAACTCCGACATGCAGATACGGCACAGCATCATACTTTCTACCGGGCTTATAACCTCCAAATTGGGTAGTCCAATCCCATAACATATCCACATGAGCATAATTATGCCAATAGGACAAGTCCGTAGCAGAATTTGGACGCTGATAAGGCAAATAGCCGGACATCCAGCCTATTCGCGCAGCCACATATGGATTAAACCATTTTGTAGCCGCAATCTCAGCCACTCCGCCTAATGCATCGTACGCACTTCCATTTGTCATGAGAGCTGGATCGTATCTAAACCCGTCAAACAACACACTCACACCACCGGCAATGGATAACTCCCAGTTATCGGCGAAGCGGTTGGGGACATACGACACACGGATAGAGTCCATATTCTCGTCCATACTCGGACTTTCTTGCGCTACCATCGGCAACACACACATTACGAATGCGCACAGCGCACACATACACTTTTTCATATTTCGATAGAGGTAAAAATTTCTCACTTTATTTTGCATTTTACTATTAGCGCACAAAGTTACAACTTTTTTTTCAAAAAAGCAAATTTTTTTGCAAAAAAGTGAACTTTTTCTGCAATTATCATCATTTTTGTTATATTTTGGGCATTTTTTAGGCTAAAATTTCAAAAAAATTTCAAAATTTTTCACCAGACTTGTCTCTGCTCACAAACTAACCGGATTCAGCCGATTACTGTAAATCGTGTACGATAAAAGTTCCCAACATGCGGAAAAATGGTCATTGAGATGCTTCGAAAATAAATGAACACGGAAGAGCACGAAAAGTACACGGAACATACGAGAAAGTTGAATACCGGAGCAAAACAAATCAGCCCCGCTACTGCGAGGCTGATTGTTATGAGACAGGATTCCAAGGATCCGAAATCTTCTTACTCCTGATTGAGCGTGATGCGGCGGAAGTCCTTGATGATGACATTCTGCTTCTTCAGAACGTCCTTCACCAGTTCCTTGCTTTCGCTCATGATGTAAGCCTGCTCAACAAGCGTGCTCTCCTTGAGGAACTTACCCAGACGGCCTTGGGCGATCATCTCAATCTTCTTCATATTGAGGTTAGCCTCAGCCTGTGCGGGTACGTTAGCGCGGATACCGCGAGCGATCTCAGCCTGCTCCTCTGTGAGCCAACCCTTAGCGGTGTTGGAAGCGATATGATCGTCGCTGTCGCAGTGAGCGGGGTTCAGACCTGCCTTGCGGAGCTCTTGCTCAACGGCTTTGTTGATCTCGTCCTGTTTGGTCTTCTCGATAGCTACAGCAAGCTCTTTTGCCTTAACTTCCTCTGCCACATGATCAGCGTCAAGGGCGATAGGAGCCATAGCGGCAACCTGCATCGATATACCGTGAACGGTCTCGTGATCGGCACCTGCGTTAGCAGCTACGAGCGAGGAGAGTTTGTTACCCAGGTGGTTGTATGCGTCAACTACATCACCCTCGAGGAAGGTGTAGTCGCTGAGTTCCATCTTCTCACCGGTAACACCCGAACGCTCTGTTACGAGGTCATGAGCGGTGAAGTCACCGATCTTCAGTGCCTTGAGCTCTTCGAGGTTAGCCGGACGGTTGGTGAAAGCAGCATCCAGGATGAGCTTAACCATGCCTACGAAGTCAGCATTCTTGGCTACGAAGTCCGTTTCGCACTTCACGCCTACGATACAGCCGAAGCCATTCTCAGCCTTGGCGAATACAGCACCTTCCGAAGCCTCACGCTCCGAACGCTTGGCAGCAATAGCCTGACCACGCTTACGCAGCAGATCCTTGGCAATCTCGAAGTCACCGTTAGCCTCCTCCAGGGCTTTCTTTACGTCCATCATGCCGGCACCCGTGATGTCGCGCAATTTTTTGATATCAGCTAATGTTACAGCCATTGTTTCAATGATTTTTTGGAATAAGGAGTAAGGACCGCTTCGCTAAAAGAGTAAAGATAAGTTACTCAAGTCGAATGCATTTAAGTCTTTATTCCTTAATCCTTGTTCTTTAATCCAAATTAATTACTCTGCAGCGTCCTCGGCGGGAGCTTCAGCCTTGGCCTCGGCTACCTTCTCAGCCTCTTCTGATTTAGAGGCTTTGCGTACGCGTGTGCGACGCTCGCGGGGAGCAGGAGCTTCAGCATTAGCCTGTGCGGCAGCAGCATCCTCGTCAGCCTTCTCAACCTTGCGCTCTTCCAGACCTTCCTTAATAGCATCGCAAACAGCGTTTACGATAACCTCGATGGACTTCGAAGCGTCGTCGTTGGCAGGGATAACGAAATCGATGGGGTTAGGATCGGAGTTGGTATCAACAATGCCGAATACGGGAATACCCAGACGGTTAGCCTCTGCTACAGCAATATGCTCTTTCATTACGTCAACAACGAACAGTGCGCTCGGCAGACGGGTCAGGTCAACGATCGAACCGAGGTTCTTCTCGAGCTTCTCACGCTGACGGGTGATCTGCAGTTTCTCACGCTTCGATACGTTGTCGAACGTGCCGTCGGTCATCATCTTGTCGATCTGGCTCATTTTCTTCACAGCCTTGCGGATAGTAGGGAAGTTAGTAAGCATACCACCTGCCCAACGCTCGGTGATGTAAGGCATACCGATCTCCTGTGCCTTGGCGGCGATGATCTCCTGGCCTTGTTTCTTGGTGCTTACGAACAGAATCTTACGTCCCGAACGGGCGATGTTCTTCAGAGCCTCAGCAGCCTCCTCGATCTTGATGGCAGTCTTGTTGAGGTCGATGATGTGGATACCGTTACGCTCCATATATATATAAGGAGCCATGGCCGGATTCCATTTGCGCTTGAGGTGACCAAAGTGGCAACCTGCCTCAAGCAGTTGGTCGAAATTAGTTCTCATTTAATTTGATTTGTTTTGAATAATGTTAAATTATTAATCCTCGACCGCATCGCGCAGAGAAAAGCGTTATGCGGCAATCTTGGGGTAGTGGCGCATGCCAATCCCCAAGATTTGGATATTAACGTTTACTGAACTGGAAGTGACGACGAGCTTTGGGTTGACCCGGTTTCTTACGCTCTACCTCACGGGCATCACGCGTCATGAAGCCTTCAGCCTTCAGTGCGCTCTTGTCTTCAGGATTGATCTTAACGAGTGCGCGGGCAATTGCGAGACGCAGTGCCTCAGCCTGGCCCTTGAATCCGCCACCGTCAAGATTAGCCTTGATATCGTACTTCTCAGCCACACCCAGCTTCTCCAGCGGTTGCTTAACCACGTATTGGAGAATCGAAGAGGGGAAATAAACATTGAGGTCACGACCATTGATCGTGATTTGTCCGGCACCTTCTTTTACATATACGCGTGCCACAGCGGCCTTACGACGGCCTAATGCATTGATTACTTCCATTGTCTCGATTATTTAAGGGTGTTAATGTCAATTACTACAGGTTGTTGAGCTTGCTTGTCGTGCTCTGCACCGGCAAATACATAGAGGTTGCCAATGAGCTTGTCGCCCAGACGGTTCTTGGGCAGCATGCCCTTAACGACTTTGCGAATGAGCTTGTCAGCGCCCTTGTTCATCAGATCTTGCGGGGTGAACTCACGTTGTCCGCCCGGGAAACCTGTGTAGCGAACATATACGCGGTCGGTCCACTTGTTACCCGTCATGCGTACCTGATCGGCATTGATGATAATCACGTTGTCACCGCAATCCACATTCGGTGTGAACTGAGGTTTGTACTTGCCACGCAGGAGGTTAGCCACCTTCGTGCACATACGACCAAGAATCTGGTCCTTCGCATCGATAACGACCCAACGCTTGAGGTCACGAGCAGCTTCCTTGCTCACCGACACGGTTTTGTAATTGTTGTATTCCATTTGTTTTTTAGTTATTTGACCAAGCCGACAGACATCATTTACTCCTCATTATTTTCGGGGTCTCCAACACAACTTGTTGTGGTGGGGAGAGCCGAGGCAACCGTGCGCTCCATGTCGCGACGCGACATCTGTTAGCGCGGTTTGCCGAAGGCGAGGACACTGCCCAGCTCAGCGGTTAAAAATATTGTTTTCACACGCCTTTCCACACAATTGCGCGAAAAAGCGTACAAAAGTACAACATTTTTTTGAAATATGCAAATTTTTCGGCATTTTTTTCTCATAAGCGTAAAAAAAGCACTCTAAATATAGCATTTCGGGGGCAAAGAGCAAAAAAATTCTCTTTTTCGACAAATAATTGCTCAAATATTTGCAAAATTCATTTTTTTTTTGTAACTTTGTGCGCTTATTTTGATAAATAGGCACGTTTCACACGAAATTAATGCAAAAAACTGATAGTTTATGAGACAAAAATCGTTACACTACCTGTTCCTTTTGGCGATAATCGGAGTAGGCTTAGCGGGTTGTCAAGTCAAAGATGTTGATTTGAGCAATGTTTCAGTCGACAGCAAGGTAACTGCTAATCTGAGTATCCCTGTCGGCGAGATTAGCACATCGTTCGGTGATCTGATCGGATTGATATCCAGCAACTCGAACGTGCGCATCAATAACGACAGCATCCTCGAGTTGTATGTTGATCAACACTACACACGCCAGTACCATGCCATTGACCTGAAGAGGTACCTGGGGCAAAAAGAGTCGGATATGCTTATCTATCCACTCGTGAACACCCCGCTCATTCCTCAAGGCACGCAACTGCCGGTGCCGTTCACGATGGTGATTAACTTCAACGGCATCAACGACAACACTTCTGACGAGCGCCTTGACAGTCTGGTTATCGAGCGTGCAAAGTTCACCACCAAGATTACCACCAACAACTTCCCCATCAACAAAAACGATATCGAGAAGGTTACGATGGTTCTTGGTCAGCAGTTCCGCCACCATAAGGGGCAAAAAGAATTCGAGTTGCCCGGGTTTGACTTCGATAAAGATATACCCATCGAGTTGGACGACTTCACCATGGTGATGATGCTCGACGAGAGCCAACCGCCCTCGATGAGCAATGTGGTAAACAATGCCGACATCCAGTTCAAGATGTATCTGAATACCAAGCAAAACCTGGTAGTTGACCAAAACACATCCGGCTTCCACTTCACGTTCTCCGTTGAGATGATGGATTACAGCGCGTTGTACGGATTCTTCGGTGCTAACGAAACTGCGCAAGATGCAGACAAGGTTGAGATTCCTCTCGTCTTGCCAGGCAACGAGCCTATGGTACTGCCGGTTAGCGACCCGAAGCTGCAACTGATGTTCACCTATGGTCTGTCGATTCCTATTCAAGCTGCTGTCAATGCATTGTACACCACCAACGCCGATGGCACTGTGATTCGCTCCGCCACATGGGATGATAGCACACACGCCATTATCCCTCTGGATGCACTGCCTGTCACGGTGCCACTGGATGCTACCATAACGGATACCATCACCCTTGACAAGGATCCCAAGAACGGACATATCGACCATATGTTCGAAGATATAGAGGTTAAGTATTTGGGCTATGACTACAAGGTGGATGTCAACCCCAACTACCGTAAGCCGGATGGCACGATCATGGATCAGTTCCGCCTGACCAAGAACACCATGTTCGACCTCGACATGCATGTGAATGTACCCATGAAGTTCAATAAGGGCTTGCGCATCGCATACACCGATACGATAAAGGATATCAACCTGTCGCAGGTTTCTTTGGATTCGTTGTATGAGATGACACAGAAGAAGCTGAAAGTGGATAGCGCCAACCTTTCTCTGTACATCTTGTCGAAGAATGATATTCCGGTTTCGCTGAACCTGACACTCACCTTGCTCGATGATAACGGTCAAGATGTAGGTTTGAATATCAATACCATCCAACTGCCGCAAGAATCCGAGAAAGAGAACTTCATCAAGCTCAACACCGACGATTTCGAGAAACTGGCACGAACCAAGAGCATGAAGATTCGCGCACAAATCGGCGATGAGCAGAAACCATCAGCATTCCAAACCAACAAGAGGCTGACACTCAAGATCGGTGTTACGGGCGACATACAGGCTGTACTGAATTTAAATAACGGCAAATAAATTAGGAGGACACTACGATGAAACAAATTATTCGTTCCTTAGCATTGGTTCTTGCCCTCCTGACGGGCAGCATGGCGCTTCATGCCCAAGAAGTGAACACGCTTTACTTCCTTGAGAACGCTCCGCAGCGCAGTATGTTCAACCCCGCGCTGATGCCGGTTAGCACAGGCTACTTGTACTTCACCCCGCTGGGATATACGAGTATCGGCCTGTTTACCGACAACCGTCTCGCTCTTTCCGATCTGGTGTATAACAAGGGCGGTAAGACCATTACTCCGCTCAATACCGGAGAGAGAGATGCATTCCTAAAAAAATATTGGTCAAACAACCTGTTCAACATTGATCTGACCACCACAATACTTGCTTTTGGCGCTGCCACAAAGAAAGGCGGCTACTTCCACGCCGGCATCTTCCTGCGGGCAGACGGCGGGCTGAATGTACCGAAGAAGATGATGGAGTCGATATTGGCTCCCGAGGGAGGCATTGGAATCAGGATTCCGGGCGTGAACGTCAGCGGTTTGGACATGAGCGTAGAATCGTATCTGGAGTTCATGGGTGGTTATACCCGTCCGCTGAACGATCAGTGGACGATAGGTGGTAAGCTCAAGTTCCTGCTCGGCGTAGGCAATGCGCGCGTACAGATAAATGATTTGAGCATCAATCCCATTGAAGGCAGTAAGGATTTGGACATCAGCATGAAGGCTGACATGAGCGTTTCTCTGCCTGCGATAGTGAACGTAAGAGCCGTACTACCGAGACAAGGCGAGAGCCTTTTGGATGCCATCAACGACTTCGGCAACCGCTCAAAGAATCTGATTGACAAAACATCCACCGACTACCTGCGTCTGTACTCTCCTGTCGGCTACGGTGCAGCAATCGACTTCGGTTTCACATACAAGCCGATTAAGTACTTGCAGATTGCAGCCGCAGTCAACGACTTGGGCTTCATCTATTGGCGTAACGCTACGCAAGGCTCGCTATACGGCAATGCACGCTTCGATGGCATGGGTACGTTGCAACTAAAGGCCGACAATCAGGGGAAGATTGATACTGATGCCATGTCCAAACAGGTGGAAGATCACATGAAGAGTTATTTGGATAACGTCTATTCCAATTTCGATACCGTTTCAGGACATTATGTACGCATGGCGCCGCATGCACGCCTGAACGTGAGCATCGACGGATTGTTCTGGGAGAACAGAGTCGGTCTGGGTATATTGTCGCAAACCAAGTTGGTAAACAACAAGGTGTACGAAGAACTGACCATCGGCGGTTTCTTCCGCCCGGTTAACTGGTTCAACATCGCAGCCAGCTACTCTATCCTGAACGGTCACGGCGGCAACATCGGTGCAGCTTTAGGCTTTGCTCCGTACGACGGCGTGATGATGACTCTGGCAGCCGACTATATACCTTGCTACTACGCGGATATGGCATCGCTCACCAAGTCCTCGAAGTCGCAATACTACTTGCCCTACAAGACTCCGGGCTTGAATCTTGCATTCGGCTTCAGCATTGTTTGGGGCACGAACAAGAAACGTGACGCCGACAAGGACGGTGTGCTCGACAATCTGGATATGTGTCCGAAGAGTCCGCGTAATGTACGCGTTGATGCCTTTGGTTGTCCGGTGGACACGGATGGCGATGGTGTGCCTGACTACCTCGACGAGTGCCAGGATACACCTAAGGAAGCCTATGGTATGGTGGATGCTGCAGGTTGCGAGATTGATACCGATCTGGACGGTGTACCCGACTACAGGGATCTATGCCCCGACACGCCGGAAGAAGCACGTAACTCCGTGGATGAGAACGGTTGCACACGCGATACCGACCACGACGGAGTACCTGACTACCGCGACGATTGCCCGAACACCCTGCCGGAAGCTGCAGCGCATGTCGACGAGCACGGCTGCGACAAGGATAGCGACGGTGACGGTATACCCGACTACATCGACAAGTGCCCGGATACACCGGAAGAGGCTTACAATTACCTCGATGAGAACGGTTGCCCGCTCGATAAGGACGAGGACGGTGTACCTGACTACAAAGATAAGTGCCCGCGTACCGTATATGCAGCACGTCAGCATGTGGATACCTGCGGTTGCGATAAGGATAGTGACCTGGATGGTATACCTGATTACCTCGACGAATGTCCGTACGTTGCAGGTGTGAAAGAGAACAAGGGTTGCCCGCAACTCAAGCGCGCCGTAACAACCCTGCTCAAGAAAGCTATGACAGGTATTCAGTTCGAGACAGGCAAGGCCGTAATCATCAAGAAGTCGTATCCTATCCTCGATGAGGTAGCTAAGGTATTCATCGACAACCCGACGTACATCGTTGAGGTACAAGGTCACACCGACAACGTCGGCAATGCCGAGGTGAACATGAGCTTGTCGGAGAAACGTGCTCAAGCCGTTCGCGACTACCTGATTAAGGCAGGTGTACCTGCAGATCGGATGACAGCTCACGGCTACGGCAGCACGATGCCTATCGACGACAATAGCACCAAGGCAGGACGTGCCAAGAACCGCCGTGTAGAGTTCAAGATTACCTTCGAGGAGGTTCACTACGAGATTATCAACGACCATAACCCCGGTGAGGATAGCCCCGCAGCAAACGAGGCTACCTCAGCCGAGGCGGCTAACTAATCAAATGCAATTAATTAAATCATAAATAGTTTTATGGGAAGAGCTTTTGAATATCGCAAAGCGACAAAATTGAAACGTTGGGGGCACATGGCTCGCACGTTTACCAAGTTAGGTAAAGAAATAACCATAGCAGCCCGCGAGGGAGGTCCGGATCCGGATAGTAACCCGCGTCTGCGTACACTCATCCAGCAGTGCAAGAAGGAGAACATGCCTAAGGACAACATCGATCGTGCTATCAAGAAAGCCACCGACAAGTCCTATGAAGGCTACAAGGAGATTAACTACGAAGGTTACGGACCTCACGGTATCGCCATCTTTGTGGAGACTGCTACCGACAACAACATGCGTACCGTAGCTAACATCCGCTCGTACTTCACCAAGCACGGCGGCACACTCGGCACACAAGGATCACTGCAGTTCCTATTCGACCGCAAAGCTTGTTTCACCGTCACGATGAAGGAAGGTATTGATCTCGATGAACTCGAACTTGAACTCATTGACTTCGGTGTAGAGGAACTCGGCGTGGACGAGGAAGAGAACACCATCGTGCTCTATGCTGCCTTCGATCAGGCGAACGCACTGCAGAAGTATCTTGAAGATAACGGCTTTGAGATCCAGTCTTGCGAGTTCGTACGCATACCCAATGACACGAAGACACTGACCGACGAGCAACGCGAATCCGTACAGAAACTCATCGACCGCATTGAGGAGGATGAAGACGTGCAGAACGTATTCACAAACATGGCCGATTAAGTTTAGAGTTGAGAGTTTAGTGTTTAGAGTAGTTGAAAAAGTTAATAGTTTATAGTTGAAAGACGATGATTATTAGCGATTATTTCAGTTTAACCGCACATCAGGCTGAGCAGTTTGCTCAGCTTGATGCGCTTTATCGGGAGTGGAACGCGAAGATCAATGTCATCTCTCGCAAGGATATCGATAACCTGTACGAGCATCATGTGCTCCACTCGCTGGCGATTGCCAAACTGCTCAAGTTCAGTTCGGGTACAACGATCATGGATATAGGTACAGGAGGCGGATTCCCCGGTATACCTTTGGCCATCCTTTTTCCTGAATGCCGATTCCTGCTCATCGATTCCATCGGTAAGAAGATTAAGGTGGCTACGGCAGTGTCCGAAGCGATAGGTCTTAACAACGTGGAGTGCATACAAGAGCGCGCTGAGGATGAGAAGAGGCAGTTTGACTTCGTAGTCAGCCGCGCCGTGATGCCGATGCCGGACTTGGTGAAACTGGTACGTAAGAACATCCGCCACGATGGTCAGCACAATGCCCTGCCTAATGGTATCATCGCCCTGAAAGGCGGAGGCTTGGATAGCGAACTGCTACCGTACAAGCGCGTTGTGGAAGTAACGCCGGTTTCGACCTATTTCCCGGGTGAGTGGTTCAAAGGAAAATATATAGTATATCTACCTATATAAACATATTTACCTATATAGTATTTCTACCGCTATGACAGTAAAATGTTTCGTCTGCAATCCTTATATGCAGAACACCTATGTGGCGCATCAACCTAACGCGCGCGAATGCATCATTGTTGATGCCGGCATTTATTCGTATGACGAGGAAAAAGAACTGACGGATTATATCCGCCAAAATCAACTCGCAGTTGTTGCAATCCTTATCACCCACGCTCATCCCGACCATATATGCGGTCGTCAGCGATTAGCCGAACTCTACCCCGAGGCACAAATCATCGACCATAACTACTTGTCGGGTTCATCCGCCGAACAGGAACCTGTTTTGCAATACGCAGGCATATCTATTCGCTGTCTGTTTACTCCGGGACATAAGGAAGATTGCGTATGTTTTTATATTCCTGAAAGCGGAATCCTATTCTCGGGGGATACGCTCTTCCGGGAATCCATCGGTCGCACCGATCTGGATGGAGGAGACTTCCCCACTCTGATGCATTCGCTTGCTTACCTGATGCAATTACCTGCCGATACCACAGTCTATCCGGGGCATAGCGAATCCACAACCATCGGTCACGAGCAATACTACAACCCGTTCATACGTCGTTAGCGCTGAACAATCTGCGGTTTCCGACAGCCAATATTGGCTGTGACCATCCTATCTTCTTACGCGAAGATACAGAACCAAAGCTATGATCAGGAAGATGATATTTGGCAGCCACACGCTCATGAACGGTGACATCACACCGCTCACGCTGAACGTGGTACTGACCGTAGAGAAAAGGATATAGGCAGCCGTCAGCGTCACGCCAATACCAAGATTCTTGCCCATACCGCCACGAACTTTCTTGCTCGATAGCGTTACTCCGAGCAATGTCATGATAAAGGCTCCCAAAGGTCCTGCAAAACGCGAATACCATTCTGTCTCGAAGGCTTTCACATTCCCCGCACCGCGCTCACGTTGCTTTTGGATATAATCGTACAGTTCGGTGTTGCTCATCTGTTGGGCTTGCTCGGCTGTGATAAACAGTTCCTCAGGCAAGATAGGAATGATGGTATCCAAAGATTGCCCTTGCACCAGCGACTCACGCATACCGTTGAAGTCACGTTTCACGTATCCTTCCATGCGCCACTCATAATCCTTTACATGGCGGATGCGGTCGGCTGTGATTCGCTGCGTCAGGATCTTACCGTCGAAATGCTCGAGTGAGGCGCGATACCCCATACGCGTACGCGACTGAAAACTCTCGATATACAATACAGTTCCTTCCTCCACAACCATTTGCACATTACGTGCATTCTCACGCGTGAACTTCTCTACATACTTATCGGTGAACGCGAGCATCTTCTGCGATGCGCGGGGAATAACCCAACCGCCAAGCAAAAAGGTGAAAACAAACAGGAAGGTGGCTGTTATAAGATAGGGACGAAGGAAACGCTCGTAACTTACTCCGGCAGCCAGGATTGCTATAATCTCACTGTTACCGGCCATCTTCGATGTAAAGAAAATTACAGAAATGAAGATGAACAGCTGGCTGAACATATCCAGATAGTACGGCACAAAGTTGACATAATAGTCAAACACTATCTCCTTGAGAGGCACTTGATTCTCATAAAAGTTGTCGAGTTTCTCCGTCAGGTCGAATACAATAGCTATACTCAGGATAAGAACGATCGAAAGGCAGAACGTCCCCAGGAACTTACCGATTATATACAGATCCAGTTTTTTCATTTACATCCTCTGCTTGAGTTGCGGGATGAGTGCATCTTTCCACTGCTTGAAATCTCCTTGCAGAATATGTTTGCGCGCTTCACCTACCAGATGCAAGTAGAATGCCACATTATGAATACTCAGGATCTGCAGTCCAAGCATCTCTTGCGCGTGTATTAAATGACGTACGTACGCGCGTGTGTACGCATGATCCACATATGAAGTACCGCTGGGATCAAGTTCCGTAAAATCATCCTCCCACTTCTTGTTCCGCATGTTCATAATGCCATTCATGGTGAAGATCATTCCGTTACGTCCGTTTCGGGTAGGCATCACGCAGTCGAACATATCCACCCCACGCTCTATGCCCACCAGAATGTTCCAAGGCGTACCAACCCCCATCAGGTAACGCGGCTTGCTCTGAGGCAATATATCGTTCACCACCTCAATCATCTCGTACATCTTCTCCTCGGGTTCGCCAACAGCCAAACCGCCTATGGCATAACCGTCACGATTGAGATCGCGAAGGCGCTTTGAGGCTTCCTGCCTCAAGTCAGTATATACGCAGCCTTGTACAATGGGGAAGAGGTGTTGCTTGTAGCCGTACAAATCTTCGGTGCTGTCAAAACGCTCGATACATCTATCCAGCCAGCGGTGCGTACGCTCCATCGATTGCGTGGCGTACGTGCGGTCGGCAGTGCCCGGACAGCACTCGTCAAACGCCATCATAATGTCTGCGCCTATCAATCGCTGGATATCCATCACACCTTCCGGAGTGAAAAACAACTTCCTGCCGTCAATATGGCTCGAGAACTTCACACCTTCGTCCGTCATCTTCCTCAAGTCAGTCAACGAGAATACCTGGAATCCACCCGAATCAGTCAATATAGGATGAGTCCAACCCTCAAACTTGTGCAATCCTCCCGCGCGGAACAGGATTTCTGTACCGGGGCGCAGATACAAGTGATACGTATTACCCAAAATAATCTGCGCACGGATATCATCCTCCAATTCATGACGGTGAATGCCTTTCACGCTGCCGTCAGTGCCTACAGGCATAAAAATAGGCGTGAGGATATCCCCATGGTCAGTATGAATCACACCCGTACGGGCTGCAGTATTCGTATCCGTATGTTGTAACTCAAAAAACGGCATCGCTAACGATTTATCAGATTAACTCGGAAGTTTGTTCCCCTCGGGAAATACAACGGACGGCTTAAAGCTCTTGGCTTCATCGGGTGTCATCAGCGCATATGCCATGATGATAACGGTATCACCTACGTTAATTAAGTGTGCAGCAGCACCATTGATGCATATGCATCCGCTGCCACGACGACCGGTTATCACATACGTCTCCAATCGGGCGCCATTAGTATTATCCACAACTTGCACACGCTCACCGGCATAGATATTAGCAGCCTCCATCAACGCCTCGTCGATAGTGATACTACCCACGTAGTCCAGATTAGCCTCCGTAACCTGCACGCGGTGAATCTTCGATTTCAATATTTGCAGTAGCATTTTCTTACTTATCTCGCGCTACCGACGGTTGCTCGCCGCCTTTGCGCACATTACACGGCGCAAAGATACAAAAAAAATCCCATAAATGCAAATTTTACGGGATTTTTTTTGTAATTATTGCTAAAAATATTCATATATGCTCATCATGCATGTCGCAGAGTGATACGGAACGTTGTACCTTGCCCTATAGCCGACTGCCAAACCACTATCTTTCCGCGATGGTATTGCTCTATGATTCGTTTGCACAGACTGAGTCCTAATCCCCATCCGCGGGTCTTGGTGGTATAACCCGGCCGGAATACTTGTGCGAAGCGCTTGCGTTCGATGCCTCTGCCGGTATCGCTCACATCGAGGATAAGCAGATTGTCGTTGCTATGTAGATGCAAGGTGACTGTACCATTACCGTCCATTGCATCCACAGCGTTCTTTATAAGATTCTCAATCACCCATTTCAGCAGCGGAGCATCGCCCATCATCACGTACTGCTTATTGTCTGTTTCGACTTGCTCAATCGTCAAGTGCATCTCTACCTTATTGGATACACGTGTACGCATGTACGCATACGACTGCTGCAGCACCTCACTCAGGTCGGTAACTTGCAAGGTGGGCACACTTCCTATGCGCGAGAAGCGTTCTGCAACGAGTTGCAGACGATTGATATCGGTGGCAATATCCGGCAACAGATCATCCTCCGGATAGCGCACGCGTAGCAGTTCCAGCCATCCGTTGAGCGATGAAATAGGTGTACCCAATTGGTGAGCCGTCTCCTTGGTCAGTCCTACCCATACACGATTCTGTTCGTTGCGATAGGAAGTGATGACATAGGTAATAATCAGCGCCATGAAACTGAGCACAACCAACAACTGCACCCACGGGAAGAGCCGTAAACGACGCAACACATGCGACTCCTCGTAGAAGATGTACTGCGTCACCCCGGGTGATACATGTACCTCAATAGGTGTTTGCGTCTCACGCAGATGAGCAATCTTCTTACGGTAGAATGCCTCAACATCCTGCTTGGGTTCCTGCACGTTACGCGTCAAGATAACGGAATAGTCGGCATCTGTCATGTAAACGGGAATAGTGGTATTCGCCTCAATGATTGACGAATAGAGCGATATATCCGTATTCTCGTCAGCCATCACCAGTTGGCGAGTTGCTTCCGCCCATATCTCCATGCGTTGCTGCTCCACTTCGGCAAACTGACGCGACAAACTATGCGTGAACCACAGCGAGCCGGCAACAAACAAGGCCGCAAAAAGAATAATTATCCAACTTAATGTATATGAACGCACAGAATTTACAATTTTATCATTTACAATTTAGTCATTTACAATTTACGATTGGCAACACGTTTTATCGGATTATTTGATTCCCATCTTCTTGCGCAGATTCTTGGGTATAGCATCCTTATGTACCAGGATATCATTGGTTTTGTAGCGCATGAATGCTTCGGAGATATACCATATGCCATGATAGTCGGAACGGGTTGAGCCCCACGAGTTCTTGACCATATAATACTTCTTGCCGTTTTGGTCGTGAGCTATGCCGAAGATCTGCATACCATGATCGTCGGTTGTTTCCCAACGGTCGTAAGCACTTTGCCGCATTTCTTGAGTTACCTCTATTTCGGGCAAAGGACGTTGGGTCAGTTTTTCCTTACGCTCATCGGCTTTCAGTCCGAGCCAATGCGCCATATCACTACCCGTTATCTCCGCGCCGTTATCCACATCGGGCATCACACCTATACCTTTGCGCGTAAAGCCTTCCTCACTCACGTCAGCGCCCCAAGCCAAGGTATATCCGTTGGCAATGGCGTTATCAATCACCGCCATCAACTCATCAATCGGCACATTGTACATCTGATCCATACGCCAGTTATCGGGCACTTCCAGCGCAAAACGCTCATAAAAAGGATGATGTGTATAACTGGTGATGCTTACGTAGTTATCCTCTTTCAGTCCCAACTCTTCTACAAAACTGCGTGGGGTGTATTTCTTGCCATTGTACGTGAACTCCTCGGGACATTGGCCAAGGTAGGTGTCGTAGATAGCTTGCAGACCTTCACGCCATACGGGAGTCAGTTTCTTGAGTTTGCCATTTGTCAGCGCCTTCAGGTAGCCGCCAGCCACTGCATCCAACTCGGCATGTACGGGCAATGTATCGCTTTTGGCTGCGCCGTAGCGAATACCCGGCATCACCTCTTGGGGTACCAAGCCATAGTGCGACATACAATAGATCACATCATAGGCACTGCCGCCGGGAGCAAAACTGCTACCGTCACCGTACTGACGAACGAAGTACGTAGCACGATCCATCATCGTCTTACTCACTACGTACATCACACTCAAGTAGTGCTCACCCTTGCCCATACGCAGCAACTCGCTCTCCAAAAAGCCAAGTGTAGAGAAAGCCCAACAAGTCGATGAACGGTGCTGGTCGCGAATCGGGGTGATGCCCACACTATCGATTGTGGTAAAACGAAAACCGTCAACGGTATCGGTAGTTGCCTCCTCTTGGGCACATAAACCAAGGCTCAAAAACAAAGCCGAAATCAGTAAAATATTTTTCATTTTTTCCATTTTTGTGCATGAAGACATGTGTTTTGATTACAAAACTGCAAAAATCGTACCGCAAATGCAAAAAAGTGCGCCAACAATTTGCAAATGTCTAAAATTTTATGTATCTTTGTAGCGAATTTCGAATAATCGCGTTTGATGAAGCTTATTGACGACATAAAAGACTACGTTGCCAAACATCCATGGATAGATCGTTGGGTGATTAACAAGTACACGATCACAACCGTGCTGTTCGGTTTGTTCTTTTTGTTTGTCGGTGACCAAAGTCTGATCAGGCAACTCAAGCGCGCACGAAAGATGCACGATTTGCAGGAGCAGATTCGCGAGAGTCGGGAAAACATCAGCACCTATCAGCGCGAACTGGACTATCTGGCAAATCCCGACAGTCTGGAGCGATATGCACGCGAGCACTATCATATGCACACGCCCAATGAGGATGTGTACATTGTGAAGTAAAGAAGGTAGAATGAAAACAGGCAATATACTATTGATAACAGGCTTGGTGGTAGTAGCGGCAGGAGCGGTACTATCTATGCTGAAAATTGAGCCGTGGGCAGATTACACCCTGGTAGTAGGGGCTGTGGCGGTTGTGCTATCCGGCTCACTGAGAATGAGAGGGAAATAAAGGCGAATGATTGACAAGCTGGTAAACGAACATATGATTCTTGGCATCGACCCGGGTACGTTGTTTATGGGTTACGCCATACTGCACACCGTGGGGCAGAAAGCCGAGATATGCGAATTCAGCACACTGGATGTTCATAAGCTCGATGACCAGTATGCCCGACTGCAACAGGAGTTCTTTTTCATTCAGCAACTCATTGACAAACATCATCCTACGTGCCTGGCGATAGAGACGCAGTTTGTGGACAAGAACCCGCAGACCATGATAAAAATCGTTCATGCTCAGGGCGTTGCAATAGCCGCAGCATTATCGAAAGATGTGCCAATCTATGAGTACTCGCCGATGAAGATCAAGATGGCTATCACAGGTAACGGTCACTCCACCAAGCAACAGGTGGCAGATATGTTGCAGCGATTCCTGCATATACCCGACGAGCAGATGCCAAAGAAACTGGATGCAACGGATGCATTGGCTATCGCCTACTGCCATTTCCTGCAATTAGGACTTCCCGTGAATACCGCCAAAGGTGCAAAGAACTGGACAACGTTCGCCAAACAGCACGGCTTGGCAGACAGCGCAGCTACCACACCCAACCAAAAACTGATGGCGGCACTGAGAGGGAAAAAATAGGATAGTAATGGTGAATGGTTAACGGTTAATGGTGAATGGTGAATGGTTAACGGTTAACGGTTAATTGTGAAAATAATAACAACTAAATAAAATATACAAATTATGGCTTACAAAATTTCGAACGACTGCATTGCATGCGGTACTTGTAAAGACGAATGCCCGATGGGCGCAATCTCTGAAGGCGAGCACTATGTGATTGATCCTGACGTATGTGTTGATTGCGGCACATGTGCAGATGTTTGCCCGAGCGGCGCAATTGCTCCCGAGGCATAAATCGAGAAAAGGCGTGTCACATTCGACACGCCTTTTTCATAGCACTTGCATAGCACTTGCAAAGCATTTGCATAGGACTTGCATAGGACTTGCATAGGACTAAAGTCTAGGATGACCACGATAAAACCCCTTATTGATCGCATGATCCATAGGTATGTCACCAACCTAATCCTTAGTTAGCGCCACAGGTAGAGCCACAGTTAGAACTGCAGTCGGATTCACAATCCTCGCAGTTGCCCTTGCAGTGACCGCAACCACCCTGATGGCGGATGGCTTTCAGTTCACCTTCCGTCACGTCGCGGACATCAATCACCTTGCCAACGAAATGCAAGTCTTCACCTGCCAAGGGGTGATTGAGGTCGATGGTTACCTTATCGTCCGTTATCTCGACAACCTGTGCGCGCACAATCTGCCCGTCGGTAGTGTTCATCGGAACGATGGCACCTTCGTACACGCGTTCGGCATCGAACTCGTTATCGCCGTTATAGAACAAGTGCTTGTCAAGCACCTTCACGCCGCGTTCGTCGTAATCGCCGTAGGCATCCGCACAGGCAATGCGGAAATCAAACGCATCATCAGGTTCCTTGCCCTGTAACGCTGACTCAAAAGCCGGCAACATCATACCTTCACCGTGACAATAGATCAACGGCTGCTCCAACGTTGCACGTTCTATCAGTTCCTCACCATCGTTTTCTCCTGCCACAAACAACTCGTAAATGAGCGTGGCTACTTTTTGATTTTCTATCTTCATGATTGTACAATTTTAATCCGTTTTGAGTGCCCAAAATTCGCCTATTGAATGTAAGAAGCATGCAAAGATACAAAAAAAATCTGATATATGCAAATTTTTTAAGATTTTTTGCTCAAAATTTGCAAATATCAAAAAAAAATTGTATCTTTGTAGCCGGTTTTGCTGCGTAGCAGTAAAATTATAGAAACACGCCAAGTCGTGAACGGCAACAAACGCCAAGTCATGAACGGCGAAAAAATAACTACAACGAAAAAAAATAATAACTAAACATATACAATTATGCAAATCAAAGTAAGTAATGCAAATTCGATGCAGTTCAAGGAAGTGACAATCCAGGCACATCTGCCCGAGAATCTTACCAAGTTGCGCGAACTTGCCTACAATCTATGGTGGGTATGGAACAGTGATGCCAAGAACTTGTTCCGCCAGATTGACAACGATGCTTGGCACCGTGCCCAATCCAACCCCGTGCTGCTGCTGAATATGCTCGGCTACGACAAACTGCAAGAGCTGAGCAAAGACCGCGTATTTATGGCGCAGCTCAACTCTATCTACGACGAGTTCGTTGATTATATGAATGTTCCCCGCGGTGATCGTCCGTCGATTGCCTACTTCTCGATGGAGTACGGTTTGTCGAGCGTGCTGAAGATCTATTCCGGCGGTCTGGGTATCCTGGCAGGTGACTACCTGAAGGAGGCTTCGGACAGCAACGTGGATATGACCGCTATCGGTTTCCTGTATCGTTACGGCTATTTCACACAGACTCTGTCGCCCGAAGGACAGCAGATTGCCAACTATGAGGCTCAGAACTTCAATAACCTGCCTATCACGCAGGTACGTAACGCCGACGGCAGCCCGATGGTGATTGACGTACCCTACCCCGACCGCTTCGTACACGCTTACTTGTGGAAGGTGGCTGTAGGACGTATCACGCTCTATCTGCTTGATACCGACAATGATATGAACAGCGAGTGGGATCGCCAGATCACCCACCAACTGTACGGTGGCGACTGGGAGAACCGTATCAAACAGGAGATTCTGTTGGGTATAGGCGGTGTGCTCGCCTTGAACAAGTTAGGCATCAAGAAGGATGTTTACCACTGCAACGAGGGTCACGCAGCTCTCATGGGATTGCAGCGCATGGTTGATCTCGTTAATGAAGGTCTGAACTTCCGTCAGGCATTGGAGATTGTTCGTGCAAGCGGATTGTACACCTGCCACACGCCGGTTCCCGCAGGTCACGACTACTTCGAGGAAGGCTTGTTCTACAAGTACATGCATACCTATGCAGATAAACTCGGTATTGAGTGGGGCGAACTCATCGGTCTCGGTCGTGCTAATCCCGAGGATGGCAGCGAACGCTTCTCGATGTCCGTATTTGCTCTGAATACCTGCCAGGAGGCCAACGGCGTATCGTGGCTGCACGGAGAGGTGAGCAAGAAGATGTTCTCACCCGTATGGAAAGGCTATTTCCCCGAAGAGTTGCACGTAGGTTACGTTACCAACGGCGTACATATGCCTACATGGGCAGCATCGGAGTGGAAGAAAGTATATCGTCAGAACTTCCCGAAGGGCTTCTGGCTCGATCAGTCGAACAAGGATATGTGGCGTGAGTACCTGAATATCCCTGACGAGATGATCTGGGGCACACGTATGTATCTTAAGAAACGACTGATTGACTATATCCGTCATAAGTTCCAAGAGGACTGGATGAAGAGCCAAGGCGATCCCGCACGTATCGTTCGCGCGCTGAACGAGATGAGTCCGAGCACGCTGATTATCGGCTTCGGTCGTCGTTTTGCTACGTACAAACGTGCACACTTGCTGTTCACCGATCTGGAGCGTCTGGAGCGTCTGGTTAACAACCCGAACTATCCTGTACAGTTCCTGTTCACGGGTAAGGCTCACCCCGCTGACGGCGCAGGTCAAGATCTGATCAAGCGCATCATCGAGATCAGCCGCATGCCGCAGTTCCTGGGTAAGATCATCTTCCTGGAGAACTACGATATGGACTTGGCTAAGCGCCTTATCTCCGGTGTTGATATCTGGCTGAACACACCTACTCGTCCTCTCGAGGCTTCCGGTACATCCGGCGAGAAAGCCCAGATGAACGGTGTGCTGAACTTCTCAGTGCTCGACGGTTGGTGGTATGAGGGTTACGTACAAGGCGCAGGTTGGGCATTGACCGACAAGCGCACCTACGAGAACCAGGCTCACCAGGATCAGCTCGACGCAGCTACTATCTATCAGATGCTCGAGAGTGAGATCATCCCGATGTACTACGCACGCAACATGCAAGGTTACTCGCCCGCATGGGTTGCAGCCATCAAGAAGAGCGTAACGGAGATTACCCCGCGCTTCACCACGAAGCGAATGATGGACGACTACTTCGACCGCTTCTACTGCAAGCTCGCCAAACGTCACGCTACCCTCGCAGCCAACAACTACGAGCTGGCTAAGCAGATCGTGACATGGAAAGAGAACATCGCTGCTCACTGGGATGAGATCAGCGTTGTAAGCAGCAACATTGATGAGTTCATCTCCAAAGAGCCGGTAGTAGGCGAGCAATACAAGCTTGAGGTTATTCTTGACACCCACGGTTTGGGCGACAAGGGCATCGGTATCGAACTGGTAGTAACCCGTTCGTCGCTGCATAACAACGACAAGCTGTATCATGTTCAGGAGTTCGACCTCAAGAAGGCAGTCGGAACCATTCTGCACTTCGAGACCACGTACCTGGCTAACTACGCCGGTGCGTTGAAGTTCGGTTTGCGTATGTTCCCGAAAAATGATCTGCTGCCGCACCGTATGGACTTCTGCTATGTTCGTTGGCTCTAATTTTGGTTTCTCTTGGCATATTTTGGCTTTTTGTTCGGTCATTATGGTCACCATAACTCCCTTACAAGAAAACCAAAATCTGCTCAAGACAAACTCAAAATTTGGATATGATTACCATTGAGCATCTTCATAAGTCAATCGGAAAAACCTCCATCCTCAGCGATGTGTCGATGCACATCGCTGAGGGGGAGGTTGTCGGGTTGCTTGGACCGAACGGTGCAGGCAAATCCACACTGATGAAAGTGCTCACAGGCTTATGGAAAGCCGACAAACAAGCCACAGCGGATCAGCCGTGCAAGGTGAACGTGTGCGGCGTGGATGTGCTGAGTGATCCTGATGACGTACATCGGCATATAGGTTACCTACCCGAGCAAAATCCGCTGTACGTAGATATGTACGTGCGCGAGTACCTTCAGTTTATCGCGCGCATGCGAGGGGTTGGAAATCAGAAAGCAGATGTCAGAGATCAGATGTCAGTCGAGCAACTGATAGATTTGGTGGGTCTGACACCACAGGCGAACAAACGTATTCGCGAACTCAGTAAGGGCTATAAGCAACGCGTGGGTTTAGCCGCAGCGATGACAGGCAATCCCGAAGTACTTATACTGGATGAGCCGACCACGGGACTTGACCCCAACCAACTGGAAGATATACGTGCGCTGATTCGCGACTTGGGCAAGCAACACACAGTTATTCTGTCCACACATATCCTGCAAGAGGTGAAAGCCATATGCAGCCGCGTGATCATCATCAATCACGGGCAGATATGCCTCGACAAGCCCATAACAGAAATCCCCGACCTCGAAACTGCATTTCGGTTTGCTACGCAAACGTTAAATAGTTAAAATGGTTCACTACGTGAACGTTAAATAGTTGAAATGGCAAGTGATTTTGATATACGCCAACAGATGAGCGAAAAGGAGCAGGATAATGCCCTGCGCCCTTTGCGATTTGCCGACTTTGCCGGTCAGACGAAGATTGTCAGCAACCTGAAGATCTTCGTTGAGGCAGCCAAGCTCCGACAGGAGAGTCTGGATCATGTGCTGCTGTTTGGTCCTCCGGGCTTAGGCAAGACGACGCTGAGTAACATCATCGCCAACGAACTGGGTGTAGGATTCAAGGTCACTTCCGGACCTGTACTTGACAAGCCGGGTGACTTGGCAGGTCTGCTCACCTCGCTCGAGCCGAACGATGTGCTGTTCATTGACGAGATTCACCGTCTGTCACCCGTTGTGGAGGAATATCTGTATTCCGCGATGGAGGATTACCGCATCGATATCATGATCGATAAAGGTCCTTCGGCACGCACCATACAGATTGACCTCAATCACTTTACACTTATCGGCGCTACTACGCGTAGCGGTTTGCTTACATCACCGCTACGTGCACGTTTTGGCATCAACTGCCACCTTGAATATTACGATGCGGATATCCTTTCGGCGATCGTAGCACGTAGTGCAGGATTGTTAGGCGTGGATATCGATAGCCACGCAGCCGCCGAGATTGCCCGCCGCAGCCGTGGAACGCCGCGTATTGCCAACGCACTGCTCAGGCGTGTGCGTGACTTCGCGCAAGTCAAAGGCGACGGACATATTGACCTCGATATCGCACAATATGCACTCGAGGCACTGAACATTGATACGTTCGGATTAGATGAGATCGACAACAAACTGCTCATCACCATTATCGACAAGTTCCGCGGAGGACCTGTAGGGCTAAATACCATTGCTACGGCTATGGGCGAGGATGCGGGAACGATAGAAGATGTGTATGAGCCGTACTTGATTAAGGAAGGTTTCATAAAGCGTACCCCGCGTGGCAGGGAGGTTACGGAGTTGGCTTACAGACATCTGCATCGCTCACCGCTTTCCCACGACACACAGGGCACACTTTTCTAATTTTGCTAATTTTGAATCAGTTCAGCTGTTTTGCACATTCAAAACGGCTGAACTCTTTTTTAGCGCATCATACCACCGAGCAGGTTGTAACGTACACCGTTCTTGATGATGAATACCTGACCATTCTCCACGATCTTCGTTGCAGGAGTGGCGGTAGCAGTGTTGCTGATGGCGGTGTTCGGGAACTCAGCCATCTCCGGAGCTACGTAACCTTCGGGCATTGCAGCACCTAAAGCGTCGATGCAGACATAAGCCGGGGTGTTCATACCATAGTCACCATTGTCCGAACTGCTCAGGCTCAATTCTATTTCGTCGATCAAGCCCAGTTCGCTCAGGCTGATGTACGTCCACTTGTCCATGTACTTGCCGTCACGAGCCAAGTCAACACTGAGAGCCTTAACCGTTTCGCCGTTCAGCTTGCCCGTAAGTGTCAGTACAAAGTAATCGTCCTTGCCGAAAGCTTTGGCAAAGTTGTCACCATTCACCATCGAGGTAACGGCGTAGGCGTTGTTGCATACATACACTCCCGGAACAGTTTGGGAAGCTAACATAATGCTATTGTTCTGATTGTAGTCGTAGTACCATACGCAGAAGTTATTGCCCTCGGCGGCACCGCCGGCAGCCGAACGATACGGCTCCATGAAGCCCGTAGAGGTGTTAGCAGGATCAGCCGATACAGTAAAGGCGTAGTAGTACGTTCCCCACTCCGAGGCATCAGCGTAGGTCGCAAAAGCGTAGTCACCGCTCATCCATATATTTAGGCCGGGTTCAGGTTCGGCTGCACCCAGCCAGGGATTCTCGGCAGTAGCTTGTATACCACCTTCCTCGTTCTCAAATGTTGCCACATTCCCGGCAACCATTGCGCTGCATACCATCGCAGCCGCAATCATCATGTAAAATTTTTTCATAAACATATAAATATTAATCGGTTGTTATTCAAGCAACCGCTCACAGGCTAATTGAGGAAAGTATTCATCGCGAAGATTGCCACTGCTCCATGCACATTCCCGTATGTGCATCCTACATGTAGCCAAGATGATACGCTCTGCTTTAATCCTCGAAAGCCTTGTAAGCGGCGAGATACAGGCAGGTCTTCTGACTTGTTCCCCGTCTTCACGTCTTCTCGCTTGGCAGAATAAGCAATGACATTATGTGAAGCCGGCTTGTGCGGAACTTACAGCAGCGGGTCTGTTCAGGACTTGCACCTGATTCCCTATTATACCTCACGCCATGAACGATGGCGCTCAGTACCTGTCCTCGTATATGCTTAACGTGTACAAACTCACGTTAGCGACTGCAAAGATACGACAATTTTCTGAAATTTGCAAATAAATGCGGCACCTTTTGCCAAAATTCCGCAAAAAGTGCCGCAAATGATTATTCTGATTATCAAACGGTAGGTATGCTACCTGTTTGCTTACTCTATGCGCTTGCCTTGGGCATCATAGCGCGTGCCATTAGGCAGGGCGATATAGAGCAGGTTGTTCTCGATGCGCTTAACCGCCTGTTGCTCAAGCATATTTGAGCTTATTCCTGTTGCGGGGCTCGGAGCCGTTGCGCCGAAGTTATCCAGGCAGAAGTAGGTAGGCGTGGTGAAGCCATAAGCATCGCTCTTGGTGGTGAACATCTCGAACTCGATGCGTGTAACTGCACCCAGACTGCTCAGGTCGAGCCATTTCCACTCGGTCAGAGCAAAGTGCTCTTCGGCATTCGTGCTGCGGTAGTCAGCCAGGTAGAATACCACTTGATCTGTCGGTGTCGAGCCGTTGTAGCCCTTGACTGTCAGCGAGAGGTAGTCGCCCTCGGAGAACGCAGGATTAGCATAATCACCGTTGAGAATAGCATCCAAGGTATAAACGCTGTTGGTGATGTAGAAGCCTGTTACGGTCTGCGGCTCATCGCTGTTGGTAAGCGTGATCGGAGAGGTGTATCCTGCGAACCAAGACGACGGAGCGGAATAGTATGCTACTGCGAAGTTCTGTCCTTCGTACGCACCGCCTGCAGCCGAACGATATTGATCCACGGCGTAGTTGCCCACATACTGCGTTGATGCATCGGCACTGATTACGTAGCCGTTGAATGCGCCATAGGCCTTGTTGGGCGTGTTGGCAAATGCATATGTACCGCTATACAACCAGGTCTCAGTATTGTCTTTCCAAGCATCATCCACCATCTTATGGTCGCCTTCGGCAAGAACGTACTCCTCGAAGGTTGCCATCGTTGCAGCTTTGCTTACATGCACGTGGGTTGATACGAGTGCGCTTTGCCCGAACTTGTCGGTTACCGAGCAGATATACTCCGTAGAGCGGGTAGCTGTAGCGTTGAGGGTAGCAGCCGAACCGATGGTTGTGGTCTCGAAGGCAGTGTACCACTTGTAGGTGTACGGCTTGGCTTGCTCGTACTCGGTAGCGATAGTTGCAGTCAGTGAGAATTCTGCATCCTCATTCACTACCTGATTGTCGATAGGTTGCAATACCACTGGGCGTAATGTCCACAAGGTAGTGAATGCGTCGGTAGCGGCAACAGCCTCAGCGGCATCGCCTAAGGGCGAGAGGACAACGATGTATGCCTTGTACGCCGTTTCCTCGGTCAGGTTCTTAACGGTGAGCACAGCCTCGGCATCTTTCTGTAGCGTCAGTTCAGTGCCTTGCGCAAGTACCTCATCCACGGTCGGAGCGGTAGCGTCGGCGGCGAGTACAAGAATCTTTGCGGAACCCATATTGTCCGCCTTCACGGCTATGCCAGCCTCTGTATCACGGATATTCTGTGCTACAGGATACCCTTCAGCCAATTCAGGTATGCGCATCAGTTCCGGATCGTACTCGTAGGCACCGATAGTAGGCGTAGCGCTGCGCTGCTTGCCCAGGAGGTCTCTTGTCACCTCGGCCATTACGGCAGCGGTAAGCAGATGACCGTCGTTGGTCTGCTTGGGCAGCAACAAGCTTGCCGAAGCGAACACAACAGCCTCGTTGAGATTACCCTGTTCGTCGGTTGCGCCGATGGCGGTCTTCCAGTCAGCGAACGTGCCAAACGTAGCCGTAGGCATACCGAAGTCAGTCTCAGGCGTGTAGAAGATATTGTGCTCGTAGGTTACGTTCGCAGCCACGGTAGCATTCTTGTAGCGCACGGCATAACCCTTGCTCTGTGCCTGGAAGATATTGTTCACGAAGCGTGAGCCGGCAGCAGGTTTGTCAGCGAAGTAGAACGGCGATGCAGCTGTGCCTTCCGTGTTGGTTACTACCGTATTGTAAGCGAGCAGCAACTTAGGCAGATTGCTGTTGAAGTTAATGCCATAACTTGCATATGTGCCGGGGTTCTGCACGTTGATTACGTTGTTAACCATGCAAATAACTGCATTCTCCTTGTCTTGGTAGGTATTCGGGCGGAAATAGACAGGATTTGAAGCCTGCGCGCTGGTAGCGGGTGCGGTGAAGAGGAAGTCATTGCCTGCAATCAGGGCGGTGTCGCCTACCAGCAGCCAGTCAATACCATATTGGTTGCTTGCCGTAACGTTCATGCGGAAGGTATTACCGATGATTCGGAGGTTGGCTACGGCATCACCGTACACCTGTTGCTTGCCTTGGTCACGGAAGGTGTTGCCTTCGATGAGCATGTTCTGCTGCAAAGCATCGGCAGCAGCCTGATGACCTTTGACGTTCATAGCCATATATCCGCCTTCAAACACGCTATTGGTGAGTGCGAAATCGTTGTTGTACAGGTTCTGACTTGCATCCAAGTACAGCAAGTCAAGACGCGAAGAGTACTCCGTATAGCGCGATGCATAGAAGTGGCAGTTATCGATCGTCACGTGCGTTGCCGCGTTGTTAACAACAAACAATGTGGGTGTTTGGTTGCTGGTATAGGTACTGGTGAACGATATGCCTTGAACGGTTACATAATCCGCGCCATTGATGGTGAATACGCCCTTGGAATTGGTAAGTGTACTACCGCTGAACTGATAGGTAACATCGTTGTAGTCGCCCGAAACGGAACGGATAGTGAGCGTGTTGCTTGCACCCGCGCCGCTGATCTCGGGAACGGTTACTTGTTCGGTATATGTGCCGTTCTCGATGGCGAGCGTTACTGCGCCGTCCATTCCGATGGCGGCAATCGATTGCAAAGCTTGCGTGAGCGTAGCATAGTCAGCCGTAGCGCTTGCGCCGATCAGATAGTAGCCGTGCGCACCGCTAACCACATTAATCGTAGCCGTAGCGTTGCCGGCAGGAGCAAGCGTATTCTCACCGCAAACGACGTTCGTGAGTTGCAGCGAAACGGCATCACCTACCTCGGCTTCGGTGCTAATACTGCCCACGAACCAGAAGTAATAGACGCCACGCGCGTTGATGATGTAGTCGGCCGTTACCTCTGTGGTAGTGGCGAACGTAGCCGAATGACCGGTGGCATAGATATGACGGTCAACGAGCAAAGCGGATGCAGTCTGCTCGAACTCAGTGATGGTGATCGGCGTATTGTCGCCCGAAACATAAACTGCGGCTTGCATCATGCGAATGTCACCCGAGCCCTTGGTAGCCTCAGCCGGAGCGAGCTTGGTGACCACCACGCTATCCATGGTGAGCGGGGTAAGCAGGTGCTGGCGTACTTCTACCTCAAAACCACGCATACGACTGTTTGGCATCTTCACATAAACGGTGAGCGAGCCGTCTGCCGCTGTGGATATAACGCTCTCGTTCTCAGCGGGCTTGGAGTACATTCCGTACTTCTTGTCAGACGTAGCGTCGGCGTTGTAGGCATTGCTGTAATAGATATGGAACGGATCGCCGGAAAGATAGGCGATATCAAAATCCTTGAAGATCAATTCAACGGCATAACCCTCGTTGGCGGGCTTGAAGGTAACATAGCCCTCGAAGTTCGAGGTGTATTGCCCATCTGCGCCGCCATCGTCATAGAACATGAGGCTACTCTCGCCGATGACCTTTGTGCCGTTATCGCCGGCAGCCATGTTCAGCACGTTCTTAACGATGCGGCTACCCTCGGGATTGCCGGCTGCTACTGTATGTTCTGTGCCGCTAATACGGACACTGATGACAGAGGCATCGATGGCTGCATCGATGGTGGCATCGTCTTTGAGGTTGACGCAGAGGACGAAACGGTTGTCGTACTCGCTGAGCGTTACACTGCTTTCGAGAATCAGTTCAACTTCCTCATCGGCTTCCTCAGCCACAACAACGGTATTGCCTTGCATCAGGAATACGGAATCGACGTTTGTATGGCAAGAAGCCATGTTCAACATGAGACGATCGAGCGTGAGCGGAGTGATTGTACCCAGGGTCTTGATGTTGAGGTTGAGCAGTTCAGCCTGTTTCATTCCCGGAGTAACGATAGAGGTACTTGCCTGCTCTACGATGACGGTATCCAATGCCATGTTCTGCAACTTGTACTCTTTGACTGTTGCGTGCCAGCCGTTGCCGGTATAGTAGGAAGAGGTAGTGTTGGGGTTGAAGACGATGGTCAGTGCGCCATCCTCCGCCGTTGAACGGATCTGCGCGGGTTGCTTGCCGTTGGCATCCAACTGCCAGAGTATATCGCCGGTCGTTCCCTCACCCGCGTAAACAATATATTTCGCGCGCGTGGAGTACGAAGAGGAAGCATAATATACATCAAAATCCGTGTAGTCGATTTGGATAACGTTGCCCGAATGCATCGGTTTGAAGATGACGGTCTGGTCGCAGTTCTCGTACATATACTTGCTGCTGTACTCGGAAGCCACGGTGTGGGTGTATTGCCACTCGCCCCGGATGTTGAATGTTTGCGAGCCGCAAGCCTGAATGGCGACGTTCTCAATGGTTAATGCGCCTTCCTGTGCAGCGAACGTGGTGTACTCCGTGTTGTTGGTGAAGGTCAGTTTGGCGGGTACGAACTCCAGACGCTGGTCGTTCACGGCCGACGTGCTTACATCGGCTACCAGCCACAGATGGTTTTCACCCTCGCGCAGTGCGATGGTGTTGGTGGCAGCGAGGGTTATGGCATTGGCGCTGACTGCTACTTCGCCTAACAGGTTGGTGGTGGCAAAGGTGTTGTCCTTCGTGTAGTAGAGTTTGAGTTTGCTCATCTGCGCGAAGGTATTGTTTGTTGTCAGTTCAAGGCTTGCCACGCTGAGTGCAGGTTCGGTGTTGGCTGTAGTGAGGGTGAAACTACCTAACAGCACATTCTGCTTGCCTGCAGCGGTCTTGCCGCTTTGTTTGGCGTAAGTGAGCTCGCTGAGCGTCATGGCTTGCGGAGTGAACTCATCGACTACGGCTTGCCAACCTGCTTTGAGGTTGCTGTCGTAAGAGATGTTACACTTGTGGGTGACGGTCAACTTGCCGTCGGCAGCCGTACTGCGGATAAGGATATCCTGATGACAGGTAGCTTGTGCCTCGGTTATCTCCCAAAGCAGGTCAGCAGCGGCGGTGCTGTTGCCGTTATACACCTTGATGTAATCGACATAACCCGTTGAGTTGGCAGCATACTCGGTATAGAACACCTCAATATCCTTGAAGGTCAGTGCCACCTTCTTGCCGTCGGTAGCGGGATCGAACACTACCTTGCCGTCAAAGCCCTTGATCACCTTGCCGTCCTTGCCGCCTTCGTCAAAGAAGTTCGTAGGCTGGCTGACGGTATATGTGGCGTCGGTAGCCATCAGGTACATCGGTTGTACGGTGAGGGTTACTGCTTGCGCGGGAGTGAAGGTGGTGAAGTTGCCCACGGTAGCGATGCCTGTCACGTTCACAGCGGCTGTGGCGTTAAACGCTGCCGATGCGAGAATATCACCGCCGAGGCAGAACTTGTTTGCGCCGTTGCCCAAGGTTTGCGGGGTGGTGAGCGTGAAGGTATAAACGCCGTTGCTCTCGGTGATTGTGCCTGCAAGTTCTGTCAGTGCACTTGTCGATGCGGCTTGACCGGCATAGAGCTTCAGGGCTGTGGGGTCAACGACGGCTGTATTGCTGCAGGTGAAGGTGAGCGATTGCAACTTATCGGGGGATGAGTAGCCATCGGTTGTTATACCGAAACCGGCAACGGCTACGTTCGTCTTGCCTGCCCAAACCTCATCGTCCACGAAGCTGTTGTCGCCGGCAGCACCGGTGACAGTCATGGCGGAGAGGGTGACCGACTCTACCGTAGCGCGCCAACCGTTGATGGCCTTGGCGTACTTGTAATGGTAGCAAACGGATAATGCGCCTGTGGCGTCGGAAGAGATATATTCCAAGTTGGAATATGTGCCATCCAGACGATCAAGCTGCTTGTCGGTAACGGGAAACTCCGTTGCGTTAACGCCGCTCGTGGATGTCGGATAGGTCACGCTGCTCACGTCAAACACGCCATCATAGACCTTGACATACGCAGGCCAACTGGTGCCATCGTTGCGCACATCAAGCGAGGTGAAGGTGATCTTGATGGAGTTACCAGCCTCGGCAGGTTGGAAGATTGTGGTAGCAAACGAGTTGTTGCTACTGCTACTACTGATGCCCTGATTGCTTTTCATATCCAGGAAAGTGACAGGACTTCCGGCACTGACCGTTATGGTCTGGTGCCCGAACTGCGGCATAATCACATCGTCAGCCACAGCCTTACCGCACAACCCCAATAGGGTCATGACGGCGCACAAAAATACATGTTTATGCATCGAAAAAAATATTTATGGAAAATGGTTGATTATCTCTTCAATCCGATAATCGTGTACGTGCAGCCGCCATGCTCGATGAGAAGTTGTCCGTCGCGGATAACTTTCTTGGGTTGTGGTGTTGCTTGTACGTTGGTGCAGCCTGTGCCATTCAACATGTGCAGGTCGGTTGCGCCGCTTACCTCGGTACTGATCTCGCCTATCCAGCCGCATTGCTGGTGCGTGCCGGTCTGCACCTTCACGAAGTGAATACCCGTGAGGTTAGCGGGCTGACCACTGCGGGTGACTGCCCATTCGATGTTCAGCTCGGCGGCGGTAGTGTTGTTCGGGTGGTTGTCGGCGTAGCCGTAGGCATAGTTCATCATGATGAACTTGGTGTGGCCTTCCTCCTGATAAGGGACTGCGTTCGGTGGCAGCAACGTGCCGTCGAACACCCAGCGGTCGGCATCCAGCCAAAGCGGGTAGTAGGCTTGCAGGTGGTAGCGGTTCTGCGCTATGTAGCCTGTGGCGCCGTTGATGTCGCGCCAGAAGATATATGAGGTATCTACGAGACTCTCGGTGGGGTTAGGCGTACGCACATGATCCGCTGCGGGGCGGAAATACGTAACGCGGTAGTTGCGGTTGCTTTTGGCGAACTCCGAGCCGGCTAACTCGTACCAGGTATCGTCCGGCAGACCGTTGCCGTTGGCATCACGGCTGACATATACTACGCCGGGCTCGCTGCTGCCGCCCTGCTCGGGGTGATTGACATCCGAGTAGAAGGCGTTGCCGGTGATGAGCAGGTCGGTTTGGCCTGCAATGTTAGGTACTTCGTGGTCGAAGCCAAAAACGATGTAACCACCCCAACCACCTAAGGTCACGGCGTGGTTGGCATTATGCGCGATTGCCGAATCGGCTTTGGCGCGCATGGCTTCGGCATCGTCGCCCTCGACATACGCGGGCAGCTCGTTGACGAACTGACCGGGTGCGGGGGAGTACTCGTACACCCTGCTGATGTACGGATTCTGTTGCGCACTCAACGCGAGCGCGCACATGCAATAAATAATCTGTAAAAGTGTTCTTTTGCTTTGCATAACTCTAATCCTCGAGAGGTGTAGCAATCAGGACATCGGCAGGTATTCTGACTCATCTCAGTCTTACCGCCTTCCCACCTTTCGGCAGTGGCTTCATTGGTAAGATTTCCTTCTTTTCGGGATTCCCCAAAAGAACTTGCAAAGTTGTTTTGGGGAGAGCCGAGGCAACCGTGCGCTTTATTGCGCCAAGCGCAATCTGTTAGCGCGGTTTGCCGAAGGCGACTTACAGCAGCGGGTCTGTTCAGGACTTTCACCTGATTCCCTCTTGGCTTTTGCTTGGGGCAAAAGAACCGAAGTCCGCTATAATTTTTGTTAAATTTTACGTTATTGGGGCACAAAAAGTGCCTGCGATAACGTTTCGGAGTGCAAAGATACGATTTTTTTTTGATATTTGCAAATAATTTTGCAAGAATGTTGCATTTTTTGTTATGTTGCCAACAACATACAACAAATAATCGTTCGAGCGCAGTGAGATAAGAACTACAATGGAGCTTTTAGTAAATCAAAAATCCATGCGGATGTAATTACGATGGATTTGGGAGTCAACTATTAAAGACAATTAAAGACTATTCCATGGTTTTTTGTCCAAATGTGGGGTAAAAAGTATAGATTTGGACAAAAAACTAACGTTTTTCTTCCAAATGTGGATAAAAAAGTATAGATTTGGACAAAAAACTCACTAAAAATTTGCAAATGTCAAAAAAAAGTTGTATCTTTGCACAAAATTTTAAAACGGAAGATTATGGAAAGCTTGATTGGACGTCAAACAGAGCTGGCAGAATTGCAGCGAGCATTGGATTCAAAGCGTTCGGAGTTTGTAATATTGTACGGACGCAGGCGCGTAGGAAAAACCTTCCTGGTAAGGAGTTTTTGTAAAGACACATACAGTTTTCACTTTGTAGGTGCTCACAAGAAACCCCTACTGACTCAGTTGGCAAATTTTCGCGAGGCACTGCAAGGGTTCTATCCTGATGCAGATATTCCGGAGTTGCAGAACTGGCACGAAGCGTTTCGGCAGTTGGCAAACTGCCTGGGGCAAAGCAAAGAGGCACGGAAGGTAGTGTTCTTTGACGAGATGCCTTGGATTGATACGCAGAAGAGCGATTTCGTGAGCGAGTTGGAGTATTTCTGGTCAAGTTGGGTGCAGAATAGAGACGATATAGTATTTATCGCTTGCGGAAGTGCAACGACATGGATGAAAGAGAAGCTGGAAGACAACCAAGGCGGCTTGCATAATCGCATCACGCACCGGATATACTTGCGTCCATTTTACTTGAGCGAGTGCAAGCAATACCTGCAAGCGAACGGATTTGAATGGGAAGACTACCAGATATTGCAGTTCTATATGATCTTTGGCGGAGTGCCATACTACATGAGTCTGCTTCGGCCGCAGCTTAGCCTGGTAGAGAATGTGGATGCTCTAATCTTCCGCAGAGGAGGCGACTTGCACGACGAGTTTAAGGAGCTATATAACGCTTTGTTCAAGAGAGCGGATAAGTATATACGTATTGTTCAGTTGCTTGCTACCAAGCGCGAAGGATTCACCAAGACGGAGATTTCTGACGAGACCGGTTATTCAGGCGGGGGGCTGACCAAGATCCTTGAGAACCTGGAGCGCTGCGATTTTGTAGTGTCGTACGCACAATATGGCAATAAGACAAAGCAGACCTTATATCGTCTTTGCGATTTCTATACCTTGTTCTATTTCCGTTACGTCAAAGACAACCGCTCAAAAGATGAGCAATACTGGCTTCACCACTTCCAGGATCGAAGTGTAGAGAGTTGGGAAGGTTTTACGTTCGAGGAGGTTTGTTTGCGTCACTTGCCGCAGATCAAGCGCGGTTTGGGTATCTCGGGGATGGCAACCGAAGCGTCGTCGTGGCGATTTGTGCCCAAGAAAGACGACAAGCGCAAAGGGGCACAGGTTGATTTGGTTATCTCGCGCGCTGACAAGATGATTCATCTGTGCGAGATGAAGTTCTCAGCAAAGACATACGCCATCCAAAAAGACTATGCCGAACGGCTTACCGCGCGCAAGCAGCTGTTTATGGAAGAGAATGGTATAGAGCGAGGCGTGGTGCTGACGTTTGTCACTCCTTACGGGTTAAAAGAAGGAATGCATACATCGCTTGTGCACTCTTCACTGACGGCAAAAGATCTATTCCAATGATATAATTAGAAAATAAAACTAAATAAATTCAATGAATTTGTCATTGAATATTACACGAACACGGAAGGTCACGGAAAACACGGATTACAATGGACAATAACTGTTCACGAATTAAGCGAAATAATCGTTCGAGTGAAACGAGATAAGAATTAAACGAGTTATATAAGCAAACGCCCCACATCTTACGATGCGGGACGTTTGGTAGAATGAGCCTGAGGCTTGATTAGTTATCCTCGGGGAATCGAACGGGGGCAGCGCCAACATTAGGATGCTCAGGTGAACCTGCTATATTCTGCATCATTCGATCCATGGTCGAAAGCATGAACACATTCGTAGCGGGACGGATATATGTTTTTGTTGTTTGCATATCTATTCGATTTTAGCGGTTAGTAACTACTCTACCCTGTGCATCGTACAACGTGCCGTCGCGCAAGATATAGAGTTGGTCGTCAACAATCATTTTCTCTACAAAAATCGTGCCATTCTTGTCGTTTTCGCTATCAATTGCATCAATTCCTGTTGCGGTGTTGGGTGCGTGACGAATAACAAGCAGGTCGTAAGAGCTATCTGTTCCGGCTGCGAAGTCAGCGAAGTAGTCGCCCATCTCCATGTTCCAGATGATTACACCATTGCGGCGCAAGTAAACCTCTTCGTTCGGAGTATTAGCCAACGCGAGCGTATATTCGCCTGCTGCCGGAGCGTAGATATTGAGCGGAACGATTGCCTGATTGTTCAGGTACGGTGCGTTGTAGGCGCAGAGATTAGCGTCCTTGGCGCTCGTCCAGAGACGTGCGATGCTTGTGCCTGTAGTCTTACCCATCTTCAAGACATCCTTGCCGATGGTGTAGTTGTAGGTAGCCTCGTCGTCGCAAGTGATAACCATCTTATCCTGCGTCTTACCGTTGGCATTAAGATTGAGCACGATTCGGGTGTCATCGTTGTTCGACTCGCGTTGCGGAGCACGACGCAATGTAGCATTTTCGTCAGCGGAGCTGATATTGAGCACACTGCTTTCTGCTACTTGTACGAAGTAGGCAGCACCGACCACAAACGCGCTTTCGTCAGCAATTACCGTCTTGTAAACGTTGTGCTGATGATCGAACATCTGCACGAGGCCAGCGGGAGCGTTATCCAGGGCAATGTACTCCATTGTACCGTTTCCAAGACTGTTCCAGCCACGATCGATATCATCACCTTCGCTTGATGCGCTGAGGTTGTAGTCGCCGTGAGCAGCCAACTGATTGCCGGCAACTATCTCGAAACGATAACGGTTCACCTCATTGCCCGGGGTGATGGTATAACCCTGACCGGGTTGGAGGATACCTGTAATTTTCTTCCAGCCGTTCTTGGTGCGAGCGCGCAGATCCTCATGATAAGCCATCACTGCGTAGTGATACTCGTTGGTAAGCGTCATCCACTCACCGTTCTCCCAGCGTGTGATACCATGCAGCGCGTCAACGGGGAAGGGAACGGCGAAGTCGTACCATCCGTAGGTTGCCGTGCCAGAGGGATCAAGATCCAACACGAAGTATGCGTCGCCGTGCATGATGATCTTGTTCTGGTTGATGACTTGTCCGGACATCGGGTTCTCGCTGTCGAAGGTCGATTGCAAGGTGAACTCGTTGAGGTGAACTTCACCGCCATTGAGGATGAGTTTGCCGCCGGCTTCGATAACGATGTTGCCGTAGGTGCTAACATTACCTGTTGTGCCGTTGACGGTTAACGAAGCATTCTGAGCAATAGTGATAGTCTTATTATCGCGGATGATAATATCGTTCACTTCAACATCACCAACAACCTTCACGTCAGCATTGATGATTACGTCATCATTGTCTACAGGTGCAACACCTGTGTTCCAGTTGCCCTTGCTGCTCCAGTCGCCATCGGCAGTAAAGGTGGTTGTTACTACAGAGACAACGATGTTCGTCTCGCATGTTGCGTACAAGTCGGTATTTTCCGGAGTGAAACGTACGGTTATCTCATTGTCACCAATGGTGCTTACATCACCGCTCACGGCAGCAAACGAACCTGAAATGACTGCATTGTTATAGGTGTTCTTCACCTCTCCGTTTGTCTTGAAAGCAACTGTTGTTACATCGTGTCCCAGAGCCAAGTTATGTGCCGTAGGCAATACGGTTACCTGGGTAGGCGTTTTACTTACAACGAATGTCTTTGTAATCTCAGCAGCATCACTATAGCGGTTATCAGCAACCGTGTTCACTTTGACGATTGCAGTGCCATCGCGGTCAAATGAAAGGACACCGTTGTTGATTGAACCGGTGGTAGAGTTACCGTCCAAGCCATAAGTCACCTCACCTGCAGCATCACCAGCGCCTGTGAGAGCCGCAGCGTTCAATGTAATGGTTTGCAGGGTGTTCTCCTCATTGTTATCGGGTATATTCCACTCTATGTGGCGTGCCAATGCGGTTGCCGAGCCCAGGAGCGGAACACGGCAAGTAGTTGTACCGTCGGTGATGATAAGCGTATCTTTGATGTTCGACTCAGCTATAGCGGGGTTGTATGATACAGTCACCGTCTCTCCGTTCTTGTATGAGCCGCACTGACCATCAATATATTCCTTATTTACACTGAAGTGCGAATCTGTTCCTCGTGCGAAGGTAAGTGTCAAGCCATCGGTCAAGTTCGAGTAGTTGAACGATATTGCTTGGCTTACACTTTGTCCTGCATTACATACAAACGCCTCGGGGGTAGTGGTATTATTGATGAATCGTGCTTGCGAAACGCGGCAGTCAGTGAAGTAATGGTATCCCATTCCGTCGCTTACTTTGATACGCATCTTCGTAGCTGCAGGATTAAGAGGGAACGTGTCTGCATGATACTCTCCAATGGCAGGTTTACCCAGATTTCTTACTGTAGACCAGCCGTCCACATACTGCTCAACGGTCATCGTACCGGCGTAATAATCAAGAAAAACATTTATCGCCTCTCCTTTGTAACGTATGGTACAGATATCCGGAGTCTTGTCGCCGAAGGATATCTCCGAACTGTACTTGGTTAGTTTGTTCAGGGCATTCCAGCCCAAATCAAACTTCACCTCAGATGACTGCTCGTACACATAGGATTCACACGGAGCATTCGGATCGCGTACAATAACCGTCTTCTCGGTAGAGACAGGTGCATAATCATGTCCATCGCTATCCTCTCCACCTTCTTGAACTGCTGTAATAACGGTGCTACCTATAGCATTAATCTTCAGTTCATTACCATTGACAATTTCGGCTATTTTCGGATTAGCTGAGGTATAAGTAATAGTTCGAGTAGAGTTGCATCCCTCCACATCGGAAGTAACTGCAGCTATAAGAGGAACATTGCTCCCTCCGAGCTTCAAGCCCATGAGCGACTGATTCCAAACAATCGTTTGCACCTGTTTGTCAGTAACTTCGATGGTCTTCTCCGAGGGAGTTTCGGCATAATAGTTGTCGCCGGCTGCGGTAGCGATGATTTTTACTGTGCCTACACCTACACCTTTTAGGATTGTTTTGTTGCCGTTGGCATCTTCGAGAACTTGTATTATGTTATCATCCTCTGAGTGATAGGTCACCAAGTTCGGAGCAGTAGCTGCATCCGTTACCTCTTGACCATTGCGGATCATGTCATAGTTCCATGTAATGGTTTGTGCCGCCAAGACGGTCTTTCCTGTCACTTTCACCTCCTTACGGTACACGTCATTGTAAATCACAAGATTAGCCACATCGTCACCTGCTTCGTTTGAACGGTATTCGATGGAAATATCTTCGCTGCCAGCATTACATCCAATGCCCGTGATAGTAGTCTTATTGAGCGTGAACTTCGGATTATCACTATATATCTTCAGGTCGCCTCCGTTAGAGAGCGAATAATCTACCTTCAGTGTTCCTACACCAGGCTTGTCGCTCTCGCCCGGGTAGATCGGCAGGTTATTGGCTGTCTTGTCAATGGTCAAATCAGATGCATTTAGGTACGTCTTACGGGTTACCTTGAGATTTTCGTAATATCTGGTATTAACACCACCGGATAACTCTATTTTTATTTGAGTATAGTCTTTAGAACTAATGTCATAACTTTTATTCCGAGTCCAATTGTCATCCCAACTAGGGCTATCGATTTCCTCTTCTCCATTTGAAGAGATACCAATAATTTTGATACTTGCAGAAATGTCACCCCATGAGCGTCTAAAATCTATATATAATGTTTTTCCTTTTGCATCCAGATCGAACGTGTTCGTGGATGTCTGTTGTGTTGGCACATTCAACACATAGCAATCCGTTACTTCCGCAGCTGCTTTGACTTCCGCGCTGAACGTATTATTGCCGGCAAAATACTTGTAGTTCTCGTCTTGATGAATACTCCACGTAGCCGTTCCTGCAGTTCCTATTGCTGCGATTGTTTTGGCAAACTTGTCAAACACCGCGACCTTATTTCCTGCTGTTTGTGTTACATTGATCGGGGAATTGGTATAGTCAGTATTCGTTGCAGTCAAGGTAACATCAGTAACCACATCCGCCATACTAATGGAGCAACTGTAGGAGGTTTTGCCATTCACATAAAGAGTGTTATCCCATTTACCAATAGTGATACCAAAGGACTGACTACCTGCATT
The DNA here is from genome assembly GCA_902798965.1 of uncultured Bacteroidales bacterium. Taxonomy (GTDB): domain Bacteria; phylum Bacteroidota; class Bacteroidia; order Bacteroidales; family Paludibacteraceae; genus Colicola. Next base: position 53,375 of record CADBYS010000002.1, on the reverse strand, counting down.
GAATTTATATGTTTCGCTTTGATGCAGAGTCACATTTCCCGTACCGGCATTCTTCGGAGTCAACGTATTACTTGTCGGGTCATAAGTAGCCAAATCAGTACCATTATTCAAATCTTCATTAGTAAATGAAGTAACATCAATGGTATAATAGAAAGCATCGTTTGATGATGCAGAAGGTTTAGCTGCAGAAGTATTGAGCGAACTATAGTCAACAGTCTGAGCACCTTCTACCTTCAAGTTATTATAAGCAGAACCATCGAACGAAGGATCATACTTACTTACTTTTACGTCGAATGACTTACTTCCAGCGTTATATTTGTATGTCTCGCGCTGATGCAGAGTAATCTTACCTGTACCGGCATTACATGCTGTAATCTCTTTGGTGGACGGGTTATAAGTTACCAAATCTGTTCCTTTATTCTTCGATACATTAGTAAACGTTACGTCATCAACGGTAAAATAGAACGCATCGTTCGAAGATGCAGATGGAGCGGATGCTGATACGTCGCTATAACTATAATCGGCTATCTGAATATCATCCACCTTTAATCCGTTATAAGATGAACCACTGAACGAAGGATCTTTCTTTGTTACCGTATATGTCCACGTAGCGGATGTGCCACCAGTGACTTCGTCTGTTTCGTCTTGCGTAAAATAGATTGTTGCTACACCTGCGTTGCGTGCAGTAATCGTATTGGTTGCAGCATTATACTCAATCACCTTACCTGAACCATCCGTTACGTCATTGATTGAAGTAATCGATATATGTGCTTGCGCATTGGGCGCATTATTGAGTACAAAAGCATTATTTTGCGCATCTCCCACATTCATACCTTGGTTGGAGCCACCAAACGATGTAGCCAACTGACTTTGCGTCCAATGAGCCACAAGGGTCACATTGGATGTAGGCGTATAAGCTTGCCCCGCATCACCAACTTTATTATCTCCGTTATACCAACCTTCCAAGTGATATGCAGACCGTGTGGCAGAAGGAAGTGTAATAGTTCCTACACCCCATTTTGCAAACAAAGAGAATGTCGCTCCGTTGGTGATAGTCAGATTAGAAACGCTTTGCTTATCGTTATACACCTTATCACCATTCGCAGTGGTAGCCCAACCTTGAAATGGAGCAGTAGCCGTCAATTTCGAACTGGCAGGTGTTCCGCTATTTCCATCAAACGATACAGTATAAGACTTCCCGTATACATTACTTGACAAACTCTTCGCCTCATTATACGTGAAGGTCTGATTGCTCATACTACCACTTGTATTACCATTGCCATTAAAGGACACATAATATGTATTTGCAGTCCATTTGGCATACAAGTTAACTGTAGCATTACCCGTCGTACTCAGATTATTTACGTTTTGTTTATCTTCGTAGACTACATTTCCATCATCGCTTGTTGCCCAACCGGCAAAAGTATATCCTGTTCGGGTAAACGTGTTTTCCTTTAAGTTTTGTGCCGTACCTTGTATAAACGACTGCGCGGTCATACTGCCATTACCGCCATTAGCATGGAATGCAACGCTATAATGTGCAAGCCAATGAGCGTGAAGCGTCTGATTAGTCGTAATACTTACGGTTGTCGTGCTTGTTACTTGCGTACCACCGGTTTCGGCAGTAAACCATCCTGTGAAAGTATAACCTGAACGAGTGGTAGAAGGTAATGTACCATACTGGCTATTATATGTCACTCCTTTATTGTCAACTGCGTTACCACCATGAGCATTAAAGAATACTGTATAGCTCGCAGCTTGCCACAAAGCAAACAACGTAACATCGCCAGCATTTACCCATTTTTTATTTGCATCGGTATAGCCGGTTTTGCTCTGCAGCACATTTCCATTCGCATCAATAAGTTGCGTTCCGCCTCCGTTTGCTTGCGTATAATACCCCTTAAAGTCATAACCGGCTCTACTCGGTTTCGAAATTGCGCTCGTCAAGTTGGTACTTGCATCATAAGTTACTTTAATACTGCTTGCTCCTCCGGAACCGGATTGCTTGTTTAAGGTAATAGTATATTGGTTCGGCGTAAATTTGGCATAATAAGTATAGGTTCCTCCCCTGTTCGAAGTTGTAGTGTATGGATTCCCTTCTGCCTTTCCGGACGTACATGCAGTATTCGTATACCAAGCATCAAATGAATAGCCATCACTGGCTGTCGCTTCAAAAATAGCGTGCCCTTTGGTTAAGCTTGACGTTGATGACCATTTTGCTTGCTTTGTAGTGGTAGATGTTGCGGCAGCAGAGGTGCTTTTAACTCCGCCGCCTACAATGGCATCACTATTAATTTTAGCCACCGCAGTACCATTTCCTACACCGACGCCCACATTCGCCTTCCATGTATTGCCTGCCCACGCACTTTCATTGAGGCAAAAGAGTCCCAGCGCTATGAGGAGCAGAAGGGTTGTTTTGTGCAGGAAGAGTGTCCTGCGGGCACATTGGGTTAATAAATTGTATAAATTTTTCATTATGTTTTTAGTTAAAAATTCGTTATAAATTGTTGAATTTTGGGTGTTTGTGGCAATCAGGCGGAATCTGCGGTAATTTCATCAAAAATGTTCTATTTTTAAGATGAATCGCAAGATTTGGCAATGATTTGCACCAAAAACGAGTACAAAGTTAAGAATAATATTTAATATATGCAAATTTTTTGAGGAAAATATGTTATAAAGCATAATGCGGGGTAACCTATTCATAAAAATAGAACATCGTGAAATTTGTAGTTTGCAAAAAACGGGGTTGTTTTTGCGAGGTTGAGGTGGCAACTGAGGGGTGAACGATAAGGGGAAATAGCCATGCGGAATCTGCGCGCAAACATGCGCGCAATGATGCGCGCAAAATGCACGAAATACACAGCGATATACAGCACGAAAACCACAACGGAAGGCACTAAGTGGAGCGTAGGCAAAGACCACGGTTTGATAAGGTAAAAGCCACGTGTTGATTAGGACTTGACCACGTGTTGCCCCCGATTAAGGTTCACACTTTTTCAAAAGGTGAAAGGTGAAAGGCGGAGTTGCTCTATGCGCGTGTGGAGGATTGACAAATATCGTTGTTGCATATCAGTTGACAAGAACGAACTACGTATCGTCTCCTCCCATTGGGGCAGCACTTGCATGAACCGGTTGAGCATGTTTTGTTGCACCTTATCAGGCACACCACTCCTCGTCATTGCCGCACTCCAATCGCGCCACGTGAGTTTGCGTTTCTTGCCGTTAAGATTCAGTGCCAGTTCTTCCGGATCACTCGGCATCACCACCAGTGTGTTCAGCAAATCATATGCAGGACTGAGCACATGTTGCCCTTTCGGTGCATACAGCGAGAAGTTCTTTAGATGCATATCGCTGTTCCCTGTCAACCAGCAGAACAGCACCACCTGCCAGAAGTTCACAACATCCAACATCGGCGCAGCCGAGAGGCGATTCACCACCTTGCTTATCTGCTCGTACGAACCGCGGTATTTGTACTCGGTCAGTTGTTCTGACAACTGGCACAAGTCTTCCATCGGAATCTTCTCGCCCCGTTTTGTCCTGTCGATACGCGTGGAGAGATATACCAACCTTCCGTCGGCAAATCGCGCCAAGCAATGCGGCACTACCGCTATGCCCGCTATTTCAGCCAAGTGCATAGTCAAGTCCTCGTTCTCAGGCAGCTCAGCATACTGTTCTGTCTGCGGTTTTACAATATACTTGCCGCTTAATCCCACTATCGTGAAACGCGTCGTGTGCTCAATCTTCTGAATATCCATTGACAGTTTCGCTTGCACTCCGGGCACCGTAGTCTGCGTACGAATCACTGACTTTGCCAATTGCCGAATCTGACTATGGTCGTACGGCAACTGAGGCGCCTGATCTGCGCCAAACATCTTCTTGGCACAAGCCGCATGATAATCCACCTCTCCGGCCTTCAATTCCTTATAGCAATACAAGCAACGCATACCATTTACCATTTTGTCATTTACCATTTACCATTCCTTCAATGCTAACTGCTCCGATGCAGTCGCGGCAACAGGTTAAGAGGAGTTGCATCCTGTCTCTGGGATTGATTTTCCAACTCTCCACAGCCACATTAAGCAGCCATCCTTCGGGGATCAACCCGTCAAAGAACGGGAACATGACTTGCGACACAAACGGCTGTTCGCGTAAGGGCAAAGTGAGACTCACCGGCTGTGCCTGTTCACGTGCCAAATAATCGCGGTCATATTGGAAAGTGAACCCATTCTCATCCTCACGGATGATTCCGGCAAGAACGTTCTTGAAATATACATTTCCCTGTTTCATGATCTATCTGCTTGAGTGGGTTCCAACGATGCGCCAAACAAGCTAAGCACTTGATTGACTTTATCCATACGTAGCGTTGGTTTTCCTTGTTCCAATTCACGCACAAACCTCAGTCCTACACCGGACTTCATACTCACGTCTTCCTGTGTTAAGCCAAACTCTTTTCGTTTGGCCTTAACGTATGTGGCTAATGTTGTCATATTTTTGCACCCTATCGGGTATAATAATTGCCTGCGAGTCCATAATACACCCTTTCGGGTATAATTTTGCTTATTCGTGCTTGCATTATACCCTTTCGGGTGCAAAGGTACAAAAAATTTTTGATATTTGCAAATATTTTGAGCAAAAAATTGTCAAATAGTTGCAAAATTTTCTATTTTTAGTCCAAAATACCCAAAATAAGCCCAAAATTATTACGATGGGGATGTTCTGTTCACGAATTAAACGAATTAAACGAACTACAAAGGATATTTTCGGTCAACTATTCAAGACTATGCCAAAGGGGATTTTGGCTGGGAGGCAACGGGAGCATCACGGGATCATGTACCGACAACAAGCCGATAATGACCTCATGATGCCTCGATCACTCACGATAATGACACGATATTGGCACGAGAATGCAAGGACAATGCCCCAACAATGGACTTGTGGGGTCAAAGACTTGCTTCCTTAAATAATTGCGCATTGGGTATGTGAAATTCCTTAACATCATCGGCAGTATAGAGGGCACATTTGTTTGGAGCGATGGGTACTAGATAGAGGTCAACTCCTCGCGGCGCTTGCAGGCCGGCATAATTGGTGGGTTCGCGGAACGGGAAGTCGGAGATGAGCCAATCGAGGCGGGGTTTGTTCCAGGAACCAGATTGTACGGCTCGAAGGAGTTGCTGCTGATGGTAGTCGGGGAGATTATCCCAAAGGTTGCGCGCTTCGGTGAGGACATCAGCGGAAGGAGCTTTGTTCCCTTCTTGCGCCTTGTAGGCGCTAAGCAACTGATCAAATAAAGAATCAAAAGAAGAAGGGGTTGAGGGATTAGGCGTGTCGATTGTATCGCACGCGGAATCTTTTATATTATCTCTTACTCTTTCTTTATTCTCTTTATTATATATAAGGTACAAATTGTCGGCTTTTGAGGGACTATTTGTCTGTTTGGCGGGTACTATTTGTCGGTTGGCGGGAGACAAAGTGTCTGTGGCGGAAGACAGATTGTCGGTGGACGAATTGTCGGTAGTGGACAGATTGTCGGTGGCAGGTGGCGGACAATTTGTCGTAGCGTAGAAAGCTTTACCTCGCTTTTCTATCAATCCGAGTGTGGTGAGACGCTTGATCACTCGCTCGATGGTTTTGGTGGAAATGACGAAGGGGAGTTGGTTCGTTAAGGCGGTATACGAAGCAAACCAGCCTCTTCCTTTGCTGAAAGAGGCAATAGCCGAATAGACACTCAACTCGTTCGCGTCGAGTCCGTATTCTTTACCGATATTTTCTATGAGAGTAAGTCTCATTATTAAAACTTTAGAATTTGTAATTTTTGTTGCCTTTCGTTTGGAAAAGCAGTGCAAAGATACAACAAAAAAACGAGACACACAAATTTATGTCTCGTTTCGGAAAGTTTTCGGAAAATATTCGGAAAGAATACCTCGAATTAGGTTATTTTCGCCGGAAGGAATCGGAAACTTTACTATTTCGCGCTTTGCGGTTTATTATTTCGCGCTTTGCAGAAATCGTCGCCTTTGAACACGTATTTCCCCTTCTTGTTCGTGAGTGGCACCCATGGATTGATGGCAGCGGCTTTTTCATCGTCGCCTTTGTCTCTTAGCATGAAGTATCCGCAGGTATCTGAACTCATAATCTTGCGACATGCATTGGCTTTGGATTTAGCGTCGTTGATGTCTTTTATCAGTTGCTTCCTGCATATGTCGTAAGTCATTCCGTTTGTTAAGTTAAAGAACGAGCTGTCGGGCTTAGGGACATCAGCCTGTGCTGTGTTATCATTTTCCCCCGCTGCCAACAGATCGTCAAACTTATTATGCAGTCCATACTCAAAATCCTCGATATCTTTCTCTTCCATAGTTTCAAGCCCGGTTTTCCATTTTTTAATCTGCGGCCATTCTTTTTGCAACATGCGCAGCAGTTCTGCCGCGCGCTTCGGGCTGCGCTGTTCGGCAATTACGGTAAGATTATGTCGTAAAGAGATGAAATCGTATTCTTTAATATAAACACCATTGGAATCCCATGACTCTTTGATAAATTCGCCATCATCAAGAACACTGCGTAAGCCCCATGTTAGCGTACTCCAATCGTGCATTCCTTTAGCAAGACCAGCCTCCAAGGCATCTTCATTCGCCACAATGGGATTATCGGCGTAATCAAGAACAATTTGATCATAGATGTAATCCACCACCTCAATAATATCGGGATATCTTGTGTCGTCGAAAACCTCTTTCGCAATACGTCCATCAATAACATAATCAGGATATAGAGAAGGATCTCGCCATGCTAATGGATGTGCCCACAAATGTGCGTAGCCACAAATATCAGCAAGGGACTTGCAGATATTCAACCACTCCACTTCCTTGTAGTTCCTTTGCAACAATTGTTCGACAATGAGGTGTTTTTCGAGGAGTGTGTGTCCGGAAGAAAGCTTCATCGGAAGATCTTTTCTCACGCCATCTGCTTTTTCGTACAACGCCTCGAGTTCTTCGAGGGTTACTAAGTTATATTCTTTGTTTTTCATTATTTTATAGTGTTACGAACGTTGTATAGTCGTTTTTAGCAGACATTAATCAAGTTAAGGAGGTAGTGTAGCTATTCGTCAGCCACTCTTCGATGCCCACTACCTCTATCCGGAATCCGTCTTCCTCTATTGTCTCTTTGCTGTCCCGCGTCACGATTGTCAGTTTGTCGCATCGTGTCGCTCGCGCTGCCTCCTTCGCCCCATCTATCTCACGCCTGAGCGTATCCTCGTCCTCCATGTCCCACGTGACTTGTATCACCTCTTCCACGCGCTCACCCTGTTGCACCACAAAGTCGCACTCGTGTCCGTCCTGCCAGTAGAAAATCTTCTTGTCCACACCACGACGACGGAACAGCTCCAGCGCCACTATGTTCTCCAGCAACTTCCCCTTGTCCTCCGATTGCGGCATCAGCACAGCCTGACGCATTCCCGTGTCGATTATGTAGTACTTGCGCAGCGACTGATTCTCCTTCACCAACGACGCGCTGTATTTCGGATACCGCACAAACATATACGCCTCCACAGCCCAGTTTGCCCACTCATACAGGTCATCCTTGCTCACTGTTACACCGCTTGAACGCATGTCGTTCACGATTGCGTTGATCGATGTAGTTTTCGTCAGGTTCAGCATCACGCGCTTAAGGAAGTACCGCAGCGCCTCTATGTTCTTTATCTTATGACGCTCCACCAAGTCCCGGAACAGCATCGTATTGAAATACCCTTGCAGCAAACGCAGTTTCAGCGACTTATCACTCGTCAGCACCACTTTCGGGAACGCACCTCCATGGATGTACTCCTCCATCGCTGCATAACGTCGCGCTTTGTCGCTCTCCAAGTGACTATCCGCATCTATCCCTTTGAATCGGCATAACTCGCGGAAACTCAACGGCAATATCTCATAATCCAGCGTCCAACCGCGCAGAGCCGTGGATATCTCTGACGATAGCAACTTCGCATTACTTCCCGTCACGTACACATGCTCGCAGTACGACTTGAACACACGCAACACAAACAGATCCCAACCGGCAACGTTCTGTATCTCATCGAAGAACATATACACATCCTTCAGGTTCATCTCCGGGTACATCTCCCGATAGGCTTGAAGCACCTCGTCCAACTCTTCTGTCGGCATACCTACGATACGCTCATCGTCAAAGTTCACCCATAGTATCTGTTCGCGCTTCACTCCCGATGCCAATAGTTTGTTCACCGCTAACATCAACAGCGATGATTTTCCGGCACGACGCACACCCGGAACGGTTATTATCAATTCCGGCTTTTCCGGCAGTATAGTCTCCCGTTCTATCCGTTCGAACGGCAACTCTGCCTGATTCAATGCGATTAGTGATTTGAATAACTCTTTTCTTGCCATATTCAGTAAATTTACCCCAAAATCAAGGAAATATTCCAAAAATCTTTCCTTATTTTTAGGAAATCTTCCGCAAAGGTACGCATTTTTATTCATATATACAAAATAATTCGTTAAAAACATAGGATTTAGCCGACAATATCTGCGATTTTGATAGTTCATGTAGCATTTAGGCGAAGTTGACAACAAATGCAACATGCGCAATACATGGGCGGAAGTTAACAAAATAATTCAAATTTCGCCCAAGAATATAGCAATAGGTGGGCGGAAGTTGACAAAAAAGTTCATATTTCGCCCACTAATCATGCAATAATGGGCGAAAATAGACAAAAAAATGCAACTTTCGCCCGAAAATATTTGCAAATATCAAAAAAAAGTGTTATCTTTGTAGCGTTTTTCAAAATCAGCTACGATTATGATAGGCAGGAAGCATGAATTGGCATCTTTGAAGAGCTATTACGACTCCGGCAGAGCAGAGTTTGTGGCTCTATACGGCAGGCGCAGAGTCGGCAAGACTTATCTGGTGAACGAGTTTTTCGGTTCACACTTTGCATTTAGCATTATCGGTGTGATTGACGGCGAAAAGAGCGAACAGATAGCCGCTTTTGTACAAGGGTTGCGTAATATAGGTTACTCGGGGCGTGTGCCGAAGACATGGATGGATGCATTCTATGAGTTGCAGAAGTTGCTGGAGCAGAGCATCGTCTCCGGCGAGCGATGTGTGCTGTTTATTGATGAATTACCCTGTTTTGACACACCGAAAGCGGGTTTTGTTCGCGCGTTAGGTCACTTTTGGAACAGTTGGGCACAAACACACAAAGAAGTGATGCTGATTGTATGCGGCAGTGCAACCAGTTGGATGATAAAGAACATTATTGACAACCACGGCGGGCTGCATAACCGTATCACGCACGAGATGCATCTTCATCCGTTCAACCTGCATGAAACGGAATTGATGCTACATAGCCGCAATGTGCTTTGGGACAGATTGTCGATTATGCAGATATACATGGCGCTGGGCGGAATACCTTACTACCTGGAAATGCTGCAACCTACCGATAGTGTGGCATCGGCATTGGACAGACTATTCTTCGGCAACGATGCCATGATGAGCGATGAATACGACAGGTTATTCAAGTCGCTATTCAAAGACCCCACACCGTATATGGATATACTGCGCGTTCTTGCGCGCGCGAAACAAGGTATAACACGTGACGAGATACTTACCCAAACGAAGATGACCGACAACGGGCACTTCTCAGAATACATGATGAACCTTGTGAAGTGCGACTTTATCAGGTACTACTATGTTAAGAGCAAGAAAATAAAGAAGAACGATGGGCTGTATCAGTTGACGGATATGTTTGTGATCTTCTACAACACCTTCGTCACGCAACCGGTGACGGATGAACATTACTGGAGTATGCATATCAATACGCCTCAAATCAACAATTGGAACGGTCTGAGTTTTGAACGGGTATGTATGTTGCATATACCTCAAATCAAACAGGCGCTGGGAATAGACCGTATAGGCGTTGAATACTACTCCTGGCGAAGCAAGAACAGCACAGAAAAAGCGCAGATAGATCTGCTACTTGAACGAGCAGACCGAATTATCAATCTATGTGAAATAAAGTATAGTATCAAGGAATATACGATTGATAAGGATGAAGACCTGAAACTTAGAAACCGACAGGGTACATTTGTCGAAGAAACAGGGACACGCTATGCCGTGATACCTATACTAATTAGCACCTTCGGCATGAAAACGAATATGTACTCCGGTGGTATTTATCAACAGATTACAATGGATGATCTGTTTAAGGAAGGCTAAAAAATCAAAAGAGAGATAATTATTGAAGATATGAAACGATATTGGATTATTGCATTGATGATGATGGCCGGCATCATGGGGATGCAGGCTGCGGATGTAACGGCGTACGTGGATGATCTGGTGTACATACTGGATGTGGAGCACCGCACCGCCGAGGTGGGCGTGAACCCGAAGGCTTACGGCGACGTAGTTATTCCCGAACAGATTACAGACGGCGAAGGGAAGACGTACACGGTGACTTCGCTAAGTGCCGAGGCGTTCAAGGGCTGCAAGGGACTGACGTCGATCGTGTTGCCGCCGACGATCAGGCAACTGTACAGGAGTTCGATAGAGGGCACGGCGCTGTATGCGAACAGAGAGCTGTGGGAGGACGGTGCGCTGTACATCGACTCGTGCCTGATAGCGGTGGATAAGACCATCAGCAAGCCGAAGTTCGTGGTGCGGGAAGGCACGCGGGTGATTGCCGGCGGTGCTTTCCAAGGCAACAAGGTGGTGACGAACGTAGTGATACCTGACGGCATCAAGCGCATTGATGTGTTCACGTTCAAGGACTGCAAGAGTCTGCAGAAAGTGAACTTCACGAAGAGCGTGACCTCGATAGGACGGGATGCGTTCACGGGTTCGGGCATCTACACGAACGAGAAGAAATGGAAGAAAGGTGTGCTGTATGTGGATTCGTGTCTGATAGCGGTGAACAAGGAGTTGCCCGCCAAGGTGCAATACAAGACGCCGTACTACATGATAGCCGAAGGGGCGTTTGCGAACAATGCCGTGGTACAATCCGTGGAGCTGTCGCCGCTACTGGAGCGCATCCCTGCGGCGTGCTTCTACGAGTGCGCTAACCTGCGCACGGTGCAGATCCCGCAGAGCGTAACGGAGGTAGGTGCGTTTGCGTTCTACAAGTGTGCGTTGCTGCAGCAGGTTACGTTGCCTCAGGGCGTGCGGCGTATCGGTGCGGGGTGTTTCTATGAGTGCAGCGCGTTGCCGTCGATTGCTTTGCCGCAGGGTATTGATACGATACCTACAGCGTGCTTCTACAGCTGCAAGCAGTTTGCGCAGTTTGCCTTCCCGAGCGCGCTGAAATACATAGGCAACGGCGCGTTTGCCGGTTGCATCAAGCTGGAGGCGATCAACCTGCCCGCTTCGCTCGAAGAGTTGGGCAAGCAATGTTTTATCGGTTGCACGACTCTGGAGCAGATTGCTATTCCTGAGCGCGTGGGAGCTATTGCCGAAGAGGCGTTTGCGAACTGCAACCATGTGTTCCGCGTGACTCTGCCGGAGAATCTGTACACGGTGCAGAACGGTGCGTTCAAAAACTGCGGCAGGCTGGAGCGGATAGCTATCCCTGATCGGACGTTCAGCATCGGGAAAGAGGCGTTCATGGGCTGCGTGACGATGGAGCAGGTGACATTTGGCGACGACCTGCACGTGATAGACGACGGCGCGTTCCGCGACTGCAAACGACTGGAGCAGATTGCGTTGCCCGTGGAGGTGAGCGTGATAGGCAGCGGGGCTTTTGCGGGGTGCTACGGCATACGCAAGCTGGAGCTGAGCAAGAAACTGCGGTACATAGAGCGCGAGGCGTTCATGGATTGCCGGAGTATCAAGGAGGTGATTGTGCCCAAAGGCGTGGAGAGCATCGGCACGCGGGCGTTCGCGGGCTGCAAGCAGCTGAGGAAAGTGATGTTGCCGACGCCGGTGAAGATCAAGCAGATAGGCGATGAGGCGTTCCTGAACTGCGAGATGTTAGGGTCGTTCATGCCGGCGCTGCCGGATGAGTGCGAGGTAGGCAAAAATGTATTCAAAGGGTGCAAAGAATGAAAAAGATATCGATTGTACTGCTGCTCATCGCAGGGTTAGCTATCTGCGCAGCAGGTTACGCCAAAGCAAAGTCATCACGTGTGGTGCTTGGCGATGAGCGGTCGGAGTTGTATATGCCGCTGTTAGCGGGCAGGCGCGTGGCGCTGCTGAGTAACCAGACGGGAATCATCATCCGCAAGGATGGGAGCCGGCAACATGTACTCGACCGACTGATAGAGCTGGGCGTGAACGTGACGGCAATCTTCTCACCTGAGCACGGCTTTCGCGGCACGGCGGATGCGGGCGAACTGGTGCAGAGCGATGTGGATGCGCAGACGGGAATACCTATCCTGTCGCTGTACAGTTCGCACGGCAGCAATTACCCTGCGGCAGAATCGATGGAGCAGTTCGATGTGTTAGTGGTAGATATACAGGACGTGGGACTGCGGTACTACACCTACTATATTACCATGTGCCGGCTGATAGAGGCGTGCGGGAAATATGGGAAAGAGGTGGTGATCATGGATCGACCGAACCCGAACGGACATTATGTGGACGGTTGCACGCTGGATATGTCGCTCAAGAGCGGTGTGGGTCTGCTGCCTATACCTATTGTTCACGGATTGACCTTGGGCGAGTTGGCACGCATGGCGCAAGGCGAGCAGTGGTTGGACAGCGCCGGCAACCAATGCACGGTGCACGTTATACCCTGCAAACATTATACACATCAGACGCATTACGAACTGCCCGTGGCACCCAGCCCCAACCTGCCGAACATGCAAGCGATCTATCTCTATCCGTCGCTGTGCGCCTTTGAGGGGACGATAGTCAGTCTGGGTCGCGGCACAGACAAACCCTTCCAGCAATACGGTCACCCGCTTATGGACAGGAAGTACAGCTACAACTTTACGCCGCGCAGTATGCCCGGTGCGAAACAGCCGCCGCGGATGGACGAGGAGTGCTACGGCGTGGACTTGAGCAAGCTACCCTACGAGCAGATTTGGGCGGAACAGATCAACATGACGTACGTGATTGATGCGTACGAGCAGGTGATGGGCAGAGAGGATAGTCCGGAGAGGTTCTTTACGGCGTTCTTCGACAAACTGATGGGACAGAAATATGTGCGCGAGATGATTGAGGCGGGTTGCGACAATACTGCCATCCGTGCGCGCTGGCAACAAGACGTGGAGGACTTCAAAGAGCTACGGAAACCTTACTTGCTGTACGAATAGACACGAATGACTGCCATTTTGGCAGAAAAAGAGTCAAAAGTCGATAGAAGAGCGGCTTGGCATAGATTTTGAACATGTCATACTGACAAAATATGTACAAAATGAAAAAAAACAAACAGAACATAGAAGACAACCTGCAAGCAGAGGTAGATGAACTGCTTGAAGAGCAAGCGAAAGCTAACGAAGAACAACCTGAGGTCAGCGAGGAACCGGCAGAAGAGGAAGCCAAGAAAGAGCCGACGGCTGAGGAGCGGATTGCGGAGCTGGAGAAACGTGTGGCAGAGCTGGAGGACATACGCCTGAGGCAGATGGCGGAGTTCGACAACTACCGTCGTCGTACGAACAAGGAGAAGCTGGAACTGATGGACACGGCGAGCGAGAAACTGCTGGTGGATATATTGCCGCTGGTGGATGACTTTGAGCGCGCCCGTGCAGCGATGAGCAAGACCGAAGATATTAACTCGCTGCGCGAAGGCATCGACCTTATCTACAACAAGTTCATTGCCTGGCTGGACAAGCAAGACGTACATGCTATCGACACGACCGATGCCGACTTCAATACCGACGAGCACGAGGCCATCACAACCTTTGCAGCCGGCGAGGAGAAGAAAGGCAAGATCATCGATTGCACACAAACAGGATACAAACACGGCGAGCGGGTTATTCGCTTCGCGAAAGTAGTCGTTGGGGAATAAGGAATAAGGAGTAAGGAATAAAGACTTATATGTATTCGACTGATGTAACTCGTCTTTACTCTTTCAGCGAAGCGGTCTTTATTCTTTCAGTGAAACGGTCTAATTAAATCAAATGATTTTATGGCAGAGAAGAGAGATTATTATGAGGTGCTGGGCGTGGAGAAGAACGCCAGTGCCGACGACATAAAGAAGGCATATCGCAAATGTGCCATCAAGTATCACCCCGACAAGAACCCGGGTGACAAGGAGGCTGAGGAGAAGTTCAAGGAAGCGGCTGAGGCTTACGAGGTGCTGAGCGATCCTCAGAAACGTCAGCGTTACGATCAGTTCGGCTTTGCCGGTATGGGCGGTGCGAGCGGATTCAGCGGCGGCGGAATGAGCATGGAAGATATATTCATGCGGTTCGGCGACCTGTTTGAGGGCGCGGGATTCGACATCAACGACTTCATACCGGGTGCAGGCGGCCGACGCGGTGGTCAGCGTGTGCGCAGAGGAACAGACCTGCGCGTTCGCGTACGACTCACGCTGGAAGAGGTTGCCAAAGGCGTGGACAAGAAGTTGAAGATCCGCAAACTCGTAGAGTGCCAACACTGCAACGGCAGCGGTTCGGCTGACGGCAAGGGCGGCGAGCAGTGTCCGACCTGTAAGGGTACGGGACGTGTGGTTCGCACGCAGCGCGGCATATTCGGCATGATGCAGGTACAACAGGAGTGTCCGACCTGTCACGGCGAAGGTAAGGTGATAAAGAACAAGTGTCCGCACTGCCAAGGCGAAGGTGTGGTACGCGACGAACAGATAGTAGAGGTACATATACCCGCAGGCGTAGCCGACGGCATGATCCTGCCGATGCAAGGCAAGGGTAACGCCGCACCGCGCGGAGGAGTGCCGGGTGACCTGATTGTGATCATCGAGGAAGAGGAGCACAAGGATTTTGCACGCGACGGCGGCGACCTGATATACAACCTGCTGCTGGATGTGCCTACAGCTATCCTGGGCGGACAAGTGCAGATACCAACCCTAAGCGGCGATGCGAAGATCACCATCACTCCGGGAACGCAACCGGGTAAGGTGCTGAGGATGCGCGGCAAAGGACTGCCGATGATCGATCAGTACGGACGGCAATACGGCGTAGGCGACCTGCTCATCAACGTGGGCGTATATATCCCCGAGCACCTGAGCCAGGAAGACAAAGAACTGGTGGAGAAACTGCGCAAGAACAACAACGTGGCTCCGGATAGTAAGACGGATAAGAAGAGCTTCTTCCACACGCTTTTCGGGTAAGACGTTAAACTGTTAAGCTGTTAAATTGTTAGATGCGGAACAGACTGCTACTAATAGGATGGATGAGCCTCAGTGCGCTATGGATGCGCGCTGAGGTTTTTCCGTCGTTAGGTGTGGACAGTGTGCGTTCGGCGTTCTTCCGCGAGCAGTATGTGACCACCGATCTGGGGCATTATTTGGACAACTACAACGACTATGTTGTCGTGGAGTCGGAGACCACGGGTGAGTGGAATATAGGCGACCGGATGATCTTCTCGATAGCCGGCAACTCGTTCCGGCAGAACCGCTACTGGTGGAACGGTATGCGTGTGGACAGCCGCGCCATGACCGGCAGCACATTGCTGCACATGAACATGTCGCAGACTTCGCTGGCGCTGAACTACCATACAGGGGAACTGATCTTTGAGGAAGATTCCGTACAACGCGACATGCTTCGGTTGACCGGAAACATGGGCAATCTGGGCGGTATATCGCCGGGTACACGCGAACTGATTAACCTGTTTCACTCCTCAGGCGAGGAGCGCACGATGGACAGCCGCGCCGTGAGAATGCGCAACCATGTGGTAGGTGCAGGCACAGCCGAGCTGACGATAGGCGGGCAACACCTGTATGTGCATTACGGCAAGCGCAAGCAGACGGCTTTTGACCAGACAGGCATCAGCGGGATGATCCCTGCCGACTACATGCAGGTACAGATTGACGGACGCATACCGCTGGAGCCGAATACGTTTGCCGATCGACTGCATTACTTTGCTGTAGCAAAGACCGCCGATGATTACCTGTCGGAATTCCTGTACAACCCCGACGAGCAAGCCCATATGGCGGCGGTGTTGGCAGGTTTGACAAGCAGCAAGACCTTCGACAACCGCTCGACGCTGAACTTGGGCTTATCCCTCGGTGTGACCGATGTGCGCCGCGATTCAGTAAGTTTCTCGCGTAACCTGTTTGACCAAGACGGTGAAGGCTTCGAGCCGTACTACGCCCCGGGCAAACTGATGGAACTGAACCTGTCGGCGCGCTACGAGTGGGCGATACTACCGTGGCTGCGATTGCAGTTATCGAGCTATAACTCGCTGATTCATCAGAGCACGGATGCCTCGTCGTTCCGCACAGCTATTTATGCGCAGAGCATAGCGGATGTCACTCCCCTACCCCTGTACACCTACGAATGGCAGGCACAAAGCTACACGGCAGGTTTGCTGGAGAACGAACTGCAGGTGATAGCCTCGCGGCAGCTGACCCCGACTCTGTATGGCGAGGCAGCTGTAGGCGTGACGCTCGACGGCATGTTGCAGGGCAGCGGAAGAAGCATCGTATCGCCGAACATCACTGCTCACGCGGGTTTGGCTTGGAAGCCTGCGCAGTGGTTCGAGATAGGATTGACGCTAAGCCATCAGCGGCAAGTATATACGCTCAATGAGCTGCAGTACCTGAATGCCACGCACCTGAATGCGGATATCCGTTACGCCGACGGCACGCTGCTGGCGACGACGGGCGGCAAGTACCACACGCCGAGCAAAGACCTATGGCACCAACAGCCCGCATACGCCGTGCTTGATCTGCCTATACGGTTCTCGTTCGGCAAAAACGGCAGGCACGAGATATCGCTGCTCAACCAGGCGCGCAAGTACTACAACGAGTGGTTCACGACGTTTGCGGACGAGGGCAACCTGACCAAACAAGGCGAGCTGTACTACCTGACGGAAGGAGAAAAGCAGTACACCGTGACCACACAACCGCTGGAGCTGATGAGCGGCACGTGGGGCGGCAGAACACCGTACTACCTGTCGAACACGATCAAATATACATACACGAGCAAGCACTGGTTTGTGGCACTGTCGTGGCAGAGCTACCTGATGGCAGGTATATCGACCTTGGGCAACGGCGTGCTGCACAACAATATCGGTTCGCTGAGCGAGAACACAGCCAACCCGAATACGTTCCTGGTTGCGCGTTCAGCCGGAAAACCCTATCAAGCCAACTGCCGACTGAATCAGGACAAGTCGTTCATAGGAAGGATACAAGTGACGTACAACCCCATTAAATATTTTTCTGCCTCGCTGAACTTCAAGTTCAAGGACGGCCAACCGTTCAGCACGTTCGTCACGCAAAGTTATACATCCCCTGCTGTTTCCTCGACGCCCCACACGCAAGTGGCATTGTATCACAGCGATGCCAAAGGCATCAATATGGCTAACGGCGTGTTCGGCAAGCGCGAAGATGCCTTCTTTAACCTTGACTTGCGGCTAACCGGACGCTGGTGGGTTGGTCGGGGAACAAGCAATCTGTCAGAAACGGCTAACCCCGAAAAAGGAAAGATCCCCATGGAACTGGAGATCTTGTGTTACAATCTGTATGATTTCGGAACTGCGCTGACCGAATATACGTTCGATGATGTAAATCATCCTACTTATCCGTATTGGACGGTTACGCGCGGCATAGCTTCGATGCGCGACAGCCGCACCTCGATGTCGCTATGCATCCCTCGCGGCTTGCTGCTTACCCTGCGCATCGGCTTGCAGCATGATTAGCATCATCCACACGCACCAGATGGCTATGCCGTCGAACTTGCCGAACATATTGTCGGTAAGCATGTTCATACCGTACAGAGTGAGCATGTACGCGGCAGTCTGCTTCTGGCGGTTGCGGGCAAAGATCACGGGACTGACGCACGCCAGCACAAACAATGCCAAGCCGAACACCCCTAACTCCAATAACTCCATCATGTACTGGTTATGCGCATGAAGCCCCTGCTGCACATAAGAGGTGTAGCCATGTTCGGCGTAGCGCTGCTGCAAATATTGCGGACTCTGCCCCGCACCTAATCCCTGCCACAAGTAATCCTTGGGTTCGTCAAGCGCCATCGACCATATGTTCAGTCGGGCGTTGCGCGAAGCATCCATCTTCTCGAGGCGCAGATGTTCCCACTCGAACGACTGCATACGCGGATGGAGTTTGACGACACATATACTCATCAGCACAGCCAGAATCAAGGCTCCGCTGATAGCCAAGGATTTATATTTCTTAGGTGCATGTTCCACCGTCGCTACGCCCGCCAGCGCCACTCCGGCAAACAGCGAAGCTCTGGAGCCCGTAGCCAGAACCAGCGAGCACATAGCCGCCACTTCCATGATTGTAATCAGCCAGCCTTCCACCGCGCCATACGCCCGGCTCAGTTCCTTACGGCGATAGCACGCGGCGATGATTCCCAGAATCTCCGCACTGCTCAGGAACAGACGATGCTTGATAGCCGAAATGCCATTGGCAAAGAAGGCCACGGGAAACATATGTGTAGGAAGATAGTCATTGGGATGTTCCACACAAGTGTGGTTGAACACCCAAAACATCGTAAAGAAATATACAGGAACTGCCGCCAGTGCTCCATACACGATGACTTGACGTATACGTCTGTAATCGTACAGGTTGTTAACGCCCCAGATGGTTATGGGCAATAACATCGGAATAGCCAGATGGCGCTCGATCTGTGCTTTGGCAAGCGCCTTGTCGGGTGCCCAAAGCATCGACACACATTCCCAGACGAACCATAAGGCAAACAGCACACACGGAACCCAGAGCGATGACGGCCAACGCCTTGACCAACCGTTGCCGATATTCTGGCACTGTTCGGGTCGGCTAAGCCAACGCCCCTCCAAGAGCCACGAGACGCCCCAAGCCACAATCAGGTATCGCAAGCCTATCTGGGGGAAGGGCAAGCAGAACAGAACTGCCAGGAACAGCAGGTAGTTCGCTTTGCTCATTATGGTGCGGTACGTAGCCATGAAAGTTACGGAACGGATGGCGCTTACTGTATGTTCTGCATGCAGGCAATGAGCGAATCGCGCCAATGGGGAATTTGGATGCCGAAGGTTTGTTTTACCTTCGCCTTGTTGAGCACCGAATAGTGCGGACGAGGTGTGAGGTATTGGTACTCCTCGCTTAATATGGGTTTCACGCGGCAGTTTATCTGATCCTTGTGCAACATATTATACACCTCGTGGATAGCGAGGGTGAAGTCGTACCAAGAGCAAACACCTTCGTTGGTATAGTGATAGATGCCGGCTTTCCATTCGTCGGCTTCGATGGCGGCAAAGATAGCCTGCGCCAGATCGAGCGCGTAGGTAGGCGTACCGATCTGGTCGTACACAACGCCTATCTCCGGTTTCGTCTGCCCAAGACGAATCATCGTCTTCATAAAGTTATTGCCATACTCCGAGTACAGCCAGGCTGTACGGAAGATGATGGCATCGGGTTGAATAGCGAGCAGG
Organism: uncultured Bacteroidales bacterium; assembly: GCA_902798965.1. Lineage (GTDB taxonomy): Bacteria > Bacteroidota > Bacteroidia > Bacteroidales > Paludibacteraceae > Colicola. The sequence goes on along the minus strand of CADBYS010000002.1, from coordinate 33,881 downwards.
GCTTGTTCGCCGGCATATTTGGTGCGACCGTAGGCGGTACGCGGCGCTACAGGATCTTGCTCACGGCAGGGGAGATGCTCATCGCCGGAGAAGACGTAGTCGGTACTGATATGAATCAGTCGCGCTCCGCTGCGCGCGAGGTTAGCCACAGCATCGGCGTTGATCTTGAGAGCAACGGGTTCGTCTTGCTCGGCTTTATCCACATTGGTGTACGCTGCGCAGTTGACAATCAGATCCACGCAATGTTCGCCTACAAACCCGCACACCGCAGCCTCGTCGGTTATATCCAGGGGATGAACAGTAACCGGGCTGTTCTCGGGTACGAAGACGTCCGAGAAGAGATAAGTATGTTTGGGATGCTGTGCAGAGAGGATACGCATCTCGTTGCCTAATTGTCCGTTTGCACCGGTGATAAGAATATTCATCTGTTCACGAATTAAGCGAATTAAACGAATACGGAGATTAAAGCGTATAGCCTAAATCTTTTAATAAGGGATGTTTTGTGTCTTTCTCCGAGATGATGCGTTGCTCAACGGGAATCTGCCAATTGATACCCAGCGAGGGATCGGAGAGAAGGATTCCGCCATCCGCCTCGGGGTGGTAGAGTTCGTCGCACTTATAGCTGAACATCGCATGTTCGCTTAGCACGCTGAAACCATGAGCAAACCCCTTGGGGATAAAGAACTGGCGATGATTGTCAGCGCTAAGTTCCACAGCCACATGTTGTCCGAAGGTCGGACTATCCTTACGCAGGTCAACAGCCACATCGAGCACACTACCTACGATGCAACTGACCAGTTTGGCTTGGGTGTATGGCGGCCGCTGGAAGTGTAATCCGCGCACTACGCCATAACAGGAAGCCGACATATTATCCTGTACGAAGCGCACATCGATGCCCGCATCGCGGTAGCGCTGCTCGTTGTAGGTCTCCTCAAAGAACCCGCGGGCGTCGGTGAACACCCGGGGTTCGATGATAAGCAGACCTTCTATCGGAGTCTTGATGATTTCCATATGATTAGAGTTGTGAAACGACGTCAAAGGCAACATCCATCATCTGGGTGAAGGTGTTCTGACGCTGCTCGGCTGTGGTAGCTTCGCCTGTGAGAATATGATCGCTAACGGTGCAGATTACCAGCGCTTTCTTGCCGGCGCGTGCAGCGTTCATGTACAGCGACGGAGCTTCCATCTCGTCGGCGAGCACGCCCATCTTCGTCCAATTCTTCTTACGCTCGTCCTCGCAGTAGAAGATATCGGCGCTGAATACGTTACCTACGTGATACTTGTATCCGCGTTTCTCAGCAGCTTCCACCGCCTTGCGGCAGAGGTCGAAATCAGCGATAGGACAATAACGACCGGGCAGGTTGTACTGTGCATCCCAGTTGCTGTCGGTGCAACTGCCTTGAGCAATAACGATATCGCCCAAGTTGACGTACATCTGACGTGCACCGCAGGAACCCACGCGGATGATGGTCTCTACATCGTAGAAGTTAAACAACTCATAGGTATAGATGCCGATGGACGGAATACCCATACCGTGACCCATCACGGTGATCTTCTTTCCTTTGTATGTACCCGTGTACGCGAGCATGCCACGTACGTTATTTACCAATACAGGATTCTCGAGGAATCGCTCAGCCATCAGTTTGGCACGCAGCGGGTCGCCTGCCATAATCATTGTCTTCGCGATGTCTTCATACTTTGCCCCAATGTGCGGGGTCGGTGTGTTTTCCTTTGCCATAATAGTATTATTTAGTGAATATTTATTAGTCGAAAGTCGAAAGACCGTTCTTATCTCACTTCGATCGAACGATTATTACGTTTCACTCACTCAAAGACAAAAGCCTAATTACTCTTTGAGCGCAGCAGTCTTTTCTCTTTGAGCGAAGCGGTCTATCTTGCGGTAACAAGATAGTAGTTTTTCTTTCCTTTCTGGAACAGGAGGTACTTGCCGTTGAGCAGTGCCGCATCGGTGAGAGGCGTCTGCGGGTCGGTAAGTTTCTCCTTGTTCATCGAGAAGCCATTAGCCACAATCATCTTTCTTGCCTCGCCTTTGGAGGGGAAGATTTTCGTTTTCTCAGCCAACAAATCGAGGGGCTGAATACCTGCCTTGAGTTCGTCGAGGCTGATGTCGTAGCGCTCTACGCCCTCGAAAACCTGCAAGAAGGTCTGCTCATCGAGTGCGCGCAGTGCATCGGCCGTAGCGTTACCGAACAAAATGTTCGTAGCCTCCACAGCAGCATTGTAATCCTGCTCGCCATGTACCATGACGGTCACTTCTTTAGCGAGGCGTTTTTGCAAGGCGCGCATATGCGGAGCTGCATCATGCTCAGCGATGAGTGCTTCTATCTCTTCGCGCTCCAGAGAGGTGAAGATCTTGATGTAGCGCTTGGCATCGTCGTCGCTCACGTTGAGCCAGAACTGGTAGAACTTGTAGGGGGAGGTATAGTGCTTGTCGAGCCAGATGTTGCCGCTCTCGGTCTTGCCGAACTTGCCGCCATCGGCCTTGGTGATAAGCGGGCAAGTGAGGGCGAATGCCTCGTTGCCGCTGATTTTCTTGATAAGGTCAGTACCCGTGGTGATGTTACCCCATTGGTCGCTGCCGCCCATCTGGAGCTTGCAGTTCTTGTGCTCGTTCAGATACACAAAGTCGTACCCTTGCAACAACTGATAGGTGAACTCGGTGAACGACATACCCTGACTGTACTCACCGTTGAAGCGCTTCTTGACGCTATCCTTGGCCATCATATAGTTCACAGTAATCAGTTTACCTATATTACGCGCGAAATCCAGGAAGGTATAATCTTTCATCCACTCGTAGTTGTTCACCAGTTCGGCAGCGTTAGGCGCATCGGAATTGAAATCCAGGAAGTGCTCGAGCTGTGCGCGGATGGCAGCTACGTTGTGGCGCAGCACCTCCTCGGTGAGCAGGTTGCGCTCAGCAGACTTACCTGACGGATCGCCGATCATACCGGTGGCACCGCCGATCAGAGCGATGGGTTTGTGACCACACTGCTGCAAGTGACGTAACATCATGATGCCACACAGGTGACCTATATGCAGACTGTCGGCCGTGGGGTCGATGCCCACATAGGCTACAGTCATCTCCTTCATCAGTTGTTCTTCCGTGCCAGGCATGATATCATGAAGCATACCGCGCCAACGTAATTCTTCAACAAAATTTTTCATCTCAATTTTTGATTTGAATAGTGTATTCTTATGTCAAATTTATTTGCTATTTCGCAAAGCGACTACAAAGTTACAAAAAAATATTGAAAATTGCAAATAAATTGCAAAAAAATTTGCAAATATGGGATTTTTTTTGTAACTTTGCGGTCGATTTGTAAAAAATACGCTAATTTATATCGTAAAACATACTAAAAAAATATACCATGGCAAAGAAAGAAGTCCAATTTTCGCTCGTGTACCGCGACATGTGGCAAAGTAGCGGTAAGTACGTACCGCGCAAAGACCAGTTGGCCAAGATTGCACCCGTAATTATCGATATGGGTTGCTTCGACCGCGTGGAGACCAACGGCGGTGCCAGCGAGCAAGTAAACCTGTTGTACGGCGAGAATCCTAACCTCGCTGTTCGCACGTTCTGCAAACCCTTCAACGAAGCGGGCATCAAGACCCACATGCTCGATCGTGGTTTGAACGCACTGCGCATGAACCCTGTTCCTGCTGATGTGCGTCAGCTTATGTATAAGGTAAAGCACGCGCAAGGCACGAACATCACGCGTATCTTCTGCGGATTGAATGACCCGAGGAATATCATCCCGAGCATCAAGTGGGCAAAAGAGGCCGGCATGACAGCTCAGGCAACGATGTGTATCACGTACTCGAAGGTGCACAATGCCGAGTACTACATCAATCTGGCGGAGCAGCTGATAGAGGGCGGTGCGCAAGAGATCTGTCTGAAGGATATGGCAGGTATCGGTCGTCCGCACATGTTAGGCGTGATTGTAGCCGCGATTAAGGAGAAACACCCTGATATTATCATTCAGTACCACGGCCATTGCGGACCCGGATTCTCCGTAGCATCGATGCTCGAGGTAGCCAAGGCCGGAGGCGATGTGCTTGACGTGGCAATGGAGCCGCTGGCATGGGGCAAGGTGCATCCCGATGTGATAACCATACAAGCTATGCTGAAGGATGCAGGGTTCCTGGTTAAGGATATCAACATGAAGGCATATATGGAAGCCCGCTCGCTCACACAATCGTTCATCGACGATTTCCTGGGCTACTGGATTGACCCGAAGAACTCGCTGATGACCTCGCTTCTGGTAGGTTGCGGTTTGCCGGGCGGCATGATGGGTTCGCTGATGGCCGACCTGAAAGGTATGCACGCCGCCATCAACGCCAACCTGAAGAAGAAAGGCGAGAAGGAACTGAGCGAAGACGAACTACTCGTACAACTGTTCGACGAGGTACAACGTATATGGCCGATGCTCGGTACGCCGTGTCTGGTAACGCCGTTCAGCCAGTATGTAAAGAACGCCGCGCTGATGAACCTGTTCAGCCGCTCGATGGGCGAGAAAGACTTCACGCGCATGGATCCCGCAATGTGGGGCATGATCCTGGGCAAGTCGGGCAAGTTGCCCGGCGAGTTGGCTCCGGAGATCATCGAGCTGGCGAAGGAGAAAGGCTTCGAGTTCTACACCGACGACCCGCAGAAGCTTTACCCGAACGAGTTGCCTCGCTTCATCAAAGAGATGGAGGAGCTTGGCTGGGATCGCGGCCAAGACGACGAGGAACTGTTCGAGTTCGCTATGCACGAGAAGCAGTACCGCGAGTTCAAGTCGGGCTTGGCAAAGGAGCAGTTCAACAAAGACCTGCTGGAGCGTATGGAGAAAGCCGCCAAGGGCGGGCAGCAAATCGTTTACCTCTCGGCAGCTGACAAACGTGCCATACTGCACCCCACAAGCGAGCCGGTTGAGGCAACACAGGCAGGCAAAGTGCTGTGGGAACTGGACTTCAACGAGGATAGTCACGCACCGGCATTCGGTACATTGTTCCGTCAAGGCGAGGTTGTTTGCTACCTGCAGACGCAACACGGCATAGAGCCGTTGACGGCGTTCGACAACACACGACTTGTGGCTATCGACAAACAGCAAGGCGACAAGGTCAGCAAAGGCGATGCTATTTGCTGGCTGGAGAAGGCCGAAATACCTGCCGAGGCACCGAAAGCCGAAAGCCCAAAGGGGAAAGCCGATACGAAGGTTATTCCTGCCAAGAAGAGCGCATGGAAGGGCAGTACTAACAAAATCTCCAAATAACACTAAGTTATTAGTGCAGTGAGCAATAAGAAGCTGAACATAGTGATCGTGGGCACAGCCTACCCCTTCCGGGGTGGGCTTGCCACGTTCAACCAGCGTCTGGCGCAACAATTCATGGATGAGGGACATCATGTTCAGATCATCACGTTCACGACGCAATACCCCTCGTTCCTCTTCCCTGGCAAGACACAACTTACAGATGATCCTGCGCCGCGCGGGCTGCAGATTAGCCGCGCTATCCACTCCTGTAACCCGCTAACGTGGCTGAAAGTGGGACATCAGCTGCGCAAGCAACGCCCGGACTTGCTGATATGCTGCTACTGGATGGCGTTCTTTGCGCCATGCTTCTCGACCATAGAGCGCATCGTCAAGCGCAATGGCCACACGCGTTGTATCGCTCTGGTTCACAACATGATGCCCCATGAGCCATCGATCCTCGACAAACTGTTTGCCCCGGCGTTCGTACGCCAAACGGATGGCTTTGTGGCGCTATCGAAAAGCGTACTGGAGGATATAAGCAAGGTGGAAGGGAATGCTACGAACAAGAAACCCAAAGCCTTCAATCCCCATCCTATCTACGACCATTACGGCGAACGGATGACCAAAGCCGAAGCTTGCCAAGCGTTGGGCATAGACCCGCAACTCGATTACATGCTGTTCTTCGGCTTGGTGCGCGCCTACAAAGGACTGGATCTGCTCATCGATGCGTTTGCCCAAGTCAAAGATGAGTTACCTAAGCTCAGACTGCTCATTGCCGGCGAGTTCTACGAAGATGAGCAGAAGTACCGCGAGCAGATCAGCCAAGCCGGGCTGGATGAGCGGGTGATCATCCGCAACGAGTTCATAGCCGACAGCGAACTGCGCAAGTACTTCGGAGCAGCCGACCTGACCGTACAACCTTACAAGTCAGCCACACAAAGCGGCGTGACACAGGTAGCGTTCCATTTTGAGAAACCTATGCTGGTAACGAACGTAGGCGGATTGTCGGAGATCGTGCATCACGGCAAGATGGGTTATGCCGTGCCGCCCAAAGCCGATGACATAGCCGAAAGCCTGCGCGATTACTTCAACAACCAGCGCCAAACAGCCTTTACCGACTATCTCCGCCAGGAGAAAGACAAATATGTCTGGGACAAAATGACCCAGGCCTTCCTCAAAATCTTGTAGAATTTTCCTCAGCAAAACTATCCCGGTAAAAATGGGATAAAAAAAGAAGGATTGTCTCACGACAACCCAATCTTCATTAACCTTAAATCTAATACCATGAAAAACACGGTGCAAAGGTACTGCTTTTTTCGCATATTTGCAAATTTTTCGCCAAAAAAACATGTTTTATAACATATTTTTCGCTATTTTTGTTATCCGAATATTACATTTGAACATACAAACACCCCCATAATCCCCAAAAAACATGCTATTCGTGGTGATAGGGTTCACCCCGCAAAATCGTCATGGCACGATATAGCTGCTCCACAAACAGCAGACGGATCATTTGATGGCTGAAGGTCATTTGGCTGAGAGAGATTTTGGCATCCGCACGGTTATAGACAGCCGGGCTGAAACCATATGCTCCTCCGATGACGAACGTCAAGCCGCGCGTAGAGGTGTTCAGCCACGATTGCAGTTGCTCGGCAAAAGCCAGGCTGCGGTATTCGATGCCATGCTCGTCGAGCAGCACAACGAAACTCTGCCCTACGGCACGAAGGATAAGTTCACCTTCCTGCTCCTTCTGTTGCTGCTCGCTCAGGTTCTTGGTGTTCTTCAGGTCAGGGATAACCTGAATATCGAAAGAGATATAATGCTTGAGGCGTTGCGTGTACGTCTGAATCATCTGCGGCAATTCGCTGCCTACTGTCTTGCCAACTACCAAGAGGGTTGTTTTCATACGATTTGCGTTGTTTACGTGGTTTTAGCGCTATACGCGGAGTGAATAATCGCACAAAGATACAAATAAATTTGCAATTTTGCAAAAATTTTCGTATCTTTGTGCAAAATTTCGCAGCAATGAGTACAATATTGATACAGGAAGATACGATTTGTGCTGTTTCTACGCCAACCGGTGTGGGCGGAATAGCTGTTATTCGTGTGAGCGGCAAGCAAGCTATCGGGATTGTTGACAGTCTGTTCGCGGGTCGTCACCGGTTAAGCGAGTCGGCAAGCCACAGTGCGCACTATGGCAGCATGGTGCGCGGTGGCAAGACTCTGGATGAGGTGATCTGCACGGTATTTCGCGCGCCACATTCATTCACGGGTGAAGACACCGTGGAGATAGCCTGCCACGGCAGCCTGTATATCCAGCAGGAGTTGCTGCGATGGCTTACCGACAGCGGTGCACGCATGGCCAACAGAGGCGAGTTCACCCAACGGGCATTCATGAACGGCCGTATGGATCTGGCGCAGGCAGAAGCGGTAGCAGACCTGATTGCCGCACAGACGGAAGCCGAAAAAGACCTGGCTCTCAGTCAGTTGCGCGGTGGCATATCCGTCAAGATCAGTGAGTTGCGCGAGCAGCTGCTTACCTTCACCGCCCTGCTCGAGTTGGAGTTGGACTTCGCCGACCACGAGGAACTGGAGTTTGCCGATCGAACGGATCTGCAAGCCTTGCTGCAACGTGCACGCACCATGCTTCGCGAGCTGATTGAATCGTTCCGCACGGGTAATGCCATCAAGCAAGGCATACAAGTGGCGATTGTAGGTGCGCCTAACGCCGGCAAATCCACCTTGCTGAATGCGCTTCTTGGCGATGAGCGGGCGATAGTGAGCGACATACGCGGCACGACGCGCGACACGATTGAAGATACGCTCACCATCGCCGGGGTGCTGGTCAGGCTGACCGACACCGCAGGCATACAAACCACCGACGATACCATAGAGCAGATGGGCATAGAGCGCAGTCGGCAAGCTATACGCAAGGCACATATCGTCATCGAACTGCTCGACATAACCGACCCGCAACCTGTGCTTGAGGATAGCGAACTCACAGATAGCCAAACGCGCGTGCGCGTATATAATAAGGTAGATTTGCAAAGCGGAAACGAATCGGCGGAAGAAATATATATCAGCGCCAAGCACAAGCAGATCGCCCCGCTTGTCAGCCGTCTGGAGCAAGAGGTAATCCGCCTGACTGAGCATGCCGACAACGCCATGATCAGCAATATCCGCCACTACGAAGCCTTATGCCGCGCCGAGCAAGCATTGCAACGCGTGGAGGAAGGACTGCAGCAGGAACTGAGCGGCGAACTGCTGGCACTCGACTTGCACGACGCGCTCGATGCGTTAGGCGAGATAACCGGACAAGTCAGTTCGCAAGAGGTGCTCAACACCATCTTTGAACGATTTTGCATCGGGAAGTAGGGGGGGGAAGTGCGGAAAGTGAGGGATTGCTGCGTAATCCCAAAACCTTGCAAGGGGCATCCTTGCAAGGTTTTTTCGTGAACAGCTGTAAAACAAAAAGAGAAAACCGTTAGTTTCCTCTTTTTCATTTTCCATCTGTTCCCGAACTTTCTTGCGGAAAGTGAGGGATTCGAACCCCCGGACCCTCTCAGGTCAACGGTTTTCAAGACCGCCGCGATCGACCACTCCGCCAACTTTCCTACGCCTTCAACATCGCGATCGCATCGGATGCCGCTTGGCGGCATAAAGGCGACGCGTGTCTCGGCTCTTCCCCACCACAAACAGCCTACGGCTTGGTTTGCGTCGGGGACCCCATTTCGGGTGTTTTTGCCAAAAAAGCATGCAAAGATACAGTATTTTTTGGAAAAAAACAAATTTATTTGCATTTTTTCTTGCATATTTGCGAAAAATTGTGTATCTTTGCAAAGTCATTTTTGAAAAACAACAAACAATCATGAAAAAGTTCGTTTTGCTTACCCTTGCTATTAGCGCAAGTTTGCTGTGTGTACGCGCTCAATCCGCGCATCAACGTTACGTGGGCGGCGACATATCCATGCTGCCGCAGTATGAGCAGTACAGTTCGGGTTACAAGGATGTAAACAACAAGAAAATCAGCGATCTGATCAGCTGGTGCATCACAGACTGCGGTTGGAACACGTTCCGCGTACGCATCTTCGTCAACCCGCAGCAGAAAGCACCGGACTATCAGAGTACCGATTATGCCATCTGTCAGGATCTGACGTACGTAACAGCACTGGGCAAACGCATCAAAGATGCCGGTGCGTATTTTCTGTTGGATTTTCACTACTCTGACAGTTGGGTGGATGCCGGTCATATCCAGGCACCTGCAGCGTGGAAAGGCAGCGATGATGCCGCTATGGCTGAGCATATAAGCACCTACACAACCGACGTACTGACGGCACTCAACGCCGCCGGAGCAACGCCCGACCTCGTGCAGGTAGGCAACGAGATCATGTACGGATTGTGTGGTATCAAAGTTGCGCCATACGACAAGCAGGGTACCAACTGGGAGGGGTATCTTGGTCTGCTCCGTGCCGGTTGCAATGCCGTGCGCGAAGTATGTCCGAATGCGCAGATCATCATTCACACCGACCGACCGACCAATACTGGGTACAACTCATATTACTACAACAAGTTGGTGAATGGCGGTATCGACTTCGATATTATCGGACTCAGCTACTATCCCTTCTGGCACGGGTATCTGAATAGCGAACAAGTGAAAGATAAGAGCGACAAGAACAATCTGGTGCAGGCCATCAAGAACCTGAAGACCTTTTTCCCCACCAAGCGTGTGCACATTGTTGAATGCGCATATAACTTCCAGTATTGGCCGACCGAAGGCGTGAATTACGACACCCGCGATGCATGGCCATGTTCCATCCAAGGGCAATATAACTTCGTTCGCGACCTGGTGGACGCACTCAAGCCGCTTGATAATGTGGACGGTATCAATTATTGGTATCCGGAAGATCTCGGCAACGGCGATAATGTCAACTGGAACACAAAAGAAGGCTTGGTAGAGGAGACGTGGTCGAACCGCGGGTTCTGGGATGAGGGCACCGCCTCCAACGGTCACAAAATCAACAAAACAGGCAGCGTATCGGAAACACAGACCGCAGCCGATGTCTGCGCGCCGTACTATATGAAGAACTTCCTGCCCGAGCAGCAGTCTGCCGTTGAATCCACAACGAGCAACACCTCCGGCATACGCAAGATCCTGCGCGACGGACAAATCCTAATCATCAAAGGCGACAAGGAGTACAACCTGTATGGATTCTGAATTTACAATGATCGCCAAGACCTTCAAGGGTCTGGAAGAGGTGCTGGCAGGCGAGATAGCAGCCATTGGCGGCAATGATATTGAACTCGGTCGTCGCGCCGTAACGTTCCGCGGCGACAAGAGTGTTCTGTACAAAGCCAACCTGTGGCTACGAACCGCCTCGCGCGTGCTCGTACCTATCGCTACTTTCCGCGCTGAGGATGCGGATGGCGTGTATGAGGAGGTCAAGAAGATCGAATGGGAGCAGTACATGGACTTGACAACGACCTTCAGCATCGATGCCACGGTGTATTCGGAGACCTTCCGCCACTCGCGCTACGTGACTTACAAGGTGAAGGATGCCATCGTCGATCAGTTCAACGACAAGTACGGCAAGCGCCCGAACGTACGCATCACCGACCCTGACCTGTATATCAACGTACATATAGCCGATAGGACGGTGACCATCTCGCTGGACAGTAGCGGGGAGAGTCTGCACAAACGCGGCTGGCGCGTGGCGAACACCGAGGCGCCCATCAACGAGGCGCTGGCAGCAGGCATGTTGCTGCTGGCAGGCTGGAACGGACAAAGCGACCTGTACGACCCCATGTGCGGCTCGGGAACGATACTGATAGAGGCGGCACTGATCGCCCTGAACATACCACCGGGAATCTTCCGCAAGCATTTTGCGTTCGAGAAGTGGAAAGATTTCAACCAAGACCTGTTCGACACCCTGAGTCAGGACGACAGCGACGAACGTGAGTTCGCGCATCACATCTACGGCTCGGATGCAGGGTTCTACGCCGTGCAGGCTGCATTGAAAAACGTGCGTGCGGCGGGACTGCAGAAGTACATCGACATCAAGCAGATTCGTATCGAGGAGATCAAACATGAGCAAGGCACCCCCGAAGCACTCGTACTGATCAACCCACCCTACGGCGAACGCTTGGCGCAGGACAAAGACGTGCTGCGCCTGTACAGCGAGATAGGCAAGGCGCTGAAGTTCCAATTCACGGGAGCCACGGCGTGGATCATCTCCAGCAACGAGGAAGCGCTGAAATGCATCGGGCTCAAACCTTCGCAGAAACTGCACCTGATGAACGGCGAGCTGGATTGCCTGTTCAACCAATACGAATTGTTCGCGGGCGAACATAAGGAATGGAAAGCCGCGTTCGGCAAGGCATCGCACGGAAGCCCGCACAGCGGTCTTAAAGCTCAGCCGGCCTCCGCTCTCCCCACCACAACCTCACGGTTGCGTCGGGGACCCCAAAATAAAAAAGATTATGACAGAAAACCCCATACTGATAAGCGAGTACGACTATCCGCTCACGGACGAGAGGATCGCCAAGTACCCGCTCGCGGAAAGAGACCACAGCAAGCTGCTCGTGTACCGCGACGGCCGAGTGAGCGAAGATAAGTTCTTCCGCATAGGCGAATATATCCCCCAAGGATCGCTCCTGGTATATAACAACACCCGCGTCATTCAGGCGCGGCTGGTGTTTCACAAGACTACCGGTGCCCGCATCGAAGTGTTCTGCCTGGCACCTATCGAGCCGTACGACTACCAGTTGTCGCTGAGCTCGACAACGGGTTGCATATGGAAATGTATTGTCGGCAACGCCAAGAAGTTCAACACCGAGTACGTAGAGCAGACAATACAATTAGGTACGCGTATTGTGCGCCTGCGCGCGCATAAAGGAGAGCCACAAGGCAACACGTACGCCATCCGATTCAGTTGGGACGATTCGTCCGTAGCCTTCAGCGAACTGCTTGAGGCCATAGGCGAACTACCTATCCCCCCCTACCTCAACCGCAAATCCGAAGAGAGCGACAAGACCACCTACCAGACCGTCTATTCGCGCATCAAAGGATCGGTAGCTGCACCTACAGCCGGTCTGCACTTCACCAACAACGTGCTCGCTGACCTGCGTAGCCGTGGCATCCGCACCACCGAACTGACACTGCATGTAGGTGCAGGCACGTTCCTGCCCGTCAAGGTCGAGGATGCCAACGAGCATCCCATGCATACGGAGATCATTGCCGTGCCGCGGCAGGCTATAGCCGACGTGATGGCTAATCTCGGGCACATAGTTGCCGTGGGCACCACATCGATGCGCACACTCGAGTCACTGTACTTCATCGGGTGCAGGCTTCGAAATATCGAAATATCGAGATATCGAAACATCGAAACCATCCACATTGACCAACATGAGCCCTACGAGCGCTCGTACGCAGTGAGCGCTCACGAGGCGCTGCAAGCCATACTCGACTACCTGAATGCCACCGGGCAAGACACACTGCACGCCGAGACACAGATCATGATCCGTCCCGGGTACGACTTCCACGTGGTAGATGTACTGATCACGAACTTCCACCAGCCCAAATCCACCCTGCTGCTGCTCGTGTCGGCATTTGTGGGCGGCAACTGGCACACGATATACGACTACGCCCTGAGCCACGACTTCCGGTTCCTCAGTTACGGCGATTCGTCGATATTGTTTAGGCAAAAGACAAAAGAGTTATGATAGACAGCCATTGTCATGTAGATGAAGAGGCGTATGCAGCCGACCGCGAAGAGTTCCTGCAGCGCCAGAAGGACGGAGGCATAGAGGCCATCGTTGTGCCGGGTGTGGATATGCATTCGATTGACGGTATCTTCGATATATGCCGCCGTTGGCGGGGATTCTGCTATCCTGTATTGGGCTTGCATCCGCAGAACGTGCTCGAAGACTGGAAGGAGCAACTGGAAGTGCTGCACGCTGCCATACTTGAGCACACCCGCCCCGGCTTGGATATCAGCGAGCGCATCGTAGCCATCGGCGAGATAGGATTAGACTACCATTATACCCGCGAGTTCGATGCTGCGCAACATGAGGTACTGCGCACCCAGCTGCGCTGGGCTGACGAACTTGACTTACCCGTGATCATCCACAACCGTGATGCCACTGCCGATTCATTGCAAATAGTCAAAGAACATATCAATAGCCAAATGGCAAATGGCAAATGGCCAAATGGCAAATGTTTGGGTGTCATACATTGCTTCAGCGGCAGCGCAGAAGTGGCGGAAGAGTGGCTGAAGATGGGAATGTACCTGGGCATAGGCGGCGTACTCACTTTCAAGAACAGCAAACTGGCGGAAAACCTCAAGAACGTACCGCTGGAGCGACTGCTGCTGGAGACAGACGCACCATACCTGGCACCTACCCCGCACCGGGGCGAACGAAACGAACCGATATATATGCAATACGTAGCCATGAAGTTGGCGGAAATATACAACTGCACCCCGCAAGAGGTAATTGAAGTGACATCGGCCAACAGCCGTAAACTTTTCCGACTTCCTGACGCAAAATAATCAAAAATTGCAAATTTTGACCCGCAAAATGCTAAAAAGTGATGCAATTTTGAAAAAAAATACAAAAATAATCATTTTTTTTGCCAAAACGTTTTGAAATATCAAAAATTTTTTGTACCTTTGTACCCGATTACGTGCTAAGCCCTCAAAAAGGTATAACACGAGGTTCAATTTAATCTCGAAAAAGAACGTGCCAACGTTGTTTTTCGAAGAGCGGAGGCAATCGTGCGCTTTATGTTGCAGCGCGACATCCGTAAGCACGATTTGCCGAACGCGAAAGGAGAGATGCTCGAGTGGTTGAAGAGGCACGCCTGGAAAGCGTGTAAACTCCAAAAGGGTTTCCGGGGTTCGAATCCCCGTCTCTCCGCAAAGATTTTGCGGCGAGCCGTGGAAGGAAGTTTACTTCCGGACACGGATTGACACAAAAGCTTTGAACAAGGTGCCAGCGGCAGCTTGTGGGGATTACGAAGAAATCCCCGGCGGAGATTCCTGCGGCGAGCCGTGGAAGGAAGTTTACTTCCGGACACGGATTGACACAAAAGCTTTGAACAAGGTGCCAGCGGCAGCTTGTGGGGATTACGAAGCAATCCCCGGCGGAGATTCTTGCGGCGAGCCGCGGAATCAAAATAGATTCTCATTAACGAATAAAAAATAATAAAGTACTATAAAAAAAACACAATCTCATGAAAAAACTTTTTGCAACCTTCACGGTAATCGCAATGCTGGCCTTTGGCGGTGTTGCAGTAGCTCAAGAGGCAGAGGCAGCTCCCGCTGCTGAAGCTGCAGTAGAGCAAGTTGATGAAAACGCAGTAGTTCCTGCTGAAGAAGTAGCCGCTCCGGCTGAGGAAGCCACGGGCTTGGTAGCTCTTCACAAGACGCTGAAAACGAAATTCATCGAGGGTGGTGCCGGCTTCATGGCTCTGACCCTGGTTACTCTCGTATTCGGTTTGGCTCTCTGCATTGAGCGTATCATCTATCTGTCGCTCAGCAAGACGAACACCAAAGTGCTGCTGGCTAAGATTGAAGAGGCTCTGAACAAGAAAGGCATTGACGCAGCTCTCGAGGTTTGCCGCGAGACTCGCGGACCTGTAGCAAGTATCTTCTACCAGGGCTTGAGCCGCTACAACGAAGGTATTGATGTAGTTGAGAAGACCGTTGCTTCTTACGGCGGCGTTCAACTCGGCTTGCTCGAGAAGAACCTGAGCTGGATCACCCTGTTCATCGCTATCGCTCCGTCTCTCGGATTCTTGGGTACCATCATCGGTATGATCGAGGCCTTCGATAAGATCCAACAAGTAGGTGATATCTCGGCTACCGTTGTTGCCGGTGGTATCAAGGTCGCTCTGTTGACCACCTTGCTCGGTTTGATTATCGCCGTTATCCTCCAGTTGTTCTACAATTACATCCTCAGCTTGATTGAAGGCCTGGTTAACGAGATGGAAGACAGCTCGATTAGCCTCCTGGATATCGTAGTAGCTTACGACAAGGCTCAGAAGAAGTAATCGGCATAACTGCTCACTATTGTTTAACTATTAAAAAGAGTAAGTTATGAAGAACTATAAAATGATTCCGAAGATTACCCTATGGACGTTGCTGGCTCTGGGTATCGCAGTTATCGCTGCGTTCTTCCTGGGCGGAAACAGCGGCGCTATGGAGGTGGCAGGAGACTTCCTGGATATCCCGAAATTCTCCGATCTGTTCCTGACCTGGATCTATATCCTGCTGGGAATAGCTGTGCTGATTACCTTGTGCGTACTGGTAGTAAAATTGGGCAGTGACTTCAAGTACAATCCGAAACGTGCCATCCGCAGTCTGTGCGTAGTAGGTGGAGCTGTACTGCTCTGCGTCGTATGCTGGATGCTGGGTAGCCCCGAAGAACTGCACATCATCGGTTACGAAGGAACGGACAACGTAGGATTCTGGGCACAGATGGCTGACGCCGTTATGTATCTGGTATATATCTTGTTTGCCGCTACTATCATCACCGTGATTGTAGGTGCATGCATTTCACGTTCACGTAAATAAAATCAATGAACAATTATGGCTAAGAAAGTCCCACAGATTAACGCCAGTTCCATGGCCGACATCTCATTCTTGCTGCTCATCTTCTTTCTGGTGACCACATCAATGGATGTCAACCAAGGTCTGACACGTCGTCTGCCTGCGCCAATCCCCCCTGATCAGAAGATTGAGGATACGGATATCAACAAGCGTAACCTGTTGGTGGTAAAAATCAACTCTGCCAACCAGCTTATGGTGCAAGGCCAGGAGATGAGCGTCAAGCAACTACGGGAAAAAGCCAAAGAGTTCATTGCTAACGTCAACGACGACGCCAACCTGCCGAAACTCTACGAAGAGGATTTCGGTGGCGCTATAGGCGTTGTGAAGTATGCCAAGAACCACGTTATCTCCGTCCAGAACGACGTTGATACGCAATACCAGGCATATCTCGATGTACAGAATGAACTCGTAGCGGCTTACAACGAGTTGCGTGACGAGTGCGCTCACAAGTATTATCACAAGGCTTTCAACGAGCTCGATGAGGATGAACAGAAACTGATTCAGAAGGTTTATCCGCAGAAGATCTCGGAGGCTGAGCCTAAAAACTATGGAGGGAACTAAGTATGGCAAAGATTCGCAGAAACGACAAACGCGAGATGCCGGCACTGAACACATCTTCACTGCCTGATATCATCTTCATGCTGCTGTTCTTCTTCATGTCCGTAACGTCGATGAAGGAGGTTACCTACAAGGTACAGATCCAGAATCCGCAGGCTACGGAGCTCACCAAGCTTGAGAAGAAATCACTTGTTCGCTACATCTACGTAGGTACACCTACCAAGGAGTTCCAGAAGCAGTTCGGTACGGAAACACGTATTCAGTTGGATGACGCGTTTGCCGACAAGAGCGAGATCGCTGACTACATCATCAACGAGCGTTCGGCTATGAATGAGTCCGAGCAGGGATTGATGACCGTAAGCATCAAGGCTGACAAGGAAACCCGAATGGGTATCATCGCTGATATCAAGCAGGAATTACGTAAGGCGTATGCCCTGAAGATCAGTTACGCAGCCACTCAACGAACAAACTACTAATCCCCAAGAAAGGGGCTGCTCAGTGCAGCCCCTTTTTTTATAACGACCATGAAGAAATACATCTATATCCTTATTCCTCTGTTTATGTTAGCCGCCTGCCAGCCGAAGAAAGCCCCGCTCACGCTGCATTGGGAACTGCTGGCGAATGATGTGGAGCCGAACATCTGCGAGGCAGCGCTGACCATCACCAACAACACAAGCAAGCCGCTCCTGAGCGACGGTTGGCTGATCGGATTCAGTCTAATGTCGCTACACCCCATTTATACGGAGGGTGACGAACTGCGCGAGACAGAGGTGCAAGCCTCCTACCACACCCTCACACCCACCGAGGCTTTCCAGCCGCTGCAAGCGGGCTGCACGCGCACGTACAAACTGCGCTACAAAGGCTCGGCTGTGCGGCAGAGCAGCCATCCGGAAGGGTTCTTCCTGGTTCGCCCGGATGCAACCGACGCAGCAGGCAACCCGCTGCCACCGGTCAGTCTGCCATGCTCGTTTGCGCCCTACACACGCATGAATCAGATGACGCGTGGCATAGAGACCTGGCTGAAGACGCCCTACGCCGATGGCGAATATATGTACGCCTATATCAACGAGCGAAGGGGCATAGACGAGCACGGAGAATCGGTTAACGAACACGGAAACACACGGAACAGCACGGAGGTGTATCCGTACTTCCCGCAGCCCAAGCAGCTGCAAGCAGGGCAAACGATGCGCACGATAGCATCCCTGCCACGTGAGGTGATACAGGATAGCACACTGCCGGAGGAAGGATATGCGATAACGATTGAGGATGAGCAGATTACCATACGCCATGCAGACGAGGCGGGATTGCAGTATGCGTGCGTCACGCTCGAGCAGTTGGGCGACAGCACACGCGTAACGACGATAAGCGACTATCCCGACCTGCACTTCCGCGCCGTGATGCTGGATATAGCACGAAACTTCTACACCACAGAGGATATATTGCTGGTCATCAATCAGATGGCAGCACTCAAATTAAATGTTTTACACCTGCACCTCGCTGACGATGAGGGCTGGCGCATCGAGATTCCCGCGCTGCCACAACTCACTGCCAACGGCAGCCGCCGCGGTTATACGACCGACGAGCGCGACTGCCTCTACCCCGCCTACTGCGGCGGGTGGGACAAGAACGACAGCACATCGACCGCCAACGGTTATCTCACACGCGAGGATTACATATGGATCCTGCAGTACGCCAAGCAGCGCAATATCCGCATCATACCCGAGATCGATATGCCCGGACACATGCGCGCCATCAAGAAAGCGATGGGCGACGTGCTCGTTGACCCCGAGCTGGAGCAACGTGAGTACCTCAGTGCTCAAAATTATACAGATAATGTGATTGCCGTCACCCGCCCCGAAGCACTGCCTACCATCCGCACGATAATAGAGGCATTTGTTGACATGCACAACGAGGCCGGGTGCCCGCTCACGATCTTCAACATCGGCGGCGATGAGGTGCCCAAAGGCGCACTGACCCACGAGGAGCACCAGACGTTCATCGACGGTGTGTTAGCTATCCTGCAGGAATATAACCTGCAACCCGCAGGCTGGGAGGAGATCGACCACTTCTGCACGCCCGCGTCACGCGCTATATGCTACAGTTGGCACCCGGGCGAGAAGAAAGCCCGCGAGATGGCGGAGAAAGGTTTCCCCGTAGTGCTTGCTGCAGCCGACCACCTGTACTTCGACTTCGCCTACTGCCATCAGCACGAGGAGAAAGGCCTGAACTGGGGCGGTTATACGGATGAGTTCGACTCGTTCAACTGGCAACCGCTTGACCACAAGAACGTCATAGGCATGAGTGCCCAACTATGGGCGGAGGTCATCCGCAACTTCGAGCAGGTAGAGTGGCAACTATACCCGAAGATGTTCGGCCTGAGCGAACGCGCCTGGAACACCCGTTCCGCACTGAGCGTGCCCGAATACGGCGCACTGCTCTACAACACTGCCCTGCCGCGCCTGGCGCAACAAGGCTGCAACTTCCACCTCATGCAACCCGGCATACATATCGGCGAGGATAACATGGTAAGCATGAACCGCATCACCGACCGCGGCATCATCACCTATGCCATACGCCTTGGCGACGGTTCGCTGAAGGAGGCGATATACGAGCAGCCGTTCACTCTGCCGGCGGATGCCAAGCACATCACAGCGCAGTGGCATTACCTCGACCACCACTCCAACACCACGCATCTTTTCCTGGAGGAGAAGGCGCAATAAAGAAACATATATTACACCATTAATACTATTCAGATTATATGACTCATCACAGTTCAATACTTCTCTCAGCTGCCGCGATTATGGCAGTAGCCGTACTATGCACGGCTTGCAGTAAAAAAGAACAACCTGTACGTCAGGAGCGCCTGCTCACCGAGTGGGAGTTCACGCGCCTGGATGCCAACGACCAGCCTGCAGGCGAAGGCTGGCAACACGTACGTATCCCCCACGACTACGCCATCAGCGGAGAGTTTGACCGCGAGAACGACCTGCAGAAAGTCGTTGTACTGCAGAACGGCGAACAGGAAGCCACCTGGAAAACCGGCCGCAGCGGAGGTCTGCCATGGATGGGCAAGGCACATTACCGCACACGTATTGCCGTGGACAGAACGAAGTTCAACACTCTGGTGTTCGATGGCGCTATGTCGCACGCCGACATCTATATCAACGACGAAGAGGTATGCTACTGGCCATATGGCTATAACACGTTCGACTGCTACATTCTGCCCCAACTGCTCACCGGCGACAGTGTGGATATTGATGTCTTCCTCGAGAACAAACCCCAGCAGAGCCGCTGGTACCCGGGTGCAGGCATCTACCGCAACGTGCACCTCATCACCACCGATTATATCCATGTGCCTACCTTCGGAACGCTCATTCGCACGCCGGAAGTAAGCAAGCAGAAAGCGGTTGTGACGTTTGCCGCCGAACTGCAGAACGGCGTTGACCCCACCACAGCCGATGAGGCAGGTGTGGAAATCGTTACCTACATTCTCTTCAAGGGAAAAGTCGTAGCCACTATCCATGGTCAGGAAGGCAGCGCAGAGGTGCAGAATCCGAATCTGTGGAGTCCCGAGACACCTAACCTGTATACCGCTCGCACGCGAGTATATCGTGAGTCGAAAGTCGAAAGTCAAAAGTCGAAAGCCGAGTTACTTGACGAGGTCGAAACCCGTTTCGGCATTCGCTCTATCTCTTACACTCCCGAGCACGGCTTCCAACTCAACGGCGTGACGCGTAAGTTCAAGGGCGTTTGCAACCACCACGACCTTGGTCCGCTCGGCGCCGCTATCCACAAGGACGCGCTGCGGCACCAGATAGCCATGCTGCAGGACATGGGTTGCGATGCTATCCGCACCAGCCACAACATGCCTGCGCCCGAACTCGTCGAGCTGTGCGATGAAATGGGTATGATGATGATGATCGAGCCGTTTGACGTATGGAACTGGGGCAAGACGGAGAACGACTACAACAAGGAGTTCAACGATTATTGGCAGGCGGACATCACGAACATGGTTAAGCACTACCGCAACAACGCCTCTGTCATGCTCTGGTCGAGCGGCAACGAGGTATGGAACCAGGTGCTGGACGATGGCATAGAGATCGTGACGAACCTGCAGGCGCTCTTCCACCAACTCGACCCCACCCGCCCCGTTACCAACGGTATGGATCAGGCCATGCACATCATCCACAACGGCTTCGGCGCAGCAGTAGAGCTGCCCGGCTTGAACTACCGCACCGGCCGATATCACGAGGCGTACGAGTATCTGCCGCAAAAGATGATC
Source organism: uncultured Bacteroidales bacterium (assembly GCA_902798965.1). Classification (GTDB taxonomy): domain Bacteria; phylum Bacteroidota; class Bacteroidia; order Bacteroidales; family Paludibacteraceae; genus Colicola. Next base: position 13,179 of record CADBYS010000002.1, on the reverse strand, counting down.
CTTGGTTCGGAAACCGCCTCCACGGTCAGCAGCCGCGGCGTATACAAGACGCCGGCTATCCTCAAGGATTTCGCCATGTACGACGATCATCAGTCTTCAGGCTATGATGTAGAGTACTGCCAATGGTCGGGTCTGCCTGAGCAGGACTTCCAGCTGCAAGACGACTACGCGTGGACGCTCGGTCAGTTCGTGTGGACAGGCTTCGACTATCTGGGCGAGCCTTCGCCCTACGACACCGACGCTTGGCCAAGCCACAGCTCGTACTTCGGCATCATCGATCTGGCATCGCTGCCCAAAGACCGCTACTACCTCTACCGCTCGCAGTGGCAGACCAAGCAACCTACCCTGCACCTGCTGCCGCACTGGAACTGGAACGAGGGCGATCTGGTGCCCGTGTTCTGCTACACGTCTTACCCCTCCGCCGAGCTGTTTGTCAACGGCAAGAGTTATGGCAAGCTGCGCCACGCTACCGCCGAAGAAACCGAGCGCCTGAAAGCCGGCGAACAGATTGAAGGCGTGAGCGCTATGCCTAAGGTGGGCGACTTCGTGCCGCCCGTATGGGGTTCGCAGCCCTGCCCCGAACTGCTGCCACGCTACCGACTCATGTGGTTCGATGTGCCCTACGAGGCAGGACAGATCGAGGTCGTAGCCTACGATGCCAACGGCAAAGAAGCTGCACGCGAAACGATCCGTACAGCCGGCGAGCCGTACAAACTGACTGCCGTATGGGCGAACCAACGCGAATATCCCGAGGAGCTGTGCTATGTAACACTGCGCGTAGAGGATAAGGACGGTAATCTGTGCCCTGCAGCAGCTAACCTCATCCGCTACGAGGGCGAAGGCTTCGTAGCTACCGCCAACGGCGACGCAGCGTGTCTCGATAGTTTCGTGAAACCCGAGATGCACGCCTTTGCCGGACAATGTACTTTCATCATCCGTCTGGGCAGCAAAGGTACGTTCACTGCCGACGGTCTGCAAAAGGCAACAATCAAACTATAGAAAATATCCTCTCAGAAGCCTTCAGAGCGAGCAACACAAGTCTTGCTGACCTATCTTGCTCCAAGTAAAGAGAGGAAGGATTTGTTCTGGCGTCAACACCTCGCGTGTTGGCGTCAGTCCTATTGTATATGCCAGCAAACCGATGATCTCCGGCGCAGTTATATGCTGCCGCATGGCGCTGACTGCCAGCGACTGATCGCGTTTGCACAGACGCTGACCTGCCTCATTGATAAGCAACGGATGATGGCAGAACTGCGGCACAGGAAAGCCTAACAAGCGGTATAGATAGATCTGCTGCGCGGCGGAAAGCAGCAGGTCTCTGCCACGCACGATCTCCGTCACACCCATCAGTGCATCATCCACCACCACAGCCAACTGATAGGCAAATACGCCATCCGACCGCCGCACGATAAAATCCCCGCAATGCGTAGCAAGATTGACCGTTTGTAAGCCATACACGCGATCGGTGTACTCTATCTGCTCATCCGGCACCATCAGCCTCGTTGCGGCTTTTTTAGTCGAAAGTCGAAAGTCGAAAGTCGAAAGCCTATTCGGCCTACATGTGCCGGGGTAAACAATTCGCCCATCGGATTCATGCGGCGCTTGCGCAGCAAGAATCTCGTTGCGCGTGCAGGTGCACGGATAAATAAGGGAATCTGTACGGATTCCACGGATCTCACGGATAGAAGCTAATTGATTAAGGTACTGCTCATAAACCTCCGTGCGCTCCGATTGCCAAACCACCTCTCCGTCCCACGGCAAACCCAGCCACTCCAGGTCGCGCATCAGCTGCTCTGCATACTCGCGGCGCGAACGCTGCGGGTCAAGATCTTCGATCCTAAGTCGCCACAAGCCGCCTTGCTGCTTGGCGGAAAGCCAAGACAACAAAGCGGCAAGCACATTACCTAAATGCATCTCTCCCGTAGGAGAAGGAGCGAAGCGTCCGACGATTGTCTGCTTTCGACTTTCGACTTTCGACTTTCGACTCATCACACCGTCTGCTCGATGTTCCATACGAACGCACGTACACCGACTTCCTCATTACGCAGGTCGAGTTTCTTGATGGACTCCATCAGCACGGGTACCTTCTCATCATCCACCACGGTGATCACGCACGAGTTCATCTCCGGCCAGGCGTGCGTACCACGGCGGGGTTCACCGCCGTTGGTACCGCGACCTTGCACCTGCTCAAAGAACGTGAAGCCCTTGATATCCAATATATCTAACATGTACTCAACCCTACCCGTGTTAGCCTGGTTGAACACGATCATTACACTTTTCATACCTTCTACTGCTTTTGACTTTCGACTTTTGACTTTTGACTATCTACCTTGATTTGCATAAAGATGAACTTCTTACGCAGTTTCTCTGTCTTCTCTCTGTCACCGTGACGCGACATAGCGCCATACAGTACCGGCACAATGAACAGCGTGAGGAACGTGCTGACGGTCAGACCGCCGATAACCACTATACCCAGCGGTTGCCACATCTCCGCACCTTCACCCTTGCTCACAGCCATCGGCACCATACCTAAGATGGTTGTGAAGGCGGTCATCAATACCGGACGGATACGGCTGCGACCTGCCATCTGAATAGCCTGATTCAGTTCATAGCCGCGCTCACGTAGCAGGTTGATGTAATCCACCAGCACAATACCGTTCTTCACCACGATACCGACGAGTAGCACAAGTCCCAAGGCACCGATCATATCCAGCGAACGATGCGTGATCCACAGTGCGATGATCACACCCGACAACGCGAACGGAACGGAGAACATGATGATACCCGGCATCATCAGATTCTCGAACTGCGAAGCCATGGTGATATATACCAGCAGGATAATCAGCAAGAACAAGAGAATCATGTCGTGGAACGTATCTTGCTGCGTCTCGTACGTACCGCCGATATGCGTGGAGTAACCCACCGGCAGGTCGAGTTGCGGCACAACTTGCGATTCTATCTGCTGTGCCAGCTCACCCAGCGAAACCTCGTACGGCGTTACCTTCACCGTTACGATACGCTGACGGCTCTTGCGCTCGATGGTAGGCGGTGCCCAGTATTCGCCGATCTCTGCCACCTCGCTCAGTTTGACAACCTTTCCGGTAGGCGTAGGGATAGACATATCCAGCACATCGGAGATGGAGTTGCGGTCTTCCTCGTTCAATCGCACCACGATATCATACTCCGAACCGTCGTCTTTCAGGTAGCCGCAGCTCATACCGGTTACGCGGTTACGCAAGTAGGTAGAGATAGTGGCGGATGACAATCCCAGACGCGAAGCTTTCTCCTTATCCACGGTCACCTTGATATCCGGGCGATCATCCTCACGGCTGATGTTCACGTCGCGCGCACCCGGCAACTGTGAGCTCAGGTAACGGGCTTTCTCCGCGAGTTGGCTGGTCTTGTCGAAATCGTAGCCATAGATCTCCAGATCGACCGTATTGTTGCTGCCACCAGGGCCATTGGCAGCCACCTGGCACTGATACTCAATAATCTCCGGGTAGCGTGCCAGTTCCTGACGCAGGATCTCGGCAATCGTCCAGATATCTTGCTCGCGTTCCCACTTCTTGGGCAGACGAATGGTCATCGATATCTTGTTGTTCATCGTCGATGAGAACATAGCCGCGATCGTGGCATCGTCGTTCGAACCGGCAGAGGTGTTGATCAGCTGTATGCTCGGCACCAGTTCCACGAAGCGTGTCTCGAGCGTACGGGCAGTCTTCAGCGTCTCCTCGATACGCGTACCGCGTTGCAGCTTAACCACTACCGACAATCGGCCATTATCCTGTTGCTGCATGAAGTCCGTACCGATATATCCCTTGAATACAGGTATCAGCGAAGCGGCGAACAGAGCAAGCAGAATGAAGATGGTTAAAATCTTGTGCTTCAAGCACCACCCCAACGAACGGGCATACGCATCATCCACTACATCGAGCAGACATACCACCGTGCGGTCATATAGCGTCTTCTTGCCGGCCTCGTCATCAATCAACTTACCGTTCTCATCCACATGCACCTTCTTGGCTGTCAGCAACTTGGAGCAGAGCATCGGGGTCAGCGATATAGCTACTACGGTCGATGTACAGCACACCACCGTAACGATCCAGCCCAGCTCGTGGAACATGATACCTGCCATACCCGAGAGCATCGTCAGCGGCACGAACACGGCTACAAGCACCAGCGTCGTAGCGATAACTGATACCCACACCTCGTTCGTGGCATAGATAGCAGCCTCGTGCGGGTCTTCACCACGTTCTACGTGACGCGTGATGTTCTCCAGCACCACGATCGCATCATCCACCACCATACCGATGGCGATGGTCAGCGAACACAGGGAGATGATATTGATGGACGAATCGGCTACACCCAGGTAGATGAACGCCACGATCAGCGCGATGGGAATAGTGATACCGATGATCAGCGTCGCGCGCCACTTACCCAGGAAGAACAGCACCACCAAAACGACGAACAGCAGCGCGTACAGCACCGATTCCTCCAGCGAGTTGATACTGTTCTGGATGTTGTCGGCGAAGTCGTAAATCTTGTCGATCTTCACGTCCGAGGGCAGCTGCTTCTTTATCTGTGCCAGTTGTTTGCGCACGTCATGGCACACCTTCACGGTGTTCGCACCGGTCTGCTTGGCGATGATCAGACGCACCGACTCACGGCCGTCGGTCTTCTCGTCCAAGCTTAGATCCTTGATCGTATCTTTGACCGTTGCTATATCGCGGATGAACACCTGTTGTCCTTGCGGAGTCATCGTAACCATCAGGTTCTCAATCTCCGAGCTCTCGATGTACTCCGAGCGCACCTGCATCTGGTACTGCTCCTTGGGCATTTTGATCGTACCCGACGACATGTTCAGGTTGTTCGCCGAAACGACTTGTCCTACCTGCTCGAGGGTCAAACCGTAAGCATCGAGTTTCTGCTGGTCGATGTTGATATATACGTATCGATCCGGCGCACCCGACAGAGAGATGTTACCTATACCATCCACCTGGTTGAGCTGCGGTATAACCTCGTCGTTGAGGATCTTGTCCAAGCCCGCGTAGGTCTCGTCGGCTGTGATCGAGTACTGTGCCACAGGCATCGAGCTTGTGGACAGCTTGAAGATCATCGGCGTGCCGCAGTTGTCCGGCAGGTTGTTCTTGGTCATGTCCACGAACGAACGCACGTCGTTCACCGCCTCGTCCATGTTACTGCCCCACTCCAGCTCCAGCACAACCATCGACAGGTTGTCTTTCGACTGCGAGGTGATATGTTTCAGGTGGTCGACGGAGGTCAACGCATTCTCCATGATCTTCGTCACGTTCGTCTCCATCTCACTCGCCGACGCACCCGGGTAGGTGGTCATCACCGTGATGTACGGCGGATCCATCTCCGGGAACTGGTCGATAGGCAGCCTCAGGAACGAGAATATACCTATCACGATCACCGCCACGAATATCAACGCAGTGGTAACCGGTTTTTGTATCGCTGTTTTGTAAATTGCCATAAAATTATTTCGATAAATCGATATATCGATATTTCGATATTTCGAGAATTATTCTACAACATTGATCTTCACTCCATCAACCAATTTATGCTGCCCAACAGTCACCATCTCCACGCCGGCGGTGATCTCCGGTGAGATGATCTCTATATCCTGATCGAAACGCTGACCGAGCGTCACGCTCACGCGTTTGGCGCGGCCGTTGTCGTTCAGGAACACATAGCGGTCGTTGGCGCCCACCAGTTTCTCCACGCTCTGATACGGAGCCACGATCGTCTTCTCTTTACCCAGACCGATGGTGGTCGTCACGTACATTCCCGGACGCAGCAGGTTCTTCTGGTTCGGGATCACGATCTTCACCTGGAAGGTGTGGCTGGCGGCATCGATCGTCGGATAAATGATCTCCACGGTTGCCGGGAAGGTCTGATCCGGATAGATCGGCGAGGTGAGCGTGAGCTTCATACCCTCATGGAACTTCGGGAAGTACATCTCGGGGATCGCTACCAGGGCTTTCAGCTTGTCAATCTGCGTCAGCACCAGTATCGGTTGTCCGCTGTACAGCTCACCGTCCTCGTAGGTCTTGGCGGATATCACTCCGTTGAACGGCGCCTTGACGTAGGTGTTCGTCTGCAGGAACTCGGCTTGCTCCTTGGTGGAGTTATACTGCGTAACGATCTGGTCGTATTGCTGTTGCGTAGCCGAACCGGTCTTGAGCAGTTGTTCGATACGGTTCTTCTCCACCCCCAGGTTGCTCAGCGAGATCTTCGTGGTCTTGTACTGCGTCTGATCCATGCGTACCAGGTCTTGACCTTTGGTCACCTTGTCGCCTACCTCGCAGTAAATATGCTCAATCTTTCCGGTCAGCGACGGAGCAACGTTCTGCGTCAGGTACCCTTGCAGGTTGGTGGACACTGCTATCACGCGTTCTATCTCGCGGGGTTGCAGCACGGTGGTGCGTACCTGCTCCACGCGTTCCTGTTCCTCTGCCGTTTCCGCGGTTGTTTCGGTCTGTTTTGTTCCGCAGCCCACAAGCATCATGGCTGCCAACGAGTATATAAATATCTTTTTCATATTTGATGTATATTTTCTTTTAGGCGCTTGCGCCGGTCTTTTGTCTTTTGTCTTTTGTCTTTCGTCTTTTGTCTTTTGTCTAATTGTTAAGGAACTTCTCCAGTTCCACTTGTGCGTTGACGAGTGCCATGATGGCTTGCACGTAGTTTGACTGCGCACTGATCAGGTCATTGCTGGCGTTGGTCAGCTCCAGGTTTGATGCCGCTCCCCAATGGAACTTGTTGGTAGTAGAGGCGAATACGCGCTGCGTTACCTCCATATTATCTTTCTCATTGATATACGCCTCATAGGCATTCTGCAGGTTGAAGCGTAGTTGCTGGTACTGAATGCCCAAGTTGTCTTTTGTTTCTGCCAGAGTATTCTGCGCAGCTTGGTACGCCAACTTTTTCTCTTTGATAGCCGCTCCGTTCTTGCCGGCTGTAAATAGCGGCATTGTCAGGCTGACACCTGCAGTATGCGGGGGAGTCATGTTGAATCCTCCTTCACCTATATCTTTACGGTACGTATATTGGTAATACGCCGACAAGGTGGGCACATACGCCACAGCCGCCATCGTCACGTTCTTCTTTGCCAGTTCCGTATTCATCTGCAACAGTTGGTAGTTGTAGTTGTTGTTGATATTGAAGTCCTCGCCCAACAGTTTCAGCACGTTCTCTGCCGACAACATCTCATCCATCTTGCTGGTCAGCACCAGTTGCGTTTCTGCCGGAACATCCAGCAGCACTTTCAGCGAGTTTTTGGAAAGTTCCAGGTTACGCTTGCTGCTGTTGATACTGTTCTTTAAGGTATTTACGCGCACGCGCAATTGATCAGCTGTTGTCTGCTCTGCTGCGCCCACATTCACCGCTTGCTGGCTTATCTCAGCCAATGCCTGGATGTTCATCAGGCTGCTGTCGAGCAGTTGAAGTATATCCTCCATCACCAACACGGACACATAACTGGTTGTCACGCTCGATCGCAGGTTCGTCTCATTCTGGGAGTATGTCACCTTCTGCATATCTACCGCCAGGTTGTTCAGCAGCGCGCCTACTACCATCTGTGCATTCAGCGCAATCGATGCCTGTATGCCTGCGTTGACGTAAGGCAACATCTTCCGTGACATCGAGCCGCTCGCAGAACCGGTCATACCGGTTGTATCTATTCCCATCTTGGCAAACACTCCATACAAGGCATCCATCTGCGAGTTGGAACCCGTTCCGCCGAAGTTAATCTCGTAATTGAACATATTCGTGTAGCCCAATGTACCTTGCACCTGCGGCAACATCGATGCGATGGTCTGCCAGCGCTGCATCTTCGACTGTTGCACAGCCAGCGAGGCGTTTTGCAGGCTGCGGTTCTGCTCCACGGCATAGTCTTGCGCCTGCGTGAGACTCAGCTCCAACACCGTTGGCACCTTATCCTCAGCTTGCATGTTCATCCCGAACACCAAACCCAGAATTGCAATTATCAGTTTTTTGTTCATATATTTTGTTTGTTTATTTCCTTTCACTTTTCACCTTTCACTTTTCACCTTTCAAAGAGTTTCAGCCCCTCTTCACTCAGTATTCCCCGGATCAATATATCCGTAGCCACACGACTGAACTGCGGCAGGTTTTGTCCTTTCGATTCAATCTTGTCAAAATCCCGCATAGCGTCGGTGTATATTTTGGCAAACAGATGGGAGGTATAGTCCTTATCGATCTTCGCGCGCACGAGCCCGGCTTTCATCCCTTGCTCGATGAACTGCTCGATGTAACGCTGCTGCACATCAAAGGCCTGCCGCTGAAACGTCAGATACTGCTTCGGGTAGTATTTCTTCAGGTCATAGACCAACTGCGGCACTTTTCGTACGTCCTCGTTCTCGGTCGTTACCCACTGCGTAAACTTGCGCACTATCTCGCTGAAATCGCTGGACTCCATCGTTGTGCGCATCTTTTGCTCCATCTTCGCTACATTGGCGCTGAGCAACTGCTCTACCAGTGCATCCTTGCTCGCGAAATACACGTAGAAGGTCTTCTTCGATATACCCAACTCATGGCATATATCGTCGATCGACACACTACGAATCCCCAGACGGTAAAACATATCGCCTGACTTCTTTATTATCTCACTATGCAGATCTGCCATTGTTTATCTGTTGGATTTTTTCCGCCTTTTGCTATGCAAACCGTATGCCACAACGCCCCACACTCGGAAACTTTCGCCACTTTTATAGTTTCCAAATTCATTTTGTCTTCTCAACTTATCAATCTGACACAGCGGCGCAAGAGTAATGTAAATCGAAAAGGGCTGCTTATTTTTAAGCAAAGACTTGTAAATGTCATTTTTTGTATCTTTGCATCTGCAAAGATTTCTCAAAGTTCTGTCCGTTTTTGCCTCTCGTATGGTAGTCAGAAGTTTCGGGACGGATGTAAAGTACACCGAGTATCCTTGCAGACACGCTTTGATACCGAGTCCGATGACAATATGTGTTTTGCCGGTCCCCGGATTACCATACATAATAATACTGCGTCCCTCTTTGATAAAGTCTAAAGTTTCAACGGTTGGTAGTATTATCTGTCCTTCTTTCGGTAGCTCATTGACTTCCAGTTCTTCGAGATACTTGAGTTGAGGAAATATTGTCGTACACCATCGTGCGCGGAACACCGGCTATGTCCTTGAAAAAATAACGATGAGACTCCATAAAAGCAAGCTAAGAATCTGTGAAGGCGTGAAAAACAAAGAAAGCGCCCTTGCGGACGCTTTCAATCAGTTCTTACGATGTTTCTCTACATGGTAGAAGCCCAGCGTGAGGATCTTGAGGATGATTTCGTACAGAACTTTCACCCAGTCTCTTTCTTCGTTTTCAGTGTTCATTTGCATTTCCTTTCAATTTTTACTTTTCATTTTATACGTGTAATCAATTCCAAATAACGCTCCTGCGAACGTCGCTACTTCGCCGAATCCGACCAACAGGCTTTCGTGAATCTCGCCCTGCGGAGTGATATACACCCCGCAGAACAAGAGCACTAATCCGCCTATCGCCAACACAGCCGCAGTAATCAGTTGGATGTTAGCTTTCATCGCTCACCTCCTTACTCGCCGGGGTGCTCGGCATCGTAGGCAGCGCCAACGACCATCCACAGGTAGGATACGAGGGTCTTCTTGCCGCCCGGGGTGTTCTTCTGTGCCTCGAATGCTTCACGATCCTGGTTCATCGTCGCCAGGTTCTTCTTGCGCTGTGCCACCTGCGCCGACACGATGCCGAATCGGGTGCGAGCAGCCAACTCATCTGCGGTGGGCTCGGTGGAACGCTCCACTTTCTTGCGCAGATAGATGCGGTTACATTTGTTACTCTCGGTCGCGGCTACGCGGTGCGTGCCAAGCAACATCTTGTTGCACGAGTGCTGACCACTCTTACTCGGTTTACTCAGTGCGCCGGATACACTGTCAATACCGGCACTCCATTCTACTTTTGCCATAATAGTTAAGGTTTTAAATTGTTAAACTGTCCGGATCTAACAGATCTTACGGATTCATCGTAATTCGTTTAATTCGCTTAATTCGTGAACATATAGATTCATTGCGATTCGCTTAATTCGTGAAATAATCGTTCGAACGAAGTGAGATAAGAACATGTGAGTCCATTGAAGTTGTTGGTAGTTGTTGACCAAACAAATCCAACGTAATAATTTTGGATTATTTTGGGTAATTTTTGACCAACCAAGATCCATTGCAATCCGTTCAATCCGTCAAATCCGTACCGATTCGTTAATCGCCGAAGGGATTCACGTACTTCTGCGCCACAGTGTAAGCGAACAGCGAGCTGTACTTCTTCTGCGCGTTGAACGCAGCTTCCAGCGTTGCGCGCTCCGTAGGATCAGCCAGCGCAGTCTTCGCGGCTGCGGCAGCGGTCTTCAGCGCGTTTTGTGCCTGCACGTTCTTTGCGTGCTTCGACTTACTCGGGTTCAGCAGGTCAACACCCAGCTGTTCCTTCTTGCACGGACAACCCTTGAAATACAAGGTCTCCGACCGGTTGAATTTGCCCTTCACGCGGGCAAACATTCCATGTAATGTGATCTTTGCCATAAATAGTTAAGATTTAGGTTGTTAATATTTTGCATTTCGGCGATATTTTTATCGCCTTTTTTAGGTTTGCCAACGGGTTTATTTAGGTTTATTGCTGCTTGGGGTTGCGCCTCGCAGAGGTGAGGATTAGATTGATAAGGGGCACGTCAAATTTATTTGTAAGTGTCGCTTAGCAAGCTAATACTCATGTGCGCAGCACAGCAACCGCAAGCAGTGTTTTTTGTGTTTTTGTTCTAAAGCCCCTCGAATGGGATCTTCGTTTGCCCCTTCCACTTCCGCTCCATGAACTCCGCGTGGCGTTGGGCGCCATAACGCTCCGCGAAGTCGATGCGGTTCTGTCGTTCGGCTTGGGTAGCCACATGGCCGGAACGGTCAGGTCGTGCTTGCACGATATGCATCACCTTCCCGTTCCTGTCCGGATAGCGGCGGATATAATACGGATCACTCCCCATCAATATCCCCCGCACCGAATCAATGCCTATGTCAAATTCTACCTTCGCCATTTTCTTCTTTTGACTTTCGACTTTCGACTTTCGACTTTTGACTTTCACTTGCCCCTCTATATAGTAGCCATTTTGCGTAGGTGTTCGCCTGTATTTACAGGTGATTTTTGATGTTTTCTTTCATCCGGCACAGATATTGTCGTACCGTTCCTTTGTCGCTACATACTGCTTCGGCCATCTCCCGATAGCTGTATCCTTGCAGCCACATCTCGAATATCCGTCGTGCGGTTGCAGGGCAGCGCTCACCGCGGAATGTGTGCGTATTCACGAACTCAATAATCTCATCCACCCGCTCTGCTACGCGCCGGGCATGTTCACGCTCATCATCGAATTGTCCGCTATCCGATAACCTAACCAGCGTCTCATAATCGCTCGGCTCGAAGTGGCGCACATAATCCATCTCGCGCAACCAGCGAATATAGTAGAACTGTGCGAACAGCCCCACAAAGTTCTTTTTCGGCTCGTTAGTCTGCAACCAGTCGTGCAGATCCACCATCGTATCGCTCATCAGATCTACGTCATAGATTCCACGTTTCAAAATATTCGTTTGTACTCATAATTTGTAAGTTTTAATCATTAATAATTTTTGTTAATTTTGGGTCATTTTTGACCCTAGGTGTTCCCCGATAAACGGGGATGGAGAAAACAGTTGACTTCTGTTTTCGAACAGGGAAGGCTGGCGGGGAGCCTAGCCGACCGAGATTTCCGCCACGGGGAAAGGGGCTAATTGTTTTTAATTGTCTTTAATTTTTGACCTAATAAGTCCATTGTCAATCCATTCACCTTACCATCACGCGACCATCTTCCGACGATTACCCGATCACACCCCAATCTCCGTCCATTCCGGTCGGATTTGATCCGACCCTCCGGAATACGTCCCCGACAGCGAGCGTCAGCTCGCAGAAATAGCACTTGCCGGATGTTGATGACTTACCAAGTCCATCGTAGTCCTTTCACCTTTCACTTTTCACCTTTCGCCTACAACCACCTCGCATCTTGATAGTAGGAGTAGTCCCACCATCGCCGCTCATAGCTGCATCGCTCATCGCGTTCTTCGCGTTCCTCGTACTCCTCTTCCTCGTAGTACTCCTCTTCGTAATATTCTTCGTGTATCATAACTCAAATCGTTTTTTGATGGTCATTTCATAATCCTCAACATCCTGGCGGGTATATATTCCCGCCTCGCCGTTGTACACGGCGATGAACAGTTCCTTGTCGTCCGGCATGTTCTTCCCGTTGTAGTTCGTTGGCACGGGCTCAGGGAAGTGCTGCACCCAAAAGAACGGATTATCCTTTGGCGCACCATTCTCGCTGAGGAACTCCGCCATGGCTTTGCGCGTCGGTTTGGATTTGTCTTTCCACAACAGGAACGTTGCCGACTTCCTGCCTCGCGCGCGGTCTGAGTTCTCGAAATATTTCCAAAACTCGTCGCAGAATTGTACGTATAATTGATTGTAATCCATAATAAAAAAATTTTAATTTTTCCGAATTCCTAATTCCCAACCCCATTACTTATAGGTTAGGAATTAAGAATTAGGACTATTTATTTTTCTTTTTTTGCTTCTTTTTTTCTTTTACGATTTTGTCCGATTTTCGTTCATGTTTTTCTTGTACTCCTCAATGACTTTGTCCCGTTCAGAGATCATGTCATCTGCCTCCTCAAATCTCTTCAACGCATAGGCTTTGAACTTTATCAGTTCGCGATAGTCCTGTATGCCCTGATAGAAAATGGAAAGCAGTTCGTGACTTATTCCGCGAGCGAAATCGTGTACTTTTGCATTAGAAATACATATCTCTGCTAATCTCTCATGTGCGTACTCAAGTACTTCGGGTCTGATTTGCATAGTCTTTCCTCCTTTTGATTTTGTGAATAATTACGCCATGATGGCGATAGTGAAGCCGTATTTGATGGACTCGGAGTCGGGATGATCCTTGGCGAGTTTCTCGGCGGTGCGCTTGAGGTCGGCGCGGGCTTCCTTGACATCGGCTTGGAGCTGCCGGTACATGTTGTGCAGGCGCTTGTAGTAATCAAGGTTGTCATCCTGGATTTGGGTGTTCTGCTCCCAT
>CADBYS010000001.1 GCA_902798965.1 uncultured Bacteroidales bacterium | reverse complement strand
CCTCGGCGAGGATCGCCTGGCCTTGGGCGGTGGCATCGGGCAGGATGGCGTTGACGAACTCGTCGCGGGCATCATCGAGCATCATGATGAAGTGCATCATTGCCAGGCTGTCGGATTGATTGAGCTTGAGGCAGTTTGCTACCTCGGTCAGTGCGTCACAGAATGCTACGGTGACGGCTTGTAATTCTTGTTGTGTCATAATGATTGATATTTTTTATTATTAGTCGAAAGTCGAAAGACCGCTCACTTCGTTCACTCAAAGTCGAAAGCCTAATTACCTTTCGCGGGAGCGGGCTTACGAAGATTATAATGACTTAATGTCGATTGATATTGGTAATTTCTGTCCGGCGGTGATGGCTTTTTGTAAAGCATCAAGCGCTTTCGCTACGTTACGCCGTATGGCCTCTATGGTCATTTGTGATGAGTCGTTGTCGCAAAGTTCCAAGAAAAGAGCCAAGAATATGCCAATCCAGTCATCTTCTGTCGGTAAGTTGTAGATATCTGACAATTGCCGGCTTGTGAGCAGACTGGGATCGAGAGCAATCTTGCGCAGTCGGCGGAAGAGATTCTTTCGGCGGTTATTCTCGTCGGCAGTGACGTACTCGAGATTATCGGCATCGTTGTTGAGTGGATTGCCGTCGCGGTGGTCAACCTGCATGGAACATTTGCCTGTATCGGGGTCGATGTAGTCGTATCGGTTGTGCACCCACGCATGGGCGATAAGCAAGTGACAAGTTTTATTGCCGCACATACGTATATCCATGTAATGAGCAGCCCCACCACGATTCTTGCTGGGTCGGTTGGGGCGGTAGCCGGGTTTGTGCTCGTGCCATCCATCGCGTTGCAGGTCGAAGAAGCGGCAGGTGTGTTCGGTGCAATAGAGGTAATAGACTTTGCCATTGTTATCCACGGCTTGTGCGCATGTTCGCAGGTGCAGTGGCTCGGTGACAGGTACGAGTGCCTTCACGACGAGCTCGGGCTCGACAATCTTGTCCCGGATATCCATGGCGAATCGCCATTTAAGTTTTGATTTGTCCATAATGTTAAGCTGTTCGTTTAAGTTGATTACTGCGTGATTGCTCACGAAAAACAGTGCAAAGGTACGAAAAAGTTTTGACATTCATGCCGCAAATTTGCGGCATAATGCATCAGAGTGTATTTTTAACAAGTTTTATATTTTTTTCTTTAGTGCTCGTTCTACCGTGTCGGTGCTGATGCCAATGAAGTCTGCGGTAGTCTTGATAGGATTCTTCCATCGGACAGGGTACTGCTTACAACAAAGAGAAACAACATAATAGACCTCTTGGATGTAAATCGTTTTGAGGTCTTCGAGTGAGAATTGCTCAAGCAAAGTGTGGTCTGTAGGATCATCTTTGCTCATCAGTGGTTCAAGGGCTTTTCTAATCGCAAAGCGGAGAATTGATCTGATCAGTATCATTGTTTTGTTGTGGATAGGGAATGGTTTGTGACCTATCACAACGCAAAGATACAACTATTTCATGATATTCTCAAGATTTAGGCACAAAAAAATCCGCCTCCTTTCGGAAGCGGATTAAGTGTTATTCGAGTTGGCTTAGGTTTCCATCATCCAACCTATGGAGTTGAGTGCGAGGAAACGGTAGCGGGTCGCACGGATGACGCGAGTGTCATGATTTATTGGTAAAGTTCACACATTTTTGGTACGACTTTTTATTAAGCGCAACACATTTTCATAGCGACTTTTTCCTAAAAGTCACACATTTTTCAAACGACTTTCGGCTGCAAAGGTACAAAAAATTTTTCAATTATGCAAGTGTTTGGGCAAAAAAAGTGCCACGAAGAGCACTTTTTTTAGATTTGGCATGTTTGCCTATGTCGGAGCGACGCGGGTTATTGTGCTTTCTGCATTAAACACAAATTAGTCGCTTGTGTTTTCTGCATTGAACACAAATCAGCTGCTCGTGTTTTCTGCATTGATCACAAAATCGGCGGCAAAGATACAACTTTTTTCTGAATTGGCATATACAAGTGATTAGAAACCGTAAAATCCCATATATGCAGAAATTTTGTGCTTTTTTGAGCAAAATTATGCAAATTGTCTTGCAAAACGCAGTTTTTCGAACAAATTCATTTCCGAAATTTGGAAATGTCGGATTTTTTTAGTAACTTTGCGTGCTTATTTTGTTTTACCGCATTTTATTCTATAATCCAATAACGATGAGTAAAGGAACTATATCATTGCCTAAAATAAAAGGCAAAACAGACTTGGAAGACAGTATCATCAAATTGCTGTTAACCGTGTTGCCGGAAGCCGAAGTTACGGTTGACGATGAATTGTGGCAGGAAAAACTATCCGAGTCGATAGATCAACTTAAGGAAGATATTGCCTCGTTGCGTGAGAGAAAGCCTACAGATCTCGTTGTAACAACAAACGGCGGTTCGAAAAAAGATTTAGGGTTTTCTCACAAGAACCTACCCTCCTTACTGAAAATCCTGTCACAACATCTTAACGTGTATCTTGTCGGCCCTTCGGGTTCGGGAAAGACCCATGCCGCACGGCAATGTGCAAAAGCCTTGGGTGTTGACTTCTATTTCACCGGAGCTATTGCCAATGAGTACAAACTCACAGGCTATATGGATGCCAATGGAAACTATGTAACTACAGAATTCCGCAAAGCCTATGAAAAGGGAGGTTTATTCCTATTCGACGAAATAGATGCCAGTTTTCCACAAGCCGTATTAGCATTTAATGCGGCATTGGCGAACGATTTTATGGATTTCCCTGACAAACAAGTCAAGCGCCATAAAAATTTCTATTGCATCGCTGCAGCCAACACCATCGGGCAAGGCGCAGACCGTCAATATGTGGGACGCAACCAGTTGGATGCAGCCTCATTGGATCGATTTGTATTTTTGGATTGGCCTTACGATGAAGATCTTGAGATTACACTGAGCGGCAACAAGGAATGGGCTCTGCATGTTCAAGAGGTTAGGAAAGCTATTGACAAATACAAAATCCGCCATATCGTCAGCCCGCGCGCATCGATCTTTGGTGCACGACTGCTCAAACAAGGAATGAGCCAAGAAACGGTAGAAGATCTCGTTCTGTGGAAAGGCTTACCCGAAAATGATAAAAAGAAAATAAAGTTAACAATGCTTCCGCCTACTGAAATAAAGGCAGTTCGAAATGGAACATTCGTTCTGCGGCGTAACTCTTATGAAGCGTTTGACCTTTCCGACGGTGATACAGTTAGTGAAAATCAACTTATAGGTTATATCAAATATGGATATTATGGTGATTATGAAAAAGTATTCAGTCCGTGTGATGGCGTAATTGATTACAGAGTAATCGATAATGAAGGGGTTAATACAGGTCAAATAATCGCCGTAATAGAACATTAGAATGACGAATTATCTATACTTTGATAACATACAGGATTTTTGGAATTATTCTTTTCGCGAAAGCCGGGCAAGGATAAAAGCCTCTCGTCGTGACAGGCGCGGTGAAGCATGGGATAAAAATGTCACATGGGAGGAGGCAAAACATCTGGCGCAAACGGGTTGGGTGGAAGGTATGAAAGAAATAGAGAAATACCGTGCCATACTGGAACCCAAAATCACCAAACATATATTGCGCCCTGTTCCGGAAAGCTCGCATACCGGCTACGTAGTGGATGTGGGAGCGTATTTATCCAATAATCCCGAATGCTTTATTACCAGAGGTTGGGAGAAGAAAAATTATCCCGGCAGATTGTTTACGGTAGTTGTGTCTTGTTCTTTTTCGTGCAGCGTAGATGCCGAAACAATCATCAAAAGAGGGGCATTAGTGTGCGCCCTGGTAGATGCATTGGAATACGCAGGACATCGAGTGGAAGTGGTATGCAACGAAACTTCTACTAAAGATGATAGAAAAAATGAGATAGATGTTGTCGTAAAAAATCATGAACAGCCATTAGATATTACCGATTTAGCGTTTTGCCTTGCCCATCCGGCTATGTTACGTCGAATCATTTTTTCTGCAAACGAACAAACGGGATGGTCGGATTATACGGCCGGCAGCTATGGCTACCCGGGTGAAGCTACCCATCAGGGTGACTTATATATCAACGAGATCCATACAGGAAAACTAAAGGTGGAAGAAGCCATAGATTGGCTTTTGGACAAATTACGTGCCTTTGGTATAGACATGGAGGAGAATTAACGCTCCAACAGTACCTTCAAATCGTCAAGCGTGAGCGTCTGCGCGGTGTTCTGATCTTGGAGCAGGGCATCGGCAAGGTCGCGTTTGGTCTTGTGCAGACGGAGGATCTTCTCCTCGATGGTGTCGGCAGCGATGAGGTGATAGACCGTGACGTTGCGGTGCTGACCGATACGGTAGGCGCGGTCGGTGGCTTGCTGTTCGATGGCAGGGTTCCACCACGGGTCGAGGTGGATGACGTAGTTGGCTCCGGTGAGGTTGAGGCCTAAGCCTCCCGCCTTGAGGGAGATAAAGAAGACCTGCGCCTCGCCATGCTGGAAGCGCTCGACCAGTTGTTTGCGTTTGGCGAGAGGCGTGGAGCCGTCGAGGTAGAAGGAGGTTAGACCGGCTTCGCCTGTGGGAAGTGAGATCGCTTCGCTGTGAGAAGTGAGAGCGTGTTGGGCGGCACTGAGGAACGTGGTGAACTGTGAGAAGACGAGGACACGGTTGCCGGCAGTGACGATCTGCGTGAGCAGCTCGGCAAAATCTTCGAGCTTGCTGTCGGAGTCAGCTGCCTGCCGCAGACGCGTGATCGAGGCAAGGACATTCATATCGACCTTCGTAGCCTGCTCGAGCTGTTGCTGCGCCTCAATGCGCATGGCTTCGTAGGCGATGCGTTCCTCTGCCGAGAGTTCGACACGACGGATGATCTCCGTCTTTTCGGGCAGTTCGTCGATCACCTCGGCTTTGGTGCGGCGCAGCAGGAACGGTTGCAAGATCTGCCGCAAAGTCTTCTGGCGCTGCTTGTCGCGGTTGACTTCGATGGGCGTGATGAAGTCGTGGGTGAACGTCTCGTAACTGCCGAGCAAACCCGGGTTGATGAATTGGAAGAGGTTCCACAGTTCGGAGAGATAGTTCTGCAGCGGTGTTCCTGTCAGGGCAAGGCGTACATCGGCACGAAGGCACATGGCGGCTTGCGACATCTTGGTCTGACGGTTCTTGATGGTGTGCGCCTCGTCGAGGCAGACGACGTTCCATGGGCGGTCGGTGAGCTGCTGCTCCTCGCGCACGAGCAGGCCGTAGGTGGTGAGCAGCACATCGTAGGCCTGCATGGATCGGATGAGTTGCGTGCGGTCGTCGGCTTCGTTACAGATATGTACGTTGAGCGTAGGGGCAAAGCGCCGGAGCTCGCTCTGCCAGTTGTAGAGCACGGAAGCGGGAGCGACCACGAGCGATGCGCCTTTGTCGGCACGTGCGAGCATGACGGCAATGGTCTGAACCGTCTTGCCCAAACCCATATCGTCCGCCAGACACGCTCCTGCTCCCCACTCTGCCAGGCGCATCATCCAGCGGTAGCCTTCCTCCTGATAGTCGCGTAGCGTGGCTTGCAGATTCTGCGGAACGGGGAACGCGGTGTTAGCGGCTTTCTCGATCTTTTGGAGCAACTCCCTGACGCCTTTATCCTCGCGGAGGATAGTCTCGGGATTGCTGATGAGTTCGCCCAAGAGTCCTATCTCAAATCGCGGGATGATGACGGTGTTCTGTTTGATGTGGGCGAGCTGTTGCACGCGTGTCAGTTGCCTGATCAGCCGCTCGCCAAGAGCCAGGAACTCGGTATCATTGAGTCGCACGAAACGTTTGCCGACGATATTGCCCTGCGTCATGCGAAGAAGTTCCGCGGCAGAGAGGATGGTCTGTTCGTCGAGTTTGAGTTCGCCCTCCACCTCAAACCAGTTCTGCCCGGTGCGCAGTCCCATGGAATAGGAATCGGCGTTTTCCGGCTGCTTGACGGTGATCTTGGCGCCATCCAGCCACTCGATGGCATACGCCTCGTTGTGACAGGAAACGAAGTTCATGAGGGTGAGTACATCTTCGATCTCGAGGGTCTGTTGGTCGGCAGAAAAGAGGCAGTTCAACTCGCGCATGGCGAACTCGTTGAGCGCCTCGAAGCGTGCGGATTCCTCGGGGATACTGCGCTCGACTTGGTAGCGCGTGCCGTCTTTCTCGTCGTAGATGACGGCTTTGCCCTGAGCCGGGAAGAACCGCAGTCGTCCACCTTGCAGAGGTTGCACGCGGCACTCGACGGTAAACGCACCATGCACGGGAGCGATACGCAGCAGGACGGTGGAATCTCCGGCAATATGCTCCAGGGTTGAGCCACCCTCAATCATGTCGGAGTGGATCTCGAGTTGGTTGCTGATGGTGGATATGAACTGCCTGAGCAGCGGCTCGGCTTCCATGGGCATAGAACCTATACGCAGCAAGGTATCCAGGACTTTCAGCTCGTAGGCCGTGAGTTCGACAACCACATATTCAGTGGGACTTTCCTCGACAACGATGACCGATGGAAGCGTTGAGATGGTATTGCCAATCTTGACGTTGGATGTGAAAACAAAGGAGTTGCGTTTGCGTTCGATATTGAGATACGCGCGCTCCTTGCGCACCGTAACAGGCTGATAATCATCCGTTCGTCCTTGGCTTGACAACACCTTATCGGTATCCACCAAGTACGGCAAATAATCTTCCAGCGTTCCCCAATTGGGGTGATAGTAATATTTCGTATGACCGACAATCCTGCGCAGGTGCTCAAAGATCTGTCGGTCGGTATCATCCATAAAGTCGTAGCCGGTGGTGAAATATCGTTGTGCCGATATGTTCAGCGGTTCACTCCAACTGCCCTTGTTACGACTCTTCTGCTTGCGTGGAAAGATCAATCGTTGGTCGCCGTAGCGTTCGATCACATACGCCATCCGTTCCTTGGTGGCTTTCTTGGATTTCTTGTCATCGGCCGGGTTGGCTTGAGCGGGTTGCATCAGTTCCTGCAACACTCTCTCCCATAGCGGCCGGTACGATTCGCGGTTGTCAAGCACTTGCTTGCGTTTCGCAAGCATTTTGCCCACAATGCTCTGCGCCTTGGATTGTTTTGCCGCCGCATTACGCAGTTCGCGCAGCCGATACAGCACAGCCACTTCGTGCTTGCAGAACTCGCCCATATCGTACGGACACGTGCAACGATGGTGGTGTATCACACCATCGCTGTCCACACTCATCGATACGTTGTACTCTTCCGATCCAAGCACCACGGCTTGCACCTCTCCGTTGTCATCGGTGCACCCGGTGACACGTCCGGAACGGAAATACGTCCTTCCGCGCCGTACGATCAGCGGCTCAATGGCTTGCTCAAAGTTATCCAAACGTATCGTCATATCGTTATGTGTTAGCTATGTTTGCCGTGGCGTGGCGATGCTCGGGGAGGCGATGGTGGTCATGGAGATACCCCATGATACCCAGCAGACCGCAGGTAGTCAGGAAGTAACCTCCGGCAAGGATCCACAGGGAGATATACTCCTTGGCCGTGGTCTCGAGCGTGGCACCCATGGAGTTGATATGCAGGAATCCGTGTACGCCCCAGGTATAGGGGAAGAAGTAACTGAGGTATCGCCAGGCATCGGGCAGCATCTGTTGCGGCCAGCTGACACCGGCGATGAACAGGAAGATGAGCGAGCTGGCAATCAGGGTGACCATGCCGCTCTCGCGGTTGCGGACGAACACGCTCACGCTCATCGAGAAATAGATGATAGCCAGCAGGTAAGGCACGGTGAACTTAAGGATAGCTATCGGATCGCCTATATGCGGCAAGCCGAAGAGCCTTGGCACCCCGAGCAGCACCAGTGCGCTCAGCGCATAATAGATGAGGAAATACGCGGCGGATCGCCCGAGGGTGATACGCAGCACACTATATCCTCGGCGATGACCGGGCAGTAGGAAGAGCTCGTTGTTCTCCTCACGCGCCGTGCCGCCCAGCATACAGATGCCGAAGAACAGCGTCTGGTGCAATATGAGCATCAGCACGGCAGGGATCAGGAACGAGGCATAGCCCCCACTCTCGCAGAACAGAGCCGTCTCGGTATATGGCGCAGCCTGCACCAGTATCCACGAGAACTGCTTGTCCATACCCATCGCCTCGTAGCGATCGATCTGTATGCGCCCCATGTCCTCGAGCATCACACGGTTGCAACTGAGGTACGCGGCTTTCATGTACAGGAACGACGACATGTCGCAATACAGCGATATATGCGCGGTCTTCATGCCGGTATTCAGGCACGTGGCAAAATCCGTAGGGAAATAGATGATAGCGTGGATCTTCTGCGCACGCATCAGCTGTTCGGCTTCCGCCATCGAGGTGCAGTAGTGGGTGATGGTAACATCGGGGGTGGCGTTCCACTTGTGCAGGAACGCGCGGCTCTCCTCGCTGTGGCTCATATCCACCACGGCAACGGGCACGTTCTCCACATTATCCTTCCAGTAGATGAAGTTATAGAGGAGCGGATACGCCAGCGTACCGAGGAAGAAGATGACCGTGACACCCGGATCGCGAAAGATGCGGCGAAGCTCGTTCACGAACACGCTCCAGGTCTCTTGTACCTTCAGCCATTTGCTATGTAAATATCTTGTGATGATCATTTTTTCTGTTCACTAATTAACCGAATTAAACGAATCCAATGAATCTTTTTCTGTTCACGAATTAAGCGAATTAAACGAATTCATTGGTTATTTGAGCGGATAATTATTGTAGATGAGGGCGTTGTGGAGGCGGCGGGAGACGAGCAGGATGAACAGCGAGAACGCTACAAGACTGAGCATCGGGATGATCGTATTCTCGATCGGACCGTTCATCAGCGCCTCGTTGACGTAGATCTTGTAGTAGTGCCGCAAGGGGATGAGCCATGTCCATGCCTTGAACACGGGCAGCATGTTCATCACCGGATAGGTGAATCCCGACAGCGAGAATCCCAACATGCCGTACAACGCACCAATGGAAATAGCATCACGCAGCGTAGGCAGCGCGCCAATGAGCGTGATAGCCATCGACTCCATGGCAAACACCAGTAATACGATAGCCAGCATCATCCTCAGCGACGACCCCGCCACAGGGAAATGCAGGAACCGGAACAGGATCACATTGCAGCCTATGCCCAGCACGATATAGATGAGCGTATAAGGCAGCAGCTTGCCGATCAATGCCACGGTGAAGTTACCGCCGGCAGTCTCCAGCCACTCGCGGGAGGTCTGCATCTTCAGCTCAAAACCAATGGCAAAGATCGTAAGCATCAGCACGATGATCGCCAATATGCCCGGCAGGATAGTGGAAACGAGGTAGATTCCGTAGTTTCCCCAAGGGTTGCCGATTAGGTGGGAAGAAATAGCCACAGGCTGTATGCGCTCCATGATGAGGTAGTCCGGCAGTCCTTTCTTGCGCAGCACCTCGCGCTGGAACGCACCCGAGGTGAGGTTGCACATCGTGAGCAACTGCTTGTAGGCGGTGTTGGCACCTACGGTGTAGGCGTTGTTGACATAGAAGTGCAAGGTAGGTCGCTTCATGCTGACTATATCGGCATAGAACCCCTCGGGAATCTCCAGAATGCCAAACACCTCGCCGCGCTGCATAGCCAAACGTGCATCGGCGTAGTTGGACGTGATGAGCACGATCTCCACGGATTGTGTGGCGTTCGTCTCGTGGCACAAACGCCGCGAGATGGATGTCTGATCCTTATCGACCACCGCCACAGGCATCCGTTCGGGTGCACCGCGCTTCATGATACTGAGGAAGAAGAACGTGCACAGTCCCATCACACCGATTGACGCAAACAGATACAGCGGACGAATAAGCATCCGGCTGATCTCACGCTGCGTCACTTTCCATATGTTCAGGAAAATCTGTTTCATAGGGATAGATCCGCCAAAAATGGCGGATACGGCTACTTCTGGATGATGATGGTAGGCATGTTCACGTTGCGGGACTTATCGCGCACTACGATGGCGGTCATACCCGGACGCAGGTCACGTATAGGACGCAAAGGACGCGCCTTGACATCGAACGTGCGGACATCGAACTGTCCGTTCTGCTTCGTGGCGCGCCATGTGGCGTAGGTACCCATCGCCTTGATGTAGGTCACCTCTACAGGGTACAGCTCGTTGCCCAGTGCGGGGATGCGAATGTTAAGCGAGGTGCCGACCTTGATATCCTGGAGCATATCCTCGCGTACGGAAAAGGTGAACCAGGCATCGTTGAGATCGACCACCGACATGACAGGACTACCCTGCCCTACGAGTTCGCCAACTTTTGGGAAACGTTCCGCCACCTCGCCGTCGATGGGCGAGAGCAAGTACCGCTCGGCACGGGCGATCTCTATCTCCTGGATCACACCATCGACCTTAGCGACCTGTGCCTCGGCAGCGGCTTTATCCTCCTCGCGTGCCCCCTTGAGCGCCATTTCGTACTGGCTCTTGGCAGCTTTGACGGTAGCTACGGCAGCGTTGTACTGCGCCTCTACCTCGTCGCGCTTCTGCGCACTGACTACGCCGCGCTCGTACAGTCGCGATACACGCTCATAACTCTTGCGGTAGATCTCCTCGCCCGCCTTGGCTTTCTGCCAGAGCTCGTACGCGCCGACTATCTGCTCGTGACGCGCGCCGTTCTTGGCTTTCTGGTTCACAGATTCCGCCATCTCGCGGGCAGCCTGGGCTTGCGCCATCTTCGCCTCTACCTCCGGCGAGAAGATAACTACCAGTGTATCGCCTTTCTTGACCTGGTCGCCTTCCTCGGCGAGGAACATCTCTATTCGTCCGGGCACCTTACCCGATATGCGGTACTCGGTGGCCTCGGCTTCGCCGGTGATGAGCACCTCTTCCTCCTTGAGGGCGAACACGCCCACCAGGGCAACAATGATTACTACCGCTAACATCGCAGCCAAACCTAAGAGCAGGCTGCCTTTCTTATCCTCTTTCATTTTTGGTTCACGAATTAAGCGAATTAAACTAATTCAATGGTTATTCCAAAGTATTTGTGAAATGTTTGTAACGTGTCTCGGCGACTTGTGCTTCGACCTCGGCATCGATATGATCGGCGCATGCAGCTTGCCAGGCAGTCTGAGCCTGCATCAGGTCGGATGCGGTAGCCATGCCGGCATCGAAGGCTTCCTGGGCAAAGCGCAGCACCTCCTCGGCGTTACGCACCTGCATCTCGGTCATCGTGACCTTCTGCTGTGCCTCGAGCACCTTCTGATTGGCTTGCGTGACTTGCAAGGTGAGCATCTCCTTAGCTTCCTCGCGCTTGAGTGCCAGCACATTAGCCTGGTGCTTGGCGGCTTTCAGGCGCAATATATCCTCGGCATGCGCGATGGGGATATTCACCACCACTCCGGCGGTGAAGAAACCTGTGCCCTTCCAGTCGTTGCTGAAACCGTTGTCGAGATTCGGGTTGGAATAGATGTAACTGGCCTGCGCCACGATGTTCGGTTGCAGACCGGCCGCCATGACTCGGACGTTCGATTTGGCAATCTTCTGCGCCGCATCGAGCAGTTGGATCTCGGAGCGTGCATCGAGCATACCGTCGCTGACCTCCTTCGCGGTGTGGAGCTGCAGCTCCTGCAGGTTGCTGTCGTCGAGGTTGAAACGCGTATCGAGCGGCAGACCGATGAGTTGGCACAGCGCCATCTTCGACAGCACCAGACCGTTCTCGGCTTGCATCTTCTTCACCTCGGCTTCTCCGCGTTTGGCTTTGACTTTCAGCAGGTCTTGCTGCGTAGCCAGACCCTCACCTGCTAAGGCATGCACGTTGCTCTCGAGGGTGACGAGCAGGTTGTAATACTGCGTGGCCAATTGTCGCTTGTGCTCCACGTTCACCACGCGCCAGTACGCCTCATCCACCGACACGAGCAGTTCCTGCTGTTTGTTGTCGGCTTCGATCTCGGCGATGTCGCGTGAGGCGGAAGCAATCTCGTGCAAGGCAATCAATCGACCGCCCACATAGATAGGCTGCGTGATGCCCACCTGACCAATGACCACGTGCGTCAAGTCGGGACTGAGCGCACGATACAACTGCTGATACACATCAGCTAACATCTGTCCGCCGGCATTGCCGAGCGTCTGCACACGATCGTGCATCTCGGGCAATGAACGGGTATCTTGGCTGAGTTGGTTGACGTACGAGGTCTCGCTCCACTCGAACGAGCCCATACCATCAGCCCCTACGCGCGCTGTACCGAAACCGAACTGCATCTCGTTGGACAGCAGGTGCGGTGACTTGCTGTTCCACATGTACGAAGCATTGGCGCTGATCTTAGGCAGCATAGCCGCCACGGAGGCCTGCTCGGTGTATTTGGCTGCAGCCAACGCTTCCTCGCGCAACTCGCTGCTGTGCGAGGCACTGAGCGCCATGTCGCGGCATTGCTGCAAGGTATATACGGGCAGCAACTCCTCGGCAACAGCGGGCTGAGCTGCCTGCGGAGCCTCGGTGCGCGGATCCTGCGCGTGCAAACTGACAGCCAGCATCAAGGATGATGCTATAAGTAATCGATTCTTGGAAATCATAATCTTCCCTGACAGCTGTTAGTTCTTCTTTGCCAACGATTTGATGCCCGTGCCGCGGAGCGTGCGCTCGGACGTTTGCGAGCGACCGTTGTAATCGAGCATGAAAACGAGATTGTTGTCGTACACATCGGCATAACCCTTCACGGTAATGTCGTAGGTCTCGTATTCATTGCGCTCGCGCACGATCACTGTATCATAACTGAGGATAGCGCCACCGATACTGATGGTATCGAAGTACTTGACGGCGGTAGGCACGTCGAGCGTGCGATGATACGGCTGGAAATGCAGACGACCAGCAGTGATCGCTCCGCGTGTGACATTCACGTCGCCGTTGAGCTG
Organism: uncultured Bacteroidales bacterium; assembly: GCA_902798965.1. GTDB lineage: Bacteria > Bacteroidota > Bacteroidia > Bacteroidales > Paludibacteraceae > Colicola. Next base: position 190,011 of record CADBYS010000001.1, on the reverse strand, counting down.
ATCGATGGTCAGCAGCAGACTGTCGCCATTGTGCAGGCTGACAACCTCCAGCGTGCCGGACTCGTTCTCCAGATTGGCTACGAGCGTATCGGCCTTCGTGGCTGTTGCGTAGTTCTCTTCCAGGGTTACTTTACCTGTTGTCTTGTAGCGATATGCGCCCTTGGCGTCGCGTACGGAAGCGCTGTCGGTACATGCCAACATGCCTACGGCAGCACATAAAAGAATAAGTATTTTTGATTTCATTGTGTTTGAAAAATTTATTTGCATATTAGCAATAATTATTCAATCAATAAGCGTGCCACCATGACATAGTTGCAGGGTTTGGCAGAGGATATATATCGTTTTTGACAATGTTTTGGCAGTGCACTTGACAATTCTGCCATATCGTCACAAACATGGTACGCTTTTTGCAGTGAAAGGTGAAAGATTAATGGATAATATGGAAAATAAGAATGTTGCTTTAGTTTTGGGTTCAGGCGGTGCGCGCGGCTTGGCGCACATCGGTGCCATCGAAGCCCTGGAAGAACGCGGATACAGGATCACATCCGTTTCGGGCTGCTCGATGGGTTCGATCATCGCAGGTATGTTCTGCGCAGGCAAACTACGGGAAGCCAAGGAGTGGTTTCTGTCGGTTGACCGTCAGCGTATCCTGCAACTGACGGACTTCTCGATCACCGGCAACTCGCTGGTGAAGGGCAGGAAGGTGATTCAGGCCTTGCAGGAGATCGTGCCGGAGTGCAAGATCGAGTCCCTACCCGTGCCTCTGACGCTCGTTGCCTCCGATCTGCTCACTACGGATGAGGTCGTGTTCCGTGAAGGCTCACTATTCGAGGCGATTCGTGCCTCAATATCTATCCCGCTGTTCTTCCAGCCCGTGCAGTGGCAGGGACGACTGCTCGTGGACGGAGGTATACTTAACCCGCTGCCACTGAGGCAGATCGAGCGGCATGAAGGTGACATACTCGTGGCGATGGACATATCCGGCAAGGACGGACTGACCATCGAGCGCAGGCAATCGGACGTGCTGAAGATTGCGCAAGCCTTGCAGGAGAAACATATACCTTATGCCCCCAAAGCCATCCAACGGCTGCAGGACAACCTGTCGCACAAGCTCACTGCGATCGAGCGCGCCAAGAACATCAACCTGCAAGGTACGGTCAACTACGTGACCATGCTCGACCGCATGAGCGATATGCAGATTCAGCGCAACACGCAGCTGGCGATAGAACTCACCCCACCCGACGTGCTGGCATCTATGCCGCAGTATGCATTCAACACCTTCGATTTCGACAAGGCTGAACTGATCATTGCGGAAGGTCATCGGCTGATGTCAGAAGCCCTCGACAAATACGAAGCGCGGTAAGATTGATGAATTGATTGATGGATTGATGAAGTGCATACATAACAAAGGCGGCTCACTGATGTGAACCGCCTTTTCGATTGTTGCTATGTCGGGATGCTTAGATCATCAGGGCAGCAACAAGCGCCAAGATGGCGTAGAACTCCGGAAGAGCGGCGTAGATCATGGTGTTGGTCTGAACATCGTGACCACCGGCGATACCGGCGATACCGTTAGCGCAAACCATACCTTGACGGATAGCGGAAAGCAAGCAAACCAGACCAACTGCCAGGCCAATACCGAAGTACAGAGCCGGGTTGGCAGCAATAGCAGCCTTATCCCACATCAAGAATGCCACAAAGCCGTACAGACCCTGCGTAGCAGGAAGAGCAGAAAGAATCATGTACGAAGCCGACTTACCCGGGTTCTTCTTCAATGCACCCTCTGCAGCATTACCTGCGATTGTTGTTCCGTAGGCTGAACCTACGCCTGCCAGGCCTAACATCAGACCCCAGCCAAGAAATCCTAAAAATTCCATAATGATTGTATTTATTTATTGTTATTATTATTTGTTCAGTCGAAAGACCGTTCACTACGTTCACTCAAAGTCGAAAGTCGAAAGCCTAATTACCTTCAGCGCTAATACATTATAGTCTTTTGTCTTTGAGCGTTAGCGGTCTTTTCTCTTTGAGCGTAGCGGTCTATTTAGCAAACGGACGATAGAGGTTGCCTTTGCCTTCATAGCCGCTGTTCTTGAAGTACTCGACGAAGGTCAGACGCAAGGGGTGAACGAAGGCACCCAGCGCCGACATAGCGAGGTTCAACAGGTGACCGATGATCAGTATGACGATGAACGGCAGCCATTGCCATGTAGCACCTTCCGTGGAGCCACCCATAACCATCAGGCCGAGGTTGTTGAACGCTCCACCGAGCATACCGCCTGCCAAACCAAGGGCATACAGACGGATGTACGAGAGCGTATCGCCCAAGATACCTGTGGCCATGTTGTACGTATCCCACAATCCGGCACCGATATTCAGCAGCGGGTTTCTGCCCGGGGTGTTGAATACATAGATGCCGAGTGCCGAGATACTTGCGATGACGATTAGCACGATCTCCGTTACCTCCATCGGTACGCTGAGAGCCATACAGATGATCAGCGATGCTATACCGCCCACGATGAGCAGCGTCCAGCCCCATGTGCCGAGCGTAGCCGCAAAGCCGAAGCGCTTGGTGTAGCACAAAGCCTTGACAACCATAGCCAGGCAGATGTGGAACACACCGATCAGCAACGCCAGCACCATCGCCACATCGTAGCCGCCTTCCAGTCCGGATGCTGCATACTGTGCTTTGGTCAGGTATTGTACGCCATCGGCGGTCATCACTTTACCGTTGAGGAACAGATAATCGATACTCGGGAACAGAGCACTCAGATCCATACCGAACGCCGTACCGAGGAAGAATCCCACGACGAGCGTACCAACGCCCAGAGTGGTGATGATCGGTCCCAGACCCTCGAACATCTCGATGTTCAGCTTCTTGTAATATACAAGCAGTCCGAACGCGATGAGCAGTATACCGTAGCCGGCATCGCCCATACAGAGCGAGAAGAACAGCAGGTAGAACGGCGCCAGGATCGGTGTCGGGTCAAACTCGCCATAGGTAGGCCAACCGTACATTCCTGTAAATACCTCGAACAGTTTGGTGAACTTGTTGTTGGTCAGTTTCACAGGCGTAGCGTCACCTTCCACGGGGTCTTCGACCTCGTAATAGGTATCGAGTTCGGCGAGCACCTTGTTGAGTTCGGCTGTTTTTTCGGTGGGGCAGAAGCCTTCCATCAGTCGCAACGCGCCTTCGGCGGCACTATCCGAAGAGAGCTGGACTTTTTGCCAGTCAATGCTTCGGCGCAGCTCAGCGAGTTCGGCACGTTTGGTCTCGAGGTTGGCTTTGCCCCATGCTTCGATGCGTGCATCGGCAGCGGCAAGCAGGCCTTTGAGTGCCTCGACATCTGCCATCAGTTCGTTGGCGCTATGCTCGTTGAGGGTCTGTTCGTTGCATGCTTCCGGCATCACGAACGGTTCGCCATCGAGCGTTACGACTGCCTCACCCTGACGTTTGGTTACAGCCACGCAGTAGAGCGTGTCGCCGTCGTTGGCGAGCACACTACCCCACTTGTCTTCGAATACTTTCTTGGAGCAGGTGAAGAAGTGCAGGTCGTATCCTGCGGCTTTGAGTTCGGCTATGCGCTCGCTACGGAACGAGCCCCATACCGCCATGCGTTGTGCCTCTTTCTGCGTAGCCTCGATTTTCTGAGCTACCGAGTTGCGCTCGTTCAGGAGCTGCTCGGGCGCACCGGCATCGATAAGGCGTTGCAGGGCATCGGCATCGGCTATGGTCTGACGCAGATGCTCGTCCTCAGCCAGGCCTTCGGCTTTCAGGGTGACATGTACCAAGCCCGCCTCACGTACCTTCTCGAGGAAGGCATCGTAACGGGAGGCAAGAACGAGGAACGTATATTTCTTCATTGACTCAATCATGCTGCACCCTCCTTTCCTTTAGCGGCTTCTGCGGCTGCTTCGCGCTCGCGTTTGCTCTTAACTATTTTCTGACTTGACTTGGAGAGGTTCTCCTCATCTTCCATGAATCGCTTAATCTTGCGTATCGCATCCTGATATCCCGGAATCTGTACCTTCTCGAACAGGTTCACCTTCTGGGTCGTCTTCTTACGGGCGTACTCGAGCAGGTCAACCTTACGGCGCACAAACTCCTGGCGGATACCAACCTCTGCGATGGCTTTGAGTTGCTCGAATCCGTCAATGAACCACTTAGGCGACGAGAACAGACTGAACTCCTTGGTGGAATACACCACCTCGTCGAGCACAGGCACTCGCACGCCGGCGATCTTCTTGATGGACATCCGTACGTCATCCACGTGAATGAGCGACGTATCGAACTCACCCCAAAGCGCCAACATCTGATCATAATCCTTGATGCGCCGGTTCACCTCCTCGTCGAGCTCCTTAATCTCGTTCTTCGCCTTCTTCACTTCGAGGCGCAAGGCACTCTCCTTGTTCTGAAGGGTCGGAAGTGTACGCTGACGCATCTTCAGATTCTTCTCCAATGCTTGCAGCGATGTTTTGTTAAATTGATATGTGATTGCCATAATCTTTAGTCGAAAGACAAAAGACAAAAGACCGTAGCCTGACGGCTACTCAAAGCCATATTAGGCTTTTTTCTTTGAGCGAAGCGGTCTTTCTTCTTTCAGCGTTAGCGATCTAATTATTTTCCCCAGTACTTGTCAACAAATACCTGCTTGATGTTAACCTCTTCGGGTTTGAAGTGCTTAGCAAAGAGCTTCCAAGCGATATCGAGCATCTCGGTAGTGTTGATGTTCACGTCGATAGCCAGAATATCGTTACTGTACTCCTTGGCGAACTTCAAGCAACGCTCATCGTAGTCGGTGAGGTCGAAACCGTTCTCCTGTTTGGTCTTGGCATTGGCAGCGTCGGCGTACAGACGAACAGCGGCGTTCATTACCTGCGGATGGTCTTCGCGAGTCTTCTTACCGGCTACCAATTGTTTCAGACGAGACAATGAACGGAACGGATCGACGATAACCTTACCGATATCCGAGTCACGACGCAGGTACAACTGACCCTCGGTGATGTAACCCGTGTTATCAGGAATAGCGTGGGTGATGTCGCCACCGGACAGGGTCGTTACGGCGATGATGGTGATCGAACCGCCACCGGCTTCCTCGGGGAACTGTACGGCTTTCTCGTAGATTTTGGCCAAGTCGGAATAGAGCGAACCCGGCATACTGTCCTTCGAAGGAATCTGATCCATACGGTTCGACACGATAGCCAATGCGTCGGCGTAGAGCGTCATATCCGTAAGCAGCACGAGCACCTTCTGATGTTTCTCTACAGCGAAATACTCGGCAGCAGCCAGAGCCATATCAGGCACGAGCAGACGTTCCACAGCGGCGTTCTCGGTAGTGTTCACGAAGCTGACGATACGGTCAAGCACACCGGCGTTGTTGAACACGTTCTTGAAGTAGAGGTAGTCGTCGTTGGTCAGACCCATACCGCCCAGGATGATCTTGTCGGCCTGCGCACGCAGAGCCACGTTGGCCATAACCTGGTTGTACGGCTGGTCGGGGTCGGCAAAGAAAGGAATCTTCTGACCGGATACCAGGGTGTTATTCAGGTCGATACCTGCAATACCCGTGGCAATCAGTTCCGAAGGTTGTTTACGACGTACGGGGTTCACACTCGGACCGCCGATCTCAATCTCGTGACCTTCAATCTCCGGTCCGCCGTCGATAGGCTCACCATAGGCGTTGAAGAAGCGGCCGGCGAGTTGGTCACTCACCTTGAGCGACGGAGCTTTGCCCAGGAATACCACTTCGGCGTTGGTAGGAATACCTTCCGTACCCTCGAATACCTGCAGCGTTACGTCATCGCCCATGATCTTTACCACCTGAGCCAACTTACCGTTAACGGTAGCCAACTCATCATTACCAACGCCCTGTGCCTTCAGCGAGCAAGTAGCCTTGGTAATCGCAGTAATCTGCGTATATATCTTTTGAAATGCTTTTGCCATAAGTAATTATATTTACGATTTAACGATTTACGATATACAATTTATGTACGATTTAGTTTATGTACGATTTACGCTATGCGACCTTCGTCCTTCATTCTCTTCGTCCATCCTTCGTACATGGTACATTTGTCCGTCGTACATCATGCTGCTATTTGACGTTCTGCGAGCAGTTCTGTCAGTTTCTTGCGGTAATCCTCGAACTCAGGCGAGTGGAACTCGCTGTAGTTCATCTGCTTGCACAGGTTGATCACGCGCTTGAAGTACTCGCTAACCTCCAGGAAGTTATCGAAGTTATAATCGTGCTTGCATATATCCATCACCAGGTCGAGCATGTACTCCTGACGATCGAGCGGACAAACGGCATCGATCTTGTCGAAGGCATCCTGTTGCAGGATCACAAAGTCGATAACCTCGGATTTCCAGAAAGCCTCGTGGTAATCAACAGGTACACCGTCGTCACCCAAGATGTTGATCTGCTCCTGAATCTCCTTACCGCGCTGCAGGAAGGTCTTCATATCGTTGACCTTGCCCAGCCACTCGCCATTGATACGTTTGGTGATATACTCGGCAAACTCGGGATACTCAATGTACTTCGAGTACGAATCGATGGGGTTAACAGCAGGGTATCGTTTGCGGTCGGCACGTGCCTGCTCCAGAGCGTAGAAGCAACGAGCCACTTTCTTCGTACCTTCGGTTACAGGCTCCTTGAGGTTACCACCGGCAGGCGAAACCGTACCGAGGAAAGTAACCGAACCGGTCTGACCATTATTAAGGTACACGTAACCCGCGCGTGCGTAGAAGGCACCGATGATGGCGGAGAGGTCCATCGGGAACGCGTCCTGTCCCGGCAACTCCTCCAAGCGGTTGGACATCTCACGCAAGGCCTGTGCCCAACGGGAAGTAGAGTCGGCCATGAGCAGCACACGCAGACCCATCGAGCGGTAGTACTCGGCAATGGTCATTGAGGTATAAACGGAAGCCTCACGCGAAGCCACAGGCATGTTCGATGTGTTGGCGATGATGATGGTACGCTCCATCAGTTTGCGGCCGGTATGCGGGTCGTCGAGTTCGGGGAACTCGGTAAAGGTCTCCACAACCTCGTTGGCACGCTCGCCGCAGGCTGCGATAATCACGATATCTGCCTCGGCTTGCTTGGAGATAGCATGCTGCAGCACGGTCTTACCTGTACCGAACGGTCCGGGGATGAAGCCCGTACCACCCTCGCATATCGGGTTGGCGGTATCGATGGTACGTACGCCCGTCTCGAGCAGCTTGAAGGGACGCGGTTTGCTCTTGTAAGCCATGATAGCTTTCTTTACCGGCCACTTCTGGATCATGTTCACCTCGTGCTTGTTGCCATCGGCATCCTCCAGAACGGCGATGGTGTCCTTGATCTTGTACTCACCCTCCTTGACGATGGATTTGACGGTGTACTCGCCCTCGAATACGAACGGCACCATAATCTTATGCGGCTGATGGTTCTCGTCCACCTCGCCCAACCAGGAAGCGGCTTGTACCTTGTCGCCCACCTTGGCGATAGGTTTGAATGCCCATTTCTTCTCCTCATCGAGCGGGAAGTTGTACTCACCACGCTTGAGGAAGACGCCGGTCAGCTTGTCGAGGTCGTTCTGCAGACCGTCGTAGTTACGGCTGAGCAGACCGGGACCTAACGTCACCTCAAGCATGTGACCGGTGAACTCTACGAGGTTACCCACTTTCAGACCACGTGTCGATTCGAATACCTGAACGTACACGTTATCTCCGGTAACCTTAATTACCTCTGCCATCAAGCGGGTATCGCCCACATGGATGTAGCAGATCTCGTTTTGCGATACAGGACCATCAACCCCTACTGTTACCAGGTTGGCGATGATACCTTTAACTTTTCCTTGTGTCATATATTTTATTTTTTTTAGTCGAAAGATAAAAGTCGAAAGTCGAAAGCCTAATCAGTCTTTGCTCTTTCAGCGAAGCGGTCTTTCTTCTTTCAGCACATTTATGTGCGGTCTAAATTTATGCCTTTCTTCATATCCGCAACCAATTCACGGAAGACTTTCTCACCTTCCTCGATCGTCAGATTATCCCAGCGATGCAGGATGGTAGCTTTCAGATAATACGCGAGCACGGCTTCGATATTGAACACCTCGAACAGCGTCCTGTCCTCAAGCCATTGCCAGCGCAGCGCGTCAATATGTTTCTCGCGATCCATCAGATCCTTGATGTCGGCAATCTCCACGACCTCCTTGAGGTCAGGCACGAGCGCGGCGAGATGAGCATTCTTGCCCATTGCTCCGCCTTTGCGCAGCTCCTGTGCCACCTCGTTGTCGCCTACGATCACTTTCTGCACATCCATCCCGTGCTTCATGGCTACCGTAACAGCCAGCACGTTATTGACATCCATGTTGTAGGCAAACCACTCGCGCACGAACTTGTTGCGGCATTTCAAGCCTTGTTCGTACAGCAGTTGGGTGCGGAAATCTTCGTCGCTCAGGCTCAGCTCGGCTTTGCGGTCCAGAACGGCATCATCCTCCATCAGTTGCATGATGGATTCGTCGTCGTTGCGGCGGCGCAGCAGTTCGAGCAAGGCCTTGTCGGACTCTGACAGATGTTCGTTGAGCAGCTCGAGCAGTTGCTGTTCCGACATTGCCGGACGATCACCCTGAGCTAACTCTTCGAAACCCGCTATTAAATATTCGTAACCCATATTAGAACAGCAATTCAATCAGTTGCGGACGAAGGAACTCTTTGAAATAAGCAACGAACTCATCATCGCCAAAGGCGAGCTTGTAGCCGCCATCCTTCGGCGCGATAGCAAAGGCAGTCTTGATGCCCTTCACCTCTTTGATCTCAACGCCTTTGTTGAGGAGTTCCTTGGCATTGGCAGCAAAGTACTTCTTGAGCGCCTCGGCATCCTTGGCTTCGATAACCACATCCCCACCCTTGGCCAGTTGTGCAGCCAGGTCGGCAATCAGTTTCTGCATGAACTTGGCATCCGCCGTAGCAGCTTTCACGCTGTCAGCAGCCAGCTTGTCGGTCAGCAGGTTCGTCACTTCAGTCTTGATGGCATTCACACTTTGCTCGGCATAGAGCTTGAGCTCCGAGCGAGTGTTCTTGTCCAACTCAGCGGCAGCTGCCTTGGCAGCATCCAAAGTCTGAGCAGCTTTCTTCTCGGCAGCTGCGATGATGTCGGCTGCCTTCTTCTCAGCCTCTGCTACGATGGCATTGGCTTGTTCTTTACCTTTCTCTACGCCCTCAGCGTAAATCTTGTCGGTTAATTCGGATAGATTCATTGTATTTGGATTTTTTTAGATTATGCGGTTTTATACATGTGTTTTTGTGACACTTTTGCGCACTACACGCGCTTAACGGTACAAAGTTACAAAAAAAAATGCATATTTGCAAATCTTTTTGTGATTTTTTTGCAAAAATGCATATTTTTTTTCATTTTTATTCCATTTTTGGAATATTTAGCAGTTTTTGATACTATAAAATGAGCATTTTCGACTCGCCCAAGATCAGCCAGGTGGCTATGCTGTGTGATAGCGATCCGAACAGGATAAACACGTGCCATATGGCGTGGTAGAACTTATGTTGCTCGTCCAGGTTGAAGAAGTACGTGCCTATCGAGTAGAACAGACCTTCCGCTATGATCCACCAGAATGCGGCGTGCGACATGTTCTGCCACATGGGTATCATCACCAGTACGCCTACCCAGCCCATAGCCAGATACAGAGCCAACGACAATCGCGGATGTTTGCCCAAGGCAACAAACTTGCCGATCACGCCCAACAACACGCATCCCCACAGGAAAGCAAACAGACTCCAGCCGAGCCAGCCGCCCAAGGCCGTAAGGCATATCGGCGAGTACGAACCCGCTATCATCACGTAGATGGATATATGGTCGAATATGCGCAGGCGCGCCTTATGCGCGGGAGCAGTAACTATATGGTACAAGGTCGATGAACCGTACATCAGCATCATTCCTGCCATGAACAGTATCGTGCCAAACAATTGCCAACGCGGATTAGCCATCTGGGCATCATACGCCTGACGGAAAGCCGGAAACATCACGCCCAGCGTAACCACAAACGGAATAAGATGAGTCCAGGTGTTTGCCTTCTCCTCATCCGATAACCAATATAATATACCTTTCTTCTCCATTCTCTTTACGGGAAGCAGCCAAGTTTGGCTGCTACTATTGATTGATTGCCTCAAATCCTTTGCCGAACACACCTGACACATTCGCCTGACTGACAAAGGCATTGGGGTCGATTTCCTTCACGATACGCATGATCTGTGCAGCCTCATGGCGGCGAGCCAGTACCGACACGACGTGCATCGGTTGCTTGGAGTACCAACCCATGCCTTCCAGGATCGTCACGCCGCGGTTAACCGATTGATTGATAGCCGTAGCAATCTCTGCATGATGCGTCTGGGAGTAGATAAAGAACTGTACCGACCGCCTCAGGTGCGTCATCATCGTATCTACCGACAGCGTATAGGAAACGGTCATACACAAGCCGTACAGAATACGTCGGGTCTTGAAGTCCGTTATTTCCTGCGCCGTTATGCCCTCGTGCATGAAGTGCTCGGGCAGAGGCAGCATATACGACGAGGCGATGATAATCAGATCGCAGATAATCATCACTCTGCCCAACGATATATCGCGGTAATGATGCACCACCTTGGCTACGATATCCGTTCCGCCCGACGAACCGTTGTTGGACATCACCACGCCCAGCGCCACCCCAAACGCTATGCCGCCTACGATACATGCCGAGACAGGGTCGTCGATCAGAGGAGTGGCACGAACAGGTATTACACGGTACCACATGGCCAGCGTCAAGGTGCCGAACAACGTGCGCACGCAGAAGCGCCAGTCCACCGTGAAATACGCGATGATCAGCAGCACGATGTTAAATACCAAGGTGGTCAGCCATACAGGTATCGAACCGCCATACATAGCGAACGTATCGGGAAACATGCCGCTCGTGGCATAGTAGATGATGGCGCATATACCAGTCAGACCACCCGACACAATGTTATGCGGCAGGATGATCCAATTGACTATCAGAGCCATCGGAAACATGGCAAGAAAAATAGCCACATATTCCACGACCATCTTTATCGGTCCGGGGGCATAATGTCCGCCGTACAACTGTTCATGTAGAGATTTCTTGTTCATCTTTCGTCGTATCTCGTTTCAACGTGCAAAGTTACTAAAAAATATTGACATTTGCAAATTTGCCGATTCAAAAAATAAAGTTTTGTGAATAAATCCACAATTTAGCGCAGAATATTTTGCAATTGGCTTTACAAAATCAATTTTTATCGAAATAGACTTGCAAATATGAGATTTTTTTTGTAACTTTGTACGATTTTTTGACAAGCAAAAAGTCGAAAGATGAATATACGAAGAGTCGGAAGATATTTATTTAATAAATATACAAACAGTTAACTCATAAAACATATAGTTTTAACACATGGAAAGACAAAATATAGTAGTTCGCTTTTGCGGCGACTCGGGTGACGGCATGCAGTTGACAGGCGGTTTGTTCTCGTCGTTGTCGGCCATTCTGGGTAATGAGATCAGTACCCTGCCCGACTTCCCCGCAGAGATTCGTGCGCCTCAAGGCACACTGGGCGGCGTGAGCGGTTTTCAGGTGAATGTGGGTCATGGCGTATATACGCCGGGTGACAAGGCCGATGTGCTGGTAGCGATGAACGCTGCCGCGCTGAAGGTTTGCGCCCTGGGCTCGAAGTTCAACCATGCAGGCGCTACGTTCAACGAGCAGGATGCGCTGATCAAGCGCGAGGCGGTAGTGATAGTGGATACCGATGCGTTGACGGACAAAGACCTGGAAAAAGCCTTGTACAAGACCGACAACCCGTTTACCGAACTGGGTTTACCGGAGTCCGTACAGATCATCCCCGTAGCTTTGACTACGCTGACGAAAGAGAGCCTGAAAGATTCGGGCATGGACAACAAGGCCGTGCTCAAATCGAGGAACATGTTTGCATTAGGTATGGTTTGCTGGCTGTTCGACCGCCCGATGGAAAAGGCGATTCACTTCCTGGAGGGCAAGTTTGCGAAGAAACCCGCATTGATTGCTCCAAACGTGAAGGTATTGACCGATGGCTACAACTACGGCAATAACCTGGCTCTTTCTGTGAACCAAATTAGAGTACAGAGCACAGACCGTTCTACTGACAGAATACAGAAAGGCACATATACGTCGATTGCGGGCAATAAAGCTACGGCATGGGGACTAATTGCAGCTTCCGAGAAAGCCGGCAAGCGGTTGTTCTTAGGCAGCTACCCTATCACTCCCGCCACGGATATCATGCATGAGCTTGCGGGACGGAAAGATATGAACGTGATGGTAGTACAGGCCGAGGATGAGATAGCAGGCGTATGTACGGCCATCGGCGCATCGTTTGCAGGTGACTTGGCTTGTACCTCAACATCGGGTCCCGGACTATCGCTCAAATCCGAAGGTATAGGCCTGGCTGTGATGGCGGAATTGCCGCTGGTAGTGATTGACGTACAGCGTGGCGGACCGAGTACGGGTCTGCCCACCAAAACCGAACAGACTGACCTGCTGCAAGCTTTGTACGGCCGTAACGGCGAGTGCCCGGTAGTAGTATTGGCTGCATCTACGCCAGCGAACTGCTTTGAGTATGCATATGAGGCATGCAAGATTGCGCTGGAGAACATGACGCCCGTGATCCTGATGACCGATACGTATCTGGCAAACGGTAGCGGCCTGTGGCGCATACCCGAGCTGAGCGAACTGCCGGAGATCAAGCCGCAAGGCGTGCCGGAGGAGCTGAAAGGCAAGTACAACCCCGCCCTGCGCGACGAGAACGGCGTGCGGTACATGGCTATACCGGGTATGGAAGGATTCCAGTACAGGAACATGGGCTTGGAGCGCGACAGCGAGAAAGGCTCGATCAGCACCAACCCCGAGAACCACGAGAAGATGATCCTGGCACGTCAAGCCAAAGTGGATCAGGTGGCAGACAGGATTCCTGAAGCCGAGGTTTGGGGAAACACTGAGAGCGACACCCTGCTGGTAGGATTCGGTTCGACGGAAGGACACCTGAAAGCCGCTGCCAAGGAATTGGATTGTGCCCTGCTGCAGCTTAACTATATATGCCCGCTGCAACGGAACGTAGGTGACATACTGCGCAGTTATGAGCGCGTGATTGTTTGCGAACTGAACTCCGGTCAATTGGCAGCTTACCTGCGCGCACAAGTGCCCGGCATCACGCCCCTGCAGTATAATAGAATGACGGCACAGCCGTTCCAGGTAGAAGAGATAGTTGAATATGTCAACAATTTGTAATTTGAAGATTATGACAGCACAAGATTATAAATCCGATCAATATGTACGTTTCTGTCCGGGTTGCGGCGATCATGCTATATGTGCCGCGTTGCAGAAGGCGATGGCTGAGATAGGTGTTCCGCCTCATCAGATAGCAGTGATATCGGGTATAGGTTGCTCGAGCCGCATGCCTCACTACCTGAATACGTACGGATTCAACACGATACACGGTCGCGGCGGCGCGGTAGCTACGGGCGTCAAGACCTCTCATCCCGAACTGAGCGTATGGCAGATGTCGGGTGACGGCGATTGCCTGGCAATTGGCGGCAACCATTTCATTCATGAGATACGCCGTAACGTTGACTTGAACATATGTATGTTCAACAACCGCATCTACGGTTTGACCAAAGGTCAGTACTCACCCACCTCACCAAAAGGCTTCGTGAGCAAGTCATCGCCGTTCGGCACGGTGGAACGTCCGTTCATCCCCGCCGAGCTGGTTTTGGGTGCACGCGGCACGTTCTTTGCCCGCACGCTGGATGTAGATATGCCCACCACGGTGGATTGCATGAAGCAGGCACATGCTCACAAAGGTGCATCGGTCATCGAATGCCTGGTGAACTGCGTGATCTTTAATAACGGTACGCACGCGTGGATTGCTGACCGTGAGCAACGTGCCGAACATTCGATTGTGCTCAAGCACGGGGAGAAGATGATCTTTGGCGCGAACAAAGACAAAGGACTGGCTGTGGAGATAAATCCGCAGACCTTCGTTCCGCGTATCGTAGTGGTAGCAGCCGATGACCCGCGTGTGCTCGTTCATGATGCCAAGCAGCAAGACCCCACCCTGCATCGTTTGCTTGCTCTGATGGGGCAAGAGCGGTTCACGGATGTTCAAAGCGGTACGGATTCCACGGATCTTACGGATCTGCCGGTTGCTTTGGGTGTGATTCGCGATGTAGAGGCTGAGACCTACGATGAGGCGGTGAACCGCCAGATCAAGGAGGTACGAGAAAAGTCCAAGGCACACACCTTCGATGAACTTACTCAATCACTCGAACGTTGGGAAATGTAAATAAATCAAAAATCAAGCAATATGAAAAACAACAAAGCATTACAGTTTCGCCTCATCGTGTTTAACTTTTTGGAGTTTGCAGTATGGGGCGCGTACTTGACGGCCATGGGTCGATACTTGGCTAACGTAGGTTTGGCCTCGCACATCGGTTGGTTCTACTCGGTTCAAGGCATCGTTTCGCTATTCATGCCTGCCTTGATGGGCATCGTGGCTGACCGCTGGATGGAAGCACAGAAACTGCAAAGTCTTTGCCATCTTCTTGCCGGTGTATTCATGATTGCAGCCGGCTGGTACGCAATCGGCGCCGGGGCGGCTGTTCAGTTCGGCACGCTATTCACGTTGTACACAGTGAGCGTGGCATTCTTTATGCCTACCATCGCTTTGACAAACTCCGTAGCCTTCAATGCCCTGATCAAAGCTGACATGGATACCGTAAAGGATTTCCCGCCGGTACGCGTGTTCGGCACTGTTGGTTTCATTGCAACGATGTGGTGCGTGAGCTTGCTGCATTGGGAGGCGACCCCCAACCAATTCCTGCTGTCGGGCGGATTGAGTCTGATAATGGCCGTCTATGCACTGTCGCTTCCGAAATGCGAGCTGAAGAAAGATGTACAACACAACTCGATTGTTGAGGCATTGGGACTGAAGGCCTTTACGCTGTTCAAGCAGAAGAAGATGGCGTTGTTCTTCATCTTCTCGATGTTGTTGGGTTTCAGTCTGCAGATTACCAACGGCTACGCCAACCCGTTCCTGGGCAGTTTTGAGTACTTCCACGATTGGTCGAACTCGTTCGGCGTACAATATTCGAATATTCTGATCAGTATATCGCAGATTTGCGAGGCATTGTGTATCCTGGCTATTCCGTTCTTCCTGAAGAAGTTCGGCATCAAGAACGTGATGCTGTTGGCTATGTTTGCCTGGGTACTTCGTTTTGCCTTCTTCGGTATGGGTAATCCGGGTACAGGTGTATGGCTGTTTGTACTGAGTTGCGTGGTTTACGGCTTTGCTTTCGACTTCTTCAACATCTCGGGTGCATTGTACGTTGATCAGGAGACTGACCCGTCGATGCGTTCGTCGGCACAAGGTATGTTCATGATGATGACCAACGGTTTCGGTGCTACCATCGGTACGCTGACGGCTCAAGCGGTATTCAACAAGTTCGTTCCGCAGATTGACTTTGCAGCACTTGGTATCGTTCGTGATGAGGCCGGAAAGATTGCCTGGGATCAGATCATCGACCCGCAGCAACTCATCGCCATCCACGATGCCGCTGTTCAGCAATGGGTAAGTTGGCAAACGTTCTGGTACATCTTTGCCGCATATGCTTTGGTCGTTGCCGTTTGCTTCTGGATCTTCTTCCCGAAAACTCCGGTTAATCCCAATGTGGAAGTAAAGCACTAAATGTACAGAAAAGAACTGTCATATTACTTTTCGACACCGATTGCGTATATCGTGTTGGGATTGTTCGTGCTGGGTATAAGCCTTATGTTGTGGGTTATACCCGGCGAGTGGAACATCATTGATGCGGGTTACGCGAATGCTGACGGGCTGTTCGCCATTGCGCCGTGGTTGCTTATTCTGGTGTGTCCTGCTCTGACGATGCGTTTGTTTGCCGAAGAACGTCAGAGTGGCACATGGGATATACTTCGCTCGCAACCCACAACCATCAGTCGCATCGTGTGGGCAAAGTACATGGCTGCGCTGACGATGATGATTTTGGCCTTGCTTCCGTGCGTGGTTCATCTATTCATCGTATATGCCATAGCCGAACCAGTAGGCAATGTGGATACAGGAGCGTTTGCCGGATCGATGGTAGGATTGCTACTGCTGGCAGCAGCTATGTTGGGTGTGAGTATGTTATGTGCAGCAGCTACTACAAACCAATTGGTGGCATTCATCCTCGGCGCAATAATGTGCTTTGTGTTATATTGGCTGCTGATGCAGGAACATTTTCAGAGTCTGGCACGTGGCGTGATTGATGCACGCAATGTATTCTTTTTTGCCTGCATGGCCATAGTAGGCGTACTACTGACCATTCCACTCATCCATTACCTTACAAGACTATGACAAAGATAGGACTGATAAGCGATACACATGGGTTGCTGGACAAACGGGTATTCGAGCACTTCGCCCCATGCGACGAGATTTGGCATTGCGGCGATATAGGCTCGATAGAAGTGCTGCAAGCCTTGCGCGAGTTCCGCCCCACCCGTGCCGTTTTCGGTAATATAGACGGAGGCGAAGTACGATACAGCCTATCGGAGTTTTATCGTTTCCGCGTAGAAGAGGTAAATGTGCTTATGACGCATATAGGCGGCTACCCCGGCAGGTACAACCCATGGCTCATCCCCTGGTTCGAGAAAAGCCTGAAAGGCGATGATCCGATTAATTTGTTTGTATGCGGGCATAGCCACATACTGAAAGTACAATATGACAACCGATACAAGTTCCTGACGCTAAATCCCGGGGCAGCAGGCAAGAGCGGATGGCAAACCGTACAGACACTATTGCGATTTACTATAGACGGGAAAAAAATAGACAACCTCGAAGTCATCGAACTCGAGCGCTATTAACAAACAAACTATGAAGAGAAAACAACATTACATGTGCGTTCTGCCGCTTGCACTAATCGTGTGCATGCTTATGGGACTTATTATGCCCGCTCAAGCACAAGTTAAGGATCGCCGCTCAGAGCAACCCAACGAAATCCGTTCGGGTAGATCCGGCGTGGACTTTGGCGGAGGCAGAAGCTCATACGGACACAGAGGTTCGGAATACAGGACGCGTCGCTACAACGACAATCTGTTCAGTAGCAACGAAGAGCAGGGAAACTTAGGCATCGGTGTAACAGCAGCTGCCGCTATTAACTGGCAGACTCGCGATGCGGGTTATGCCTACGACGCCCATTACAACGGCCGTTGGGGTGCTGCTGCAGGCATTATGGTAACCTATAGGTTCTTTGACTGGATGAGCCTGAGAGCAGATATCCAATATGCGCAAAAGAACTACCAAATGACGCGCATGAGCCCTACCATGCAATCCATGCATATTCATACCGACTACATGCACCACTATATTCAGGTGCCCGTGATGGTAGATTGGACATTCGGGTCGAAAGTCAAGAGTCACATCTACACGGGCGGTTATGGTGGCTTCTGGTTAGGCGGAAACGTGACGCGCATATCGGTAGTGAACGAAAAAGAGCAGAAAGCCAACTACGTATTCAGCCCTGAAGACAACCGCGCTGACGGCGGTATAACGGCAGGTGTAGGCGTGACATACGATGTGCTGCCAAGCCTGCGCGTTGGAGCCGAGGCTATGCTGTACTACAGCCTGGTGAACACCGTAAAACGACAACCTGTGATGAACGATACACGGTACAATAACACCGTGACCTTAGGAGTAATAGCAACGTATATTCTTTAATTGAGGATGTTATGAAGAGACGAATACTATATATAGCATTGATAATGATGGCTGTAACGGGTTGCCGGGAACGAGGGGATGTATATATGGATCCCAACGATCCGATGAACATGAGTTACACGACGTATGCCGAACAGTTCGACATCATATGGCGGGGAATCAATACGCATTACGTATTCTGGAGCGAGGATAAGACGAATTGGGACGATGTGTATCAGACAATGATGCCCAAGTTCCGCGCGCTGGACTCAATCTACGTAGCCGACACCACGGTGGTGGATTCGGTTACCTACGTTAAATTATATTCCGAAGCCTGCTCCACGCTCATCGACCACCATATGGCCATCATGTGGCGCGATGTACATACTAACAAGAAATATGTGTTCCTTCCCGGGGAGAAAGAGGTTCGCAAGCGCGACTATACGCAAGGGCAGGTATATACCTCCGACACAATCATCGGCAGCATCAAAGAGT
Organism: uncultured Bacteroidales bacterium; assembly: GCA_902798965.1. Lineage (GTDB taxonomy): Bacteria > Bacteroidota > Bacteroidia > Bacteroidales > Paludibacteraceae > Colicola. The sequence continues at coordinate 171,764 of CADBYS010000001.1, read as the reverse complement.
GCATAACCAAAGGTTTGCTCGATGGCGGACGCTGGGGTAAGTGGAACAAGGAGAACAACAACTTCTTTGGTACCGTTACGTTGGAGAATGGCAAGAAGATTGCCTACTTGTGGCAAGACGCATTTATGATGAACCAGGTTATAAACAGCCAAGCCAGCAATGAGGAGGAGGCGCAATACATCAAGAACATACAGAATTGGATGAAGATGTGTCTGAGCGAGCCAAATCTTGCCGGTGTTATTTTGGATAACCGTAATAATCGAGGCGGTGCCGTCAAAGACTTGAATCTGATTGTCAGCCCGTTCATCACGAAGCCTATACACTTTGCTGATGTACGCTACAAGGAAGGTACGGGGCGGTATGAGTACACCGCATGGGAAGCATCGATCGTAGATACTGTAGCCGAAGCCAAGCGTAATCTGGAAGCCGAACACATTCCCTACGTAGTACTGACCAATGCCTATAGCATCAGTATGGGTGAGAGCTCGTCGATGGTAATAAAGTTGATGCCTACGGGACATATGATAGGCGAACGTACTTTTGGCGCTCACGGAATGCTGATCAACCAGCACTCGATATTCTACAACGGTACGTTCGGCAACCAAAACGACAAGCATTACATCTATACAGCCAACCTGCAGGTTAACTTTACCGACGGAGGTATATTGGAAGGTGTAGGCATCACTCCTGATGAGGAAGCCTTGCAAGCCGACTTAGGCTATGATGGCGTGCTACAAAAAGCCCTCGATTACATCAAGGGCTACAAATAAATTAATTATTAATTGTTTATTTGAATTAAATCATATTGGCGTTGTAGTACTGCGGATCGCCGGTGACATCCTCCCCGATAAATGCCGGGTGAATGAACTCCGTATGTTCATCGGGCAATTCGATTTCCGCCAGCACCAAGCCAGGACGCGGATGCTGAAAGACGTCAATCTCCCACTTCAAGCAGGGAAGTTCTTCGGAGCTTTCCTGTTTTTTGTTCGCCTTGTCAGCTACAGCCTGTGCGGGCAGGATGTAACGCGTCTTGCTGATGAACCGTCCTTGACACATAGGCAGTAAGGCACGGAAATCCTCCACACTAATCTCGCGTTCCCACTCAAAGCGCGTGAATGATGCTATTTTGTACTTGAATGTTAGGAACGCTTGTTGTTTGCCATCGGCATCGGTACGCAGACGAATACGTACGGTCTTGCCGGGTTCGCGACATACATAACCTTGCATCATGTCGTAATGCGTGATGACCTGCTCGCGCCACGACTCATCCTTCACGAGGAACTTCCTCTCTATCTCTCTATTCTCCATACGCAATGTAACCGTTTAACAATTTAACAGATTAATGTTTTTCCTCGGATGCCATTAATACCAAGTGAACTATATTCAAATACGGTATGCCGCCATGCTGCATCAAGCCGATCTCGCAGGTACGTGAGTTACTGAAACCAAGTGTAGCGCCACTCTTCTCTATCTGCTCGCGCAAGTGCCGTAGCGCCCATTTGTTCAGTTCGGGATGCGTGAATCCTTTATCCCCGGCAAAAGCGCAACACCCTACTCCTTCGGGCACGACCACCTCGCGTGCGCAGGCTTTGGCAACATCAACGAGTGCCTGCTCCAGATGCATCTTACGCGTAGAGCAAGTAGGATGAACAGCCACTACTGTATCCAGCTTGCGAACTGTGAGCCTTGGTAGCACGAAGCATTGAATGAATTCAATAGGCTCATACAGTTGCAGGCTCTTGCCATCGTGTGCCGCCTGGTTGGTGTGGCGCATCCGATACAGGCATGGACTCTGGTCACATAATACGGGATACTCGCCGTTGTTCGAGGCACGCAGCAGAGCCTCGCGCAGTTCATTTCCTTTGCGGTCAGCCTCATCAGGCATTCCTTTGCTTTCCCATATCGTGCCGCAACAGAGTTGCTCCATCTGTTCGGGGTAGATCACTTCATATCCCGCACGTTGCAGCAACATAACAGTGGCTTCCACGGTTGTAGGATAAGCCGTGCCGGGAACGCTGTCCAAACGCTGGTTCAGGCACGAGGGGAAATATACCACTTTGCCAACCGACGGATTGAAGGATTGATGAGTTGCTGATTTACGCTTTCTGACTTTTCCAGCAGGAACTGCGGGCGTCCACAACGGGATAGTCTTGCCGCTGACATAATACAATCCTTTGCAAATGCCACTCATCAACGTGTTTCCCAGCACCATGCGCGCAGCGTTTGCCACGTTCAACATCGATGCCACACTTCCGGCTACGCCGCTGAAATGCCTACCGGCAAAACGTCCCAGGTTCTTGGCTGCAGCTGACATCTGCTGCTCACGCAGATAATGGATATATTCGCCAACATTGATACCTATCGGGCATGATGTTGAGCACAGGCCATCGCCCGCACAAAGTTGTTCGCCCTCCTTGAGGAACGCACGGCTTAGTTGCTTGGCTTGCCCGTGTTCGCCTATGGCGTGCAAGCGTGCTATTTCGCGCTGAATGATGATGCGTTGACGAGATGAGAGAGCGAAACCGCACGATACGCAATTTACCTCGCAGAAGCCACACTCAATGCAGCGGTCAACCAATTCATGCACCTCGGGCAGCGGCTTCAAGTTGCTGATGTACGACTGCTCATCCTCACAGAAGATTACGCCCGGATTGAATATATTTTCGGGATCAAAGAGTTGCTTGATCTGCTTCATCAGTTCGTAGGCCTCATCTCCCCACTCACGGCGCACAAACGGCGCCATGTTTCTGCCCGTGCCGTGCTCGGCTTTCAGGCTGCCGTGGTACTTATCGACCACCAGATCCACTACGGCGTGCATCATCTTGTCGTATTGTGCGATGGATTCAGGAGTGTCGAAACGCTGATTGAGGATGAAGTGGTAGTTACCTTCCAGCGCGTGACCATAGATAACTGCATCTGGATAGTTATGCTCCACAAACAATCGTTGTAAGTCGCGCGTGGCTACAGCCAGATGTTCGATAGGGAAAGCAATGTCTTCTATCAGGCAGGTAGTGCCTATCGGTCGCTTGCCGCCTACTGCCGGGAAGATGCCTGAGCGCATCGCCCAGTACTTGCTTACCAATGCCTTGTCGGAAGTGATGTGGGCAGGTTGGCATAGTTCGAACATGCTAAGTAGCATCACCAGATGACGTTTCTTCTCGTCGAGCAATTCATCTGTATCTGCATCAAGCCGCACAAGCACTGCACCGGCATCCTCCGGCAAACCGCAAAGTTCGGGGAAGTCATTCTCAACGGTGAGCATCGCTTTGCGGTCGAAGAACTCGGCAGCTGAAACTTCGCCTTGTTTCTTCATTGCCATCACCGCTTCGCACGCCGACTGCGTGGTGGGGAATAGCAGCAACGCTGATGCCGAGGCAGGTTGGATAGCAGCCGTGCGCATCGTCACCGACGAAAGGAAAGCCAATGTACCCTCCGAACCAACAAGCAGATGAGCCATCATATCCATCGGGTCATCATACTCAAGTATGGGTAAGATATTCAGTCCTGTAACGTTCTTTATACTGTATTTGCGGCGAATGAGTTCCGATAGATGCTTGTCAGCTATTACGTGTTCATGCATATCGCGCAACGCTTGCAGGAAAGCGGGATGGGAACGCGCAAACTGCTCACGGCTCTCCTTGTTGCCTGTATCAAGCAACGTGCCATCGGCAAGGATCATCCTGGCAGACTCCATCATTCGATAGGAGTTGGCGTGCGTGCCACAGCACATACCGGACGCATTGTTGTTAACTATGCCGCCCACCATAGCCGAACGGATAGATGCCGGATCAGGTGTGAAGTACCGACCGTACAGACGAAGTATATCGTTCACACGCTGACCGATGATACCAGGCTGTAAGGTGATCGTCTCGCCGTTGTTATGCACTTCGTACCGTTCCCACTTCTTGCCGCAAACGACAAGCAGACTGTCGGAAACAGTCTGCCCGGAAAGCGACGTACCTGCAGCGCGGAACGTGATATGCTTGCCTTCTTTATGCGCACGCGCAATTATTTGTTGTATATGTTGCTCGGTGGACGGGTGCAACACCTCTTGGGGAATAAGGCGATAGAAACCCGCGTCTGTTCCCCATGCCAAACGATGAATATATGCCTTTGAACTTTCCATCCTTAATTCGTAATTACTTATACAAGTAATAGGGTGAAGAGGCTTTGCGGTACGCCTCGGCATCCTTGTACCAATAGTCGCGTATATCCTCCCACTTGTAGCGTTGGCTAAAGTGCTCCCGGATGTACGGTGAGCCACATACCTTGTCGAACATATTCAGGCGCTTCTGGTTGCACTGCTGGAACACGTTCTTCTCAGGATACAATTCCATCAGCGCCTCAACGATGATGAACTGCAAATCACTCAAGTGTGCCTGCTTGTAATCAAGCAGATGAATCTGAACCCCTTGGCATTGTTCGCCGTTGAAGTTGCTGTAATAGGGCTTGAAGAAGATGGGGCGGAACACCACGCCGGGCACCTTGCGAGCATTCAGTTTGTCTGCCAGTGCCTCGGCATCAATCCATGGAGCGCCTATCAGTTCGAAGGGTAAGGTATACCCCACTCCAATGCTCACGTAGCCCAGTTCGCCGAAGATGCCCGTAGCCGGGTAGAACAGCGCGGTCTTGGCTTGGGGTATATGCGGCGAAGCCACTACCCACTCCAGGTCAGTCTCCTCCCAGGTCATATCGCGTCGCCAACCTTCCATCGGTATCACAATGAGTTGGCAGGGTTTGTCGGATTGCGCATTCAGGTACAAGGCCAACTCACCGCAGGTCTGACCATAAAGATAGGGAATCTTGAACTGCGATACGAACGAGAAGTAACCCTCTTCCACCAGGTTTCCCTCTATCTTCTCGCCGCCGAGCGGATTCGGCCTGTCCAGTACGATGAGTTGCTTGCCATATTCGGCGCAGGCTTCCATCAGGTTGCCCATGGTGGAGATGTACGTAAACGATCGACAACCAATATCCTGTATATCATATACCACACAATCTATGCCGCTGAGCATCTCAGCCGAGGGTTTGCGCGTCTTTCCGTACAATGACATCATAGGGATACCGGTCTTGGCATCCACTTCGTTGCTCACGGCATCGCCTGCATGCGCATTGCCGCGCACACCATGTTCGGGTCCGAAAAGCGCTACAAGCTTGTAGTCACCTACTTGCTGCCCCTCGAATAGTATATCTACCGTGGAGCGCAACTGATGGTCAACGCCTGTTGGATTCGTACACAAAGCCACACGCTTGCCTTGCAAGGGTTCGAAATGTTGCTGCTCAAGCATCTCAATGCCGAGCGTAAGAAGGAAAATCAGGATTGTCATGGTTGTAGATTATTAGTTTTCAGTCATCAATCTTCAATGGGGAATATGCCTGTTGGTCGGCGTATAGTATAACGGGTCATGTCCTGGTTCGACTCAAATCCCACACCTTTGATCACCGATCCTTTTGCATTAGCCCCTTCAGTTTGTAGTGCCGTAGGCGTAGGCGGCTGGGTAATGGATATGGCGGAATCGGAATAAACGCGCTCTGTTTTCTGATTCCAGAACAACTCGGGTGTCTCGAACTCTTCACCGTTGACATTCGTAGCATAGACATTACCAGCCAAACGCCAAATCTCCTCTTTCTCGTTGTAAGAGGCGTAGTCGGCACGCAAGGTTGATGAGATATTCAACGCATTGTCAAACTGCTCAAGATAGATCCCTTTCGGGAACTCCCAATAGGCAGGATCGGCTTTGTCGTATATCTGCCACTCGCGAGAAGTGATGCGATAGCGCGTGACGCCGGAGTCGGAGATGAGCGTGGTCACCTGTTGAGCATCGAGCACAGGCATGGCACTACGATCGCCTATTGCCTCCATACGCAACTTTACCTCCCTGCGATAGCAGGAAGGAAATAAGAGCATTGCCATCAAGACGATGGCAATGCTCAGTATGATATGTCGCTTATTGCTTAGCAGCACGGCATGTTGTTGTTTCCTGGATCCATCCGCCTACGGTGAACGAAGCGCCATCCTGCAACTCCGGCAGGTCGAAGATCTCCTCCTTGGTGGGGAAGTACTTCGAATACGAAGCAATCAGCTTGTTGGCATCATCGGCTACGTCGGGATCAACCATCTTGGCTTTCTGGAACTTATCCACAGCAGCCCAGAAGACGGTCTTGTTCAGGATAGCAGCTTTGGCGGCAGCCATTCCTTCGCCGTACGGTTGCGATGCGGCATAGAGCATACCCATCAAGATGTAGCAGCGACCTTGGTTGGCCATCAACTCCAGCGAACGACGCAGGTACTGACGAGACAGTTGGTACGATTTGATCTTGTCGAAGTAAATGTACGCGATGTTGAACAGGTACTCAGCCCTATCCTCCTTGTCATCCTCTGGCGAGAGCTCGATAGCTTGCTCGTAGTACGTAACAGCATCCTTGTAGTCGCCTTTCTTCATGCACATCTTGGCGCAACCGGCAGCGCTCTCCTCGGTGGGCTCCAACTTGTGAGCTGCAGCAGCTGCCATGAAGTAGATCTCACTCTCCGTGCACTTAACGCGGCGGAACATAGCCATAATCTTGTTCAGCATATCCAGATTGGATATATTGTCGTTGACAATCGGGCCAAAGATCTCGTCGAGCTTGTCGCAGTTGGCAGCACCCGACGAGGCAAACATCTGATCTACGTAATCCTTGTTCTCCTGTGCACGCATAGCGTTCTTGTTGGCAGGATCTGCAGCCTGTGCAGCCAGAATCATCGATACAGTCTGGTAGTCAGCGATGTAGGCAGCGCCATACTGCTCCGGATCCAGTTTGTAACGGGCATTGCTCAGGTCAGCAAACTGCTTGAGCACTTGGATCTGCGATTTCTCCTTCATACCCATGATCGACTCCTTGAGCCATTCGTAGGCGGGATCTTTCTTCGGGTCTTCCTTGTAGAAGTTGCAGTAGTCCACACCCTTCAGACCTAAGATATAAGCCTTGGGGTACTTTGGATCGTCGCCGAAGTATTTGATACGCTTGTCGTGAAGCGTCATCAGCAGTTCGCGCAACTTATGATACTCTTCCTCATCTTGCGTTTGCGAGATCTTCCACTCAACCAGTTCGTCGCCACGGGTGTAAATAGCCTTGTTGGCACTTGGGCAAGTGGTATAAACCTGCCACCAGGGATCCCATGCATCAGCATATTGTTTGTTCTTTACCGATTCGTTGAACAACGATACGTTAATGATGCACTCTTCGGTTACCACATTCTCCTCTACGGGTTCCGGCTCAGCCACGGGCTCAGCGGGTTTCTGAGGTTTCTTTGCCATTACGAGTGCCGGCATAGCAGCCAGCAATACGATTGCAATTAATGACTTTTTCATGATTATAATAATTTAGTTAATTCATTCATCTTTTATCTTTGAGCGTAGCGGTTTACAGCTTGCGCTTGAAGAACCAAGTCTCGTTGATAGCAGCATTGATAGTTAGCTTCAGATAGTCCTCTTTGAGCAACACGCCTCGGTGTCCATATTCAACCGTTGCATTGAAAACTGTAGCCGTGTTCCTAAGCGGGAATCCTATACCCATCGATACTTTGTATTCCTTGCCATTCACATTCAGTTGGTAGGGGTCAGCCATCTTTGCGCCTAAACGCCAACACATCCTGTCCACATAATTCCTTCCCAAAGGGTTATGTCTGTATTCGGCTCCTACGGCATAAACCGATCGTGAACGTAGCGACTGCCCTGCATACGTCTTCACATCCCCCCATCCTTGCCACGTGTAGTCGAATGCAACGGTAAGTCGTTGCTGCCAAGTGTAGGATGCGCCTACACCCCACTGCATGGGAACGTGCATCTCGGATAGTGTAGTACCCACTGTATCCAACCATGTTGTTTCAACAAGGGTATAGTCGCCATTGAGCTTCAATTTGGGTTCCCAAATAGCACCTATGGTAAAGGCGTTTCGGTCATTAAAGTTGTGGAAAAACTGCGCACCAACGCGTGTGCGTACACTGCTTACTTTAAGTAACCCGTACTGTGCAACCCCTGTCATGTCGGCTTCAGAAAATGTCAGCGCACGGAGGTTGGATACTTCGCCGAACATATAATACACATTGGCTCCTACCGCAAACCAGTCCAACAGATTGAAACTCAAGCCTCCATAAACCTCGGTTATGCCGCCTTCACCGGCATAGGAAGTGGTATAGTGATAATCCGAACCGATGGAATCCGCAAGTGCGAAGTTGTATCCTACCGATGTATAGGGCATCACACCGGCCGATGCAGCTATATACCGACGCCACAAAGGTACTTGCAACGTTATGTATTCCAAATTACCATTGGCGCGGTTGCGACGCCCTGTAGCATCCGCAAACGTTGTCCACATCACGCTACCGGCCAAGTCGAACATGAATGTCAAACTATCCATGCCGGTGTACGAAGCAGGTTGCAACGGGTTGATGGCTTTGTTAGTACGCATGCCTATGCCTACTCCACCCATACCACGGTATGTATTTGGCGCATCATCACCCAAGTCGCCGTACGCAAACCGCGAATACGGCGAACTGGTCATGTTCTGCGCACTAACGCACATTGCCAGCGCAACCATTATATATGTCAATACTATTTTCTTCATTTCTCTTTGAGCAGCCAAGATTGGCTGTCGTCTTTGTTCTATACTCAGCAATTATCGTGCCAAACTCTAAACAGTCTGCTTGCTATTGTATAACAATATCTGATTCAAGCCCATCAAGACAAGGTGTCGTTCAAACCGTAGTTCATCGCGCATACCGTGCAGAATGAATGGGGCATTACCGCCGGTAATGATAGTTTTGTAGTGCGGGATCTGTTCCTGCAAATCACGCATGTATCCTTTGACCTCGAAGATGATTCCCCGTATCACGCCGGCGGCTATTGCATCGCGCGTGTTACGGCCAAACAGCGGTAACAGTTCGTTTTCCTCAGCTTCCACAAGAGGTAGTTTCTTTGTCATGCGATGCAGGATGGTAAATCGCATCTTGATTCCCGGTGCTATGTTTCCGCCCACGAAACTGTTATCTTCGGAAACGAAGTCGTACGTAATAGCCGACCCTGCATCGATAATCAGCACATTCTCTTTCGGATAAATAGCATTGGCACCAACAGCAGCAGCCAAGCGGTCTTGCCCCAAGGTAGCCGGAGTGCCATAATTATTCTGAATCGGCAATGGCGTGTTATGGTCGAAGAGCACGAAATGGCGGGAGTGCTTGCTTAGCGCATTCACCACAGCCGGCTCGATGTTCACCACCGAACTGATGATGCTATCCTCAATGGGATAGAGCTGAAACAACTGCTCTACCTCTGCCGATGCGAAATGCTTGTATATAAAGTGCTTCGCAATCCTACCATCCTCACGAAACAAAGCCACCTTCGTTCGCGAGTTGCCCTGATCAATACACAGATTCATGTACGATGTACGATTTACGATGTATGATTTATAGACGATTTAATAATTTACCATTTAATCATCAGCCATGCTTGTATATAAGAATCGTTTGATTGATTTCTTAGGCGTCTTCTCGAACTCGTGGGGATAGATCTTAATCTTTGCAATCGGTTCGTAGGATGCCAGCAGCGGGTTGAGAGCACGGCGGTTCTCCTCCATAGCTGCCTCCAATTGTTCCTCAGTAAGATGGTTAGCATCCACAGCTTCCATATCCGGACAGACGAGTGCCACCAGTTGATCCTCCTTGTTCTGCAGCACAAGTGACTCGCTCACGTAAGGCATGTTATCAAGTTTCGATTCTATCTCTTCGGGGTAGATATTCTGGCCAGAGGATCCAAGAAGCATGGTCTTGTTGCGTCCCTTGATGAAGATGAACCCGTCCTCGTCTATCATGCCTAAGTCACCGGTCTTCAACCAGCCATCCTTAGCAAAAGTCAATTTGGTGGCCTCATCGTTCTTGTAATAGCCGTACATCACATGTTCGCCACTTACCTCTATCTCACCTACTCCATTCTTGTCAGGGTTGGCTATACGTGCTTTCATCAATCCGGGCAGAGGTCGTCCGCACGAGAAGGTCTTGTATTCCTCCCATGGCGTAAATGAGATTAGCGGAGCGCACTCCGTCATGCCATATCCTACCGAAACGGGGAACTTGATGCGTTTCAGGAATGCTTCCACCTCGGCATTCAGCGGAGCTCCGCCGATGATAATCTGCTTGAACTCGCCGCCAAAAGCGTCAATCAAGGTTTGACGAATCTTGCTGAGCACAATCTCGTCTAAATAAGGAATCTTCAACACCCAACTTACCGGCGCTTTGCTTATCTGCGGAACAATCATCTTCTTGTATATCTTCTCGAGGATAAGTGGCACGCTTAATATAAGAGTCGGTTTGACATCTGCAAACGCCTTGAGCAGAATCTTCGGCGCTGGCGTACGACCAACGAGGAACGTGTGACCACCGGCTGCCAGGCAGCACAGGAAATCGAACGCACAACCATAGGCGTGTGCCAGCGGGAGGAACGCTACGTGACGCGCTCCGGGATAGACGATTTTGATGTCGTCAACTCCATACTTGATGTTGCCTGCCAAGGCGTTGCATGGAGTGATTACACCCTTCGAGAAGCCGGTCGTGCCCGAGGTGTAGTTGATGGAAGCGACAGCATCGTTCGGACGCTCGTCGTAATGCACCTTGTCAGGCGTAAGACGACCGCCGTACTTACGAACGAACTGCTTCTGGATGTAAAGCATCGTAATATGACGCACCTCCATGTGTTGGGAGATCGGATGCCAATCGTTGAGCGAAACAACAACCTTCACATCAGGAATCTGCTCCAAGTCAATACCCTCCCAAATATTGTCGCTGATAAACAGCAACTTTGCATCAGAATGGTTGATGATATGAATAGCGTCAGCAGCTTTGAAATCCTGTAGGATTGGCACCACTATAGCTCCATACGTAATTGTAGCCAGGAATGTAGCCACCCAACACGAGTTGTTCCTACCCATCAAAGCAACCTTGTCATCTTTTTTCAAGCCATTTTCCTCGAACATCAGGTGCAGGTGGGCAATCACCGTGGCCAGTTCGCCGTACGTGAGAGTCTTATCTGTTCCCCAATCGGTTACGGCAGGCATATCCCAATGATCCTTAAACGATTGCTCAAATCGTTTAACCAGATTATTTTTTTCGTCTGTTAACATACCTAACAGTTTAACAGTTTAACGAAATAACGTTTATTCGGTCGGCGGCAATTGTGCATCAAAGGGATCTTGCGACAGTTGTCCGCTGCGTACGCTATAGATGCTGTCAACCACAAACTGGCTGTTTCCGCGCCATGGTAATGTACCCAAATAACGTTTCCAGTGCAGCTTGATCTGTTTGCCGGAGGCATTATTAATCTGTTGCGCTACCCTTTCGCTCTCAACCGAGAACTTGAACTCGTTGGACTGAATGGTAGAGGTCGTGTTCTTTGAGTTGTAACCCGTCTGGATCATCTTACCCTCATAGGTTTTGAAGATGAATCCCTCTCGCTGGAAGTAGTTGATGTCGCCTTCATTCACGCCATCGCTGTATACATACCAAAACTTGACGTACAAATAACCGCCCAGCGCAACGGCTACCACGGCCAAAATTATTGCTATTGTTTTTCTCATATACGAGTAATTTATATGTTCGCATTCTTACGCGCTGCAAAGATACAAAAAAAATCCCGAATTTGCAAATTTTTTGCTATAATTTTGCATTTTTTCTTAAAAAATGACAAAATAAATCCGCTCATATGACTCTTTTTTGATATTTTTGCACCACAAACATCTGTTTGCGGTTAGCTATTGACGGGAATTTCATTGGCTCTTGATGAGGATTCGATATGCTTTTGATTAGGATTTGATCAGGACTTGATAAGGACTAAAGTCTAGGATGACCACGTGTTTCACCCATCTTTACCACGGAAATAGTAGTCGAATATGATTGAACGTTGAGAGATGGTGGACGGATATGCAGACGTAGCGAGATTAAGATTCTCTTGTCTGGATCGGGCAAAACTGCGTCGCATCTTCATATAATCTTTTCGCGCGCGGAAGATTGCCGCAAAATGTCGGGGCTTGAATGTCACAAGTGCCTGGAATGCAGCCACATAATCAAGCACGAACCGCATAGCCATCACACGTCGCAACCGGGGCTGCGGGAGATTCTTGTAGAGCATAATCAGGTTATTGCGGAAATTCAGGTAGGTCTTTTTCGGATTGTCGTACGCCAACGCGCCTCCACCCAAGTGATACACAGCACTTTGCGGCACGCATGCGAGTTCGTATCCGCGGCAGTTGAGTCTCCAGCAGAGGTCAATCTCCTCCATATGGGCAAAGAACTTGCTGTCCAAGCCGCCTACCTTATTATATACTTCCGTACGGATAAAGAATGCCGCCCCGCTTACCCAGAAACAACGGGCTACGGTATCATATTGTCCCTTATCTTCCGCCACATAGCTCATCACTCTGCCTCGGCAGAAGGGATAGCCCAGACGGTCGATATACCCGCCTGCAGCACCGGCATGCTCGAAGGTCACGGGCTTTGTTTCGTCCTCCTGATGTGCCTGCCAAGACTTGTATGCCAGGATCTTAGGCTGAGCGGCTGCGACCTCAGGATGCTCTTGCATATATGCCAATACGGGTTGCAACCATCCTTCCGTAACCATCACATCGGAGTTAAGCAATACCACAAACTCGCTGTCCATCATGCGGATAGCACGGTTGTAGCCTTCTGCAAAACCGTAGTTCTCAGCAAATGGAATAACTCTAAGATGGGCGGCTTTGGCCTCGGATGTGGGCTGCAAGGATTGCAGATAAGACATCGAGTCGTCCGTCGAACCGTTATCGACCACCACAACCTCCGTTTCCGGCTGTGTGGTACAAGCCAGTACTGACGGCAAGAACCGACGCATCACGTCAGCTCCGTTCCAATTCAATATGACGACACTACATGTCATGTACGATGTACGATTTACAATGTACGATTTATTTACGATTGACGAGGGTACTTCCAGCGGCTATGCGACCAAAGCCACAAGTGCGGTTGCTCAAGGATATTGCGCTCCAGCAAGCGGGCATATTGTTCGGTTATAGACAGCTCGGAATCAGCCTGCAAGGGCATGAGTTCCATCGTATAATACCCGCGTTTTGGCGAGCGAATATACCCAAAGAAACATGGCAAACCGAACTTCTTACTCAGCACCTCGCTACCATCCAGAAACGCTGTTTCCTGATTCAGGAAGGTTGTCCACACATGGGCATTTCGGGGCGACGGCTTCTGGTCGGCGAGCATGCCGTACATCGGTTTCAGTTCGCTCTTGCGCAGTTGCACCATTCTACGGAGTAGCAGATCTTTCTCGACACATTCCCCGCCACGTTTACTGCGTATAGCTAACATCAGGTTATCGAAGTAGGTGTTTTTCAACCGTCTATAGACGTTGCATTCCAGGATTCCTTCGGTTTCATGTCGTCGTCCGAAATCCGCCATCCACTCCCAGGTGCCCAAATGAGCGAGCATCGTGATAGCTCCGCCTTGGTTGATACAAGCCTCCACAAGAGCCTGTTCGTTGATATACTGCATCCGCTCGCGCATCTCCCGATCGCTTATGCGGTAGCCGTAGATTGTTTCCACCACCAGATCGGCAAACTGCTTGTAGAAGCGCTTGCGCAAGGTTTGGTGCTCCTGTTCCGACATATCGGGAAAGGCATTACGGATATTCTTGTCCACCACCTTCCTGCGGTAGCGCAACAGGTAGTACATCAGCGGGTAAATCAGCCACGAGGAAAAGAAGTGGTGAACACCCATCGGCAGCCGACTCAATATGTTGAGCCAACTATGCCTCATCCTCCTCGCTGTAGAATCCGTTCTCTACACCATACTGAAACTCAGCATCTTGAATGAGTTGAACCTGTACTGAAGTAACCGGCACTTTGTCCAACTTGGCTTGCTCGAGCACATATTGGAGTTGTTCGGTCTCGTCCACATAACCTTCCTTGTACTCCATCTCTTCGTTCTCCTCGTCCTCGGTGGCTATACCTTTCATTACAAGATAATCGTCCATCACGTCGAGTACGTACAGGATATCGTCCTCGGTCAGTCCGTACAAATCGTCCGCAGGAATAGTGCGGATGATGTAATCAAGCAACTCGCGTTCTTGATCGTCAATAATCGTTGATTCAAGCATATCAGATAAACATTCTAATTAGTGTAAGATATATTGCCATGACGGGTGTAGCAAGCAACAGACTGTCGAAACGATCGAGCACACCTCCGTGCCCGGGCAAGAACCGTCCGCTATCCTTGATGCCATACGAGCGCTTGAGCAGACTCTCCATCAGGTCGCCCAACGTTCCGGCAACTACGGCAAGCACGCCAAAGCCCATAGCCACCCAATATTTAGCATACAGACAAGGCTCGTATTGCCAACTGTCCACGCAGTCAAACCAGCCACATGCCGTTAACAACCAAGCTGCAAGCAGAACAAATACCGCTCCGCCGAACAATCCTTCCCAACTCTTCTTCGGGCTCACATGAGGCGACATCTTATGATTGCCGTTTGCACGTTTGGCTGTTAGCGAACCCACGCAATAGGCTCCTGTATCGTTCGTCCAAAGCAACACGAATAGCGCCAGAAGCAGCCATTTGCTGTAATCGAGCATGACGAGCATCGTGGCAAACGGCAAAGCCACCATCACTTGTCCGGCAAGCAGATGTCCCCAATGAGCAGCCGGTTGAGCTGCCTCAAACTGCGACAACTCATACACCAACGCCCCCAACAGAACAACCATATACACTAACAGTAGAATCTGCGAGATGCTCGTTTCGAATACATAATTCGTGGCTATAAGCCGATCGCACAAGCGCCAAACACCTATGCTCGCAAATAGCAGCACGTTGAGCAACATACCAAAGACCGTCGTATATTTAGGGTCACCTGTTATGTGATGAAACTCCCTGACAGCCAGTGTGCTTACTATCGCAAAAACCGACACAAACGCCAAGGGATGAATGAGTATGCTCGCCACCACTACGGCTACATATACCGCGCCTGATAATGTTCGTTGTATCAAATTACTCATGTTGTTATTGGTTTCATCAGCCAATATTGGCTGATAGTTAGAATCCTATGTTCAGTCCCATGACTACCGTCAGGTTCTTGCCTTGCATGTACAAGGGCGTAAACTGATTCAGATAGTAGGACTGCAACTCTGCACCCGACAACTCTTTGCTCGTGCCATCGGCATTCCATCCGCGGTCTTCACCTTCGATACGTGCCGATGTCGGAGAGTACGCGCGCGCGTTATTATATATAAGGTCAACATGCGCATAGCAGTTGTTGAACACCTCGTATACGGCATTGAATTGTACCTCGTCGTTTCGCCATATCTTCTCGCTAAACGGCTTTTGTGCTATGATCGGATCAGATATGCGCGTGCCGGCTATGTTCTGACGCAAGTACTCATACTTGCGGTACTTCGTGTCTTGCAAATAACTGAGGCTCAGTCGCAAGGAACGTGACGGACGGTAAGACAGTTCAGCATAAACCGATTGTGCATTATCACCCATGTAATGTCCCATCTGATAGGAGTTGGAGCGATAAGTCAGCACATCGATGGAGTGCGAGTAGCAAGCTATACGTGTTCGTGTGAACTCACCTTTCAGACTCAATCCATTTACAGGCCATCCACTCCAATGAAAACCTACCTGGTACGATACGGGGTTACGATCGGGTTTCTTGCGCAGCATACGTGCCAATTGGAACTCATCGACATATACCGATCCGTAGAGCCTCAGATGGTCGCATGGCCGCACAGTCACGGACGCAAACATCTGCGAGTTCTGGTTCTCTACACCTGACAAACCTTTTGTAAGCAGGTGGTCGAGCGACTTAAAGAAAGCTATAGGGATGAAATATGCGGCTTGAACCGTTCGTTCGGCATAAACGATGGAGTTACCAAAAGAGAAGTGGATGTGTTTGATCGGCTTGAATGTGAACATATTAGCCGCCATGAACTTACTTGCCGGACGGTAATGCGTCTTCGTCACACCTTCCGCGTAGTTCTCCTGATAAACATACGAGGAGTCGAGCACGTTGCTCACGAGCCAAGCGTGGAAGTAGTCAAACTGGAACCACCAGCATGGTGTGAGTTGCAGGGTAACCATCGGAACGGCAGGGCTGTGAGCCGACAGGATGTTCGAGCAATGTTGCGCGTCGCCCCATTGGATACGTTCACGCTCCACAGCTATCCTTCCCCACCAGGCGTACAGAGCTATACCACCACGCGAGTCGGAATAGTCGTAACCGTAGTTTGCCTCCTTGAACTGCACACCCGGAAAGTTGTTCAAGTATCCCGGTTTGGTCAGTTTGGCACCGTCGATCTGGTCATAGTAGGTCGGGAAATAGGTCTTGTTAAGGTAATCCGTACCCTTCCACGAGTTGTCGCGTATTGAGCCCCATATACTCACATGCCCAACTATATCCATCTGCAGTTCAGCGCCGTACGTACGCTTGGTAATCAGTCCTTTCTTGGAGATGTACATATCCATCCCTAAGATAGGACGTAAACGCATCTTGAACTGTTTCTTAGGCGTAAGGATATGTAGCGAGGGGTCGGCCAGCGACAGGTTGCTCACCTTCGTAACCCATTGGCTGGCGTGCCTGTAGCCGTAGGAATGATACACGGGTATGGTGTCCAGTTCCAGCGCATAATCCTGCATATAAAACTGCAAGTCATCGCGTTGGCGCGGACTGAGCAGACTGTCCTTCATGGCAGCCGTTCGCAGCATGTTAGCAATCTGCCTGCGGCTGTACGGACGTATGGCTTCTGAGATTTCGATGATACCATCGGTAGCTAATTCGTCAAGATAATCATACACCAGGCTGTACTCCAAAGCCTCGGGTATAGCCTGTGCCCGCGTTACCATCGGCAACACAAGCAACACCATCACAACCAACCAACTCCTACTCTTCATAATCTGATTACTAATCGCTGATTACTTACTTCTTCTTCGGCGTATAGCGTGCATTCAATGCTGCTACCACCTCAGCGGTAATGTCATATCCCTCAGCCGAAAGCAGGATGTTATCCTTGGCGTTGTTCGAGAAGATCATTTGGTAGCGTCCGTCAGCATTCAGCTCCTTCACGTAGCTCAGGATAGTGTCTGCCAGTTGGATCTGCAACTCCTGGTTCTCCTGCATTATCTCCTGGGTGAGTTGTGCTTCACGGTTCTCCAGGTCTTGCTGCTTCTTGAGTATACGCTGTTGCTCGCTCTCGGCACGTTCGCGGCTCAGGAAGGCGTTGTTCTCCAACTTACGCTGGAAGTCAGCCATCTCATTCTGCAAGGTGCGGGCTTTCTGGTTGAGTTCCAGACGAGCATTCTCCTGACGCGTCATCAGTTTGTCCTGGGCTTCCAAAGCAAAGGTGTAACCTTGCAGAATCGAATCCAGATTGATGTACGCAATAGGCATATTACCTTCCTGAGGAGCAGGCAGAGCGGCTGCCTCAGGTTTTGCAGCAGGTTTCAATACCAACACAAACAAGGCTATAACGGCTATAGCCAAAATCGAATCAATTGCAATTTGAATCTTATTCATTTTATTAAAATTTTATGTATCTGATTTATACTATTCTCTCCTTATAGTTCATCCACATTGAGCTTTAGAGGATTGCCCCGTTGGGCTTGCCGGTCTTGCGAGCGAGTACACGTCACGCCCCGGTCGCGCATGGCCTTGCTCTGCCCTACGTCTTGTGAGTGAAACGTGCCGTTCTTCTTGAGCAGCATTCTCACGCACATTCCGAGTATTCCTAACCCGAGCAGCCCGACTGATATGAGGATTGTCTTAAGCATGTAAGATGTACGATTTACGATGTACGGTTTATGTACGATTTACTATTTGGCCATTCTGCGACGGAAGCAATCAATCGTGTTCTGCATGAGCATGGTCACGGTCATCGGCCCAACGCCTCCGGGCACCGGGGTGATATGGGCAGCAATGTCTTTGCATGCCTCAAAATCCACATCGCCCGACAACGTTCCGTCCGGCAGACGGTTGATGCCTACGTCAATCACGATTGCCCCGGGTTTGATGCAGTCGGCCGAAATCAGCTTGGGTTTGCCTACCGCAACAATCAGTATATCCGCCTCGCGGCACACAGCCGGCAAATCACTGGTATGACTATGCGCCAGAGTGACCGTACATTGTCTGTCCATGAGCAGTTTGGCCATGGGTTTGCCCACTATATCCGATCGTCCGACCATCACAGCCCGCTTGCCGTCCAGTTCCACACCCGTGGATGCCAAGAGCGACAATATACCTTTCGGCGTGCAGGGGATAGTACATCCGTAATCGGGCACGGGATTGTAAATCGATGCCACATGTTTCTTCACCAGCGGCTGATGCAGCCACAGGTATGCGGCATTATCCGGATGAAAACCGTCCACATCTTTCTCGGCACGTATGGCTCGCAATATATGCTCCTCGTCGATATGTTCGGGCAAAGGCAACTGCACCAGAATGCCATCCACGTTGTTATCTCTGTTCAGCTCTTCTATCTGTTTGCACAGATCGCTCTCGGTTATACTGCTCGGCAACAGTATCTGTCTGGATTGTATATGACAGAACTCGGCGGCCCGCATCTTGTTACGTACATAGATGGTGGATGCAGGGTCGTCACCTACCTGTATCACTACCAGACTTGGCGCGCGGCCGTACATCTCACGCATCGCATCAACCTGCTGCTGCATATCCGAGCGCAGTTGGGCTGCTATGTCTTTTCCTGAAATAATCAAGTCTTCTTCTATTTAATCGTTTCCTATTTTCTGATGGCTGTTCGGATGAAGTCCATGAACAGAGGATGAGGTTTGAGTACCGTACCCGAGAACTCCGGATGGAATTGTACACCAATGTACCATGGGTGGTTCTTGAGCTCAATGATCTCCACCAGATCGGCATGGCTGTTCACGCCCGCACAACGCATCCCTGCCTGTTCGAAGGCTTCGCGGTAGGCATTATTGAACTCATAGCGATGACGATGTCGTTCGCTTATCTGCTTTTTGCCGTATATATTGCGCACCTTCGTTCCTTCGGCCAAGTCACACGGGTAAGCCCCAAGTCGCATTGTCGCCCCTTTGGTGGTCAGCGTCTTCTGCTCCTCCATAAGGTCAACCACGTTATGTTTCGTCTGCGGATCAAACTCACTACTATTGGCATCTGCCATTCCCAGCACGTTCCGCGCGAACTCTATCGCCATACATTGCATACCCAGACATATGCCCAAACAAGGTATCTCGTTCTCGCGGGCATAGCGCAATGCCGCCAACTTTCCTTCTATGCCTCTGCCTCCGAATCCCGGGGCGATGATGATGCCAGAATAGCCACGAAGGCGTTCCGCGACATTTTCTGCAGTCAATTCGTCGGACAAAATTTCTTTCAGCTTCAATTTCCTGTGTTGGTAGGTTGCCGCGTGTGACAGGCTCTCGCGAATGGACATATAAGCATCGTGCAACTGTACGTACTTGCCCACTAAGGCTATACGAACCTCTGCAGTCGCCGAATTGCGCATCTCAAGGAACGCATTCCAATCGCGCATGTTAGGTTCGGGCTCACGGCTCAAGTCATAGCCCGTCTTGGTCAGTACGATTTCATCCAAATGTTCCTTCTGCATGTTCAATGGCACTTCGTAGATTGATGAAGCATCGACACATTGTACTACAGCCTGCGGACTGACATTACAGAACAAGCCCACCTTGGCCTTCATCGATTCAGGAATAGGATGTTCGGTACGCAGCACGAGAATGTCGGGCTGCACTCCACTCTGCTGCAGGGCTTTCACACTATGCTGGGTGGGTTTGGTCTTCAGCTCCTGCGCGGCTGCCAGGTAGGGCACGTATGTCAGATGGATAGCCACACAATCGTTCCCAAGTTCCCATTTCATCTGTCGCAGGGCTTCGATGTACGGCAACGATTCGATGTCGCCTACCGTACCGCCTATTTCCGTAATCACGAAATCGTAGTTACCTTCCTTACCCAACGAGAGCACCTGGTTCTTTATTTCGTCCGTGATATGCGGAATCACCTGAACGGTCTTGCCCAAAAAATCCCCGCGGCGTTCTTTCTCAATCACCGACAGGTAGATTCGTCCCGTGGTCAGGTTATTCACCTTGTGCGTCTCCACATTCAAGAAACGCTCGTAGTGCCCCAAATCAAGGTCTGCTTCATGACCGTCAACCGTCACGAAACACTCGCCATGCTCATATGGGTTGAGCGTTCCGGGATCGACATTGATGTACGGATCGAGCTTCTGATTCGTCACGCGAAAGCCGCGTGCCTGCAGCAGCTTGCCCAACGAAGCCGCCACGATACCTTTTCCCAGCGACGACGCCACTCCACCTGTTACAAATATATGTTTTGCCATACTATCTATTATGTCTTTTGTCTTTCGACTATTTCTTCTTTTTCTTCTTCCCCCATATGAGCGAGTTCGGCTGCTCACGAATCTCCTGCATCAGGCTGTCGGCCGTCTGAACAGTTGTATTCACATTATCGTATAACGATTTGTCGTGCAGCAGTTTGCCCACCGATCCATCGGGGTTGTTGGCAGCATCTACCAGTTTGTTCACGTTCGCCAAGGTCGTCTCGGCTTTGGCTACCACAGCGGCCACATCCGCCTCTGAGGCATTCGCCGAAAGCTTCTTGACATCGGCAAGTACGCTCTCTACCTGCGTTATTATATCGGGCAGATCTTTATTCATCGTCTTCTCGAGTTTAGCCGAACTCTTGCGCAGCGATACGAGCATCTCGTCAGCACTGGCTAATATGCTCTTCAAACGGTCGCCTTCCAGTTGACCGTTCACGTTATCCACAAGTTCTTGAACGGACTGCAGCAAGCTGTCCATCGATGCCAGCATCGTACCGCGCAGTTCATCGATCATCGTAGGTTGGATGCTCGTGGGCAATACGCTCTTCGTAGGTATCTCCGCCAACTCCGCACCCGCAGGTATAATCACCTCTATAGCCGTGCCGCCTAACAATCCATCGGGAACAAGGCGCATTGCGCTGCCTTCAACAACCTTGATATCACTATTGAGCGACACAATGATCGTAAACGCTGTATCGCGACTGTAATCATAATCAATCTCTTCCACCAGACCAACCTTGTAGCCGCGCACATACACCGGTGCTTGTTCGGTCAATCCGTTCAGTTGCACAAACTTACC
The DNA here is from genome assembly GCA_902798965.1 of uncultured Bacteroidales bacterium. GTDB lineage: Bacteria > Bacteroidota > Bacteroidia > Bacteroidales > Paludibacteraceae > Colicola. The sequence continues at coordinate 150,565 of CADBYS010000001.1, read as the reverse complement.
CGTATAGGAATGGATAGGATTGAATATGTTCACGCCTTTCAGGAACTTAAACCCGAAATATAGCAGGAACAAACACAAGGCTACCAACAAGCCTACTCTAACCTCTCTTGATATCTTCATATTATTTCTGTAATTCTATTGCTTTCTTTACGGGAATCTGCTCATCACCATCAAATGCCACAACAATGCAGTCCTTGAATTTCTTCTTCACCGTTTCTTGCAGTTTCTTGGCTTCCTGATAGGTCTTGCAGTTTCCGTACATATATTTGTACCACACGCCATCTTTCTTATACGTGCAGTTCTTCAGTCCCAAGAAACAGGGATCAGTATTCTTTATTTTGTTCCTGCTGCTGAATATCTGAATCTTGTAGGTGATAGCAGATTTCTTTTCCTGTATGGATTGCGTTATCTGTTCCTGAGTAGTAGGCACTTTTATGCTATCCGATTTCAATACAGGCACAACCTGACCGGGTTTGTAGAATTGCGAGAAAGCGCGGAAGATAGAACGTGTTATGCCTATCTTTCCCGCCTCACTGGCCAGGAACCGTTCTTCATCGCGGTTGCTGACGAATCCCATCTCTATGAGTACCGACGGACAAGCCGTACGCAGCAAAACCAGAAACGCTGCTTGACGCACACCGCGATCGCCACGTTTCAGGCTGTCCACAAACTGCTTCTGCACCAAGGTAGCAAACTGCAACGACTGATTCATATAGTCCGACTGCAGCAGATCGAACATGATATACGAATCGATGCTGTTCGGGTCAAAACCTTCGTACGAGCTCTGATAATCGGCCTCCATCTTGATTACCGAGTTCTCGCGCATGGCGATATCCAGGTTGTCCTCCATACGTTCGGTACCTAACACGAAGGTCTCTGCACCACTTGCATTCCGATTATCCGATGCGTTGGCATGGATACTGATGAACAGATCCGCCTTGCTCTTGTTCGCTATATCCGCACGTTGATGCAGAGGGATGAACACATCCGTCTTACGCGTATAGATTACCTCCACTTCCGGATACGCTTCCTTGATCATCTCGCCCAACTGAAGTGCTGCATTCAGGTTCAACACTTTCTCGCGAGCCACACGCCCTATAGCACCAGGGTCATCACCTCCGTGACCCGCATCAATAACTACCGTATATGCATGCATCGGCATACCTATCGCTATGCATACCAACAAACTAACTATATACCGTTTCATATTCATCATACAATTCATCAATAATCAATCATCCTTTCTCTGCGTATCGTTCGCCGTATTCCCTTGCCAATCGCTGCCCACAAGGTATGCCGTGCATACTCGGGCGAGAACTGCCGCAAGAACCGTGCATGGGCAAACCTGCCACGGAGCGTGATGATCTTCCTTCGCCACACAGGCAACTGCTTTACCCGCTCACGTTCGTCATATCTGTCCGAGCCTCCCAAGGCAAACTCTTTCTCCCGGCACATACCTTCCGCCAGCACGCGCTCCAAGAAACGTTGTTGCCGGTTGTCAGGCTTTTCTTTCTCGTCTGTAAGCGGCAGACGTATGCCTGTCACATAACGCGTCACACAGGCAACCAATTGCCAGGCTTCCGACAGATGGAATCGTTCAAGGTGCGTTGACAGATAAGTGTCCCACCTGCGCTTCTCATCCTCCGTCAGCGGCTCATACTCGCTTCGCACGAACAGCGCTATATCCAGCACCTGCTTCAGCGGCATTCCCGTGCCGCAGAAGTGTTCCCACATATGCAGGAACAGGAACAGGGTATTGAATGCTCCGCCGGGCACAGGAATCAAGCCATCCAGACATCTCTTGCCATGTGCGATCGCCTCGCGCATCCCTTCCACCTCCAGCATCTGCCAATAGGCTTCCTCCGGGCGCGTAGGGAAATCCATCGCAATGCGATGCAGCTCTATGGCGTTACTGTCCGGAAAGACTATACCGTAATGCTTCAGTTCCTCGTACTCCTCGTCATGATGGATGGCTTCGGGGAACGCCTCGCGTAGTGCCCCGCAAGCGGGATGATACGCCTTGATTCCTACCCAAATATCCGCATCGCCCCAGCTGCGCAAGTATGGTTTGGGGTACAGATCCGCCAAACCGAATCCCTTGAGCAGCACAGGCTCAATATTTTTTGCCCGCAACGCTTCAACCGCCTTACGGATACGGGGTATCCATTGGGTTTGCTGTTGCATCTGATATACGCACACCTGCTTCATCTGCATAGCCAACGCCTTGTCCGGTACCTGCTCTGCCGGCAATCGTAATGCAGCATCGTACATCAAAGGCTCTATGCCGTGCAAGCGTGCCATGCGAATCAACTCTTGCCAGTCAGGGGCTGATGGCAAGGGAGTATTCACATCGAGGATGGCATTCCTTACCAACGTAAGCAGATTATCATACACAGTCAGATTCATCTCATTCCGTCACATTGTCCGCCATCGTTTCCGCAGATTTCATATGTTTGGCAATACGTTTCTGACGTTTCTGCCAACGCTCGCGAGCATATTGCTGCATATCCGTTATCACGTCGTTCTCATCGATAATCTCGAAGCCGAAGATGGTCTCGATGATATCCTCCAGGGTGATGATTCCCTGGAAACAACCATACTCGTCAATCACCAACGCAATCTGACTCTTCTGCTTAAGCATTGCGTCGAAAATATCGGATATCGAAGTATCTTCGTTGAAGTACGGCAGCGAACGCTTGATATCACCCAGGCGCGTATCGAAATGATCCTCAGCCAAGTCTTCCAGCGCATCGTCACGCAGCACGTAACCCGTGATAAACTCTTGTGACTCAGCATAAACCGGTATTCGCGAGAAGTGGTCGTACGCATCACTGTCGTAATACTCGCGTAGCGTCATCTTCTCCGGAGCTATGGCAGCTACCACACGCGGAGTCATCACCTCAAAGGCCTTGATCTCATCCAAGCGGATGATGTTCTGGATGATCTTGTTCTCGTCCTGCTCAATCACACCTTCCTCTTCACCTACATTGGCCATCGCACTTACCTCCTCACGCGATACGGTATTGTCACCCAAACCGTCATCGTCATGAAAGATGCGCGTGATATAATGCACCAACAGCACAAACGGAAACATCACAACAATCAATCCTTTGATTGTATATGCTGTGAAAGGCATCAGCGATTTCCAATATTTCGTGCCGATAGTCTTCGGTATGATCTCAGCAAAGATCAGAATAAGCAAGGTTACAACAGCACTTGTCAGGCCTACCCAGGCATTACCGAACACAAGCGTAGCCTGCATGCCTATGCCTACCGAACCTACCGTGTTTGCTATCGTATTCAGCGACAGAATTGCTGCCAGCGGACGCTCCGTATCCAACTTGTATTGCTTAAATAAAACGGCCGCATTATCCCCCTCGTCCTCACGAAGTGAAATGTAAGAAAGTGTCGTAGTCATCAGCACAGATTCCAGCGTAGAGCACAAGAACGACACCAATAGTGTGATGAGCAAAAATATTAATAATAATCCCATATATTTAATGTCCGAATCCCGTAGGTAGACATTTCGGCTACAAAGATACAAAAAATTTTGCATATTTGCAAGTTTTAGACAAAAAAAATGCAACATTTTAAGAAAAAATGCACAAAATATGCCTATTCTTGCATTTTCATTTGTAAAAATGAAGATTTTTTTGTATCTTTGCACAACCAAACGGTTTCAATCACGAACTAACGGTTATCATCATGAAAACACAAATTATATCACTCATGTTACTCCTAATGGGAGTTTCAGCATTTGCCTCATCGGGGCATGGCTCGATACCTATCCAGACTAATCAGGATAGTACAACCATTCTCACCTACTCCATTGATACGATCGCCTCGTATCCTGTAGCCCCGGGAGTGACCTATACGCGTTTCACTATTACCAACAGTTCGAATACACGCAACTGTTACCTCTACGACATTGATCTCACAAATCCTTACATCCGCGTTGAGGAGAGTCATGCTACAACTATCGGCAAAACCGAATCGATGGTGGCAGCCCATCATCGTCTGGACAGTGCCGGTCATCGTAGCGTAGGATCGGTCAATTGCAACTTCTGGGAAACGACGAACAACGAGGGACTTGTGGGCGTGGCATGCACGGGGCAAGTAAGCAACAGCAAGATCGGCGCTTCCATCACCAACTGGGGATTAGGCGTGGCAGCCTCGCTCGGACTGCCTGAAGAAGAGCAGAAGCAGGAGCTCGGGTTTCTCATGATCGATACTGACGGCAAAGCATGGATTGACCAATATAGTTGGGACAGCCACGTGCGCATTGATACCGTGAGCAAGAAACTGCGCGAGACAAACCGTAACCGCACCAACCCCAACGAGAATGAGATAGTGCTGTTCAACAGCGACTTAGGGACTAACCCCACGCGTAGCGTGGATGACCTGTACGAAGTTGTACTTGACCTCACGGGCGAGTGGAAGATCAATCAGGAGATGCACGGCATAGTCCGCAGCACGAACACCACAGGCGGCACGCTGATTGCCGACCATCAGGCCGTTCTTCAAGCTCGTGGCACACGCAAGACGTTCCTGCAACGGGCTGCCATAGGCGACACGATCCATTTCACCATCGGCATCTATGCCGCCCTTACCGAGCAATACCCCGACATAGCCCAGCTCAGCGCAGGTAACTGCCTGGTAATGAAGAACGGACGACTACGTTTCCGCAACTGGGCGGAGCAGTACAACAACCAGAACTACCCCCGCACGGGCTTTGGCATCACAGCCGACCATCAACGGCTATTCATGCTTGTGATGGAGAAACCCGGCATGTACACGCACGAGATGTGCTCCATACTCCGCCACTTTGGTGCGAACGATGCGATGGGTGCCGATGGCGGAGGCAGTGCCCAGTTCAACCTTGGCGGACGGATACTCAACCCCACGACCGAGGCCAACCCGCGTGCCGTGAGCAACGCCATCTTTCTCTTTTCCACAGCACCGGACGACGATACCCCCGCTACTCTGCTCTTCCACGACAACATGCTCGATGAGCTCAACCTACCGTCCTATTCCTCTTATACGCCACACGTGCGCGCGTATAACCGATACGGGATGCTGATTGCCGACGATTATCCCGACTTCACGCTCAGCTGCGAGCCCGCATCACTCGGCACAGTTAGCGACGACGGCCACTGCTTTACCGCCTCGGCTACCGGAGGTGACGGCATACTCATCGCCACGGCCGGCGCGGCACGTATCGAACGAGCCATACATATAGAACAGGGGGATTTCCGCATAGCCCTTGATAGCGTCATAGCCGATCTCGACCCATATGCCATCGAGCTCTACTCTCTCTCCGCAGCCGGCGAGCTGCCTGTCAATCCCGCTATGGTAACCTGGGTAAGTGCCGACACTATGATTGCCAAGGTCAATACGCAAGGCGAACTGAGCGGCGTACACAACGGCAGAACGATGATCTACGGCACACTGGGCAACCATACCGACAGCCTGATTGCCAACGTGCAGATTGCCTCAGAGGCGAGCATGAATACTTGCCTTAGCCACGATACCATCCTCAACTTCTCCACCACGCGTGGCGCAGCTTGGGAACAGGAAGTCAATCTTACCTTGTTCGGCAGACCGGTGGAAGTATATATCGATATACTCACACCTGATGGTGTGGATATCAAGTCCGCAACCGTCACCACCCACTCCGCCAACAGCGCCCGGCACACCCAGCCCGTGGATGCCGAAGCCCCTGCCACGAGCGATAGCCAAACAGCTATCAGTTACCGACTGCACTTGCCACTTAGTGTCTTTACCGACAATCCCGACGCAAGCAGCTTCCCGCTTGCCATCGAAAAGTTCAAGTGCCTGCTCGATAACGTGCAAAAGAATACCGACTACCGCTTCGAGTTGTATGCAATAACTTGCGTATATAACTCCTGGCAGCAGATTGAGGATGCCATCCCCACTATCAACGTGGATTGCAAACCGATGAAACTGCTCATCGACGGACAACTCTATATCCTTATTAACAATACCATTTACGATATAAAAGGAAACAAAATACAATGAAAACAAATCTTACAAAAAGTCCCTGGTTCTGGATTCCTACCCTCTATTTTGCGGAAGGAATCCCTTACTTCCTGGTCAACAACATCTCCGTGATGCTTTTTACGCGCATGGGTGTTCCCAACGGCGAGATGGCATTCTTCACCTCGTGGTTGTACTTCCCATGGCTTATCAAGCCGTTCTGGAGTCCGTTTGTTGATATGTTCAAGACCAAACGTTGGTGGATCCTGTCCATGCAGATTCTGATGACCGCCGTGTTCATCCTTCTTACCCTCTCCATGCCTCATCCCGATGCAAGCATGATAGCAGCGAGCGAGACCCCCATCTCACTGTTCTACATCATGCTCGTGCTGTTCTTCATCACGGCGTTTGCATCAGCCACGCACGATATTGCAGCCGACGGCTTCTATATGCTTGCCCTCACCACGCATCAGCAGGCTGCGTTCGTCGGAGCACGTTCCGTGTTCTATCGTCTCTCGAGCATCTTCGGTCAGGGCATCCTTCTTGTCATCGCCGGCTTGCTGGAAACGAAGACCGGCAACATCCCTCTCGCCTGGCAACTCACCCTGCTCGTTACCTCCGTCATCTTTGCGTTGGTTAGCGTTTGGCACATGTTTTTCCTGCCCAAACCCGACACCGACAAACCAAGTATCAATAATGACGCGGAGGCGGCGAACAATGTTTTCAAGGAGTTCGCACGCACATTCGTTACCTATTTCCAAAAGCCGGGACTATTGTTGGCGCTCATCTTTATGCTCGTGTACCGACTGCCGGAAGCTTTCCTCATTAAGATGATCAATCCCTTCCTCGTCGCATCGCAAGAGAACGGTGGCCTGGGCTTGGCTACCGAAACGGTAGGTATCGTTTACGGTACAATCGGTGTTGCTTTCCTCATGATCGGAGGTATAGGCGGAGGTATCTATGCATCGCGTGTGGGACTCAAGAAATCCATGTGGCTCATGGCAGCCTGTATGACTCTGCCCTGTTTCAGCTTCGTATATCTGAGTATGTTCCTGCCTACGAATCTCATCGCTATCTCTGCCGCATTGGCTATCGAGCAGTTCGGTTACGGATTCGGATTCACGGCATATATGCTGTACATGATGTACTTCTCCGAAGGTGAGTTTACCACCAGCCACTACGCCATCTGTACGGCGTTCATGGCGATGTCGATGATGATTCCGGGTATGTTTGCCGGCTACCTGCAAGAGGCACTCGGTTATCAGAATTTCTTCTGGATGGTCATCGCTTGCTGCATCGCCACGGTGATTGTTACATTCTTCGTAAGGCGTAATCTTAATCCTGAATACGGCAAGAAATAAATTTTTTGAAAAAAAATCACCAAATATTTGCAAATTTGAAAAATTTTTCGTAACTTTGTACGTTTTTTCAAAAAATATGCTAATTAAATCGTAAAATAGAATGGAACTTTCAGAACAAGAACAAGTCCGCCGTCAGAGTTTGCAGGCGTTACGTAACATGGGCATCGATCCCTACCCTGCAGCGGAATATGTAGTAACAGGTTATTCAACAGATATCAAAGCCGGCTTCGTGGATCGCGAGGAAGGCGCACCGGAGCCTGATGCCGAGTGGTTCACGGGTAAGCCCGTGAGCATAGCCGGACGACTGATGTCCAAGCGCATCATGGGCAAAGCCTCGTTCATCGAGCTGCAGGACAGCAAGGGGCGCATCCAGGTATATGTATCGCGCGACGATATCCAGGCACCGGTTGCCGAGGGCGAGCAGCCCACGACACCCGAACAGCAGATGTACAATGTGGTGTTCAAGAAGTTGCTGGATATCGGCGACTTCATCGGCATTGAGGGATTCGTGTTCCGCACACAGATGGGCGAGATATCCGTGCATGCCAAGAAGCTGACAGTGCTCAGCAAGAGCATACGTCCGCTGCCAATCGTCAAGTATAAGGACGGTGTGGCGTACGACGGCTTCAACGATCCCGAGCAGCGCTATCGTCAGCGTTACGTCGATCTCGTGGTCAACGAGGGTGTGAAGGATACCTTCCTCAAGCGCGCCACGATCCTGCGCACCATGCGCCAGGTATTCGACGAGGCGGGCTACACCGAGGTAGAGACACCTATCCTGCAGGCTATTGCCGGAGGAGCAAGCGCTCGTCCGTTCATCACGCATCATAACACGCTCGATGTGGATATGTATCTGCGTATTGCCACCGAACTTTACCTCAAGCGACTCATCGTCGGAGGTTTCGAGGGCGTATATGAGATCGGCCGTAACTTCCGCAACGAAGGTATGGATCGCAGCCATAACCCCGAGTTCACCTGCATGGAGCTATACGTGCAGTACAAGGACTACAACTGGATGATGTCGTTCACCGAGCAACTGCTTGAGAAGATCGCCATAGCCGTCAACGGCACAACCAAGGTACAGATTGGAGATCATGAGGTGGACTTCAAAGCACCTTACCGCCGTCTGCCTATCCTCGATGCCATCAAGGAGCAGACAGGCAAGGATGTTGCCGCCATGAGCGAGGATGAGTTGCGCGCATTTGCCAAGTCACTCGGCGTAGAAGATACCGACCATATGGGCAAAGGCAAACTCATCGACGAGATTTTCGGCGAGACCTGCGAGGGGCAGTTCATCCAACCTACGTTCATCACCGATTATCCTGTGGAGATGTCGCCGCTGACGAAGATGCATCGCAGCAAACCCGGACTCACTGAGCGCTTCGAGCTCATGGTCAACGGCAAGGAGCTGGCTAACGCCTACTCCGAGCTCAACGACCCCATCGACCAGTACGAGCGCTTCGTAGAGCAGATGAAGCTTGCCGCCAAGGGCGACGACGAGGCTATGGTGATCGACCATGACTTCGTACGCGCACTCGAGTATGGTATGCCGCCCACATCAGGTATCGGTATCGGTATCGACCGACTCGCCATACTCATGACAGGGCAACCTACCATACAGGAGGTACTGTTATTCCCAACAATGAAACCCGAAAAATAAGACTATACTATGTTGCAAAACAAGAGAGTAGCCATTGTCGGCGGAGGTAGTTGGGCTACCGCGTTAGCGAAGATTGTGCTTACGAATGTCGATGAGGTCAACTGGTTCATACGGCGTACGGAAGTGATTGAGGAGTTCAAGCGTACAGGCAAGAACCCCACGTATCTCAACAGCGCATCGTTCGATGTCAGCCGCATACATTTCACCGACGACATCAACATCGTTGTGCGCGATTCGGATATCCTCATTCTGGCTATCCCCTCGCCCTACCTCGAGCCTACGCTCAAGAAGATCCGTCGCACCATGCGGTCGAAGATCATCATCTCGGCTGTCAAGGGAATGATCCCCGAGAAAAACCAGATTGTCACCGAGTACCTGCACGAGAAGTTCAACGTGCCCGATGAGAACATGCTGGTCATAGCGGGGCCCTGCCATGCTGAGGAGATTGCGCTGCAGCGACTCAGTTACCTCACCATCGGTTGCACCAACCGCGACAGGGCTAACCAACTCGCGCCGCTGTTCCAGACATCGTACGTGCGCACATGCACATCGGTCGATATCATCGGATTGGAGTACACCTCGGTGATGAAGAATATCTACTCCATTGCCGGAGGTATATGTCAGTCCTTGCGTTACGGCGACAATTTCCAAGCTGTACTCATCAGCAATGCCCTGCAGGAGATTGAGCACTTCACGGCAGCCCTCAGTTCGGTGCCGCGCGACATCGATGCCAGCGGATATCTGGGCGACGTACTCGTTACGGCGTATTCCAAGTTCAGCCGTAACCGTCAGTTCGGACAGATGATTGGCATGGGTTATTCCGTCAAGGCGGCACAACTCGAGATGGAGATGGTAGCCGAGGGATATTACGGCACGTATTGCATCCACCAGGCTAACGAGAAACTCAAGGTCAAGCTGCCCATCGTCGATGCCGTGTACGACATCCTCTATGCCCACAAGTCACCGATGTATGCCATTCAAGAATTAACTACACATCTACAATAGTATGAAACTTTGCATTAAAAACGCTGCTTCGTTCGTACCGGCGGGCAGCTTGAAAGCTATCGCTGCACAAACGGCAGCATGTAACGAACTTCTCGAGAACGGCCGTGGTGCCGGCAACGACTTCATCGGTTGGGTTACCCTACCCGCTGAGATCGATGATGCTTTCCTTGCTGACATCGAGGCTACCGCCAAGATCCTGCGCGAGAGTTGCGAGATCGTGGTTGTAGCAGGTATCGGCGGTTCGTACCTCGGCGCACGTGCCGTCAACGAGGCGCTCGCATCATCTTTCGATGCCTATATGCCTAACCGCAAGAACCCCATCGTAGTGTATGCCGGCAACAACATCGGCGAGGATTATCTGGCTGACCTGATGGCACTGCTCAAAGGTCGTCAGTTCGGTATCATCAACATCTCCAAGTCCGGCACAACTACCGAGACTGCGCTCGCGTTCCGTCTGCTCAAGACCATGCTCGAGCAACAGGTGGGCAAGCAGGAGGCACGCAAACGCATCGTGGCCGTTACCGACAAAGCCAAAGGTGCGCTGCGCTCGCTCGCTACCAAGGAAGGTTACAAGACCTACGTCATCCCCGACAACGTCGGCGGACGATTCTCCGTACTCACCCCGGTTGGCTTGCTGCCCATCGCTGTAGCAGGTTGGGATATTCGCGCTATTGTCAAGGGCGCTCAGGATATGCAGAAAGCTACTGCAGCATCCGTGGCTTACGACAAGAACCCCGCTGCACAATATGCCGCTATCCGCAACGCCCTGCTGCAGTACGGCAAATCCACCGAGATCCTCGTTAACTTCAACCCGCGCTTGCACTACTTTGCTGAGTGGTGGAAGCAACTCTACGGCGAGAGCGAGGGCAAGGATCACAAAGGCCTGTTCACCGCATCTGTGGACTTCACCACCGATCTGCACTCTATGGGTCAATGGATTCAGGAAGGGCAGCGTAACATCTTCGAGACCGTCATCAGCATTGACAACCCCGAGCAGGAAGTACGCATCCCTGCCGATCAGGAGAATCTCGACGGCCTGAACTTCCTTGCCGGCAAACGTGTTGACGAGGTGAATAAGATGGCTGAGCTCGGTACGCGTCTGGCTCACGTTGATGGCGGTGTGCCTAACATCCACATCAGCTTCGAGCGCCTGGATGAGTACAACATCGGCCAATTCATCTACTTCTTCGAGCGCGCGTGCGGTATTTCCGGCTACGTGCTGGGCGTTAACCCGTTCAACCAACCGGGCGTTGAGGCGTACAAGAAGAACATGTTCGCCCTGCTGGACAAACCCGGCTACGAGGAAGAGTCCAAAGCCATCAAGGAGCGTCTCCGCTAATCCCCCGCGAGGATATTCCTCTCGGCAACCAGACAACAAAATGGCGCATCTTTGCGATGCGCCATTTTATTTTGCTTTCGACTTTCGACTTTTGACTTTCGACTATTTGCTTTCGTCTTTTGTCTATTGTCTATCTCCAAAACAGCTCCGTCCTGTCATGCAACACGGTACGTATCGTCTCATCGCCGGATACGATATGCTCCACGCTGTAGAATCGTTGGTTGGTGGTCTTGGAGCGCAAGCCGCCAAGTTCCTGCTTGTACGGTCCAATCTTAACGAAATCCATATACGCCAGACTCATATCCTCCGGCAGTTGGCTGAAGCCCGTGTACCAGCAGGTCTTGAAGCCATGCTCCTTGATCCATTGCACCACTTGCATCACCTCGTGGTAATACCTGTCGCCGCCTTGGATGCTCACGCACGTGATATACGGATAGCGCTCCAGTAGTGCCGTCAGCCACTCCTTGGTCAGCTTCTCACCCACGGATTCAGCCAGATAACTGCTGTGGCACCCCGGACAATGATGCGGGCACTCAGAGATGTTCAGCGCCAAGGTCGTCTCGTTCGGCACTTCCTGAAACACTATGTCGTAATCTGCTACAAGCATCTTCGTTCCCTTTCACCTTTCAATTTTCACCTATCACTTTTTCCCTTTCACCTTTCACTTTTCACTTTACGCTATCTTGCTTTGATTAGCGTAATAGCGACGAGCTGCCTCGGCTTGACGCGGAGCGCTGAAGTTACTGATACGTTTCAGATAACCAATGATACGTGTCAGGTAATCCAGGTCAGTACTGCCGCACTCCGGACACTCCTTCAGGTAACGTTTGTCGATATGTCCGCACTTGTTGCAGACGGTGTTGGGGATATTGAAGGTGAAGTAGTTCGTACCCTCCTGAGCGGCTACGCGCAGCAGGTTGCGGTACTGATCTTTCGTCAGGTGCTCCTCCAGGTTGCAGTGCAGCGCACTACCACCGGTCAGGTGCTCTACATAACGACGGCCGTGCAGTTTGAACTTCTCCATCACGTTCAGGCTGGTGTCCTCAACGATATAGAAGTACGAGTTGTAGCAGTCGCGCGGTACGACATAACCGTCCTCCTTATCCCACTTGGCATGCTTTACGCCCACGTTCTCAGCGGGGATCATCTCGCAGTTGAACATCACATCTTTGGTGCGATACTCCTTGTTCTTTTTCTCGATGATACCGAGCACTTCCTGTACATAGGCAGCATAGTCGTCGTTATCGGTGATCTTGATGCCCAGGAACTCAGCGCCCTCAACAAGTCCGTTGACACCGATGGTCAGGTACTGACGACCCAGGTTAACGAATCCCGAGTCGAACAGCGGCAACATTCCTTGTTTCTGCAGCTCATGCAGGTTGGCATCATAAGCCAGTTGTACCTTGTGCATCAAGTCCACAACCTGCTCGATATATGCGGGATACGCCATTCCCTGACGTACGGCGTACTGGATAGCGCGGTTCAGATTGATGGTCAGCACGCTCTTCGAGCCGGTACTTACTCCACCCGCACCCAGCGTGTAGCTGAAGCCGTTGTCGGTGATCTCGTTACGCAAGCGGCAGCACGATGCCAGCGAGTCGGCACTATCGCTCATGTACGTGAAGAACGAGTGACCCTCGGCGTACATCTCTGCCGTGAAGTCGGCGTACTCCTGGTCTTTTACGTTACCGTTCTCGCTCAGCAGTGCCATCGTCTCTACAGGGAACGTGAGCACGGCACGCGTGCGCTCCTGGTTGAACCACTTCATGAAGCGCTTCTGCAACCAGTTCAGGCTGTCCCAGTGAGGTTTCTCGCCGTCCGGGAAACGGAAATCGCCGAAGATCGACTCGAAGTAGTAACGGTCGTAGTACGATATGTTCCAGAATACCGACTGATAGTTACGCGCACCCGCGGGTTGGTTGATCGAATAAACAACCTGCTGGAAGCAATCGGTCAGGATCTTGTCGATTGTACGTTTCTTCAGACTCATTTCAACCACCTCATCCGCACGCTTGTAGTAATCCTCGCCGTACTCCTTCTCGCAGAAGTAGTTCATATACATAAGGAACTCGGGCGTAGCGCACGCGCCTGAGAGCATCGAGCTTACCATGAACACCATGTTCACAAATCCGCCGCAGAATGCCTTGAGGTTCGTCGGAGCCACGGCATTGCCGCCGATAGCTTTCGTGCCTTCCAGCAGCCACGGATACATCGTGACCGATGCGCAGTAGTTGGCAAGCGATGTCTCGTCGTTCTTGTACAGGATATGGCTCCTGAGCAGGTGCATGTACTGGTCTGCTACCTCCTTGCCGAACATCTTCTCGATGCGGTTGGTGAGCAATCGACGGTTCAAGCGGATGTAGTTGCTCTTGGGCAACTCGCCAATCAGCGTTGCAATGTTCTTCTTCTCCACGTTGGCGTTAGCATCGTACTTGCTACCAGTGGCAGCGTTCGGTGCAGAGCAGTAGTCGATCAGGAAGTTGAGCTTCTCCAATGTCTCGCGGTCTTCCGTATGACGATAGCGGTACAGCATGTAGTTCTTCGCAACCTGGTAGTATCCCTCCGACATCAGCGCTACCTCTACTTGGTTCTGAATCTCCTCCACTGTTATCCCGTTGCGGATACGCAAGCGCGACAAAACTCTGGTTAGCGACTCCTCGGTTGCAAACGTACCCGAGGCCAAAAATGCCTTACTGATGGCATCCTTAATTTTCTCGATGGAAAAGTCCACTGCTTTTCCATCACGTTTCACAATCTTTGTTTCCATTTACTTTATTATATATCTCCACAAAATTGACGACAATCGACATCAGCCCTTGATGCAAAGTTTTCCATTTTGGACAACTTTCGCACCTATCAGAAATCGCCATTTCCCTTGTTATCAATATTGTATGTTAAATTTTCGGGAAACTTTCGCTTTTTTGGAACGAAATCGATTGCAAAGATACAACAATTTTTTGATATTTGCAAATTTTTTTAGAGAATAATTTCAATAAAAAATTTTTGTCATATTGACTCACAAATTTTCAGTTTTTTTGCAGATTTTTTTTGTCAACTCTTCTATACATTTTAGCCCCATTTTTCCGTTGCCACCGTCATTTCTCCCCCACGCAACATTTCCGTTGCCACCGTTACCTTTAGTTAACTGAATAATCAATCAGCCGTCTGACAAAAAGTGTGAACCTTAATCGGGGTCAAGTCGGGGTTTTATCGTGGTTTTGTCGTGGTCATCCTAGACTTTAGTCCTATCATGAGCAATCAGAAACTCATACAAAAACATACAGCGCAGGAACGCTACGCTGTATGTTTGTTCTAGTATTGCGCTTCGTGTTAGATCACGCCACTGAAGCCCATGAAGGCCATGGCGAGGATGCCGGCGGTGATGAGGGCGATAGGAGTGCCCTGCATGGCTTTCGGGACATCATTGCGGTTGAGTTGCTCGCGCAGACCGGCAAAGATAACCAGAGCGATAGCAAAACCCAGAGCCGTAGCCAAAGCGAACAAAGTGCCGGTAAGCAGGTTGTGGTCGAGACCTTCGGGGATCTTGCTCGTGCCGTTAGCCACCAAGATAGCTACACCGAGGATGCAGCAGTTGGTAGTGATAAGCGGCAGGAACACGCCCAGCGCCTGGTACAGCGACGGAGAGATCTTCTTGAGGATGATCTCAATCATCTGCACCAAGGTAGCAATAACCAGGATGAACAGAATGGTCTGCAAGAACTCCAGATCGTATGCAACAAGTAACATCTGCAACAGATACGTTACGATTGTAGCCAACACGAGCACGAACGTCACGGCTGCACCCATACCCAGGGCGGTGTCGATCTTCTTGCTCACACCCAGGAACGGGCAGATACCCAAGAACTGACTCAATACGATATTGTTAACAAATATCGCGGAGATGAATATTAAGAAGTAAAGCATAATTTTTCGTTTTTAATTATTTTCGATTTATCGAGTTATCGATATTTCGATATATCGAATTTTCGGGATTTCGATATTTCGAGTTATTTCTTAACATATTTCTGGAACAATCCCATGAGCAGGCCGAGGACGATGAACGCACCCGGAGCGAGGACGAACAGGAGCATGCCGTAGTTGTCGGGGATGATGTGAAGTCCGAAGCACGAGCCCGTGCCGAGCAGTTCGCGGATCATACCGATCACGGTAAGCGAGAGCGTGAAGCCGAGACCCATACCAATGCCGTCCAAAGCCGAGAGACCGACGCTGTTCTTGGCAGCAAACGCCTCAGCACGGCCGAGCACGATACAGTTAACCACGATCAGCGGGATGAACAAGCCAAGCACGTCGTAGATAGCGGGCGTGTAGGCTTTCATCAGCATCTCGACGATAGTAACGAAGGTAGCGATAACCACGATAAATGCAGGGATGCGTACCTTGTCGGGGATGAGGTTCTTCAAGAGCGAGATAACAACATTCGAGCAAATAAGTACGAACATCGTAGCCAAGCCCATGGACATACCATTGATGGCGGAAGTGGTAGTTGCCAACGTAGGGCACATACCCAGCACCAAGGCGAACGTCGGATTCTCCTTGAAGATGCCGTTAAGAAGTGTTTTACCTGATGTACTCATAATGCTATTATTTATCTTGTGAAACAAATTCGTTGGTTACTTGCTGTTCAGCCTCGACGCTTTGCGCTTCGGGGATAGAATCTCCGACAAGGGCGCTGTCAGGTTCCTCGGCATGCAGCTGCTTGCTGGCACCCGAGAGGGCATCGTGGCCGTGGAGCGCAGCATAGGCGTTGTTAACTGCCAAGAGGAACGCGCGTGAGGAGATAGTAGCAGCCGTGATGGCATCGACATCGCCACCGTCCTTGCTGACGGTGAACTTGCCGGTAGCCTTGCGGCCGAGGATGTTCTGACCGGGTTTGCTACCGTCCTTGAACCACTCGACGATATGCGTACCCAAGCCCGGCGTTTCCTGTTGCTCGAGCACGGCATAATCGACAATCTTGTTGTCGGCAGTAAAGCCTACCATCAGTTTGATCTTACCGCCAAATCCCTCGCTGACCGTTTGTACGGCAGCACCGACAAATTCGTCGTTGGCATCGTAGGCGCGATAGACGATGAGACCGTTGGACTCTTCGGCATCGGCGATGCGTGCGTGTGCAGGCAGCACATCGGATATAGCCTGGAGTTTCTGAGCCTCCTTTTGTGCTTTGATGCGCTCGGCCGTGAGCATGTTAACTCCTGCCAGGGCAGCACCCGCAACGATGGCGATGCAGGTGAGGGAGAGCATCATATTCTTGAGTGTACTTTCTAACTTCTTCATAGTAGTTGAGAATTTATGATCCGCCAAGCATGGCGGATGCTGTTATCATTTCTTGGCGACCTCCCCGAATCGTTTGGGCGCGATGCGGTCGAGCAACGGTACCACGGCATTCATGATCAGGATAGCGAACGACATTCCTTCGGGATAGGAGCCCCACAGACGGATCACCATCACCACTACGCCGATAGCCACACCGTAGATGATCTTGCCCCAGGCAGTCATAGGCGATGTGACATAGTCGGTAGCCATGAAGATAGCACCGAGCATCAGACCACCGCTGCAGAGTTGGTATGCGATGAACTCATGAGCACCCATTCCTTCGGGTGTAGCGATCCATGCCAGCAGAGCAACCGTAGCAATGATGCTGACAGGTATATGCCAGCTTATCACGCGCGTACATATAAGGAATATACCTCCGATGATAAGTGCCAACGCACAAACCTCACCGAGCGAGCCGCCCATCATGCCGAGGAAGGCATCCTTGAAAGCAGGCAGTTGGTCGACGAAGGACACATCGCCGGTCTTGGTGATGTGCTTGAGGTAATAGAGCGGCGTAGCGCCCGTCTCAGCATCCAGGTAGCTGGTAGCAAATCCCTTGGCAACAGGCCATGTAGTCATGGCAGCCGGGAAGGAGATAAGCAGGAAAACACGACCTACCAAAGCCGGGTTGAACAGGTTCTGACCTATACCGCCAAATGCCATCTTGCCTACACCGATGGCGAAGATACAGCCGATAAGCGCCATCCACCATGGGAGGTTACTCGGTAAGTTCATAGCCAGCAACAGACCGGTAAGCACGGCACTCAAGTCGGTGATGGACGGTTGCTGCCCAAGCATATACTTGCTGATACACCACTCTGTGAGCACGCAGGCTGCGATACAGATAGCGGCGGTGATTAATGCGCTCCAGCCAAAGGCGATGATACTGACCGCAAACGCAGGCAGCAACGCCAGAATGACAAAGAGCATGTTTTTCTGCACGGTATCTCCGCTATGAACGTGCGGAGCGGCAGATGTTAATAATTGAGCCATATATCTTTACTATTTATTCGTTATTATTGGCTGTTAGCCTTTATTTCTTAGCAGCGGCTTGTCTCTCGCGAATCATCGCACCAACTTTGCCTTTTCCGGCACGTATACCATCAAGCAACGGACGGTGTGCGGGGCAGGTGAATACGCACGAACCGCAATCGATGCAGTCCATCACGCGATGTTTCTCCATCTCTTCCCACTCTTCGCCCTTGGCCAAACGCGACAGCAAGTACGGTTCCAAGCCCATGGGGCATGCATCGATACACTTGGCGCAGCGGATACACGGCGAGGGTTGCGGACGATAGCACTCGTTCTCCGGCATGAAGAGCAAGGCGCTCATACGTTTGTTAGCCGGCATCGTTTCGATGTTCGACATCGAGCGCCCCATCATCGGTCCACCGGCGATCACCTCGCCTGTACCTGCCGGTACACCGCCAACCATCTCAACCAGTTGTGCGGTAGGCGTACCGAAACGTACGAGGTAGTTACCTGGCTTCTGCACGTTCTTGCCGGTGATGGTCATCACGCGGGAGATGAGCGGTTTGTTCTTCTGAACAGCCTCGTACACAGCATATAAGGTAGCCACGTTATCCACCACAGCGCCCGTCTCGATAGGCAGGGCACCCGACGGTACCTGACGACCGATGCAAGCGTCGATGAGCTGTTTCTCACCGCCCTGCGGATACTTCACTTTGAGCGCACGCACCTCAACGCCCAGCACCTTCGATGCCAGACTCTGCATGTGCTCGATAGCGTCGGGCTTGTTGGCCTCGATACCGATGATGGCGCGGTTAACGCCCAAAGCTTTCATCACGAGCTTGATACCGATGATGATCTCCTCGCCATGCTCGAGCATGAGTTGGTGGTCGTTAGTCAGATACGGCTCGCACTCCACTCCGTTGACAATCAGCACCTCGGCTTTCTTGCCCGGAGGAGGCATAAGCTTGACATGTGTGGGGAAGCAAGCGCCACCCAGACCCACGATGCCTGCATCCTGAATCTTTTGAATGATATCTTTCGGCTCGAGTGCGCACTCATGGATGAGCGTCTTCGAGCGATCGATGGTCGGCAGCCACTCATCGCCTTCCACATCGATAAAGATAGCCGGTGCGGGAACACCCTGGCCATCCAGAACGTTGTCTATCTTGACCACCTTGCCACTCACGGACGAGTGCACGGGTGCACTAACGAATCCGCCGGCCTTGGCGAGCAATGTACCTACCTGCACCTTGTCGCCTACAGCCACCACGGGTTGTGCCGGCGCACCAATATGCTGCGAGAGCAAGATGACTGCCTGCTTGGGCAGCGGCGCCTCAACGATCGCCTTGTGTGCAGAGTACGACTTGTTGTCATGCGGATGAACTCCGCCTATACAAAATGTATTCTTCATATTGTTCAATGTTTTCGAGTTATTTATCCGCCAAGAATGGCTGATGCATTAAGCGAGATGCCCCAGCAAGTTGGGGAAGATAGCGCGCGGCGTGGGCAGAGATTTGATAACCTCAGCGCACTTGGGATCGCTAACGAGTACATCAGGCGCACCAAGAGCCACGGCACGTTGCGGGGTGAATGCACCTGCCTGCTGCTTGTCGGCTGCTGCGGGCTGATCGCCTGCTTCTGCCGGCACAAGGATGGCAGCCACCTGATCCATTACGGGCTCACCGCCCACCGGGCAGCTCAATCCTGTTATGTTGCCTTGCTTAACGCAAGCCTCGGCAAAGTTCCGGCAACCTGCAAAGCCGCAACCGCCGCAGTTGGCACCGGGCAGAACAGCCTGAACAAGGTCAATGCGCGGATCTTCCTCCACAGCAAACTGACGAGCCACCACATACAACAGGATTGATGCTATCAGTCCTGTCAGTCCTAAAACGAGTAGTGATAATAGTATTTGCATATAATTGTTGTTTATTAGTCAAAAGTAGAAAGTCGAAAGTCAAAAGCTTAATTGGACTTCTTTACCCAAAAACTGAACTTACGTTGTAGTTTGTCGCGGAACATGCGCAAGCCCACATAATACAACGCCACACTAACCAGCGCCGCTGTTCCCGCTTTGGCTTCACTCAACCCTATGTGCGCAAACCATGCTACGGCAGCCACAAGCAACAGGAACGGAATGACATAAGCCAGAAATACGGCCAACCATCCGGCTTGTTCGCGCACGAGCACCTCTACCTCATCGCCTACCTGCATAGGTTCGAGCATACGGGCATCAATACGCTTCTCACGGCTCTCGGAAGCCATACACATCTTAGCTGCATGGCAGGCAGCACATGCGCTGGTCTGAGCGATACGGACTATGGCCATTTCGCCGTCCACACGCTCCACAATTCCAATATGACGTATAGTGTCTTCCAAAATCGGCTACAAAGTTACAAAAAATATTTGATATTTGCAAATTTTTCAGAATAAAAAATGCATTTTATATATTTTAATATACATACCTTGCATTTTCAGCCTGAATCAGCTTACAAGTCATCATCTTCATCCATATCAAAATCTGCATCGAGTACGGGGTCGAAATCATAATCGGTACTGATGAACGATTCGATTTCCCTGCGATCTTTCTTGGTAGGTCGACCTGTTCCGCGATCGCGTGATCCATTGCCCGCCATGCGTGCGAGTTCGAGCAGCTCGAGTTGTTCTTTCGGCGTTTCGTCACGCAGGTAATCCGGCACAAGTTTGGCACCCAGCCTATGTTCGCACAGCTGCAAAATACGGTAGGTGTACGTTATCGCTCCCTTGCGTACTTGGAACACATCACCCGCATGAAATGCACGCGAAGGTTTCACCTCCACGCCGTTTAACTTTATTCGCCCGTTTTTGCACGCATCGGCTGCAATGCTACGCGTCTTGTAGATACGCATAGCCCACAGAAATTTATCCACTCTTACTTCCATACTATCGTCACTTTTGGAATTTGCCTACCCAACGATATGTGAGACGCACCAGCCAGTCCGGAGTGTGCTTAAGCAGCGGTGTACTCAGGTGGTTGATTACACCCGGCATACCGGCTTTCTTGCCGCGGAACATCCGCTTCAGCGCACGCACCACCAGTTTCTCGGGAGGGATACTTACCGTGAGGTTGACAGCGAGTTTCCGTAGGTTAGGTGCCAGACCAAACAAAGCTGTATCCACCGCACCCGGAGTCATGACCGTGATGTTCACGCCTTGCGGATAGAGTTCGTACCAAACGGACTTGCTGAAATTGTAGATGAACGCCTTGGTGGAGTTGTAGGTCTGAATACCCGGATACGCCATCCATGCCGACATCGAGGACATATTCAGTATGTAGCCTTTCTTGCGCGGCCTGCCGAGCACTGTTTCCTTTTTCTCTTCGTCGGTCAGTTCGCGTTTGACCATATCCTCGGCAAACAGCCGCGTGAGTTTAGCCACGGTAACCACATGCAACATCAGCATCCGTTCGAAGCGCGGCATCTGCGTTTCTACAAGCGGATTGAAGAAGAACACTCCGGCGTTGTTGATGAGTATATCCACCTTGATATGGTTGTCAAGGCAGTACTGATGCAACTGCTCGGCTGCATCCTGCCGACTCAAGTCGGCATAGAGCGGTGTTGCGTGCACACGATAGGTTTCCGCCAACTGTTTGGCAACCTCAATCTGTTCCTCTTTCTGATTGCTAACGAGCAACAGATCGGTATGGTAATCGCGAGCCAAAGCCGTGGCATATTGCAATCCAATGCCCGATGACCCGCCGGTAACTAAAGCTAACATCTTTTTGGGTGACTTCGTCACGTTAAATAGTTAATATGTCGCAGTCGCGACGTTAAATAGTTAAAATGGTCGCTTTCGCGACGTTATTACAGTATTGCCAACACAGCAATAGCGAGCGTGGTGAACATCAGCACAGGCATCTGGATGTCGAGGTCGTGACCATCGTGGCGGAATATGTACCACACGTGCCATATCAAGACAGGCAGAGCGCATAGCGTCCAATATTTGCCTATCGCGACAAACAAACCCATGCACACGGCAAGCAGCAAGGTGTGATAGATCTTCCCGCCGGTCTTGCCCAGCCGTGATGCCAATGTTCGCTTGCCGTGAGCGATATCGTTGTCCATGTCGCGGACGTTATTCAGGTTCAACACGCCAACGTTCGGCATAGCTATCGCCACAGCCGCCAGCACGGCCTCCATGGTCAGGAAATGTGCCAACAGATAGAAACTGCCCATCGTGCTGAGCAAGCCGAAGAACAGGAACACTCCCAAGTCGCCCAGCCCCTTGTAGCCGTAGTTGTGCTTGCCCAAGGTATAGGTCATAGCGCCGACTATAGCCAATGCACCCAGCAATAGGAACACTACACTCTGCATGCACCAAAAAGTACCGAACGCGTTCCACACCAGTTGCAGGCCAAAGGCCACACTCAACCCGATAAACAGAACTATCATCTGCTTCATCTCGTCGGCTGTGATCAGCCCGGCTTGCATGCCGTAAGCCGCCCTACCCTGTTGTTCGCTATCTGTACCTTTGAGCGCATCGCCCAACTCGTTCGACAGGTTGCTCAGAATCTGCAGGCAGACGGTGGTCAGTAGCGCCAGGATGATGATTCCCCAACGCTGTGTTGTTGACTCTGCGCACAACGGATATGCCAATCCCGAGCCGAGGATGATTCCCGACATCGAGAGTGGCAATGTCCTTAACCGTAACGACGGTATATATTTGTTCATATATGTTGTTTACTTTTTGATGCTCGCCTTGATTGAACGAATCATCTCGGCAATCTCTTCCTCTGTCTTACCAGCCAAACGCTCCGACAAATCCGGAATGAACAGTTCTGTACCGGCAGGCACAAGACTCGGGTCGGTAATCTTGTTGCTGTTGGCTTCGTAGATGAACACCCAGTAATCCGTGTTGCCGTAGTAACGCCGTGCGATCTGTGCCAGGCGCGAACCACTAAGAATAGTTTCGGTGGTCGGCAATGAATACGTCTTACGCGTTTCTATTTGCGCCTCTTCCAGCGGGAAGATCTCCACTACGCGACGATACTTGTTATCCTCCACATCGCCCTGATGACGTATCGGCAACTTCTCACCCATGCTGCGCACGATCATCTGCTTGTTGCTTACGCCAAGTCTGCGCAGTTCGTTCGCCACAGCCATGGCACGGCGCATAGCCAGCTGGCGGTTGTACTCGGATTTGCCGATGAAGCAAGCATGACCGTTGATCTGTATCTGCTGTTTAGGATTGTTCTTCAGCTGCTCTGCCAAACGCTCGAGCAAGTCTTCGGGCTCGAGGACAGGCACTACATCATCGAACTTGAACCATATGAATGTGGATTGCAGTTCCTGATCTATCTCTTGCGTTTCGGCTATGACTGTTGGCTGTGCAACAGTTTGCTCTACAGGTCGCTCTGCGACTTTCTCAACAGGTCTTTCCACAATCTTCTCCACCTCCACGGGCACTTCGATGCGCAAGGTATCGACAACGCGAATCGTATCGTAGCGGGTGACATATATCGTGTCGTGAACAACCACCGGCGCAGCCACCGTATCTGCAACAACAGGTACTACCGGCAGAGGCTCTTCCTTCTTTTTCTTCTCTGCTTTAGCCTGTCGTTTGGCTTCTTGTTCAGCCAGACGTTGCTCACGCAGATACTGGCGTTGTGCACTCGTCTTGCCGGCATTGATCGACAAACCGACTTTCAGCGCCACGCTCCATGGATGGAGTTCCTGTACTTCGTTGGTCACCAGCACGCCGTTGTATTCCGATGTGAAGGGAGAGTCATACTCATTACTTTTCACCCACGCATCGTTGAAGCCAAGTGGAGTCGAGCTTTTCTGTGCAAGCACGTCGTTGAAATAATATGTACCGCTGAGGGCAACGAGCAAGTCGAGTCGCTGTTGCAGGCGGAAAAGCATACCGATCTCGGCATAAGCGGCGTAGTTGAGCAAGTTCAGGCGACTGTTTCCAATCGAGAAGTTTTTGCTGACAGGATTGATCGTTCCATCCTCGATTAAGCCGGGGATAATATCGCTGATGGGAAGATTCCAATGGTCGTAGCGCACCTCGTTATGCAACGAGCCTTTGCTCATCCGGTAGAAGTCTGAGATGGGCAAACCGATCTTGCCTCCTAAAGCAGCATGGAAGCCCACATTGCGCTTGATAGCCCGGAAACGCAGCGTAACAGGCACTTCGAGCATGTATATACCTTGTTGCTCAACCAGGTCGGACGAGGTGGAGGTAAGGATATAATCTTCCCCCTCGCTATCCGTGCCTTTCACAATCCACGGATTGCCGATCTTGGTTTTGTTGCTATAGGTTGAGAACTGAATGCCGGCTCCTATACCCATCCAAGGCACGAAGTAACCGTTGATGCCTACTCCACCCGTCCAGGTGGGCAGACTCAGCACATTCTTGGAATGTGGCGACGCAAAACCAACCCAAGGCTGACTGAACTCGAAACGACCGGCACCGACACCAAAGGTGATATCGAAGTTCAGACCTTTCTCGATGCGGTATTCCTGTTTCGAAGCATCGAGAACGGAATCCGGGTACTCTACTGCATACAAAGCGATGCTCGCAAAGAGGATGGTAATGATGGTAAGTGATTTTTTCATTGTTTCGTCCTCCTAAGTTTATTTAACAATCAGTTTCTCCGTTTGTATCGAACCATCGTTGTGCGTGATGCGAACGTAATAGATACCGGCTACACGCGGAGCAAGGATGGTAACATTCTCGCCGGGGCATTCAGCTGATTCAAGCACATCGCCCGTGAACGAACATATCTCCACAGATCCTCCGTAACACGTTACGGTAAGAGGATTGCCGGCACCTACCGGCACCGGATAAACGATGCCTGGCGCAGCAGATGAGTTGGCCGACTCACCAAGCATTTCGATGTCGCACGAGCGATACGTCTTGCCGTCGTCGCCAGTCAGGCGTGCGTAGTAAACGCCTTTGAGCAACTCACCGTTCTCATGGTAGTACTGCCCTGTTTGTCCCTCCAGTTCGATGCCGTTCTTGTACCACTGGTACGCCTTGAAGTGCAGTTTGGGCGCAGGCACTTCTCCGTTGTCTGGATTATTATCCACAAACAGCACGCGGCCGAACTTCTGGCGCACATACCCGCCCAGGCTGGCGATGATGTTCACCTTCTGAGCCTCGCTGAAGCATGCTACATCGGCCAGATTAACCGTGCTTCCGGAAACGCCTGCATGCACATAAAGATAATGGTCACCTTCAGGAATCGGCGGCACGTTGCGGATGATGATCGTACCCGGGGCAGAGATATAACCGGTGGTATCAGGCCTGCCCATACACTTCGCAAAATCAGACGAATAGGAAATATAGAACATATCGGCATCACCCGAAACATTTTTGAAATAGACGGTTATTTCGCCATCACTCTTTTCATTCTGGCATAACTTGGCTTCCGTCTCGGATGATATAGCAGGTTGCTCAACAATCTCCACGGTAATAATGGTATCTGCCGGACAACCTTTGGCATTATACTCGTCGGTAACCTTCCATTGTTGACCGTTGGTAGTGAAATCGTTCGTAAACTCCTGTCCTTTCGAATCTTTCCACGTCATGGTGTACGGCACAGCTGAGCCGCAGATTGTCTTGGTCAGTTCGCCTTCGTCACGCAAGCCATATTCCTCAGTAATCGATCCGGCAGATTGTATCCAATCGCAGTTGCCTTTCGCTTTCTTGACTTCGCGCGTATAAGTGAACGGAATGAAACTGTTCTGCTCAGTAACAGTAAACGTATAAGTTAGAGAGGCCGTCGTGCCCACGATTGTCGGCTCCTCGTCGCCACGCTTGCACAGCCAGCGGTATTGTATCGGTTCTTCGGCTGATGCAGGGCTCGTCTCGTTGATTGTTACGGTGAAGGTAGCTTTGCCGCCGGCTTCGGGCTTGAGGCATTGCCGTCCGCGGTCTTCCGACTCGATAGCACCGGGGTTCAGATCGTGCATCACATACGCCATTTGCTCCTTGCCGGTTCGTTTCCATTGGGTAAAGCGGGTGCTGTCCTTCACCATGCGCACAAACTTGTAATCCACACCTACCTCGAGTGTTATATCTTTAAGCGCCAGATTGCAACCGGTTGCTCCCGGAATAGGCGTGAGCGTTGATCCGGATTCGTTATACCACTGATACATATATGCTCCCGATCCGCCTGTTGCGGGCGATGCTTCGATAGTATATGCCTTGGCATCGCTAAGCGAACAGAAGTACTGTTTGGCGAGTGCTACCAATGCTCCCGGATTCAGGCTATCGTACACAAGTACCTCATATGCGCCGTTTTCAACAACCGTACCGTCATCTTTCAAGCCTCTTGCTACGACATTTCCGCAATCGCTACTATCTTTGGCATTGCGGCGGAGACGATAAAAGCCTTTGGAAGTAATCTTGTAGTCCAGGCTCTCGGCAGTATCAATGTCCAAAGTGCCCCGACGCCACTGGTACGTGATTCGTCCGTCTCCACCCGATGCCGGTTCTAAAGAAGGAACATGGATGCGCGCTGTATCAGCGTTAAGATAGATGGTATCGCGATGGTGAGGAATCTTTCCCGGGTTGAACTCGGGTAGTACGGTATAAGGGCATTCGCCTTCACACGGAATCCAATCAGGCACACAACGCTCGTCGTGCACAAATGCCCGCAGCACAAAGTCGCCGACCGAATCTCCAAGAATAGTGGCGTTATTGTACCACGCCAGAAAATCCTTCTCTATCTTATCCCTGCAGATGGTATCAATGGGATACAAGTTGCCGGCATCGTCGTAAGCGAAACGCACAACCATATAGTGATGCTCTCCCCAGCCATCCTCTGCCTTCTCACAGTCAGCCATCTTTTTGATTTGTTTGTTTGTTTCCCAACAAACGGTTAATCGGTCATTTATGGCATCAAATGAGCCCACTTTTAGTTCTTCCAAGCGGCGCGGACGGAAATAAATCGTTCGGTTCTCGTCGTTGATTGTTGCCGTAGTCAGCACATCGTTCTCCGAACACGGACGAACAACAACCACTTGGTTTTTATTGAATTTAATCCATTGTGCACCTACCAAGTCTTGCGTCTTCCACTTCACGCCTAAAGTATCGACCTCGAAGTTCTCTGTCAAGTCGTTAGCATGATTAACGGGCTGCGTAGAAACCGTATCAAGAAATATGGCAACCACCGACAGGTTGGATGCATCCGAGCCCACAAAGCCGGTTAGTTCAGGATAACGCTTTTCGTTGGTAGTCCAGTTCTCCTCGCCTTCCATGCAGCCGAACATCTCACGACTGTTATCGATAGCTACGATGCCCGAGTTGAGCACACCGGGCTCCTGGAAATATAATTTGCGGTCGTAATAACAACTTGTATATGAGGCACTCGGGCGACTTACTCCTACAAACGCACAGCCGTTCTTGGCGTAGCCTGTGGTATAAACGCGGGTTAATGCTCCGGCGTTTCTGCCCACAAGCACTCCGAGCGTGTCGCCGGCATTACGGATGAACGCACAGCAATAGGAGTCGGTCATCGTACTACCGGGGCGCATATCGCCCACCAAGCCTCCGACCATATTGCCCGCCATAGCTATCTCAACCATACTCCAACATCCGGATATGCTTCCTTCGCACACGCCGACCAATGCTCCTACCCGACGCTGACCTACAGCAACAATCCTTCCGCCGCTCAAGCCCAAGTCTTTGATCTGACCGATTGAGTCAACATGGCCAAATAAGCCGATACCATCCTCGGCATTGAAGGACGCCAAACCGCGAACCAGATGATGATTGCCTTCCAGCACACCCGCAAACGGATGAGCAGAAGTTCCGATCGGCGTCCAAACACGCAATCGGTTACTGCCGTTCAGATCGATGTTCGCTGCCAACGCAATCGTATCGCCTGCAAAACCGTTGCGTACATCGTTCTGCTGAGCGATCCACGCTAACTCAGCCGCGCTGCTGACTGTGTAGGTATGCCCTACAGCCGAAACTGCAGTAGCATTTCCGTCCCACACATCGTACACCTCATTGGCGGCACGCATCGGATACACACAAAGCATCAACCCTATCCATAGTAACAGGGCAAAGGAAACAATTCGGTAATGATGTTTCATAGTTTTAATATATTTATGATGCAAAGATACTAAAATTTTTGCAAATTTGCAAATCTTTTGCCATTTTTTGCACCAAAAAGTCCGTTTTTCTTCATTTTTTCGGAAAAACGGACTTCTTTAGGTATATTTTTTGCCCTAATCGGCGATTACTGTGCGCCTATGTGCGCGTGTTTGCTTAATTGAAAGACACCTGTTCGCGTGCGAAAAGGAACTGCACGGGATAGTAATTATAGCCCGCTTTGGCCTGTACAGGTTGACCCCAGAACAGGTAGGCATGTTGTCCTTTGCGGACTGTTCCGCCCTTGGCCTGCCAACCATCGAAAGTATCCAGTTCGGAGTTGGTGAGTTGGTAACACTCGCGAAGGAGTTGGTTGCCGCTTACTTTCGTGCGACCGGATGTCTCTGCCATGTCGCGTAACTTGGCGGTGATCGACTTGAGCTGCAGACGATACTGTTGCATCTTCGACAGTTCGTTTTGGATACGGGCTGCGTCACGATTTGCGATTGCTTCTTGATAAACTGTGCGTGTCATAATTGTAAAAATTTAAATGGTTAAACGTATAAATTGTTGTTATTTTTTCACTTTTTTCTTGTCGCGTCAATATTATTTTTTGTTTGACGATGCAAAGTTACGGCGAGAAAGTGCTATAACTTGTCACTTTGTCAAAAAAAGTGAAATTTTTTAAGCACTTTTAACAACAATTAATAGTTTGCTAACATTTGTTAAGCGAATTTTTGAAATGCACGCAGAAAAAGAAGAAGGTTCCGAAGGTTGGTTCAAGAGGTAGGTTAAGACGGCAGGTTTAGGGATAAAAATTGCGGTTTAGTATTTAATCGAAAACGGGTATTTGAGCACGATTAGGAAATGTGCCCAAAGCGTAGCGCACAAGCCGAACTGCTTGCGCATAATCAGGAAGCGTTCCTTCCATGCTTGCTTGCGACGTTTTGCGCTCACGCCTTCCGTAAGGAAATTACATACGTATTCATCCAGGTAGGCATTCTTGCGGGAAGCGCTAACTGCCTCTATCACCCAGTTATAGTCCGCCGTGATAGAATAATGGGTATCGTAGGGTTTACTTATGGATTTTCGTACAACGATTGCCTGATGACTTACCACCAAACCGTTCAAGAGATGCTTTCGTTGCAAGTTCGGCGGAGTCACCTTGTGATGCTCACTCACCTTCACTCCTTCCGCATTCACGATGCACGCCTTGCCATACACGATATCCGTATCGTCCTTTGCTGCAGCCACGATATGCGCTAAGGTCTCCGACCCGTAAATCTCATCACCCGCATTCACGTACCACACAAAATCCCCTTGTGCACGCGCCAGCCCCTTGTTCATCGCGTCATACAGCCCATTGTCCGGCTCGGATTTCCACCTTAGTCGTCCATCAAACTCCGGTTCCAGACGCTTGACGATATCCACAGTCCCGTCTTTCGATCCGCCGTCCACGATGAGATACTCGTAGTCCTTGCAAGTCTGCGCCAGCACACTTCTCATCGTCCGCTCCAGCCACCGTTCGGCATTATATGTGATAGTAATAATAGAGATCATATCAGTTGTTTTGTAGTTCACGGAATAGTGCAAGCCATTTTTCCACGACTTTGCTTACTTCATATTGCTTGCTGCTTTCCACGGCATTAAATGCCATTTGCTGACGTTTGGCATCATCAGCCATCAAGTCGGTTATTGCATTGTAATACGCTTTCAAGTCTCCGCTCTCAACAATATGTCCATTATATCCTTCTTGTATCACGTCATATACTGCTCCATAGGCATTCATCGCAACGGCCGGACAACCCATCTGCATAGCCTCCGCCAACACCATAGGCCAACCTTCTGTGGCACTTGACAGCACAAAGATGGAGGCATTCTTGGTATATTCATACGGATTTTGATGTCCTGTAAACTCTATACGCTGCAATTTCAGTCTCTTGACCAAATCACGCAAATACGCCGCATCTTTACCGTCACCAACCACTTGCATCTTCCAATCCGGGAACAAGCCACTTTGCTCTATCTTAGCCCACGTGCGAATGGAGAATGACAGACGTTTGGTTTCTTCCGAAAGACGTTGAAGTGCCAATACAATCTTTTCTTTGTGCAATACTTCATCTTTTGTCGGATAGTTGGCATAACGCAGTTCATTACTGATAGATAGAAACTTTGAGTCATCCGTCACACCCGCTATTTCCATAAACGGCTTAATGTATTGTGGCGAAAGGGTGACTAACTTATCGCAACTCTCCCACTGCATCCTGTATGTCGGGCGCAATATTCTGTACACAAAAGGTTTAATGAAAGGTTTCAGCACGGCATACAGCCAAAACTTCACATTCTCACCTACTCTCTCACGATGCATGATGCTATATAGTACCTTATCCCACGAAGCATATACTCCTACTTGGAAAGCCGGCGACATATGGAAGGCGTGAATGACCTTCGCTCCGCATTCATGTGCCACACGATATATAGCACGCATGGCATATATATTTTCCTTCTTCAGGTAATTCACCTGCACAATATCGATAGCATTTTCCTTCAGGAAAGTCCGAAAAGTCTCTTCATCCAGATTACGATTAAGATGTATGCGACCTTTATGCTCAGGCAGAGGTAGCAAATCTGCGGGTATATCCTCAAAGTAACCAAGATAACAATTTATGCCGCACTCATGGGTGAAATAGGTATTCAGTATAACTGTTACCTGATTCACACCTCCCGCTCCTTGAGCAGAGCAGTTATAGCTATTTATGGTAAGCAGATTCATTGCTTGTTCAATTTATTACGAAACAGAACTAAAAGGATCATAATCAGTACAGCCAAGATGGATGATACGATAGATACAATCTGCATCTTCATCAACAATTGATCTTCACAACGGAACTCAATCTGATGCTTGCCGGCGGGAATCTCTAATGCGCGTAAAAT
Organism: uncultured Bacteroidales bacterium; assembly: GCA_902798965.1. Lineage (GTDB taxonomy): Bacteria > Bacteroidota > Bacteroidia > Bacteroidales > Paludibacteraceae > Colicola. The sequence continues at coordinate 119,880 of CADBYS010000001.1, read as the reverse complement.
ATAATTCGCACGCAATACCGGTACTTCATCGCCGTCGATGAATGCTCGCCAAGTCTTGTAGTACACCTCCGAGAATACTGCCAAACCAGCTTCAGTACTCTCGCTCTCATAGAACAGATTACCCGGATTAGCATACCGCGTCAGCATTATCTTGCCCGGCTGAATCATAGCAAGCTCTCCTTTCAACTTACTTTGCCAACATGTGTCCACAAACGCTACAGCTTTCAAGTCGGCATCTCCTATCTTCTCTATCTCCTCATTGGGCGTATTCACCCACTCTGTTGCCCGCACAAACCACGCATTGCCAAATGCCTCGGGATTACGTTGAACACCTTGCTGCGTGATCACATAACGCGTGTTCAACATGTTCAGCACATTCATATTAATACGGCTCGAGAAATAGTAATCGATGATATCCTGATACCTGCGCAATTTAGCCGGACTATAACCGCCTACCGACTTATGGTAATACGACGTACGCGACTCATTGAACGTATTTGACGCAAGATTCAACACGCGATAGTCCGGATCTTTGTCCGCCAATATCTGTTTGTCGTTTTCGGTCATGGTGATGAGCTGACGTTTCTTCGGCACGAAATGACTATCGTTCAGGAAATGCTTATCAACCGCCCACAAGTCACCCAAAATTAGCGCTCCGACAATCGCAATTACCACAACACTTTTCATCTTTTCGGCTCGCAGATATACAACCATTGCCACAGTCGAAACCAGAATAAGTACAACCGAACGCCACGCGTCGGAAGTCAGCATAACTCTTCGGTCGGCAATCAGCGCAGGCCTTAACCAATCAGGCATCTGCGTGTCCACTCCTGCAGTGAATGATCCAACTATGCCCGGGAAGAGGACAAACAGCAGGCACAAACCTACGCTTATTCCCCCAGCTATGCCTATCTGCTTGAGCGTCACGCGGCGTTCAACGACCTCCTTCATCGCCAGCATAGCCATCATTGCCATGGCTGTAGTAGTGATGACAAGCGACATACTCGGTGTGCGGAACTTGTTGTACAGCGGCAGGTGATCAAACAGCCAGTTGTTCAACCCCGGGAAGTTCCTACCCCATGACATCAGAATACCTATTACTGTTGCCGCCAACAGCCACCAGCGCTCTTTCTGCGGCACCACAATCAGACCCAATATAAACAGGAAACATATTATCGCGCCCGCATAAACCGGTCCGGAAGTGAATGGTTGATCGCCCCAATAGGTAGGCACAGCGTTCACAAACTGCTTGGCTTGTGCTGCGCCGGCATACTTCTTGATCGTCTTATACGTCTCACTATCCTCACCCAAAGCGTAATGACTGCTACCTCCGTAGAAGTTTGGTATCAGCAATGTCATCGTTTCTGCTTTTCCGTAGCTCCACTGGAAGGCGTAATCCCTGTTCAAGCCCGACTTACCGGCCTCACTGTCTGCCGTCCCATGCAACACTGCACCTCCGCGCATCGTCTCTTTCGAATAGTCCCATGTAGGTACTAACTTGTCGGCTGCCGGCGCAACGGCCAATACGGCGGCAAGAATAAGCGACAAGGATGCAATCCAAAAATGCTTTTGCTCTTTCTCACGAATAGAATAAATCAAATAACTGATTGCCATCGGGATTAACATCAATAGCGTATAGTACGATATTTGCTGATGGTTCCAATACACATTCAGTCCCGTTGCTATCAACGCTACGATAAATCCGGCGACATACTTCTTGTTATAACTTAATATGCATCCACCAATGATTGCCGGCATCGTAGCCAATACCCACGCTTTGGTTACATGGCCGGCATCGATAATAATGATATTATACGATCCGAAGGCAAAAGCAATCGCACCGACTAAAGCAAGCCATGGGCTACATCCCACTGCAAGCATGAACACGTAAAATCCTAACAGCAATAGCCATAGCACGCCACTGGTCAATCCGTTAAAGCCACACTTGATCCACTTGGCTATAGGACGAAAAACACTCTTGGAATCGACTCCCGATGTCACATTATATGGCATTCCGCCGAACATCGCATTCGACCAATGGCTCCACTCGCCGGTTTGTTCATGATACTCTTTGGCATCATGTCCCATTCCGTAAGAACTGATCATATCGCCCTGCGGCAACTGTTTATTCTCAAACACTTGCGGAGCGAAATAGATTACCGTCAATATAACGAAAAATGCAACCGCCACCAAATGCGGCCAAGCATTCTGCCAAATCTGTTTCCAATCAATCTTATTCATAATGTCTCTATTTTTTTCTAAAACATCAAATCCTCCTCGTCCATCTCCGATGCCTCTATCGCATGCATGAACATCGCGAAATACACCGGCAGATACCATATCTTCCCATCGCGCTTCACCTCACGCTCATTCGACAGCACCACCGCGTCCTCAATCTTATAATCCGGATTCGTCACAAAGTTAGTCAGCGCACTGTGCACCGTATAATCCTTGCCGGACTTCACTTCCACCGGCATCACGCAACAATTCTCCGTATCGTCGATCATATAATCCACCTCACCCTTCGATCGGATGTCGTAGTAAAACAGCTTATGCCCATGCGCAGCCAACTCCTGTGCCACCGCACTCTCATACACCGCACCCAGGTTCACGCTCTTCTCCGTCTCCATCACAGCCTTGATTGACAAGCCATACAACACACTCGTCAGCAGTCCCACGTCGTTCAGATACAGCTTCAGCAAGTTCTTCTGCAGCGACTCCGACAGCGGATATCTCGGATTCGATATCGCATGCACAGCTAACGCTACTCCCGCAGACACCAGATAATCAAACTCTTCCTTGTAGTTATCGAACCGATCCCCTTTCTTCTCCTGAATATCCTTTACCACCACACGCTTCTTCTTGTTCTCCATCTGACTCGGTATCATGTCGTAGATCCGCTGGATGTATAGCTTCTTCTCCGCTGCCTCCTCGTATTGCACAGCATCCTGCTTGTACAGGTCCATTATCGCATTCTGCACCTCACGCACCTTTGCGATGTTATGCGTCCCCAGGTACTCATTCACCACATCCGGCAGTCCTCCCACCAGCAGGTATCGCTTGAATAGCGACAGCACATACTCATGCTGCTCCTTGCTCAAACTCTCCTTTTGGTCGTATGCCTCACGCAGACGCCGCCGAGCCTCCTCGCCATAACCGTTCGCTATCAGCCATTCCTCAAAATCCAACTGATACATCCGCTTACGGATCACACTCCCCACAGGTATCGACTTCGTCTTCTTCAGCGTCAAGCCTAACAAGCTCCCACTCGCAATGAATCGGTACCGCTTGTCTTGTCGGAAGAACTTCAGCAGCGTCAGGTATTGCGGATAATGCTGAATCTCATCCAGAAACACCAACGTGTCGCTGTATTCATGCAACTCATTTCCGGCTACCGAACTCAACGCAAAATAGAAGTCATTCACGTCGTGGATGTTCTTGAACAGCTGTGGCCCCTCGTCGTCTTGTACGAAGTTCACCTCAATGAAGTGCTTGTATACTTGCTTACCCACCTCACGAATGATGAACGACTTCCCTATCTGTCGTGCACCTTCTATGATCAGTATCTTGTCATTCTCCGAACGCAGATACTCCTCCAAATATCCCGAAATCTTGCGGTACAACATACGTTTCTACACTTTTCAATACTTTTTCATGCCACAAAATTACACTTTTCAATTGAAATATGCAAATATTTTATACACTTTTCAATAAAAAATTTCATTTATTTACACTCCAAGTGCATTTTTTAGTATATTAAATATCTTTTCGGACGGCATAATACCATCTGCCGGATAGAGATATTGCTTAAAGAACTGTTCCCTCTGTCCACGCATAGTATCATTACCTGCAATAACCACATCTTCAATAAAGTGACGTATCTCATCCATTGAATGAGCATGATAATGTTGATTAAAGCACTGCTCTCCGAATGGATTCCAATGTTTCAACACATTCTCATCTCTTACCATAAATAATACCGGTTTCTGTGTGTACAAGTATTCGGCAGTAAAAGATGCACAATCATGAATAAGAGCATCAGATGTTAGGAACAAATCCGTATAATTACCCTCTTCCAGTTGGGTATTCTCCAACTCATTCCATCTATTATAGTATGCTTCTGTTTTCTCTTTCCCCCAGATATTGATAAGTTTAACTTTAAGCACAGGATGTGGCTTAAAGGCTATCTGAATTTTATCCTTATAATCCTCAGCAAGTTGCAACATATCCTCGCAATAAACAAGGAAGTTTGAGAAGTTAAACAGATAGTCCACAGTGTGATGCGGAGCCCATATAATCCTTTTTTTCTTCTTTGCCTGTGGTTTCCATACATCTGTCGGAACATATTTCCCATTTATAAAATTCTCTGTTCCAAGTGCTCCGATAATCTCCGCATTATCTCCTTTGCATAAGGAGTATTGCTCTGCAAAACCCTTTTGGAAGGATGTCTCCACCAATAATTTCCATAATAAATTATTGAATGGCAAGTTATAGTTGACTCGGTATATATCTATGCAGTTTATTCCGTAAAGTGCATATACCGTTAAACAATCTTGAAAATGGTATAAATGATATTTCGGCAACGTGTCTTTGTACGGCTTGCTAAAAAACACGATGTCAGGTTTTACTTCACTCTTTATATCTTTCCAACGCTTTTTATCATAATCATAAGAGGATATATAATTATATCCTTGTGACTTGGCAAATCCTTCGGCTAACCGCATTACGCGCAAACACTCATCATTATCATAGAAAAGATGCACATTATAAGGAGATACGGCTACAACCGGATCAAATAATTCCGAATGTTCCATAAGCCGATAGATCGTATCGTACTTCCAAATGGAACTGTTCTGCAAAAAGAATAATACCTTATAACGAGTTTGTGAACGTTTCTCAAGTATAAATTGTATTTGTCTTTTACGCAAACGTTGCACATACCATCTTTGATAAGACGGGCTCAATGCCAAGAAAAGATCACCAAACCGAATATTCTTATATATAGCGTCAATAGCAGTTAGAAGTTTCATTTACTTTCTTATCTTTGTAGTATGGATTTCACATTTTCTATAACATCAATAGGTATTGCGGGAAAAATCTTTCCTGTTTCCCATTTGATTTTCGGAGTAAGGAAACTGTTTTCCGATAGCGAGATATCAAACAAGCCTGGTTCTCTGTCACTTATCCACTCGTAAAAATGATCAAGTTCCTTATAAGACTTCAAACTTGCTGCTTTGATACCGTAAGCTTCTGCAATTTTCTTGAAATCAGGCACAGTATAACCTCCGGAAACAGCAGTAGCAGCAAACCGATCGCCATGATTAAAATGTTGTGTCTCACTAATCTTACCCAATACTCTATTGTTAAGCACAAAAATCTTAATCGGTAAATTCTCACGTTTAATGGTTTCTAATTCTTGAATATTCATCTGCATTCCGCCATCACCGGAGATACAATACACGAAACCATTATTCATAGATATAGACGCTCCTATTGCGAAAGGCAAAGCACACCCCATCGTTCCATAGCCTCCACTAATAAGTATTCGCCCCTTTGTACCTTTAAGGACAAGCGATTGAGCACACCAACATTGGTTCATCCCGACATCAACAGAAACTATAGCATTCTCCGGTAAGTACGAACCGATTTTCTCTATCACTGCATTTCCTTCTTGTTGGTCATAATCCGCAAGAAGACCTTTTGCTGTCATACATTGCTCTTTCCATGCTGAGAAATCCGGAACATTCTCTTCTAAGAGCATTGTCATAAAATCTTTGGCATCCGTGCGATATTTCTGCTCATTAGGTTTAATATTTCTACCTAACTCATTCTCATCTATATCCACTCGTATCAAGTCCGCATGAGGAGCAAAATTAGCCGTATATCGACCTACTTGACGAATTCCCAAACGTGCGCCTACAGATATAATCAAATCACACTCATTGAGAATCATATTGGCTATTCGGTTTCCATGTGTGCCGATAAACCCTATATGGAACTCTTCAGGAGCAATATCTACTGCATTCATGGTCGTCAATAGTGGAACATTCGTCTTCCTCACAAACGAATGAACCAATTCCACCGCATTTGCCATCCGGACACCACTACCTACTAATAGTATCGGCTTCTTGTATTTTGCTTGAAAAATCATACTACTTACGACATTAATTTAATAAACAGGTGTCACAAACTGAACTTGCTGAATATCCAGCGGAAAATCGATAACAACGCCGCCTCGCCTTCCTAACAAAGCCAAATTATATGCTCGGTTAACCACATCACCAAAGCCTTCCGCACTATTCGCTGTTACAGAATATTTGGTTATATTTCGGGTCATGGATACAATATCCATTTCTTGAAAACCATTTTGTCGAATACCAGAAAAGCCTTTCATCTCATTCGTCGGAACATTTCCGCATATACCCATCAAAGGCACGCCATCAAACCAAGCGTCTGCCAAGCCTCCCAAGGCATTAACTGCACCAGGACCGGATGTCGTAAAATAGACGCCTATTTTGCCACTTGTTCGTGCATAGCCGTTTGCTGCCAAAGCACAGCCTTGCTCATGATAACATACATGAGTACGAATTTCATCTTTACGCTTATATAATGCATCCATAAAGGGCACTATATATCCGCCGGCATATCCGAATACATCCGTCACGCCATGAGTGATAAGAAAATCTACTAAATATTCTGAACAATTCATGCCTATTCGTTGATTAGTTGTTGCACATTTTGTTTCTTTACTATTATATTGGCACCGGATTCATATTTTTTATGAACTGCTTTCAGCACGACTTTCGCGAAATCTGCCGGCTCCAATAATGTATTCTGATCTTCATCAGGGAATAAACTCTTTCGCATTTTCGTTCTCGTTCTACCCGGAGAAATAGCTACGGCATACAATCCGTCTTCTGCCCAACACTTGGTTGCCATAGCTACTGCCGCTTTTGAAGCACAATATTCGCTCCATGTTGCGTGAGACTCCACAGATGCTGCAGAAACGATGTTGATGATTTGCAAATCTGGATTATACTTCAAGCCTATCCCTGTGCAATAAAACGTGCCACCTAAATTGATGTCGAAATGTTTCTTGGTATTCTCCAAATAAATCTCTTTTATCGACTGAGGTACTACATAGCCGGCATTATTAATCAGAATGTCTGGAACAAAATTTGCCATCACCTGATCAATATTCTCCCAATTAGTAACATCCAACTCTTGTCGCGAAGGAGCATAGACTTCATATCCACCCTCTTCCTCCAAAAGAGCTTTTATAGCTTGGGCTATATCGCCTTTACCGCCGGTAATAAGTACTTTTTTCATGCCGTCTTCTCCTTCAAATGCTTATATATTGATTCCAAGATATCCAAATCACCCGGATAGGTTACTTTGAACAAATTGGATTCCGTTTCTATAAAATGTGGCTTAATACCAAAATACTCAAACATCACTCTTGTCTCATCCGTCATATCCTCAAAACGGCCACTCTTATAAGCCTCTTCCAACATTTTTCTATCAAACGCTTGAGGTGTCAACAAATCATACATCTCACTTCTATTGACGTATGTTCCGTCTCGATAAATAGGAGTATTCACCAATGGTCGGACAAACGTAGAGGACGGATAAGGATCGTCCAATAATTGTAGAATCTGATCTTGGGTAACCATCGGTCTTGCTGCCTCTACAATGATCACTCTATCAACATCTTTATTAAGCGCAGCTAATCCTATGCATACAGATTGTGTTCGCGTTTCTCCGCCCGGAATATCTTTGCCTATCGCTACGATATTTTCCTCACCTACTACACTCAACGCTGTATTGTATGCATATTTCCACAACGGTTGACCATGGAACTCAACATCTTGTTTTTTGCCATGATATCGTGTTCCAAATCCAGCTGCCAAAAGTATTGCACCGTTCATTATCTTCGCTATTTAGTTTCTTCTAAAAAAATGCATTGACGCTATGTCGCTTTGCGATATTCATTTATGTCGTGAGACAGTGAGACTCTGAGATTCTTTTCTAATCATTTGATTTCAAACAAATTGATCACATTCTTCGCATCAAAAAGTGTTTCACCGTCTCATTCATATTTTTTTTCGTATTGATTGTTTCCAAGGGTCTGATCGGCTTGTTCTTGGGTTTCTCTCGGGACTAAAGTCTAGGATAACCACGATAAAACCATAACAAAACCACGATAAGACCACGATAAAACACCGACATAGGACTATCTTTCAAACATATTTAGTTTCTTTTAAAAATTTGCTCTGGCACTTTTGGCACTATTGGCACTTTCCGGCTTCATAGTGCCAATAGTGCCATTTGTGCCATGTCATTTTTTTGCATGGCGATCTTGACGTTCTTGGCGATATCGTCAATATCGCCAACTTCGCCAGTGCATTTTTTCATTCATTTTTGGACCATTTTGGGTTATTTTTGACTAACAAAAGCTTCAAAACGTTAGTGATTCCTTAATTATTGGTTAGATATTCGTTAGTCATTACCCTTATCATTCCCTATTCGGCACCGCATCAACACCAATCCCCTCTACTTCTTTCCTTTCATCAACCGTTTCGTGGCACGCATCTCACGTTGCAAGAGTTCCATGCGCTCTTTGAGTTGTTCCTGCGTAGGCAGTGCGTCCTTGATACGGATGTTATTGTATGTCGCCACACCAATCGGTGTACTGATTCCGCGGAACGACCATTGCACCTCTGCCTTATTCATATCCGAGCAAATCAACAAACCGATAGTGGGGTTATCCTCCTTGTCCTTGAGCAAGTCATCCACCGCATTGACATAGAAATTCAACTTTCCGGCAAACTCCGGTTCAAAAGCCTTAGCCTTCAGTTCGCACACCACATAGCAGCGCAGACGGATATGATAGAACAGCAAGTCGATCTTACGCGTCGTATCCCCTACCCACAACTGCTTCTGGCGTCCGATGAGCGCAAAGCCGGTACCGAGTTCCAGCAACAAACCGGTGACACTCTTCGTCAGCGCCTCTTCCAAGTCATCCTCATTATATATCTCGTGATCTACTGTTGCAAAACCAAAATCATAGTTCTCCTTGAATACCTCCTGCACCAACTTACTTTGCAGTTCCGGCATATGCTCCGCAAAGTTATTGAGAATCTTGCCCTGATGTTCGAAGAGGTTGGCTTTGATGCAGTTGACCAAGGCAGCACGGCTGAGTCCCAGTTCTATCGTCTTGCCAATGTAGAATAGCGCCTCTTCGATAGATTTGCATTTGGAAATGATCTCCACATGATGTCTCCAAGGCACGAGTGCAAAGAGTGCAGGAAATTCTGCAACGGGTTGTTGCAGTTTTTCATCGCCATTTTCTATAACAGGTTGTAATAGAATTTCTGCACCAGGTTGGTGCATAATTTCTCTACCAAATTGGTAGAGTTTTTGAAATTCCAATTCTCTACCAAGTTGGTAGAGTTTTTCGCAAGTCTCTGGAGATGAATAAAATAGATACCATTTTTTCATAAACCAGAGGTTCGGAGCTGAAAATCCATCTGCATTCGGAAACTCACGCTGCAGATCGAGACTCACTTGCTCAACAACTCCGGCACCCCATTTCTCTTCAGCCTTCTTTTGCACCAAGTCACGTCCCAGTTCCCAATTAAAGAGCAACTTCTCCGAGTTAACCCGTACAGAAGCCTTCACCTGCGCCGTACGATAGCGATGTTTCAACTCCGCTATCCATTCCGCATAATCGGCATCCAGATGCACATCATGCGACTTCACAAGCCTTGGTGTTAATCTATCCAAATCTTCACTCATATCAGACCTTTATCATATTTCTGCACCAAACTGGGCAGTTTTTTCATTTTCAATTTCTCCAACGGGGCGTTGGAGTTTTGTACTTCTACCAAACAAGCAACCCGTATCGGCATATTTCTTTCCCCGCAAAATCAACTACAATGCCTATGTTCGCCAGTGTTCGCGCCACATTACACCCCGTTGCATCCCAAGGTATACGCGCTTGTTCTGGATGCACGCAGGCATCTTTGTTGCAGCCATCTTTGCACAGTTCGCAACTCCCGCCAATAAACGAAGTAGCCATAGGTTCGTTACGGTTGTACAGCTCCTTTTCCAAATATAACATCGCTCTATGCAAGTTGTTGCCCGCCTCACGAAAACCATCCATAGAAGCTTGACTGCTAACCGCTGATTGCAGACTACTGACTACTGATTGCTGTCGGCAAATAATCACCGCCATGTGCACATATTCGCCAAGCAATCGAGGGAAGTCAAAGGCCGGCAAGCGACCGGGGCAAGTCCATTTGGCGTGGTAGTTGCGGCACTGGAAACATTTCAGTCGAACGCGCTCCTCGAACACCAGATCCTCATAGCGTATAGCCACGGCATCCATATCCGGGTACTTGGCTTGCAATATGTCTCGTATCTGCTCTATTTCCATCTTTCAGCCTAATTATCCTCACATTCTTCGCCTTATTCGTTCATTCGAACATACCCTCCAAAAATATCTTGATGCCTATAGCAATCAATATGCAGCCGCCTAACACATTGGCATTAAACGGCAGATGTTTACCTAATCGTTTGCCTAAGTCAAACCCCACAATTGCAAACATCGTACTCATCATGGCTATGATGGCTATAGCTATCCATAGCACTTCCGGCACAGGGATGAACAGCACGCCAATGGACAAAGCATCAATACTCGTAGCTATCGCCAGCACAATCATCGTCCAAAATGTCAGCACAGACGAGTTTCCTTTCGGATTTATTGCATCCGTCTGATCCGTGCAATCCGAACAGTTCTCATGTTTCTCCTTATACGCCTCTATCAGCATCTTTCCACCGATAAGCGACAACAATATCAACGCAATCCACGGACTCCAACGCGTAAAGAACTCCGCAAACAAACTGCCTGCATAGTACGCTATCAATGGCATGCCTCCTTGAAACACACCAAACATAATCGCCATCACAACCATCGCTCGGCTCTTCGTTCCCTGCATTCCTTGCGCAATCGAAACGGCAAAACAATCCATCGCCAAGCCGATTGCCAACAATATGATTGATAAAAAATCCATCTTATTAACTCTTATTCATTTTTCCTCTTGCGGTCAATTGTCATAGTACTTCATCGCCTCACCAACCACGTAGTTGCTGCCACCGATGAAGATTACATCTTCCTGTTTAGCGGCAGCAGTAGCGCTTGTTATTGCCTCACTAACAGTCTTATAGGCCTTTGCTTTGCTATCAGGATGAATCGCCTTCCATTTCCCCAACAGTTCTTCCGCCGCTAAGGCACGATGGCTGTTCGGCTGCGTAAAGTAATACGTCGCCTCTTCCGGCAACAATCGCAGCACAGCATCCACATCCTTATCTGCCACCATCCCAAAAACAATATGCAAGTAACGGTTAGCGGTTAGCGATGAACGTTTAGCGGATGGTTGCGCGGTTAGTTGGCGCAGTTGCTCCACATAAGTCGCTATACCGTGGCTGTTATGCCCTGTATCGCAAATCACCTTCGGCGCCAGCGACAACACCTCCCATCTACCCCGCAAACCCGTATAGCGCACCACATGGGCAAACCCCTCCGCAATAGCCTGATTGCTGATAGCTGACACCTGGCCGCTGATAGCCTTCAGCGCCACATAAGCCGTCTGCATGTTCTTTTGCTGGTAGTCGCCTTTCAGCTCGCACTCCGGCGCTACACGCAGTCTTTGTCTTCTTAGGAACTCGCACTCATCCGCAAACCATATCTTGCAGTCAGTCGTCTCCAATCCTTCGCCCAATATGCCGCATTCCTCTGCTTTGCTTAGGAAAACAGGCTTCGTCTCTGAGTTACTCTCACCTATCACGCACGGCACGCCGCGTTTCATGATACCCGCTTTCTGCACGGCAATCTCTGCCAATGTATGTCCCAACAGATCGGTGTGGTCGTAGCCTATGTTCGTTATTACCGTCAAACATGGCTCAACAATGTTCGTCGCATCCAGCAGTCCTCCCAAGCCTACCTCAATAACGGCCACATCCACCTTCTGCTCACGTAGCCAGCAATACGCCATGGCTGTTGTTATTTCAAAGAACGACGGTTGTAACTGCTCGAACAAGCTCGCGTTGCTCCCTACAAACTCCGCCACATACTCCTCCGGTATCAGTCTCGGGCGGATGGCTGATTGCCCATTGCCTGTCTCCTCGCGTTCTATCACGCGCACGCGCTCGCAAAATGATACAAGGTGTGGTGACGTATATAATCCTACCCGCTTTCCCGCTGCCGCCAACGCGGCCGCTATCAAGTGCGACGTGGAGCCTTTGCCGTTCGTTCCCGCCACATGAATGACGGGAAAGTCGAAAGTCGAAAGTCGAAAGTTAAAAGCCTGCATCAACTTGCGCATCGTCTCCAATCCCGGCTTGTACGCCTTGGCGCCCACCTCATGAAACGGCGGAGCTATCTGGTACAGATATGTCAATGCCTCCTGATAGTTCATCCTTAACTGAACTTATACTCCAATATATCCTCTTTCTTCTGCGTAGTCAGCCAGTGGTAGAACGGTTTGCTTACTTTCACGTGTACATTCCTGGCAGTCAGCGTTATACCATTGTGATGCAAGGAGTCCTCCACACGGAATCGTACCACCAAACCTTCGTTGTCATTAGCGGCTTTGCCAACTTCCTCAAACTCGCTCGCCCACGTCTCGGTCAGTTTATCCACAGGCATCGTGATGGTCAGGTTATGCACGCGGTTCTTCTGCGCATCTTGCAGCAACTGCACATCCTTCACCCGGCACTCATATTCCATCTCGTTGAACGGCACTTCCTTGTAGAACTTACCGCCCCACCCGCGTGGCTGCACTTGTACCGAAACGTACGCATATACATCTTTCTTCAGCAGCGGCGCAAAGCGCTTGTAGTCCTCGCCAAAGATCGGGAACTCGTAACTGCCCGAATAATCTTCTATCGTATAACGCCCGTACAACGTACCTTTCTGCGACACACGTTCCTCTGCCGCCGTAACGATACCGCCAATTGTCAACAAACGTTTCTCGTGAGAGTGTATCCACTCTTCCGGCGATTGGCGTTTGGCTTTGGGCGCATCGTTCTTCACCTCTTTCTCCTCGGTGATCGGTTCGCCATCCGCATCGCTGGTAACTATCGTCTCCACTTCCACTTCCTGTTCTTCGCCTTCATCCTCTCCGCCGCCTTGTGCAAACTGCTGAATAGCCGCTGCACGTTGGTCGGGTTTCTCCCAATCGCGGAAGCGCTTGAGTTCTTCGGCGGAAACGCTACACAACTCCCTGACTTCAAACTCATAATCATCCAACGGGTGCGCCGACAGGTAGATACCTATCATCTCTTTCTCCTTATTCAGCCGCTCGATGTTTGTCATTCGCTGGGCTGCCGGCATCTCCGGTTTCTGTATATCAATCTCCAGATCCGCTGCGCCGAACAAGGTAAACTGACTATCCGCCTTGCTCTGCTGATACAGGTTGCCGTAGCGAATCAGACTATCCAACACAGGCTCACCCTTGGAATTAACGCCCAGCAACTGCTCACGATATATACCAGAGAAACAATCGAAAGCACCCGCGTACGCCAGACTCTCTATGGTCTTCTTGTTGCAAGCCGTCAGGTTCACGCGCTCTACAAAGTCGAAGATATCTTTGTATTTGCCATTCTTCTCACGCTCCATTACAATGGCCTCCACGGCATTCTCACCTACTCCTTTCACGCCGCCCAAACCGAAACGTATATCGCCCTTGCTGTTCGCCATGAAGTTCAGTCCCGACTCGTTCACATCAGGCTCCAGTACACGGATGTTCATCTCCGTACACTCGTCCATCAGTCGCGTCACATCCTTCGTGCTGTTCTTCAGGATGGTCAGGTTGGCCGCCATGAACTCCGAAGAATAATGTGCCTTCAGGTAAGCCGTCTGGTAGGCTACCCACGAGTAGCAAGCCGCATGCGACTTGTTGAACGCATACGAGGCGAACTTCTCCCAGTCAGCCCATATCTTGTCCAGAATCTTCGGGTCATGACCGTTGGCTTTGCCTCCTGTCATAAACTTACCCTTCAACTCCTGCAGGATAGCCATCTGCTTCTTACCCATCGCCTTACGGAGCTTGTCGCTCTCGCCACGTGTAAAGTTAGCTAACAAGCGGCTCAACAACATGACCTGCTCCTGATATACCGTCACGCCATACGTATCCTTCAGGTACTTCTCCATGATAGGTATATCGTAGGTCACAGGCTCCACGCCGTGCTTACGGCGGATGAACTGCGGGATATAATCCATCGGTCCCGGACGGTATAACGCGTTCATGGCTATCAGGTCACCCATCACCGTGGGTTTCAACTGACGCATGTAACTACGCATTCCCGACGACTCAAACTGGAACACAGCCACTGTCCTTCCTTCCTGGAACAGTTTGTATGTCAGTTCATCGTCCAGCGGTATATGGTCGATATCAATATCGATACCTTTCGTGCGTTTCACCGTGCGGATACACTCCTTGATGATCGACAGAGTGATCAGTCCCAGGAAGTCCATCTTGATCAGTCCCACTGACTCCACCACATGGCCGTCATACTGCGTCACGAGTACACGTTTCTGGGTCTTCGGGTCAAGCACCGATGCCAGCGGAGCAAACTTTGTCAAATCATCCGCACCGATAATAACGCCGCACGCATGGATGCCCACCTGACGAATGGTATCCTCAAGTTGTGCCGCATATTCCAGAGTATTGCGCAATACAGGATCATCGCCCTCGTATATCTGCCTCAGTTCATCGATATACTTGTAGCAGTTGCGCAGGTTCACCTTGGGTTTCTTGCCGTTCTCGTCCTTGATCGAGTCCGGAAAGTCGCGTGCCGGCACGTAACTCTTGAGCTGGTTACTCATCGGTATCGATACGCCTTGCACACGCGCTACGTCCGCCAATGCCGAACGCGTAGCCATCTTACCATAGGTGATGATATGCGCCACATGAGTAGCGCCGTACTTATCCGATACCCAGTCAAGCACCTTGCCGCGACCCGAATCCTCAAAGTCCGTATCGATATCCGGCAGGGATATACGATCAGGGTTCAGGAATCGCTCGAACAGCAAGTCGTACTTTAGCGGATCAAGATCCGTTATCCTTAGGCAATACGCCACTACCGATCCGGCAGCCGATCCACGACCCGGCCCGACGCTCACATCCAGCTCTTCACGCGCCGCACGGATAAAGTCCATCACGATCAGGAAGTACCCGGGGAAACCCATGGTCTTCATCGTGTGCAACTCAAAGCGTATACGCTCCTCCTGTTCCTCGGTCAGCGTATCGCCATAGCGTTCGTGCGCACCTTTGTACGTCAGGTATTCCAGGTAATCCGCCTCGAACTTGATACGGTACAAGCGGTCGTAACCTCCGAGTTTATGAATACGTTTCTCTGCCTCAGCCTCGGTCATGATCACCTCGCCGTGCTCGTTGCGTGTGAACTCGTTGTACAGCTGCTCATGCGTGAACTTCTGCCGCCACTCCTCTTCTGTACCAAATTCTTTTGGTATATCGAACAGCGGCATAATGGGGTCTTTGTCCAGCGAGTACAGCTCCACCTTGCTTGCCACCTCCAGGGTGTTCGCCATCGCCTCGGGGATATCCTCAAAGATGCGTTGCATCTCTTCAGGTGTCTTCAGCCACTCCTGTTTGGTGTACATCATCTTCCGTGGCTCCGAGATCTTGTTGTTCGTCGAGAGGCAGATCAGGTGCTCATGGGCATCGGCATTCTCCTCGTTCAGGAAGTGCGCATCGTTCGTGCAGATCAGCTTGATACCGTGTTTACGTGCCAACTCAATCAGCACAGGATTCACACGCAACTGCTCCTGATACGTATCTTGCGCCCCGCCGGGTTTATCCGTCTGATGGCGTTGCAGCTCCAAATAATAGTCGTCCCCGAACACACGTTTGAACCATAGTACCGACTCTTCCGCGCCACTCAGGTCGCCGTGCAAGATCTTCTGACTGATCTCGCCGCCCAAGCAAGCCGAACAGCATATCAGTCCCTCGTGGTATTGCTCAATCAACTCGTGATCGATACGCGGACGCGAATAGAACGCGTCATCCATGAAACCGGCACTTGTCAGTTTGCACAGGTTATGATAACCTAACTCGTTCTTGGCGAGCAAGATAAGGTGCCAACCCGACTTGTCTATCTGGTACGTCACGCCATCCGGCCATGTGGCTTGCTCGTTGCTCATCGACCGACGCGAGCGATGGGCGCAATACGCCTCTATGCCCACTATCGGCTTGAACGGAACGAACGGCTCGGACTCATCGTGAGTCTCCTTCCATTTCGCTTCGTTCTTGCCGTTTACCTTCGCACAGTAGTCTATGAGTTCCTTGATACCATACATATTACCATGATCGGTCAACGCCACGGCAGGCATCCCGGTGCGGATACATTTATCTACTATATCCGGCACTTTACTCATTCCGTCAAGTGTCGAATAATGCGAGTGAACATGCAGATGTACGAAACTCATAGTGTTTTTGGATTCGGTACGAATCGTACGGATCATACGGAATACAATGCTATCCGTCTAATCCGTCAAATCCGTACAATTAAATTACTCTTCGGTATCTTCCAGGCGGTCGCCTACGATCTTGCGATACAACTCCTTCGGATCTACAGCGCGGCGAATGATCTCGTGCAGATCTTCGATCTTCACGCGGTCTTGCGCCATGGTGTCACGGTAACGCAATGTTACGCAACCGTCGTTTAGGGTGTCGTGATCCACGGTGATGCAGAACGGCGTACCGATAGCATCCTGACGACGATAACGCTTGCCGATACTATCCTTCTCGTCATATTGCACCTTGAAGTCGAACTTCAGCGAGTTCAGTATCTCGCGGGCTTTCTCAGGCAGACCGTCTTTCTTTACCAACGGCATCACGCAAGCCTTAACAGGAGCAAGTACCGGCGGCAAACCGAGTACTACGCGTACATCGCCGCCCTCCAGTTGCTCCTCGCGGTACGATCCGCACATCACGCTCAGGAACATACGATCCACACCGATAGAAGTCTCGATCACAAACGGTGTATAGCTCTGATTCAGTTCAGGATCGAAGTATTCAATCTTCTTGCCGCTATACTTAGCGTGCTGACTCAGGTCGAAGTTCGTACGGCTATGGATACCCTCCACTTCCTTGAAGCCAAACGGCATCTGGAACTCGATATCCGTAGCGGCATTAGCGTAGTGAGCGAGTTTCTCGTGATCGTGGTAGCGGTACTTGTCGTCACCCAGGCCAAGGGCTTTGTGCCACTTCAGGCGGAAGGCTTTCCAGTGCTCAAACCACTTCAGCTCCTCTCCCGGGCGAACAAAGAACTGCATCTCCATCTGCTCGAACTCCCTCATACGGAACACGAACTGACGGGCTACGATCTCGTTGCGGAAGGCTTTACCGATCTGTGCGATACCGAAAGGAATCTTCATGCGGCCGGTCTTCTGCACGTTCAGGAAGTTAACGAAAATACCTTGTGCCGTTTCCGGACGCAGATAGATCTTCATAGCGCCATCGGCAGTCGAACCCATCTCAGTTTGGAACATAAGGTTGAACTGACGTACGTCTGTCCAGTTCCTTGTGCCGCTGATCGGGCAAACGATCTCCTCATCCAGGATGATCTGCTTCAGTTCATCCAGGTCATTGGCGTTCATCGCAGCCGAGTAACGCTCGTGCAGGGCGTCACGTTTCTGCTGGTGCTCCAGCACGCGCGGGTTGGTCTGACGGAACATCTGCTCGTCAAACGAGTCGCCGAAACGTTTCTTGGCCTTATCTACCTCTTTCTGGATCTTGTCCTCATACTTGGCTATCTGCTCCTCGATGAGCACATCGGCGCGATAACGCTTCTTGCTGTCGCGGTTGTCGATCAAGGGATCGTTGAACGCATCTACGTGTCCCGACGCTTTCCATGTGGTCGGGTGCATAAAGATGGCGGCGTCGATGCCGACGATGTTCTGGTGCAACAGGGTCATCGAGTCCCACCAGTAACGTTTGATGTTGTTCTTCAGTTCTACGCCGTTCTGACCATAGTCATATACAGCGGCCAGACCGTCATAAATCTCACTGCTCGGGAACACGAATCCGTACTCCTTGCAATGGGCTACAATCTTTTTGAATGTTTCTTCTTGTGTTGCCATAAAGCTATTTACAATTTAATCATTTACAATTTACGATTTAGCGACGCCTCATCTGTTGCACTTTGCGCATCATCTTTGAGGTTTGCTCGAATTGCTTGAGGAAGCGGTTCACCTCAACGATCGAAGTGCCCGAACCTTTCGCGATACGGTTCTTGCGGCTGCCGTTGAGCAATGCGGGATTGGAACGCTCCTCGGGAGTCATCGAGCCGATGATAGCTTCCACGGGTTTGAAGGCGTCGTCGCTAATCTCTACGCCCTTGAGGGCTTTGTCCATACCGGGAATCATTCCCATAAGGTCTTTCATCGAACCCATCTTCTTTATCTGGTTCAGCTGCCCGAGGAAGTCGTTGAAGTCGAACTGATTCTTCGCAATACGTTTGCTTATTCGGCGTGCTTCTTCCTCGTCATACTGCTCTTGTGCGCGCTCCACGAGGCTGACCACATCACCCATGCCGAGGATACGATCCGCCATACGTGCGGGGTGGAACACGTCCAATGCCTCCATCTTCTCGCCCGTACCGATGAATTTGATCGGTTTCTCAACCACCGAGCGTATACTCAGCGCCGCACCGCCGCGGGCATCACCGTCGAGCTTGGTAAGTATCACACCGTCGAAATCCAAACGGTCATTGAACGCCTTGGCGGTATTCACGGCGTCCTGACCGGTCATGGCATCAACCACGAACAGGGTCTCTTGCGGCTGTATAGCCTCCTTGATGGCAGCGATCTCGTTCATCATCTGCTCATCAACAGCCAGACGACCTGCCGTATCGACGATGACCACATCATAGCCATACACCTTCGCCTCCGAGATGGCTTTCTTAGCCTTTTCTACCGGATTGCTTATATCCTCGCCGGTGAAAACCTTGGCATTAATCTGCTCGCCTAACACGCGCAATTGCTCGATGGCAGCCGGGCGATACACGTCATCGGCTACGAGCATCACTTTCTTGCCTTTCTTCGTCTGCAGGTAGTTGGCGAGCTTCGCGGCAAACGTCGTTTTACCCGAGCCTTGCAAACCCGACAAAAGGATGATTGCCGGATTGCCTTTCAGGTTCAACTCTACGGCTTCCGCACCCATCAAGGCTGCCAACTCGTCGTGCGTGATCTTTACCATCAACTGCCCGGGACGAACGGCTATCATCACGTTTTGTCCCAACGCCTTGGCTTTTACACTATCCGTAAACTGCTTTGCCGTCTTGTAGTTAACATCCGCCTCCAGCAGCGCCTTGCGGATATCTTTGACCGTTTCCGCAATGTTAATCTCGGTTATTCTACCCTCACCTTTCAGAATCTTGAACGATCGTTCCAATCGTTCGCTTAAGTTGTCGAACATAATACTATTCTTGGTTTATTCGTTTACAATTTTACAAATTATCAAAAAAACGTACAAAGTTACAAAAATTTTTTGAAAAATGCAAATTTTCCGCGATTTTTTTTGAAAATTTGTCACACGATTTGCAAATGTCATATTTTTTTTGTAACTTTGCAGTCTAAAACCACAAAATCGAACTACTATGTTACACATTCAAGAAGAAGTGGCACGCTGCCTGCTATGTATGGATGCTCCTTGCGGGAAGAAAGCCGCACGCGCTATCCGCGCATTACGTTTCGACAACCATTGGACAGCCGTCGAGTTATTCGACTCCATGACCGACAGCGAGTTGCAAGCGGCAGAACAAGCCTGCATTCACTATGACAAACCCATTCGCATTGCCGAATTAAAACCAGAAGTCAAAAAACAGATACCTGAAGTAAGAGATCAGATATCGGATGGCAGCGATTTACCGAGTCTGGAAATAAACTTCTGCGACATGGTTTGCGAGAATCCGTTCTTCCTGGCTTCATCTGCTATCTGCACCAACTATGAGATGGTTGCCCGCGCACTGGAAGCCGGTTGGGCTGGTGTGTTCTACAAGACTATCTGCAAACAAGATATCCGCGAAGTATCTCCGCGTTTCGATGCCGTGCGTAAGGAAGGTACGCCATTCGTAGGATTCCGCAATATGGAACAACTGAGCGAGAACTCCTACACGATGGATTTCGATATACTCCGACGTCTCAAACAGAACTACCCGACCAAACGCATCATTGCATCCATCATGGGGCAGACAGAAGAGGAATGGATAGAACTGGCAAAGTTGGCGCAAGAAGCAGGCTGCGACGCAGTTGAGCTGAACTTCTCATGCCCACAGATGCGACTCACCGGGCTTGGCAGCGACATCGGTCAGAACGACGAACTCATAATGCTCTATACATCCATCATCAAGGATGCTGTTTCTATACCTGTTATCCCAAAGATGACACCCAACGTTACCACAATGAGCAAACCGGCATTAGCATGTTTCTTTGCAGGTGCACACGGCATAAGTGCCATCAATACCATCAAATCCATCACCATGAGTCATGATGCAGAGGTGAGTGAGAAAAAGACCGTCAGCGGCTACTCAGGCAAAGCGGTTAAGCCCATTGCTCTGCGTATGATTTATGAGATGACCGACAATCCCATACTGCACAAAGCCGGCATCGAGAAACATATGGATATCAGCGGTATAGGAGGAATAGAGACTTGGCGTGATGCCTTGGAGTTCATCCAACTCGGTTGCCGCAATGTACAGGTTTGTACTGCCGTGATGCAGTATGGTTATCGCATCATCGACGACCTCATTTTAGGTCTCAAGCACTATATGAAGGAACGTGGCATCGTTGAACTCAAGAAACTCGTAGGAGAAGAATTGAAAAACATCGTTATGCCATCTGACCTCGACCGCGAGACAATGGTCTTCCCGAAGATTGACCGCGAGAAATGTATCGGCTGCGGACGATGCTACATATCATGTATGGACGGAGGCCATCAGGCAATACGCTTCGAGATCGCCACAGATGCTTCCGGCAAACAGATCCGTCAACCGCAAATCATCGGTGCGAAGTGCGTAGGATGCCATCTGTGTCGTCTTGTATGTCCTACAGCAGCCATCGGCGTAGCCAAACGCATACCCAAACCTGCCAAAAAGTAAGACAAGGAGCAAACCCCTTGTATTGTCCAGGATTACAAGGATAAGATAAGGGTGCGCTTATGTGGCGCACCCTTGTTCTTTAATATAATCAATCAAACTATTCTTAAAATAACGGATTACTTGCTCATTTTTTCTACAAGATCAGTCATCATCTTCAATCCCATGGCATCCATGGCAGCGTTTCCGCTTCCGGCGTTACCACCCGCCATGACGATGGTCGGCAGTTTGATATCCGACAAGGCTTTGGCTACACCAACCTTCGTCTTATACTCCCACTCTGCCCTTTCCTGAGGCGTCAGACCGGCAGCAACTTTCAGTCGGTTAGCTTCGGCCTCGGCTTGACCCTCAGCGATGATCTTCTTCTTGTCGAACTCAGCTTTCTCGGCAGCCAGACGCGATACCTCACGCTCCTGTTCGGCTTTTGTTACCTCAACAGCTTTGATCTTCTCCTGTTCCCATTTAGCCTTCGTGGCAGCAGTCTTACCTTCCTCCTCTGCACGGATAGCTTCCTGTTGAGCAGCCAACGTACGCGCTTTGCTGGTTTGAACCAACATGTTCGACTCCTGTTGTTGAGCAATCTGGTTGAGCACCTTATCGGAATAACCGATCTTGCTAACAGCCACTTGACCGATCTCCAATCCATAGAAACGGAAAGGCGAATCTTCGGAACGGCGATAACCACCCGGAGCATTCTCATCCTCGATAAGCACAGCTATCTTATTCGTTTTCTTCTCACCCGTGATGGGATCAACTACTTCGATAGTGCGTACCGTTGTGGTATACACACCGTTCTTGAGCTGGTCGGCAATATATTCGATAAGATTGTTCTTCTTCTCGGCATACGACTCAAATGCCGACATCAGCGGTCCGGAAGCATAGATAACCTTCGTAACTGTAGGACGAACCAAATCCTCCATCAGTCGATCCATACCGTTGTAATCGGTCTGAATACGTGACAAATACTTCTGGTCGGTAGGCAACTTCACACGCAATGAACCATATATCATACCGTCAGATGCGTCGTTGAAGATAACGGGAATAGGATTTCCCTGTTGGCGACGGTTATTGTCCTCCGAACCAAACCAAAGCTGTTGGGTCTTGTAGTAGTACGTTAGCGAACCAAACCACTGCCATTTGAAACCAGGCGTTGTCCAGTACTCCATCTGACCGGTGAAAGGTTTCTGACAAACAACGATTTGTTCGTTCTTCACATCTTCACCTATCGAACTGAGCGAGGTGAGAACAACAATGGCAATACCTAAGCCGACTGCGGCATAGATAATCTTTTTAATACGATCGTTCATAGTATAGAAAATTTAATTGAGTCCTACTATCCAAGCATAGAACGGTATAAATATCTTGTTCATATTTATATCTTTCTTGAACACGCCAAAGAAAATGTGCAGAAGAACGGTGACATAATACAGAGCCACCAAACCACCTATCACCCAAATGAGAAGTAAATAGTATTTCATAACCTTGTGTTTATAGCTACGCGGTTATAGCGCCGCGATTAGATATCTTCGCAATTGCAATGTGCAGGCGACAGATAAGTTATTGTAAAGCCTACCTTCACACCCACAGACAGAGGATTCAACGCCTCAACGAATTTCGAATTGATGATACCCGAATATGTCCATTGGTTTGTTTTCCAATTGTAATCAATCAGTTCCGGAAGATTACCGGCTGCATCGGCATACTGCCTGACAGCATTAAAGCAAGTATAGCTGACATAGATTCCGGCATACAATCCCCATCGTTTGGTAAACTGATAGTGCATACCTATATCTCCGAAAACAAACATATTCACGGGGAAAGTATTCTGAATCTTCCCTTGATATCCATGCAAATAATAGTCACTCAATCCGTGTTGCGGTAAGTCTGCATCCAGATGGAGATTGTAAGCAGGGTAATATGCTGTAGCCTGCATGTTACCGTCAGCACGGTAATGCGACGCAACGATGGCGTTCATGCCAAACCCGACAGTAGCACGAATCTGTATAGGATCAGTAATGTTTATACGACCGGTTACACCTACCGGGATAGTAAACATATACAGCTGTTCCCGCTCCTTAAATGCCTGGAAATCACGATATAGCCATCGCGACAGAGGCATATTCTCCTTATCTGTGTGATACACACTATCAACAAACGAGCCGTTCATATTACCCGTATAAACCTCAAAGCCAAAACCTCCGGTAACTCCTACATACTTATGGAAGAAATAGGTGTACATCGCTTGCACTTGTCCGCCTGCGCCTATACTCTTGTTCAGTCCGGCTAATGCCTTCCCCTCATCGCTTACCTTATGCATCAATGCGTGCATACCGCCACCCGCTGTAACGGTTACCACATGAGTGGGCTGATACAACGAATTGGCAACGAAAGTAGTATGCAAGGTATCCTGACCTACAGCCAAAGCCGAGGTCACGCCCAAACTGAGCGCGAACAATAGTAATATGATTAGTCTTTTACGCATTTATAAGGCTATTCACACAAAATCGCTCGCAAAGTTACAAAAAAAAAATGATATTTGCAAGAGTTAGGCGATTTTTTTTTGTTATTGTGTGCATTTTGCTCACTTTTGTTGCACGTAGTGTGCTATTTTGCCGTTTTCTCCATTATTTTGCTGCCAGATTGCGCCATCGGAGCATTCCATAGATGCAATTCACGCACCAGAAACCGTATTGCATAACCATACTCCAGTTTCCGGCAACAATCCACATGATCACGAACAGGATGTCCACAAAGAGCCACAACCACCATTGTTGGCGTATAGCCATAACCATCATCACTTGCGCCAAGATGGACACAACGGTAGTGATGGCATCCATATAGGGCTGCGAATCGTTGGTGTTGCGTCCCAGCAACCACCCTACACCTATCGCTAATAGCAGTACAAGCGTACATAACGGCACAAACTGCTTCATGGGCAGTGAACGGGGAGAGATGATCACCCCATCGTCAGTCCGCAACTTCCGCCACGCAAAGATACCGTAAATCTGAGAAAGAAAATAGAACGCATTCATAGCCAAACCGGCATAGAATCGCTCCAGGTAACACAGGTAACTGTATGTCAGTATCTGCCCGAATCCAAACAGGAACGTCCATATATTCCCCTGCGAACACAGGATAACCGACACGATGCCCAGCAAACCGCTTACCAACGCCATTGGCTGTGAGGGAGCCAGCCAATATGTCAGCACTTGAACGATCAGACCGCTGACCAGAAAGATCCTATCAAATCGCTTGGAAAGCATTGGTTTACAGCGTTTGAATGGCATAACCTTGCTCAAACAGCCATTCGATCACTTGCGGAAGAACACGGATTGTTCGGTCGCAGGACTTGATTGAGTCATGAAAATTGATGATACTGCCCGGGCGGGTGTAGCGACGGACAATATCCATCATCCGTTCAGGCGTATAGCGCGCATTATAATCGTGCGTAAGCACATCCCACAGCACAATCTCGTACCCTCGCTCCAGAATAGCACGTTTCTGCCTGTAGGTCATCTTGCCGTACGGCGGACGGAACAACATGGTGTCAGCCAATCTTGGCTGACTGCCCGTAGCAGCCTGCTGACTGCCGATAACCTGCGCGCAGGCATCCTCATCCTTCAGGTACTCATCCAGGCTGTAACGCGTACCCTTGATATGATGCATCGTGTGGTTGCCTATACGGTGGCCTTCCTCGCACATGCGCGCATATATGTGCGGGTATTTAAGGATATTGTCGCCCACCACAAAAAATGTAGCCTTCACGCCGTACTGCCCAAGTATATCCAATATCTCGGGTGTAGCCTCGGGGATTGGCCCATCGTCAAAAGTCAAATAGACTGTTTTAGATGCAGAAACACCTGTATCGCGGCGCCAGGTGACACCACGATACAAGTGTTGCATCCACGTTGGAAACTGATAGAGCAGTCGCATTACTCACGCATCGGAGCTTGTGCCTCCACATCCCATGCCAGCGAGCTGGCACCCAGGATAGCGGCATCTGAATCCTTCAGGGTCGATACCAGAACTTTCACCTTGTTCTTCCACAACGGCATAACGTTCTCATTCAGGGCATTGATGATCGGGTCCATGATCCAATGACCGGACTTCGTCAAGCCACCGAACAGGATGATTGCCTCAGGAGCAGAGAATGCCACAAAGTCAGCCAGTTTCTTACCCAGCATCTCACCAGTGAAGTCGAAAATCTCCTTAGCAACCTCGTCACCTGCCTCGGCTGCCTTGAATACGTCATACGACGTGATCTTCTCCAATTTGCGCAAGCAGGTCTCCTTCGTCGAGTTCTCAATGATCTCCTTAGCCGAACGAGCCACACCCGTAGCCGAGGCATACGCCTCGATACAGCCGCGTTGACCGCAACCGCATTGGCGGCCTTCCGGTCCGTGAACAATCTTCGTGTGGCCGAGCTCACCGGCAAAACCATCGTGACCATACACTACCTTACCGTCGATCACGATACCCGAACCTACACCTGTGCCCAGGGTAATCTCGATGAAGTTCTTCATTCCACGTGCTGCGCCGTAGGTCATCTCGCCCATAGCAGCCGCGTTGGCATCGTTCGTAATACGGCAAGGAACACCCATACGCTCCTGAATCATCTTGGCAAACGGCACAACGCCTTTCCATGGTAAATTAGGCGCGAACTCGATGCAGCCTGTATAATAATTACCATTCGGTGTGCCTGCGCCCACGCCACGAACATTTTCCATGCCGCCAAAGGCATCGGCGATCTTCTTCATCTCAGTACACAATGCATCGCAATAATCGTTGATATCCGGATAGTCCGGAGTAGCGATTGACGACGAACGAAGAACATTTCCACGGGCATCCACGATACCGAACTTCGTGCCGGTACCACCCATGTCAATTCCAAGAACATACGGTTTTTCCATAATACAAAATATATTTATAGGTTATTGATATTACAATGTATCCGGCCAGGGGTTGTGGGTGATACCCGCCATCTGCTCCATCTGCTTATGGGCAGTTTCCAATAGGCGGTTCACCTCCTGTGCGCGGGGTTGTGACTTGTCGGGGAAGATAGGCTCGCCTATCTCACATTGCAGCAAGGGCAGATCTTTGGGTCCGAACAGGCGGTAGATTCCCGTACGCTCGCGATATGTTATCACACACGGCAAGAGAGGCATATCGTACTTGTACGCCATCGTGAATGCACCTTTTTGGAAAGGACGTAACGGTTTGTAGAAATCCCAGCGCTTGGCTTCGGGGAAGATGTGCATCCAATAGCCGCGACGATGGAACTCGTCGAACGCCTCGTTGAACTTCTTCAACGCAGCCATGCCTGCCTCCGCCTCGGGGATAGGTATGCCGCCCACGGTACGCATAAAGAATCCGTCTTTCGTGCCGAAGTTAGGCGCAAACATAGGAATCTTCACGTCGAACGGCATACGCGTAGTCAAAAGCACACACGGGCAGTCCAAGCGGTAGCAATGGTTGGCTATCGTAATCGCACCATTCGCGAACTCCTTCTTATACTTCTTCAGGATCTCCCTACCCTTGTAGCGCAAGCCCATCTTCACGCGCAGCATGATACGCATCATGATGTGAACAATAAGCGTAACCAACACGCGGTTGTTGAACTTGGCGCGGAAACTGTCGTCCACAAACGGATAGTTCTCATCCACCTCAAACTTCGACGTGAACTTCGGATGCACCAGTTGGGTATAAGGGTTGTCTTCCGGGTACGTGATGCCCACATTCGGCACATACACACCCTCTGCAACTTGCAATTCTTCGTATTTGGTCATAATATTCTTGTTTACCTTGCTTGCCCGCGGAATGCAGACAAAACAAATATGTTTTTCTTTTAGCGGCTACAAAGATACAAAAAATATTTCATATTTGCAAATTTTAACCGCAGAAAATTACTTTTTGCACAAAAAATCTATATTCTGCACGCTTATCGTCCCTGTTTTTTCAATTATTCTCGCGAATATAGGCAGTAATAAGGTCGTATAGTTCTTGCGCATATCTCTTTTGCGATAGCGGCAAACTCATCTGGGCCAGCACCTCTTTCTGATGAGCGATAACCCGTTCATCACTTCTTTGCGCCGGACCACTTTGTGCATCCTTGGGCGAGAGGGTATGTATTTTTACCGCTGTCTGGTCAATCAATGGCAGCAAGGCGGCAAAGGGAATAGATGTTCCGCGCAATATCTCAGCGGCTATGCGGTACATGCAGTTCGAAAAATTGTTGGCAAACACGGCCGCCACATGCAACTTCTCCCTATCCTGTTGCGTGCATTCGAAGATCCGGCTTGTCAAGGTCTGCGCCATCGTATATACAGCTGCCACGTCATCGATATCGCGCCCCTCAATAAAACAAGGAATCGTACTCCAATCGTCAATCAGCACTTCCCTACTGAAACTTTGGAGGAAATACATCACACCGGCATGGGGCTTGTCATCGCCAAACACGTCAATAGGCATCGAACCGGACGTATGCACATGTAGTGCTTTCGGAGCCTTGACCAATGCCACCACCTCACGCAAGGCTTGGTCGGCAACGGTATAGATATAGCAATCCGCCTCCGGCAGCAAGGCGACCGACGAAGGGTCGGCTGTCAACGGACGAGCATGAACCAACTCTGTCTTCACCCCTTTACATTCAAATGCATGATGCAGGTTTGTTCCTACGCTACCTGCTCCGACAATCACGATTCTCATTTGGCAAGCTCCTTATAAAATTCCGTAACGGCTATGATGCCTTTTTCCCACACTTCCAGATCCATCGATTCGTTAGGCGAGTGGATGGCATTCTGCTCCAGGCCAAAGCCCATCAGGATGGTCTTGACGCCCAGCACCCGTTCGAACTCGGCGATGATAGGTATGCTTCCGCCTCTACGAGCAGCCAACGGACGTTTGCCGAAAGCCACTTCGAATCCCCGCTCGGCAGCTTTGTAAGCCGGCAAGTCGATAGGACACAGGTAACCCTGACCGCCATGCATCGGCGTGACCTTGACGCGCACACCCGACGGGGCGATGGCTTGCATATACTCGGCAAACTCGCGACTGATCTTCTCATGATCCTGGTTGGCCACCAGGCGGCACGACACCTTGGCAAAAGCCTTGCTTGGCAATACGGTCTTTGAGCCTTCACCCGTATAGCCGCCCCAAATGCCACAAATGTCGAACGACGGACGGCACGAGTTGCGCTCCAAGGTGGAATAGCCTTCCTCACCAAATACCTCATCCACATCGATGGCACGTTTGTATGCCTCGAGGTCGAATGGTATCTGCGCTATCATCTTGCGCTCCTCGTCTGGTATGGGCAGCACATCGTCGTAGAAGTGCGGTATAGTGATCTTGCCGCGCTCGTCAACCACCTGCGCCAACATCTGCGTCAGGGCGTTGATGGGGTTACGTACCGCCCCGCCGAAATGTCCGGAATGCAGGTCGCGATTCGGACCATCCACCTCAATCTGCCAGTAAGCCAAGCCGCGCAATCCCACGGTCAGCGATGGGGTCTGTTTGCCTATCATCGAGGTGTCGCTCACCAGTATCACATCGCACTTGAGCAGGTCTTTATGCTGCTCTATGAAAGCCGCCAACGATGGCGAACCGATCTCCTCTTCGCCCTCGAAGATAAATTTCACATGACACGCGCGGTACTTCGCAGCCATTTCGGGGTTCGACCATATATAGCGAACCATGTACTCAAATGCCTTGGCTTGAATCATAGCCTGACCCTTGTCATCGTCCGCACCACGAGCATAAAGCCTGCCGTCACGGATGGTCGGTTCCCACGGATCAGACTGCCAGAGTTCCAACGGAGCAACAGGCATCACATCGTAATGGGCATACACAAGTACAGTTGGTTGGTGATTGCATGTTGGTGACTGCGTGTTAGTGACTGCGTGTTGATGATTGCATGTTGGCTGATATTCCGCAAACACAAACGGATTGCCGTCCTTTGTGGGCGCAGGCATAACCTCGGCATGTTGGCAACCTGCTGCCAAAAGCAACTCCTTCCAACGCTCGGCACAACGCAGCATATCCGGTTTGTGCTCCTGTTCGCAACTCACGGAAGGGATGCGCAGCAACGAACCCCACTCTTCCATAAAACGCTCACGGTTCTGAGCTATGTACTCCTTTATCTCCATATCCAACCATCTTACCGTTTCGATGCAATCGAAACCATTTTTAACTATTTAACTCTTTAACTACTTAACGGCATTTATGTAGTAAAAACTCGTATCCCCCTCCAGCGTGCCGATTATATCCTTCAATATTCGCTCGGGATGCACTACTCCGCTCTCCCAAAAGTCGTTTGCGCCATTCTCCAGGCAACGTTTGCGGAAGTTGTACAGCCTGCCGGTCTGATAGGCTTTGAACATGGCATGTTGGCTGTTCATCTCGATAAGCGCCTCCCGGCTTGGCACATTACACCCCAACCACACATCAGCATCGGCAAAGGTGAGCAAGGCCTGCTCGAAGGTAAGCGGTATCGAGCTTTCGCGCGGGTCATCGGCAAAAGCATAGGCAGCATTGGCATCGCGGAACAATGCGCCCATATATGTCCCACCTGCCGGCACGTACCATGTGCCTCGAAAGTCCAAACCCGACACAACGGACAAAGGCTCACTGTTTCCGTCTTGCTGCCCACCGGCTTGTTGTTGGCGGCTGTCGCGCAAACTGCAATACGCCTTATCCACCTCGGCAAAGATGCTGTCAGCTTTCGGCAGTTCGCCTATGAATACCGCTACAAAACGTATCCACTCGGCTCGTGCCAAAGGCGTAGCTTCGCGCCACTCGTTGTTGTACAGCACGTTGATGCCCACGCTCTCCATCCGTTCGGCTGCCTGGTCGCTGGGCGCATAGGTGGAGAATAGCATTCCCTGTACACCGTTAGCCAATATGCGTTCTACGTCAGGTTGCATGGCATCGCCCAGATGGCGGCATTGTTCGGGCAAGGGGTGATAGCACACCTCGGGGTTGCACATCCCCACCAACTTGTCCAGCGCGCCCAACTCTGCCAACATACCGATATGCGTAGCCGATGAGGCACCTATGCGCTCCATGGGCTCGGCAATCATGTACGTAGCCATCACGCTGTCGGGTTGCCAGGGCGCAAACACCCGCACACGTTGCATGCCCAAGGTGTCGTCGATCTGAAATCCTGTGGCGTACTTGTTCCCCGGACGAGCAGTCTTGCCGGGCTTGGCGGCAGGTGTGCAACCTGACAACAGGCATACCCACAGCACAATGCAGCATGCCGTGATGCAAGCCAAGATTGGCTTGCTACCCTTACAGGTTCTTCTTCGCATACTCATATCCTGCGGTCAAGGCACGGATGTTCGTTTCCACTACGGCTTCCGACTTTCGCGCAAACACCTTCTCCAAAGCAGCCTTCACGATATCGAACTCTATGCCGAGCATCGGAATAGCCGCACCTAACAGCACCATGTTCGACGCCTGAACAGGGGCATTCACCTCCTTCACAAGCGCGTCGGTATCTATCAGGATGTGGCGCGGATGGCGCTTGATGGCAGCATATACCTCTTCGATATCCGGATAGGTATCGATATTACGGAAAGGAACGGATGAGGTCACGATACATCCGTTCTCAGCCAGCCAGGGCACATACCGCAAGGCTTCCAGCGGCTCGAGCGAAAGGATAATATCGGTTTGTCCTTTGGGAATCAAATCCGACCATATAGGTTCGGTAGATATACGCAGATGGCTTTGCACCTCGCCGCCACGCTGACTCATTCCGTGAACCTCGGCTTGCTTGAGGTACCAACCTTCAGCCAATGCCGCTTGGCCGATAACTGTGGCGATAGACAGAATGCCTTGTCCGCCTACACCGGCAAGTATAATATCATTTTTCATGTATCTGACAATTTAACAGTTTAACAGTCTAACAATTTAACAGTTTAACCATGAGCCATCGGTTCATTTGCGTGCTTTGCGTTTCAGGGTCTGTATGCACTCGCGGCGGGCGATGATTACCGACGTGCCGTGGTAGTTGATCTCCTCGCGAATCACTTGCTTCATCTCTTCCATGTTCTTGGCGAGTGGCACGACTACGCGCACATGCTCTTCCTCAACACCCATTGCCATACATATACGCTCCAGTTTGCCTGTGCCGGCTGAGTCTTGTCCGCCGGTCATACCCGTGGTCAGGTTGTCGGAGATGAGTACTACCACATCAGCATTGGAGTTCACGCAATCCAGCAAACCGGTCATGCCCGAGTGGGTGAATGTCGAGTCGCCTATCACGGCTATAGCCGGGTGTTGTCCGGCATCCGCAGCTCCTTTGGCCATCGTGACGGATGCGCCCATCTCTACGCACGAGTGGATAGCATGGAAGGGCGACAATGCGCCTAAGGTATAGCAACCTATATCGCCAAAGATTCGTGCTTCCTTATATTCGCGTGCCACCTCGTTCAGCGCCGTGTACATATCCCTGTGTCCGCAGCCCTGACACATCGAGGGCGGTCTGCCGGGCAACTTCAATTCGCTTTCGGCTTTCGACACGCTTTCGACTCCAATAAAGCAATCCGGTGACAACTCGCCCATCCTGGGCAGGTCGCCTGTCAGTCGGCCGCGGATGCGTACATGCGAGGGAACCATTCCGCGCAGCAGTTCTTCCACTACGGGTTGTCCTTCCTCGGCTACCAGTATATCTTCCACGCCGTCTGCTACCATCTGATTGATCAGCTTGACGGGCAGCGGGTATTGTGTCACTTTCAGGATCGATGCGCCTTGTGCTATACCGGCTTCTTGCATGTAGTTATGCGCTATACCGCAGGCTACGATGGCACGTTTGGGGTCTGTGCCGCGCGTATATACATTGTTTCCAAGCTCCTCGCTCAGTCGTACGAACTCCGGCTGCTCGGATAGCAAGTCGGCATAGTTGCGCTTGGCAAAAGCGGGCAACAGGATGAAGTGCTGCGCATTCTCGGGCAGATGACGCATGTTTTGTGCTTTGGGGGTATCTACTGTTTCCACCATCGCGCGGCTGTGCGCCATACGCGTAGTGACGCGCATCAAGATAGGTACGCGCAACTTCTCCGACAAGTCAAAGGCCATACGCGTCATGTCGTACGCCTCTTGTTGGTTCGAGGGCTCGAGGCAGGGGATAAGCGCAAACTTGGCGTAGAATCGGGAATCCTGCTCGTTTTGCGAACTGTGCATCGACGGATCGTCGGCTGCCACTACCACCAGACCGCCGTTCACGCCCGTGATAGCGGAATTGACGAACGCATCCGCGCAGACGTTCATGCCCACATGTTTCATGCAGACCAGTGCACGTTTGCCGGCATAGGTCATACCCAAGGCAGCTTCCATAGCCGTCTTCTCGTTCGTAGCCCAGCGGCAGAAAATCGGATTGTCCTCACAGCTTTCGACTTTCGACTTTCGACTTTCGACTAATTGTATGTACTCTGTTATTTCCGTGGATGGTGTGCCGGGATAGGCATACACGCCGCTCAAACCTGCATCTATAGCACCTTGAGCAATGGCTTCATCTCCTAATAGAATGTGTTTCATGATATATTGGGTTTTGAGTTTTTTCTTATCTCACTTCGTTCGAACGATTATTTCTTATCTCACTTCGTTCGAACGATTATTTCTTATCTCACTTCGTTCGAACGATTATTGCAGTTATTTGTGCTCTGCCAATAATTGTGCAAACAGGCTGTCATCAGGCACCGGGGCTGTGATGGTCAGCGGCTCTTTGCGCACGGGATGCACAAAAGTAATCTGCCGTGCATGCAGACATATACTTCCATCCGGATTGCTGCGTTTGGCGCCGTACTTCAAGTCGCCTTTGATGGGACAACCTATCCCCGCCAACTGGCAACGGATCTGATGATGACGCCCCGTTTGCAGTTCCACTTCCAGAAGCGTATAGTGCTCACCCCGCGCCAACGTTCTGTATGTCAGTATAGCCAGCTTGGCGTCGTTCTGCTTTTGACTTTCGACTTTCGACTTTCGACTATCTACTATGTACGACTTGTTCTGCGGCTCATTGCGCACCAAATAATTCTCCAGCCGTCCTTCCGCTTGCTTCGGCGCGCCTTGCACGATAGCCCAATAGGTCTTTTTGATTGACGATTGAACGATTGACGATTGACTATTTGTTGACGATTGATTACCGATTGACGATTTTTCTTTGAACATCTCCGAGAGGCGTGACAGCGCCTTGCTTGTCCTTGCAAACAGCACTACCCCGCTCGTGGGACGATCAAGACGATGCGGCACGCCCAGGAACACCTCCCCGGGTTTGTTGTATTTCTCCTTCAGATACTGCTTGAGCGTCTCACTCATCGGCGTATCGCCGGTCTTGTCGCCTTGCACTATCTCCCCGGGAGATTTGTTCACCGCAATAATATGGTTATCTTCGTACAGAATATCCATCGGTAGCCTTCGATATCGTTTCCGCTTACAAAGTTACAAAAATTTTTCCGAATTTGCAAGTTTTTTCTGACTTTTTTTTGCTTTTCGTCACATTTTATCGAAAATCTCCGATTTTTTACGATTTTCCGAGCGAATATTTGCAAATGTCAAAAATTTTTTGTAAATCGTCAACCGGTGGGTGACGAATTGCATGTTGACGATCAAGGCAACCTACAATACCAGGCATCAACTGATACTTGGCGTTTCGTCGAGAATCAATAAAATCCGTGGAAATGTGGAAATGTGAATTTGTGTCACCTATGTAAAAATACAGAAAAGCGAGTGCCGAAGCACCCGCTTTTCTCTTACAACTTCCTCCAAGTCTTATTGCCGCAAGGCTCAATTCGCCGGGTAGTCTTCCAGCGGTTCAGCACCATACTGATCGCCGCAGTCTTCACCGATTGGTTCTTTCGCGCGCGCAACTTGATAAGGTCACCCGTCGTGAACTCTTTCGGCAGCAACTCCAGCAAACTGCTCACCGCTCCCTTCGACCATTCACCGTTCGTCCCTTCGCCGTTATATAGCTCCTCCATCTGCTCACCCCACAGCTCCATCTGGTTTCGAAACACATACTCCGCTACCCACTCGGCAAACTCGCCCACGACCTTCGTGTACTTATGCCGCTCCAGCAAGTAACACAGCATCCCCGCTCGAAACCCGATTACGCCCGCACGACGTCGCAACGTATCCATCGCATGGCTGTCCGCATCAATCGCCTGCTGTCGTTTCTTCTCCAGCCACTCCGCAATCACCGTTCCCACCTGCGGACATGCGATCGTCCCTTGCTCAGCGTCCAGTTGCCGCGCCCAACGTACAATCTCCGCTTTCTCACTCTCGCTGTACGGCGCGAAAACCGGAATTTCGGTAAACGAAGTATCAGGCAGTTGAGCAAAGCACACACGTGTCGCCAGTCCATTTTCCAGATCCTTAAAGAACCGTCGCATCGAGTTCGGCGTACCCGTCAGCAACAGGTTGTAATACACCTTGATATGCGCATTAAAACTCGCGTCACTCATGTATGCTTGCCCATACTCCGCATTGTCGAACGCCAATCGATAGATATCGCTCTTCTGACTCCACACACCGGCTCGCTCACTCTTCACCAGCGTGTCCATCTCCTCACCTATACCAATCAGGTGCTTTCCCTCCGCATATGTCAGCAACTGCAGCAACTTCGCAATACTAATCGCCACGCCGTTGTTCCTCGGGCACGCATGCGGATCTTCCGGCTGATTCTTGCTGTTCTTGCTCGCACGCAACTTCTCCTTGTACGCCTGTTCCTTCTCCCGCTCTATCGCATCCTGCTCGTTAATAGGTGTCAGCAGCAAGTCTATCGGCTTCCTGATAAACGACTTACCACTCGCCGCAGGTGCCGTGATACATGCAAAGAACGAAAGACTCTGCTCCTGCCTGTCCAGATACTCAAATCGTACCCGTGTCGCCAGCGTCCCTAATATCGGCAGACTCGCTATCACCATCGCCGGTCGATAATCCTCCGGCAGTCGTCTGCATACCAACTTCAACAACCTCGGCAACTCCGGCATAGTCATATCGGTAGCCTTCTCTTTGTTGTGTGCTCGGTGCGTCAGCTCCGAGTCTCGCTCGCATACGGAAATCGCACTCTGCAACACGATCGGCATCTCGCTCTTCCGCGGTCTTCCTATAGCCGATGCTATCGCTTGTCTTCGTTCCTGCTCTCTCAGCCCGAAGTCTGGCAATACCCGCAGCAGCAACCCCGCGTCAAAGTCGCAAATATACCGCATATAGCAAGCCAAACTAAAGTACACCGTGTTCCGTTCTCCCACTTCCGCACCATCCGCTGCCCCGATCCCGATCATCAGTTGCTCAACGATATCCTTATATGCTATTCCTTTGTAGCACAGCCCTTCGTCTTTTTCTTCATTTACCCTTCGGCAGTCCGGCTCCTTGAGAGCCGCCATGCACGATGTCGACTCCGATGCGACGATGCTTTCCCGTGCTGGGAGCACGGGACGGGAGGGCGCCCGATGGGACGGGCGGTCGCACTCGGAGTTGACTCGTGCGGCTAACTCGGCTGCCGCACTGCCGAACATCCCCTCCTCATCGCAATACAGCACATACTCCCTCGGCACCACATAGCTTGCCCGTGCCAGGTCTTTCGTCACCGCGTCATACTCCATTATCCCCAGTACCTGTGCCATCCGCATCTGTGCCGTTTCAATGCTTTCCATACCATTGGCTGTTAACTCCTCGCCGCTATTCCGGCGAGCTCCAATCACTCTCAGTCCCTTCCCACTGGCAGTTATCGCCACCAGGTATATCCCGTTCGATTTCAGGTGTTCTGTGCTCGCGATTTCCATGAGCGAGTTCCACCACTCCCTCGGCTCTTCCACATGATCCACATCCAGCATCGCCAATCCGCTCGGCACGGCATCAGCACTCACGCGCCTTCCGTTCCTGAATGCCGCCGCATGCGGTATGATCACCGGCAGCCTCTTCTTCAATGCCTGCTTCCTTTCCGCATAATCCGCTGCCGTCACATCCAGCGCTGCTATCCGCGCACATATATCCTTTACTGCGGGACTGTCTATCAGCTCGTCCCATTTCTCTTTCGTCAGCACCGCAGGCTGACCTTTCACGATTGATTCTTGATATGTCATCATACTTTTTAGTTTTTAATGTTTGACTTTTCGCTATTCCACTTCCCTTTTGCACCGTACAGCAGCGGTGCGGGATCTTTCCAGTTCCAACCCACCGGATGTATCTCCTCGTGATCTTCCGGATACGCCTTCCGCTCTTTCTTCGCACGCTTGTGCACAGCTTGCTGCATCGCCTTCCACTGCTCTTCCGTCACTTCCAGTTTCTCTATCTGCAGCGGATTCAGCACGTCACAATCGATCATCACAGGCTCCATCGTTGCCCGGCAATGTGTCTTCAACGGCACTCCGTAACACCCCCGCACTTTCCCCGTTTCCGTGTACCAAGGGCAGGCGCTACTGCACTTCACGCCTCCCTTACGTATTGCAATCAATAATGGCATAATCTTTCACCTTTCATTTTTCACTTTTCAGCTCCCTTATGCCGTTTACCATCTTCTCCAGATCGGTCTCGCACAATGTCTCTCCAATCTGTTCGATTTGCATTGCCAACTGGTCTGCCAGGTCTCGTCCGTCGGTGTAGTCCTCATGATGGAAGTAGAACTCCACCTTGATGTGGCTGTCGTTTGCCGACACCTTACCGTTCTTCGAGCGCTCAATCAGTGCCCAGTGCTTCCAAGGCTTTGTGTTCTGACCGCGTGCACCGCGCTCGGTGAACGTAAACTTGTCTTCCTCGTTACGGAACAATGTACCTCTTCTGCTATCCAATACGCGCAGGTCATCCTGCTTCATCACTGTCGTCAGATCGACGCACAGATTTACTTGTTTCTTTGCCATAAAACCTTAACTTTTTTATGGCCAATCGTTAATCCCTTTCTCAATGACCCGCTCTGAGGATAAGCGTGGGTCGAGCCGCAGTCATTGATTATTATACCCACTTAGGATTGGCGATTATTATTTTGTCCGTTCTCCCGCATGACATGCGGAGTTTTTTGCATTTCGGTCGCATTTTTGCGGCCGCTTGTCATCTTGTATTGTTCATAAATTGTGCCATCCGTGTTCACGACACATGCCGTGTCTTGAAGCCTGTTTTCGCAACAATTGTTGTGTCTTGACTGCTCATTTCGCGACACAAGTAGTGTCATGAAGTTCCGTCAGCAGCTTGTCGAGTGCCCGATATAGCACCCGCCACCGCCTGAGTATATGCGGTTCCCACGTCACAACTGTCCATGGGTATCGCGCGCCCGCAATCTTCTTGTTCACGTACGTAAGGTTACGCACCGAGCAACGAGTCCGATACTGCGGCACCTTGTTCTCTCTCAGCCACCGCTCGAACGACGCCAGCGGCGGTCGTTGCGGATTTGCCTTAAACAGCCCATTGTCTTGCATACATTGGAGCACGACGAGCCAGTCCCAGTCTTCCCAGACAAGGTAAAAACGTTCAGGGACGTACATGCGTTGGATACGTTCCAGTACCTGATCCAACGTTTCAGTTTTACCGCTTTGTGCGGTGGTGATTTGATTTTTAGCCATAACTGTTTTCAAATTATGGCCTCTCGTCAATCCATTTCGAACTTTGAGGTAATGGATACTGTTGACACCTCTCGTTCGAGTCAACTCGGATTGGCCGATTCATCATTTGTGTTAGGATGCTCTCCTATTATACGCTCAATTGCTTGTTTTCGGTTTACTTTTCGCATATCATCATCCGGAATGAACAATGGTTGAGCGCATAAACCAAGCATCCGACTTTGGTAACCCAAAATCGGATGCAAAGGTACAACTAATAATTGATATATGCAAGTTTTCCCACTTCCTATTTATTCCATAGGAAGTATTCGGAAACATTTAGAACTTTTTCATCTTTGTTTAGGTGTCTTGTGCTCGGCATTTTTGATGCCGAGTCCTGGTGTCCTGTGCTCGGCATTTTCGATGCCGAGTTATGGTGTTCTGTGCTCGGCATTTTCGATGCCGAGTAGAGTAGTGTCTTATCTCGCCATATCTTCAGCTATCATATTCATGGCCATGAATCTGTACCGCTTTGAGTCATGTGGCACGAATCTTCCCACTCTTGGTGTCACTCGCTCAACTATGTCCGGTCGCTCCAGCACATGCTGATCCGGTTGCACCAGCAGCAACTTCCCCGCAGCACATGCCTCAAAATATACGCCTTGCGGTTTGTAATACTTGGCGCTCGGGCTGTCTGCCGGTGGAAATCCCTCCACCAGCAATATGATCAGCGGGTATCCGGCTTCCCGTAGTGCTTTGCATATCTGTTTCTCTCCCTCGGATATAGCTCCGCTTATGTGTACTGTTCCATTTGCTGCCTCGGCCATACATGCAGTTTTCTTCTCATCAATCTCTGC
The DNA here is from genome assembly GCA_902798965.1 of uncultured Bacteroidales bacterium. Taxonomy (GTDB): domain Bacteria; phylum Bacteroidota; class Bacteroidia; order Bacteroidales; family Paludibacteraceae; genus Colicola. The sequence goes on along the minus strand of CADBYS010000001.1, from coordinate 81,314 downwards.
TTGCCTTAGGTCACGCGAGCATTGTATCACTTTGCGTATCGGATAATCAGCGAGGAACTTGTTCCCCAGTATCACACAAGGCGTTCCTGCTATCTGTATGTTCTGCCGTATCTTGAACAAATCCGGGTTCGCTCGCTTGATGGCCAGTCGGCGCGGGTTATCGTGGATATAGCGTATCATCGCATCCAGTTGCCCTTCGTGGAATAGGATGCGGTCGTTATATCCGTCTTCCCATAGTTTATTGGATTCTTCCGGCGTTCGAAAAACGCCGGCACATAACACCTTCCTTGTACCCGACTTGAATCCCGATATCACTTTGCCTATATGCACCGGTAGCGGTTCTTTAACATACAACACAAAATGCAGATGATCGGGCATCACTTGCTTGTATAGTACGCGTATCTGCGGATAATAACTCGGTATGTTCTCCACTTCTTTCGCTATAGCCTTACCTGTTTCTGACATCTCAATCTGAGCCTCGGAATCTTCGCCCACCAACTCGCCAAGAATCGGTTTCCTGCCATCAACAGCCAGCGTCAGCATATATATGCCTCGCCCCTTGTAATCCCAGCCGTTGCAACGCCGATGCATCGAGTGCTTCGTCTCATTGTAGTATGCAGGTCTCTCCTCCATATCTTGCTTTTCTGTGATTTTCATTTCCCTTCTGTCCCTCGTTTGGGTGTTTTATACTTGTTTGGTGTTCTGTGCTCGGCATTTCCGATGCCGAGTCTTGGTGTTCTGTGCTCGGCATTTCTGATGCCGAGTCTTGGTGTTCTGTGCTCGGCATTTTCGATGCCGAGTCTTATATCACTACATGCTCCAGGCTTTCTTGATATACCCCATGACTATCCGTATGGTTCTTTATGTACGATCGCACAGCTTTCCAAGTTCCGGTAACTCAAAGACTGCAGTATATTGTTTCTCCGATGGCATATGCAGCAAGTATTTATATTTATACATCGCTGCTGCCAACACTATCGCCACATCTTTCCCGCCTTTCCCGTCTAACAACTCATGCAACCGTTTCATCACCCGCCCCTTATCGCTCTTATCGCATTGCAATAGTTGCTCAAACTTCATACTCCTGCTAATTGATTGATTCTTTGCTCTTCTTATGGTCTTTTGTTGCTCTTTTTGTGCGTTTGCACCATCTCCCCATTCTTCTAACAAATCATCAAAACAACTAAATAAGCCTTCCTCAAACTGACGGATGTCATCTTCGGTCATCGTGTCAAAACGAGTTTTCCATATTTTTATCTTCGGCCATTCATCTTGAAACATATGCAGGATTTCAGCCGCACGTTTACTTCCACATAATCTTGCAATAGTTATAAGGTGATAGCGCATACTTGCTATATCATAATATTTAGCTGAATGTATTTCGTCGTATGTCACATGACCGCCATTGATAATTTTATCAGTGATATCGTCCACGTCCGATGTTAGGTCATGCCATTCGTGCATGCCTTTGACATGACCACCTTCATAATCATCTTCGTCATACATGAATATATCATTTGCAAAGTCTTGAATTGCACAATCTCTAGCGTAGTTGAGTAGATTACTTATTTCTATCAGGCGGTGGCTATCATATTCCTCTTCTGCTATTCGACCGGCAATAACAATATCATCATACTCTAATGCATCTTTCCATACCAAGGGATTCATCCACAACTCGAGCATTGCGAAGTACCGACAGGTATCATAGATCAGTTCCCAGTCCTTATGATGATAATCTCCTTGTAGCATCTGTTCGGCTACGATATGACGATACAAGAGCGGGGAAACATCAGTGCATGGCCAACCTATAATGATTGGGACATATTTTTCTCCGTTATCTGTTGTATGTATTGATAATTTGCATCTCTCTCGAAAATCTTTATAAGCATCGCCCATAAATATTTCAAGCATCTCATCTAACGTCAGTCTCTGTGATTTCGTTCGTTCTTCCTCTTGCTTTTTCATGTTATATTGTGTGATTTTACTTTGTCAGTTCTTGATACATTTCAAAAAACTGTGCCACGCACGCGGCTTCGTCAACTCCTGATACATCTATTACTTCTCCCCCTTCTATCTATCTCAAGCATGCCGATAACTTTTTTCCCGCTTGTCTTGTGGTGAGCGACACCACTTTTGCACACCCTCGATGGTTGTTGTAGAAAATAATATTGCTTTCGTTGTTAGCCATGATAAGATGGTATATATGATTCAGTAATTATAATGTAGTTCCGAAAATATGAATCAATTTCTCATGTCACAATGAATATACATGTGGAATATGTGGAAGAATAGGTTTCTCATATATATAGCGAAATGCGGAATAAAATACAGCGGCTATCCATTTGTCATAATCATCACTGAATGTTTCAAGTTCTTGGTAGTTAGTAGCCATATCTCTGTAAGAACGATAATAATTATTTTTTTCTACGTATCTATAGACCCAACGAGCAGCCTGAGGATATTTTGTTGCTACTGAATGAAAGAAGGATTGCAAGTCATCTGTCTCAAAAACATTAAAAATATGTCCGAACCATAATGAACCTACCGCTGCAAATATCGGCATATTCTCCGGCTCCATAATTTGGCTGTACATTCTCTCTTTTTTTTCTAGTTGCCATCCCATCTTACCAACACTAAAATATAAATATAGCAAAAAGAATAGTTCCATTCCAGTTTTTCGTTCTTTAGCATTCATCAAAAAATTTTTACTTGTTAAAATTTTGCTATAATTTAAAAACTTCTTTCGGATTTCATTATTGATATATTTACACTTTTCTTCCATTTCATTTGTTTGTAAATAAGTATCACATAGAAAATAATAACCAAACACTTTATTCAGAAACACCAATCGATCTTGAATGTGATTACAAGGATCTTTCGCAAGTTTAATTATATCATATTGATTTACAACATTAAATATAAATTTTATGCCATGCTTGCTATCATGCCTTATATACCATACAAGTAAATGTAAACATTGACTCGAATTTTTAAGATCATCTTCTGACGGGCTTATAATTATTCTCTGCACAACACTATTCAATTCATTGAGAAAAATCTTACGAACTGAATCAGGAAACTTAATGTAATTACAGAAAGTATTGGATACAAGTTCTATATCAACACTATCTTTTATACAGGCATTGATTTCTTGCTGAATCTGAGAGCGAAGTTGCGGCAAATATGATTCCTTCTCTTTAATCAATTGCTCTGCCTGATTGTTATATTGCGGACAATATATCCAATTTATACAATCTATGTTATTAAGCAAGCACTCTTTCAGGTCTTTGTATTTTATAGGAGAAGTTGCGTTATATTGCTTAATAAGTGAAATTCCTATAGTAGGAATATTTGATTGTTTTATTGCATTGTGACTGTCTTCATCTATATCATTATTCAAACATATAATAACACCAACTTCCAATTTTTGCTCGTTAATTTGATAAGTTATAATAGCGTCGTGTATAGTTTCTGCATTTTGGACAGATATAAAATCTATCTTTTGTGGCTCAACATGTAATTCTGCATCGCAATTATCATAGCTTGGTAATGTGAATTGTCCGTTATCTTTTATTATTTGTATCACCAATTGCTTGAACATTTGTTCTATGGCATCAACGCATTGCTCGCTCTTATAATGGACAAAACAATGGCTATGTGAATTAGTATCAGTATTGTCTGCCGACAAAGGTCTTCCACAAGCTGGGCATATACATTGACATAGCATATTAGGTTCTACACTATCAACATGAACCATCTTGCCAGTTTTAATGTCAATAGCATAAGTAAGACTATATCGGGATATTATTGGATTACGTTTAGAGCGTGGTTTTCGTTCCGTTTCTGGATATGGTATACTATGCTGGTTGAGGAAATCTTTATGATATTTCTGACACATTTCAAAAGCAGCCTGTTGAGCATCCTCAAAGCAATTATACTTTTGTTCTAACGTTATATATATAGTTAAAGAATATTTTCCTTCACTCTCATCAATTACTATTGGGTAGTGTCCATAGAGTTGAAAATAAATGTTCTTGAAATGATTCCACTTTTCTTTTTTACAGAAATTTATGTATCTTCTATGTTTTTTACCTTCTTCTGTTTCTATTTCTCTAAGAGTCGTTTCTTCTATTCCTGTTAGTCGTGCAGCATGATTGCAACCGACATTAAGGAATCCCCATTCAGGATGATAGACAGTGTGTACATATCTCAACAACCCTTCATATGAGCAATTCGGATACTCACACTCTTCACATGGTTCTCCTTTATCCTCACAATCTATATAAATCCATCCATCTCCATCGGCAGGAGGAAGTTTTTTATGAACTCTTGCATGACAACCTTTGCATAACACTTCAAATTCATTAATTGCATAGTCCCACGGCATTCTCAATTGACCGTTCTCATCTTTTTTATAATGGATATGATGCACTTGTAAGGTAACGCCTTCATTTTCATGCCGGTTACAGCATGAACAGCGGAAATCATTTGCGTCAATAACTCTACGGCGAAATTCTTTCCATTCTGGTTTTCTATATGCACTCAAGTTCAATCCCATGCTAAAATAGTATTTATGAAGCCATATTGCTGCATGCAAAGTTACACAATGTTGCCCCCGTTGAAGCGGGGAAAACCGCCACGGGGAAAGGGGGGATAACCTTTCAGCATGCAAAGATACGAAAAATTTCCGACATTTCCAAATTTTTTAACCACTTTTTTTCACATTTCCACATTTCCACACATAATTTCCGGTTCATATTTTACCCATAATAAATATAATATTAAATATTATATTATATTATGACCATTTCCACCTCCCACACAAATATGTGGAAATGTGGAAATGTGAATTTCACTCTATCTTGCTTTTCGTTTCATTGTTCCGTTTGCAATCACAACCTTACAAACTCACTTTTCCGCACTTTTTTATGCCAATAAATTTGCAAAACACAAAATGTTTGACGTACCTTTGCATCGTCTTTCGTGAAAGCCTTTTCTCCGCCATTCCCACGTCTGGCCAACAAGGGGTCAACAAGTGGTCAATAAGGGGTTTCACAAAACAGGTGTTATGTGCCCGCGATTTTTGATCGCGGGGTATATAAGCCAACTGTTAACCATTAAACGTAAACCTTAACCCCCTCGCACGGCACGAGGATTCTATCCACTGAATTAGTTTAATTCGATTAATTCGTGAACAGATAACTAAACAACGCCGAACACAAAATGGCAAAAGCAACCGTAGGCGCCGCTGGTATTGAGTACATCCAAGGCGCAATGTTGAAACCCAAAAAGCAAAACGGTCACAAGCACGGTAACTACCTGATCATGACCCACCGTACCGCACCCACCACCAACCCGAACTGCCAACGTATCTATTCCAAGCCGGCTGATGCGTACAACCGTAGCACCCCGCCCGGCGAGGATGAGCTGAGAGCACGCAACCGCTTTAGTGTTGTACGTCAGTTGGTAGAGCAGCGCCGCAAGAGCCTGGCTACGATGAGCCAAGACCAAGCCGCGTTCCTGGCACAGAAGGACACTCCGGGCGGCAAGAAGACGTTCATGTCCTACCTGTGGATGGTCGTTGGTGCAGCGTACGACGCCGAGCACCCCGGCGAGTAAACGGATTGTTTAATCTGTACGGATTTGACGGATTGAACGGATTACGATGGATTCCGTAAGATCCGTGGAATCCGTACAGAAAATTAGAACAAAAATGAGAATCTATGAGAAAATTATTATTGATTTCTTTTGGGGCGTTATTCGTTGCTGCCTGTGGTGCATTAATTACCTCCTGCAACGTAACACGAACCGTGACAACCTCAAGCCAATACGTGCAGCGCGGCGACACGACGGTAGTGATTCAGTCGAAAACGATTGAGAGCTATGACGCCTCGAAGCGACTGTAGGAAAATGAAAGGTGAAAAGTGAAAGGTGAAAGGCCGTTTAGATGCAAAAATGCATTTTTTTTGAAAAAAAGTCCCACAATATTTGCAAATGTGGGATTTTTTTTGTATCTTTGCAGGCTGAAAGGTTACACCCCTTTCCCCGTGGCGGTTTTCCCCGCTTCAACGGGGACAACCTAGTGTATCTTTGCAGCCGCAATCAGTAATCATGAATCTGTAACCATTAACAGGCAGTCATATGTTCGCAACGACCAAACGATATATCCTTTTAGCTGTTTTGGCATTGGCATGCGCCTTGCCGGCATATACGCAGCAACGTACCACGACGGGTGTGGTTGTCACCAGCGAGAACAAACCTGTAGTGGGCGCCAATGTGGTTGTGGAAGGCACCACGCAAGGTACAGTAACGGACATCGACGGGCGTTTCGAACTCAAGACCTCCCCATCGGATGTGCTTATCATCACTATTCCCGGTCGCGTGAAGAAGCTATACTATGCCAATCGCCTGTGCGTATGGGGAGATATAGGCGCGACCAGCACACCCGACGTATGGAAACGGACAGAAATGGACGAGTACTGTTTCGTAGGAGGTGGTGCGGGAATAGGTTATCAACGCGTCAACAACAGCCTGTTGATTACCGTAGGTATCGAGTTCCGCAGCCTCAACTACAGCCGGTTCTTCAGCACATACAAGCTTGACGGCAAAGATGAAAAGGTCAATGCCAGTAAGATGGTGAATAGCGGATTCATACAGATTCCCGTGATGCTTGGTATGGAAATCAACCACTTCTACTGGATGCTCGGAGCTAAGGTAGGTACGGCGCTGTACAACAACTACGGTAACATCGCGTTCAACAAAAAGAACTCCGAATACAAGTTCGTGCGCGTTGCTCCGGCACTGGAGATAGGAGCCAGCTTCACGCAAAGCAAACCTACCACCTTCCGCAAACAGGAAGCCACACTCCACACGAACTACAAAGTAGGTTTCTGCATGGAATGGGGCTTCGAGATGGTTCATCAAGGCAACATCCCGCCGCTGGGTACATGCGACTGGACGAACGCCATGCTCGGGCTCAAGTTCAGCGTAGGATTCTTCAACGAGATCAAGTCTAACCCAAACGAAATGCCTTAATTAAAAAACACGTCGTAAAGACTTGTTGTAATTCTTCTATATTATGAATAGCAGGCAGTAGCGGACGAATGTTCGTTACGCGTTGGCGTACGGATTGCACGGCGTGCTTGCTGAGTTTCTGCTCGCTTGGGGTGATAGCGTGCTCCAATGCATTGAGGTTCACGTCGTAGAGCAAGGTGCCATGTACGATGGTGGCGTTGGGCAAGGCATAACAGGCATTACCGCTAACCTTGCGGCCATCCACCAATATATCGTTGTGCGCCGTGGTCACAGCCTCCAAACCCCAACCGCGCAACACATCTGCCACGGCTTGCAAGAAACGCTCAAAAACCGCCTCGCTATGGGTGTCGGGACTGATGAGGCTAAGCATCAGGTTACCTCGGTCGGCATACACGCATCCTCCCCCGCTCTTTCGTTGCACCACGGCTATGCCATGCTCGGCGCAGTAGGCTTCGTTCACCTCCGCCTCACGCGACTGATGCCTGCCGTAGATGACCGTGGGCGGCACCACCCAGGTGAAGAACAGGTCGTCCTCTCCTGTGGGATTCTGCCCCATCTGCTGCGCCAGTTCGATCTCCTTATCCAGATACCATTGCAGCGTTTGGCCTTTTAGTACATCTACGTGTGTCATGGGTATAAACAGCCAAGATTGGCTGATGCATTATTTATCGGTGGCATCGAGGAGGATGAACGCTGCCCAGAAGCGCGGGTGAGCAAACGGGTACTTCTTTGCCTTGTTTGCTGCCTTGACTTGTGACTGGCGAAGGAATTTCAGCTTGCGCGCTTTATCCTCTTCGGTATCTTCTTCGGCAATCGGCACAGGTTTGAAGCCTCGCAGGTCGTATTGCGCGCTACGCAGTGCTTCGCGGGGTGTCATGCCCTCGTTCAGGTGACCGTAGAAGGCTTTCATCATCTTCTCCGTCGCCTCATCATTAACCGGCCAGAGCGACATGATCAGGGCATGCACACCGGCTTTCTTGAAGCCTCGTTGCAGACCTGCCACACCATCCGCCGTGATGGCACCAAGGGCAGTTTCGCAGGCAGAGAGGACGGTCAGTTGGTTGCCGTTCAGATTCATGCCGGCAATCTCCTGAGCGGTAAGCACACCATCCTCACGCGTCGGCTCCACATCATCGCCTTTCCAGGCATTCTCGGAGTTGGCGAGCAGCAGACCGGTGCGCAACATGGCGTTCTCCTCCGTCACATCCGACAGGCAGAAACCGTGCGTAGCGATATGCATCAACTGCGGGGCTTTGCCGGACATGTTCTTGAACGCCTCTTCCGAAGCCTGCATAGCGGTGAGCAGGTTACCCGAACCGATCTGGTCGGCGATGGATTGTACCTCGCTCAGTGTGCCCGGCAGGTAAGGAATAGAACCGCGCTCGTTCAGCGGGTTGTAATATACGCCGCCGTACAGGATAGCCTCGCGCAGCCTGGACTTCTCGAGCTTGAAAGCATCCGTGTTACGGAAGCACAGCTCGCGGGTCGAGGACATACGGAACAGGTTATATACATCCGCCATCGTCGGCAGCACGGTGTCGGTCGAGAGCTGAATCGTGCCGTGGTAGCCGTCGGTATAAGGCAAGTATTCGATAGCCAACTGATACAGAGGCCCATCGGGCGCGAAATACACCTTGTCGGTCGGTTTGATCTGTCCTACCTTAAGGATGTTTGCCCAAATAGTATCGGAGAGTTGGGTGTTCAGATACGTCTTGGCGCGCATCTCCACGAACTGATACAGGTAATCGGCGTTCGGTATGCGTACCATCTTCGGAGCTGTCCACTCGGGGCGCAGAATCAATGCCACAAACTCGCCTTCGGACTTTCTGCCCTTGTCTTGCATGAACTCAATCGCCACCTCGCCTTTTTTGAGCGCTTTCTTGACATCCGCCGTGGTGATGCGCAGCCTGTCCATGAACGAGCCGAACTCGTGGCACTGGGTCATCACCTTCTGCTCCAGGTCATCAATTTCGGCCTGACGCACACGGATCGTATCCTCGTTCTGGCGCTTGGGCGGTTGCTGCAGGTATTGCTGCAGGGCTATCTGCTTCTTGCGCAGCTGTTTGTAGTTGGCAATCAGCTCTTTGTTGCCCGACTGCTCGACGAAGCGTGCAAACTCGATCGACGAGGCGAGCAGCAGACCTTTGTTCACGAGGTTGGCATCGTACAGCAGCGTGGTGGCAAACGGCGACTCGGCTTTCAGAGCGGCGGGAATCATGCCGTTGAAGTGCATACGCATGCTGCCGTAATACTCGGCGCGGGCTTTCTCGGTCAGCGAGGGGAAGATACGGTTGACGCGGTTGGCAACGATGTCCAGTATCTCGCGCTTGGCTTGCAACGACTCCTCGTACTTGCCGGCCTGGCGGTACAGGGCTGCCAAACGGCCGAGCGCTACCGGGAAGTCGCGGTTGTAGATACCTACGGAGTCGCGGAAAGTCTTGATGATATGCTCGGCTTGCGGCAACGCCTCGTCAAAGCGCGCTACATCCGCCAGCACGTTCGTGATGTTGAACTCCAGGATCAACGAGGCCTCCAGGTCTTCGCCTTGCATGATCTGCACAGCCTGCTGATAGAGTGCCAGCGCCGTATCGATAGCATTAGGCGTAGGGTGCTCGCCGATAGCTATATGGTGGTAGTCAGCTGCCAGGTTACCGAGTGCCAAGGCGTACTCGCGATGTTGCTTGCCGTAGGTCTGCTCGGCCACCTCCACCGCACGACGGTGGTAAGGAATAGCCTCCTCTACCCTGCCCGACTCGCGGTAGTAGTTACCCAGACGCTGACCCATATCATTGTAATTGAACGAGTTCTCGCCGTAGAACTTGGCATATAAGGGCATCACCTCCTTGGTTACGCTGATGGCTCCGTCGTAGTTTTCTACCGCTGCATAGAAGTACGACAATGCCGCCAGACGGATAGCCAGGTTCGGCGATTCGGGTGTTGCCTCACGTGTGCGTTGCACTACCTCGTACATAATCTCGATAGCCTTGCCGTAGTCGCCGCGATACGAATAGTTATATGCCTGCGAGTTCATCACTTCCAGGCGGGCATTATCCGTCGGCTTGAGCGAGTCGTTGGCAATGGCTACCGCGTGGTCGAGGTATCGCTTGGCCTCGTCGTTGCGTTTGGCTACATCGAGCACGTAACCGAGGTTCGCGAGCGCGTGCACGTACGAGTGCACGTACATCTTATCTTGATGTTCCAGCACATCCACCGCCTTGCGGGCATAATCGATCGCCTTGGGCATCTTACGCAGGGCGTAGTAGCAGTACATCTGGTTGGTGTAGATGTCGTACAGGTCGGCGTAGTTCGGCGACACGGAGTCCGTGATCAGTTGTATCAGACTGTCGCCTACCTCAATGGCACGCTTCACATCGCCCGACTGATAGTACGACGATGCCAGGTACGTCACCGAACGCAGGTACGCTGTGGATTTTCTGCCAAGCAGACGTTTGCGCCACGAGGCGGCTTCACGGAAGCAACGTTGTGCCTCGGTGAACTGTCCCTGACTGTACAGCAATGCGCCTATAGAGTCCTGACGGGCTGCATGTTGCGCAAGCGAATCGTTAGCCACCGGCTCTTGTGCCATGACTACACTCGATACCACGAGTAGTACGGATAATAGCAGCGGTTTCATATGCTTATTGTTTTTTCTTCTTCTTAAAGAACAGCAGGCAGATGAGGTAGTTGACACATCCGCCTATAAAGATCACCACGTAACTGATCAGGTCATCGCGCCAATCCGGCAGCAGATACACCGCCAACGGCAGCAGACCTAACTGAATAACCAGATTGATGGCGCGTGCCAACAGGAATCCACCTGCATTCTTTATGTTTGGGCGGGTGCCGAAGGCGTACCAGTTCAAGCACAGATAGTTCGGTACCATCTCCAGCAGGTAGCCTATGCCGAAGGCTATGTAGTAGAGCCAGGAGCCTTTTTCCGGATGGCTCATACATAGCAGCGCCAGCATGAACACACCGGTCTGCACAAACATACCCGTCGTTCCCACCACGGCAAACCGTACGGCAGAACGAACTTTATCAGGCAGATATGATGTTGGCAGCTTCATTCAGGTTAACGAGTTAATGAGTTAACGAGTTAATGAATTAAAGAGTTTACGTGTTTCGATGGCTCGAAACGTTAACCTAACATCTTCACCAGTTCCTCCAATGCGGCGTTGAGTCCGTTCACGTCACGTCCGCCGGCAGTAGCCATCCAGGGCTGTCCGCCTCCGCCACCTTGAATCAGTTTGGCGGCAGCTTTCACCATCTGTCCGGCATTCAGTCCCTTGTCCACCAGCGGCTGCGACAGGAAGACGGATATCATCGGTTTGCCTTGCCACGACGTAGCGCCCAGGATAGCCAGCGGCTGGTCGTCCACATGGCTCTTCAAGAGAGTCAAGCCGGTACGGATCATGTCGGGATTCAGTTCGCCGTCCATGCGTACCAGACGAATACCGTTATGGTCGATTGCGTGCTCTATCAGTCCCTTGGCAAACGCCTCGGCTTTCTCCTTGAACAGTGCCTCGGCCTGTTTCTTGAGTTCGGCATTCTCCTCAATCGTCTTATGAATAGCCATCACCAGGTCAGGCGTATTGTTCAGCGCCGACTGCAGATTACGCAACATATCTTGCATGTCGTAATATACCTTGTCGGCTTTGGCGGCCGTCACAGCTTCTATACGACGTATGCCGGCTGCTACCGAGGTTTCCATCAGGATACGCACACTACCTATCCTACCCGTGGAGCTCACATGACAACCGCCGCAGAGCTCGATGCTCGGACCGTACTTGATCACGCGCACATCGTCGCCGTACTTCTCGCCGAACAATGCCATCGCACCCATCTCTTTCGCCTTGGCTATAGGCGTGTGGCGGCTCTCCTCCAGCGGCATATCGCGGCGGATAAGCTCGTTGGCAAGTATCTCCACCTTACGCATCTCTTCGGGTGTCACCTTCTGGAAGTGGCTAAAGTCGAAGCGTAGCGATTCGGGCGATACAAACGATCCCTTCTGCTCCACATGCTCACCCAGCACTTGGCGCAAAGCGTAGTGAATGAGGTGCGTAGCCGAGTGGTTGCAGCTGATAGCCTGCCGACGTTCGGCATCCACCTTGGCTACAAACGTAGCGTTCACATCCTCGGGCAGCTCGGTCATGATATGTACCGGCAGACCGTTCTCCCGCTTCGTATCCAAAATATCAAATGACAAATCACCAATTACCAATTTTCCGGTATCACCTACCTCGCCGCCCATCTCGGCATAGAACGGGGTCTTGCTCAGCACTACCTGATAGAAACTCTTGCCTTTCTGGCTTACCTGACGGTAACGCAGAATCTCGGTCTCTACCTCCAGCTCATCGTAGCCCACAAACTCCGTGTCGCCCTCGCGAACGACGTTCCAGTCCCCGAGGTCTTGTTTGTTGGCGGAGCGTCCCATCTCTTTCTGGTGCGCCAATGCCTTGTTGTACTCCTCCTCGTTGGTGGTAAAGCCATTCTCGCGAAGAATGAGTTCGGTCAGGTCGAGCGGGAATCCGTAGGTATCCTTGAGCGTGAACACATCCACACCGCTAATCTCGGTCTTACCGGCTTTCTTGGCATCGGCCATCAGTCGGTCAAGCAGCGTGATGCCTTTGTCCAGCGTGCGCAGGAACGCCTCTTCCTCGCTCTTAATTACCGGAGTGATCTGTGCTTCCTGTTTCACCAGTTCGGGGTATGCGGTACCCATATCGGCAATCAGTTGCGGCACAAGCTTGTACAGGAACGCCTCACGCATATCCAGGAACGTGTAGCCGTAACGCACCGCGCGACGCAATATACGGCGGATCACATAACCGGCTTTCTCGTTGCTCGGCAACTGGCCGTCCGTGATGGCAAACGCTATGGTACGTATATGGTCGGCAATCACGCGCATAGCCACGTCGGTCTTCTCTTCCTTGCCGTACTCGCAGTGGCACAGCTCGCCGATCTTGCGGAGCATCGGTTGGAACACATCCGTATCGTAGTTCGACTGCTTACCTTGTATGGTGCGCACCAGGCGCTCAAATCCCATACCGGTGTCGATCACCTTCTTGGCGAGCGGCTCAAGCGAGCCGTCAGCCTTGCGGTTGAACTGCATGAATACGATGTTCCATATCTCAATCACCTGAGGGTGGTCTTTGTTTACCAGTTCGCGTCCGGGCACCTTGGCTTTCTCCTCTTCCGAGCGGCTGTCCACATGGATCTCCGAGCACGGACCGCACGGACCTGTATCGCCCATCTCCCAGAAGTTGTCGTGTTTGTTGCCGTTCAGTATATGGTCGGCCGGCAGGTGCTTTGCCCAAACGGCTGCTGCCTCGTCGTCACGACCTAAGCCTTCCTCCTTGCTGCCCTCGAACACGGTAGCATAGAGGTTCTTGGGGTCGATGTGCAGTACATCCACGATGTACTCCCACGCAAAGTCGATAGCGCCCTGCTTGAAGTAGTCGCCAAACGACCAGTTGCCGAGCATCTCGAACATCGTGTGGTGGTAGGTGTCGTGGCCTACCTCCTCCAGGTCATTATGCTTGCCGCTCACGCGCAGACACTTCTGGCTGTCAGCCACGCGCGGGAACTTGATCGGGTCGTTGCCCAGGATGATGCCTTTCCACGGGTTCATGCCCGCGTTGGTGAACATCAGCGTCGGGTCATCCTTGATTACCATCGGAGCAGAGGGAACGACCTCATGTCCCTTGCTCGCCATAAAATCCAAAAACGATTTACGTATTTCTTGTGCTGTCATTATTTTGTTTTTTGAGTATTTCATATTTCTGTTCCTGAATTTGTTTTGAGCAGATTTGTGATTTCTTGTAAGGGAGTTATGTGGACCATAATGACCGAGCAAAAATCGCAAATATGCCAAAAGAAATCAGGAAGGCTTGTAGCCTGTTGATTTGGGTTCGCTAAAGTTCCTGTACTCCGGTCGGAAATCCGTCTCTTCTGGTTCGGGAATGTGCAGCGGATTGGCGTTTATCTCTTTGTTCAGCGCGCGTTGTGCGAGCAGATCGATAGCCATCGTCAGGGCGTTGCGGAAGCTCAGCGGCGAGGCGCTGTTCTTCCCTGCCCTGTCGTACGCTACGCCATGATCGGGCGATGTACGGATGATGTTCAGCCCGGCGGTGAAGTTCACGCCGTTCATATCCATCGATTTGAAGGGGATCAGTCCCTGATCGTGGTACATGGCGAGTATGGCATCGAAGTGGGCAAAATGTCCGCTGCCGAAAAATCCGTCGGCGCTGTACGGACCAAACGCCTGTATGCCCTGTTTGTTCGCCTCCACGATAGCCGGCTTGATGATCTCTTGCTCTTCCGTGCCTATCAGTCCGCCGTCACCTGCGTGCGGGTTGAGCGCCAGCACGGCTATGCGGGGTTTGCGTATGGAGAAGTCGTTCGTGAGTGCCTGATTCAGGATGGTCAGTTTCTTGATGATACGCTCCTTGGTGATCATCTCCGACACCTTGCTGATAGGCACATGGTTGCATACCAATGCCACCTTCAGCATATCCGATACCATCATCATCAGCGACTCCTCTTTGCCGCCGAACAGGTGCGTCAGGTACTCGGTGTGACCGCTGAATCGGAAATCATCAGCCTGGATGTTCTCCTTGTTGATCGGCGCGGTTACCAAGGCGTGTACGTAACCTTGCTGCAGGTCGGCGCACGCACGTTTCAGACTGGCGAGCGAGGCCTTACCCGCTTCCTGTGTGCTGTGACCCATGTTCAGCGGCGTATCGTCGCCATAGCAGGTTATCACATTCACCTTGCCTTCTTGCACCTTACGTGCATCGGACACTATCACGCCCTGCGGCGTACGGAACTCCTCATCCAGCAAGGCAGCATGCTGCTTGGCTATGCTCACGTTGCCGTACAACACCGGCGTACAGATCTCCAGTATATGCGGGTGGAAGATCGTCTTCAGTATGATCTCGTAACTCACGCCGTTAATATCTCCGGCTGTTATTGCAATTATCGGTTTCATTTGTTCGGTTAATTAGCTCTATGTTTTGGATTTGTCTTGAGTGAATTTGCGTCTTCCGGTGAGGGAGTTATGGGGTACATAATGACCGAGCCGAAAACACAAAGGCGCCAAGAAAAAACAAAACTAAAAAGATTCGTTGTGTATTTTGCTATATAATAGTTTTTCCAAATTGTAGTCTTTGCGCTCCTCGTTCTTGTATCCCAGCGCTATCACGCACAGCACGGCGAATGATTCGGGCAGTCCCGTCATCTCCCTTACCATCTGTTCACTTTCGTCGCGGCCATATATATGGCACCAGCATGCACCCAAGCCCTGCTCCGCGGCGGCCAACAATATATGCTCGGCTGCTATCGCGCCATCGGCTTGCCACGTATCGCTCAGGTTCTTGTCCAGCGCCACGACGATGCCCGCCATAGCGGTATTGAACATCTGACTGCCATACGTCTTGCAGCCTGACAGTTTGCGCAGTTTCTGCTCATCGCGAATCACGATGAACTCCCACGGGTTAAGCCGCTTGCCCGACGGCGACATCAGCGCACACTGCAGGATATAATCTATCTTCTCCTGTTCCACAGCCTGCGACGTGAACGTACGTATCGACCGCCTCTTTTGGCACAATGTTCTAAAATCTTCCATAACTCTTTAACAGTTCCAACGGACTTGTTTTTTATGTTTATTGCTTTTGAATGATTTTACTCTCAGAGTTGTGGAAATTGATCGTAAAAAGTACTGAAAGTTCACTTTTGAGGACTTTTTAGGAGCAATTTACAGAAGATGCGAAGCATCAAAATCATTCAAAAGGGTTTATTTTTGTTTTTGTTTATTTTTGTGCACATTAAATTCCGCGACAAATCCGCGACAAAGTTACAAAAAAAAATTGACATTTGCAAATTTTTTCGCAACTTTTTCCCGGAAATCTTTATTTTTTTATGTTAAGGCAGTATTATGGAATAGCAACTGAATGATTTTTGAGTGTAATCGCCACGATTCGCTTGGCGACTTCGTCGGGATGATCCACGAGCAGTTGACCATGATTCATGCCGGGGAAGACTTGAACGTGGGCGTTGGGATAAATAGTGAGCAGATGTTTGACTTGCGGTTTGGCAGCAAAGGCTTCCTTCGTGCCGTACCAGAAGTGGATATCAGCTCCTGAAATGTGCTCCAGCTTGCTTGTATAGACGGATTTGTAGCCATCCAACACGGCTTGCTTGCCACCCCACGGCCAAGTCTTGCGGCATTCGTCAAGCAGCACATCGAAGTAGTGGGAGTGGAAGACGAACTTCCAGAACCCCGTCCAATGGTAACATGTCCATACATTAGCGGCTTGGTAGTACCGCAAGGGGTTGATGAGCCAGTTCGGCAGGGGCAACAACGGCGCGGCATCCAGGATAGCGTGTTCGATTGTCAGCTCGTTGCGCTCCAGCATACGCGACAGGATCTTGCCACCCAGCGACAAGCCGTAGGCGCAAGTGAGGTGTCCGCCATGATGCTCGCGGACATAGGCTATCACCTGCGCGGCTTGATCATCCACCGAGGTGAAGCGCTTGTGCTTGCCCAAAGTGAAACCGTCCACCTCCACGGCTATGATGCGGAACTTTTCCTCAGTCAGCCGAATAAGCGGAAGGAAGATCTCGTACGACACCCCCAAGCCCGGAATGAGCAGTAATGCCGGGGCTTTATCGTTGCCAAAAGTCCGGAAGTTCATAGCTTGTTACAAGATCTGCGCCGTGTGGTTCTTGGTGTCAACTTTCTCGATGATACGCTCCAGCACGCCTTCGGCATTGAAGATGAATGTCTTGCGCAGCGTGCCCATCGTCACTTTGCCGTAGTTTTTCTTTTCGCCCCACGCGCCAAAGGCTTGCAGCATAGCGGTTGTCGGGTCGCTCAGCAGCGGGAAAGGCAGCTCATATTTCTCCTTGAACTTGATGTGCGAGGCTTGGCTGTCCTTGCTTACGCCATAAACCTGATAGCCCTGCGCAAGGAAAGCATGGTAGTTGTCGCGGATATTGCACGCCTCAGCCGTGCAGCCCGGGGTGGAATCCTTCGGGTAGAAGTAGATGACTGTAGGTTTGCCGATCAGGTCGTTGTTCGTAACGATCTTTCCCGTCTCATCTGCCGCGCTGAATGCCGGCATTTTGTCTCCAATTTGTAACATAGTCTTAGATATGCTTTTCGTTTATTATATTAAGCATTTATAGTTTTCTCCAGCCTTCCGGCAGCGCAACGTTTTCCATCTCAAACGCTGCACGGAACAGCGGTGCTATCTCTTCGTTGGTGAACCCTGCTATGCCGCAACCGATACGCGTAACGAGGAAGAGCAGTTCGGGATGTTGCTTGGCATATTCGATGAACTCATCCACGTACGGACGAATAGTTTCCACGCCTCCTTGCATGGTTGGTATAGCGTAACACTGACCTGTGCGCCCAACGCCTACGCCCCACTCTGCGCCAAACAGCGTGTGCGCCATATATGCCGCGCCTCCGCCATGCATTCCTGCCAGATTACTGCCGAACACAAAGATCTCGTTCGGCTGCAAACTCTCGATAAATTCCGGGGTAATGTGTTGTGCCATATTGCTTGCGTTTTAGAATTATTTGCAAAGGTACAAAAAATTTCCGACATTTGCAAGCGATTTGGCAAGAAATAAGGATTATTTGTCGGATTTGAAAATTCTGCTATGCTGAGGTGGTATTTGCTCACTCCGCATATCTAATTTCTTATTTTCCCCCACAATTCACCACTTTCCCCTCTAAATAGTTGCAAATCTCAATATATTTCTGTACTTTTGTGCATCCATTTAACATGGCGCACCGACGGTGAGCCGACGGTCAACCGACGGTCAGCCGACAGTCAAGGCTAACGTCAAGCCTCTGTCAGGCTACTTTCGCCCCGAAAAATGGCTAAAAACAGTTCAACAAATACTATATTATATATTTATATATAATATACTTTCTAACCCATCAAATAGTATGGCACAAATAGTAACAGCTTCCGCTTTCGAGCAGGTTCGTGGCAAAACCAATGGCAAAGACTCCGGTTACTTCTACATGCGCAACGGCAAACTTTTTTACCGCACTCGCGAAGAAACATACCAAAAGAATCAGTCTCCCAAGCAGAAATACAACTCTGCCGCCTTCGCTTTTGCCAATTCTTATATGGCTGAGCACTACGGCACTCCCGAAACCAAAGCCCAACTCGCAGCCGAATTCGAAGCCGCTCACCACATCGCCTCCAACGGCAAACCCTACAAAACTCCCTGGTCATGGAAGTTCAACTCCCTCCAGTACGACTACAAACAATCCCATCCATTCTGCTAAACTCCAAAAGTGCGGCCGAATCCTCTCCCCCATAAAGGAATAAAGACATACTAAACAAAAGTAGCCGCAGTTTTGTTACGGCTACTTTCTTACAAGGGATTTTCTTTAGTATGGCATATCAAAAGTGAATTGATTTGCGTAGATGCAAAGGATTGATTCAATCTCCCAACTTGGTAGATTTGGGAATTTTACCTCATTGAACAATCTTGTCTCTATGCGATAAGGATAATCTTTATCAAGGTGATTTTTTACCCATGTTGATCCATAAAGAGCTGTTGCCCCACCCTTAGATCCGATTTTATCATTGCCATACAAATACACGTATTTGCTCGGCAAAATCTGTTCTTTATGATTATACCCGATACGTAAAGCCGTATCGTATATAGTCAAGAACGCTTTGGGGTGTTTATTTAGCGTGAAGATTGCACGAACAACATCGTATATATGTTCAAAATTTGTAAAACGATATTTTTGTATCTCTACATCTTGCAATGCGGTAATTACAGATCCAAGCCTATTATGCCATCGTTGTTGGTGCGGATGAGGAATTGTATATTGAACGTCTCCATGCAAATGTTTATAAAAATCCTGAAGATTATAAGCCGCAATATCTACAGGCTTTTCTGGAGACAATTCATATTTGTCTTCATCAGCTTCTACAACAGCATCAAATATTCCATTGCAACCAACTAATTTATCGTTGAAATGCGTAGAAACTCCATATACAAACTTTTCTTCGTCAGTACACTGCGCCAATTCTTTTCGAATAATTGGCAATATAAACCATTCGTAATCATCAATGATGTCACGAACTCTTTTTAGTGGCTGTGCCATAATGCTATAATGTTGATCTTATTTTACATCTTGAACAAGTCGGACACTCATACCGTCAGATCTCCAATAATAGCTATCAACTAGTTCTAGATTTATGTCGTTATTTTCAACGCGAATATTAATATGATATGTTGATGAGGTTCTATCCCCTGCAGTTGATAACCTGTAAAAACCTTCATCAGCCACCTCATCTGGAGAATCCCCTCCAAAATTGTTTGTGAGCACTAGTACGCTTGCGCAAGGCAGAAAAACAACTTGTGATGAGATTAACTCCCATTCTGAGAGAGAAAATATGTTTGCTGCAAAATCTTTCGTGAAAGGAGTAAACGAGATGTTATTAGAAGCTTGCCAATTATCTGGAAGAATAATTAGGCCTTTCACGTTATTTACCGTTGCATACCCAAATAGATTATTGGCATTAGGACGGCTATAAAACAGATATTCAGCTTCTTCCTTAGAAAGACAGCGCCAAAGAGAAGGCTGGTCTCCCCCATTCGAAATAGCATTATAAACACCCCAATCAGCATAGGCATAGACCCCTGTCAAGTCGTTACTCGAACTACCTCCGACATTAAAATTGTCATGATAATAAGAGCGGCTCCACGGTTCATACATATTTGCACCGCTGTTCCAACCACTTGTTCCATATGCAAAGAGATCTATCCAACCCTCGTATGAACTACTGATTAAAGTATTAGCTCTTCCAATTGTATCATATTGGTTTTCAGCAAAACGCCATGTTCCTTGTTTGGTCGTTCCATCAGCACATTGATGAGTGCCTAAAGCAGCATTGAATTGTAAATTACCTTGTGAGAAGCGTACTTTCTTGGTCGCACTTACAGAGAACTCTCCATTTAACGCTCCTTCTGAGATGGCGTCGGGGCAAATGGTGTCGTGAATCGTGATATATACCGTGTCATGCACCTCCACTGTTTTGATGATTGTACGTGGAAGGTAAACTAAGATGGAATCGGTATCCTCCTCGCCGAAGGTTACACTGTCGATTTGAGCAATCGGATTGCCCATCATCAAATGACCTTGATACCAGAAATACTGGTTTTTTTGTGCACTTGCACAGATTGCCATTACCATAACGGCAAGAGTTAAGAAAAACTTTTTCATGATTGTTATTGTTTAATGAATTTAACTGTTTGATTGTTTAGCAGTAACAAATAATCGCCTTGCGGAAGACTTGTCACATTGATAGAGGTGTGCTCTCCGCTAATTGGAGTTGTTTGCAATAAGCGACCATTGAGATCAAAGATATATGCCTTTTCGCAGTTGGCATTGTCAATTATCAGCATATCCTGTGTCGGATTCGGATATACACGGCACGTAGTAGCTGCTTGTACATCTTCAATGCTTGTGGCTTCGTTTGGCTCGCCATAACGGATATAACGAACATCATTAATAGCAATCTTTGATAACAAGAAATCGCTATGCGAAAATACAAACAAGGAATCTTGCGCCACTTTGACATAACCAATTTGGGCAAAAGCATTGGCTTGCTCCTGACCGGTTAACGGCTTGATGATAAGTGACGTTTCTGCCATTGTCGCTATCGCAACGAATAGCAAAGAAAGAATGATTAGTTTTCTTTTCATAAGCATTTATGTTTTGAGATTAATAATCCACATATATACACGAAAAACGTGAGGCTTGCTTGCTTCAATCTGGGACTCGAGGATTCTGGACTACCTTTCAAAACCAAACATCTACAGAACAAGGCTCACGTATATACGCGAGCAAAAGCCTTGTTCTTGGTTTTGAAATCTCAAAAGTGTCCAGTTTTCGAGTTCCCAAGTTCTTAGCTAAATGCTATATTTCAATATGTAGCGCAGCGCTATGCGCTATTTGTCCGATTTATCGTCTAAGACCTGACTATTCCGATTTGTTCGGAAGGACGCACCGAGATTTAGCCTCGGTGAGAGTTATAATTATTGCTTTTTATCTATCTCTGCATCTATCACTATTATATTCCCTGTTGATGATGAGCACATAACATTTTTAGGCTTTAGATCCGAGACAATGAATGCATCGTTTTCAAATTCTCCATCTTTGTTTGTCGGGGAAAAGCCAAGAGATTCCATATATTCAACTATCTCTTCCTTTGTGGCAAAACGCGCTGACGAAACAAGTTGTTGTACAAAAATGGGATAGACATTTGATGAACTCATTGCCTGAAACCCGATAAACTGTAATGGTGCAGCCGGAAACAGTTGATTAAACCACTCTATTCTATCAAACAACTTTGCTATATCTTCACCCACATGTACAAGCATATTCATCTTGTACACAATATTCAGCACAGGGTCTATCCAATTCTCACATTCGTTACCGCTTTGGAAGATAAGCAAACCCCTTTGCTTGGCATAGTCACCAAGCAAGTCAATGAGTTTACCATGAACTACAGCCCATTGGTAAGCCACTGCATGTTGCTCAACACGATCTAAACCTGCAAGCTGCGCTCGTAGGCTTCGTGCATTTGACGATGGTGTTGAATCTCCCATTGGTAGTCAATCGGTTTCATTGTCTGCTCAAGAAGATACTGTCTCTCTCTCTGATGAATCTCTTGTACTGACATATTGGTGTTTGTTTTGTTTTAGTTTTTGTGTCCATTTTATCGTCTAAGACCTGACTATTCCGATTCGGTCGGAAGGACGATGTTATGAGGCCACTCCTATTTCGTGAAGATATTCAGGAGCAAAGCCAATTTCATTAGACCAATCCACAGTGAAAGGGTCTAAGGTATAGTTGCGGAAATAATCCAAATTCTGCAACTTGGTGCAAATACCTTTTTGTGCTAAAGGCCAAAAGTCCACAAGTTTAGTTGTGCCATCATTAAATGACAGACGCAACACATGGTCGCGGACATAATCAGCATTCGTTACCTTTAGAGAACTAATCTCTGGCATAATAAGTTTTGTTTTCAATTTTGTTTGCAAAGATACAAAAAAAATTTGATATTTGCAAATGAATATGCAGAAAAGTAAGATTTTTTTGAATTTTGCACTCAAAATGCGAGATTTTAAGTGCAAAGAGGTGTGAAATAACCCAAATTCTTTGAGAAAATGACTACACTCACTCCCCAAACGCCCCTGCCATCATCTCCTGCTCCTCACGCGAAATGCCCAGCTTACTCGCCACACGTCGCCAACCGCTCACCGCGTCGCGCACCTCACCGATTATCGCCTCCGCATCCTTCTCCGGCACGCCAAAGAACGGTGCCACCTCCCGCGCCAAATCCATATCCAGCGCATTATCAGCCTCCGTGATGTTCAGACTCAGTCCTCCCCTGTAATACGACGGATTCAAGTCATAAGCCGGTGACAATCGCCAACCCTGCTTCGTCAGCAGAAACCCATGATTACGCAAATGGTCGTCGCAGTTGCTTATCGCGATATTAAACACGATCCTACGCCACATCTGCGCCAGATCCACTGTCACTTGTGCGCTGTAACGGCTTATCCATTCCGCTATCTCCAGGTACGAACAACCGTCCGTCTGTCCGTCCGCATAGCCCAACATCGACATCGCTGACGTGAAATGCACTCGCTTCCCTTCCGCGTTCCTGTCAAAACGTCGCGTCATGAACGTCGCATACTGTCCATACCGCACTATCTCGAATGGCGCCACTGTTACCTTGCATCGCTCAGCCAATGTCATCGCCACTGCTTCCCATGCTCCCACGTCCGTCCTGTCGTTACGGCTCGGGAACTTAGCTATCCATAGCGAACCGTCCGGCTTGCGGATGTTCGCTTTCGGACGAGCTCCACCTAACGACGAACCCGGAGCCAGCAGGATCTGCAACCATCTCCGCACATCCGCATCATCATCGGATTCCAAGTGCCAACTCGCCTCTTGTAACTCCCGCAACGATGCCAACGGAGGCGCCGCATAATCCGGCTCATCATCCAAGAACGCCCCATCTTCTGCTGTCTTGAACCGCAGCGCACCAATACGCGTCTCGTCATGCACTCCCAGCAGAAAATCACTCTCCATCAACGGTTTTCTGCCTTGTCCTTCCGCTTTGGCACGAATGGACTCCCTACGCTCCATCAGCACCCGGCCCCATCTATCCGGACACGAATCGGTAAACACACCAAAGTTCGGCTTCTTGTCCGACACGTATTGGGGGCCGCTGAACAACTGCAGATCCGGATCCAGATGACGACAAACGCTCAGCTTCAGCCACGACGCATCAAACTCGAACGAGAACACCTCTTTCCCTCGAATCGCATCTGCATACAGTCGGCCCACTGGCATCGGACTCACCGTCTGCGCATCGTCCCAATATACATAAATAGTCTTCATCCTTGTGGCTGTTTGGTGGCACGTTTCTGCACTTTCAGTCCCGCATCTTGCAACTTACGTCCCAGCACATCATCGCTTGCTATTGTCAGCAGATCCTCCTCCAGCCCCAGCACAATCAGCACCCGGAAGTACGAACCGATAGCCACACCTTCATCTCCGTTTTCGATCTTGATCAGTGTGTTACGCGCTATCCCGGCACGCTCAGCCACTTGCTCGGACGACAGATCACGACGCAACCGAGCCATCCGTATCTGCTCACCCAGTTGCGATAGCATCCGTTTATGTTTTGGTAACAGTTCTCTTTTCATTGCTTTTTCGTCTTAATGTTCGAAATTTTGCGCAAAGATACAACTTTTTGCGCATATATGCAAACATTATCGTTATTTTTTGCAATATTTTTTACTTTTTTTTTGCAAAATGCGAGATTTTAAGTGCAAAAATGCTATAGCATCCCGGCAATTTGTTCCAGGTAGTGTTGGTCAATTGCATCGAAGGTGTTGAAATCGGTGCTGTCGATATCCAGGACTGCTACCACTATTCCGTCATGCAAAATCGGAACAACGATCTCGCTATTGGAAGCTGAGGAACACGCTATATGTCCGGCAAACTCATGGACGTTGGGGACGATGACCGTTTCGGTGCGTTGCCAAGCTGTGCCACATACACCGCGACCAAAGGGGATACGCGTGCATGCTATCGGGCCTTGGAACGGACCTAAGACGAGTTGCTGCCCCTCAGCGCGATAGAATCCCGTCCACCAAAAACCGAACGTCTCGTGGAGCACAGCCGCGACGTTCGCCATGTTGGCTATCATGTCCGTCTCTCCGGCTACCAGCGCTTCAATCTGTAGCAGCAGGGTTTGATATGTCTCTTGTTTGGTCATATAGTCTATTGTCTTTGAGGTTTTGGCGCAATGATATATTATCTCATTTCAGCCGGTATTTCCAACGTGGGAAGGATTACATCATTGGAAGGTGATTGCTGAAGGAACATAACGTAATAAATAGGCATATAACGGATACCATTCTCTTGATATACTTCTTGTTCGTTAGAGAGCACAATAGCTTGATGTATATTATACTCGTTATCATCCAAGAAATTTGTCAGGGCACTATGTTCCTTATAATCTTTTCCGGATTTCACTTCGATAGGCAGCACTTGTACCGTATCTGTGTCATTGATGAGGTAATCAACCTCGCCTTTCTTTTTGTTGTCATAGTAATATAGGTCGTATCCGTGTGCGCGTAGTTCCTGAGCAACCACCGACTCATATACAGAGCCTAAGTTTATGCTGCGTTCGTCGTTGAGGACTGCATTGATGTTCAATCCATAGAGCAGACTTGTAAGCAAACCTACATCGTTGAGATAGAGTTTCATCAGGTTCTTTGAACTCGATTCAATCAGCGGATATTTAGGTTGGCTGACTGCCTTCACATCCAATGCAATGCCGGATTCAATCAGGTATTCGAACTCGTCTTGGTAATCCGTAAAACGTTTGCCCTTCTTATCTTCAATGTTCTGATATACGATACGCTTCTTCTTGTTCTCCAGTTGGCTGGGTAGCATGTCGTATATGCGGCGGATCTTCAGTTTACGCTCCTCGTCGTATTTCGATGCGTCTGTTCGATATAGTTCATGGATGAATTGGTGCACTTTTCTTACTTCTCGGATATTCCGAGCCGGCAAGAACTTGTTGATAGCCTCTGGCAATCCGCCTACCAGCAGGTACAACTTGAACAGTTGCAGCAGATATCGGTGCAATCCTTCAGGCAATGGCTTTCCATCAAGGAAATGCTGCTTTATATCATCAATCGGCGCTTGTGTTACTCCGTTAGCCCATAGGAACTCCTCAAAATCCAAAGGGTACATCGTCTCAATAGCAATGCTTCCTATCGGTACGGAAGGAGTCTCATGTAGGGCAATACCCAGTTGTGACCCTGATGCGATGAAATGGTATTGTCCATCTTCGCGTAGGAACTTAAGCATTGTAAGCAGATGTGGATAAGCCTGTATCTCATCCAGGAAAATCAACGTATCGGATTTGTCTCCAAGGCGTTTGCTGGTCATTGCAGCTATTTGCAAATACATATCTTGCGTACTCCGAACATTCGCAAATACTGCGAGGTTTTCCTTGTCTTCTTGCAGGTTGATCTCTACAAAATTCTTGAAAACTTTATTCCCAACATAACGAATCAGATAAGATTTACCTATCTGTCGGGCACCATTGACAAGAAGAATCTTGTCGGTATCTTCCGTAAGATAATGCTCAATCACGGATGAAAACTTACGCTGTAACATATAATTCTCTCATTTAGACGCCACAAAGATAATAAAATTATTTAAAATATGCAAATTTTTCACACTTATTCCGTATTTTTCCGCTCAAAATATACACTTATTCCTATTTTTACATACCAAAATAATACACTTATTCCGTGTTTCTCTGCTCAAAATACACACTTATTCCTATTGGTTCGCTCTTTGCAATTGCTCTTTCTTAAGTTGTTTTACCAGTGCATCGCTGATGTTATTGCCGAGTTGACGGCAAACGTCCTGACTCCAGCGTTGCGCCATAGCTATGCGGGAGGGTTGGTCGTTGATGCCACGGAGCTTGGCGTAGATGTAACCGGCATTGAAGTTATCTCCGGCTCCAACGGTGCTGACTGTGTCGATCTTTGGTACTTGGTACTTAGTCACTTTGTCCCTTTCAAAAATGTGAATCGATCGTGCTCCGTTGGTGAGGATAAGCGTAGGGCAATACTGCCCTACCCGCTCATAAATAGCGTCGGGGTCTTGCAAGCCAAACAGATAGTCGAAGTCCTCCATCGAACCGCGCACGACAGACGCAAGGCGCATGTTCTCTTCGATGTTCGGTAAGATGTTTGGCAGGTCGGCTATATGGTTCTTGCGGAAATTGACATCATAATAGAGCCACGCTCCGGCATCGTGGGCTTCTGTTAAGAGCTTGCGCGTGACAGGACGAATCACGGGATTGATGGCAAAGAACGAGCCGAAAAGAATGATATCATCAGCTGTGATGTGCGGCAGTTGGTTGTCCAGGATGGCTGTCGCATGATCCTTGTAGAACTCGTACTGCGCGTCGTTGTGCTCGTTGAGGAAAGCGAGGGTGATATGCGATTTGGTGTTCGGCTTGCGGCAAACGAACTCGTCGGAAACACCGTTCTTGCGCAGAAAGTCGCAGATCATATCGCCGATATGGTCACTACCGGTTTGGGTGATCATGGCGCACGGCACACCGGCACGACCGAGTGAGACGATACTGTTGAAGGTTGAGCCTCCCGGCACGGCTTTTTGCGGCTGGTCGTTCTTGAACAAGATATCCAGAACCGTTTCTCCTATTCCAATTACGCGTTTCATGGTTGCTTAGTTATTTGATGCAAAGTTACTAAAAAAATCTGATATTTGCAAGTTTTCGGTGTTCTTTTCGGGAAAATTATGCAATTTTTCTTGCAAAACTTAATTTTTCGAAGAAAATCCTTTCGGAAATTTGGAAATGTGGATTATTTTTTGTAATTTTGCAGTCGCAAAATGTGCTAAGACTAACGGCAATATATGCAGCAGCCTAATTTATATATTATTTCCGGACCGAACGGTGCAGGTAAGACAACTGCCTCGTACAACTTGCTGCCCCAGGTGTTGCATTGCCCGAACTTTGTGAATGCGGATGAGATAGCGCGCGGCTTGTCGCCTTTTGCTCCGGAAGCGGTATCTATTCAAGCCGGTCGTATCATGTTGCAGCGCATAGAGGAATTGTTGCCGCAACGTGTAGATTTTGCTATCGAAACGACACTTGCTACGCGTTCGCACGTGCGACTCGTGCGCCGCGCGCAAGCGTTAGGATATAAGGTGCACTTGATCTTTTTCTTTTTGGAGAATGAGGAGCAAGCGATAGCTCGTGTAGCACAGCGGGTAAGTAACGGTGGGCATAACATCCCCGAAGAAGATATCCGTCGTCGCTTCAAGCGCGGCATCTATAACTTACTGAACTTGTATATCCCGATATGTGACAACACACGTATATTTAACAATGAACATGGAGATCCGATTTTTGTTGCGAAAAATAGCAAAGCAACAAATCAGATGTATATATATGATCAACAGATGTGGAACAAACTAATTAATTGTATATGAGCGAACGAGAATTAGATGAATTGTTAAGTAACGGACTACAAGAGTCCTACCGTAAGGTTGTTGAGCAACACCGTCGCGACAACCAACCGCTCGTTTGTAGCGAGAATGGTAAAGTGAAGTATGTAGATCCGTTCACGGTATCTATTTAATTAACTTGGGGTATTAGCTTATCTCATTTCGAGTCCGCTATATTCCACAAATAAAATTAAGCAATATGGAAACACAAAAAGAAACATATGCCGTTTCTCAATCAAATAACTCAAAAGTTAGAATAGATAAAATCAACGAATTGCGTAGGAGTTTAGAGAATCCAACTAACAAATTTGAAGAAATAGCATTTAATCTGCTTAACAATTTTGTCATACGAAAAGGAGATAAGTTATATCGCATGGTCGAGATAGAGTTTTATTATAACTTAACCGACACTGCTAATATTACATACGAACGCATAACAGAGGCTGGAGAATGGTTCAATCATGATTTTGGTGTAGACCTTACTTTCAAAAGCGATGAAAATTCATACGGAGGAATACTCCTTCGTTCGATAGAATGTGAGGAAAAATTTTTCTATGGTCCAATAAAAACAAGAGCAAAGTTATTTCAATTTGATGCATTAGGAGAAAATAACGAAGTACCTATGCTTGAGTACTATCCAAGAGAGACAAAAATAGATCCTATCTCTATCCCACGTCATAATATATCAGAAAAACAAAATTTCAGATATTGTATTCCAAAAGAACTTTGGAAAGAACACAAAGATTATAGAGCATATCCATGGGATTATAAAGGAAATCTTAAAATTAAATAAATCATCTAAGAGGACATAGTCCTCTTTTTTTATGCATGATATCTTCTCCTGAACTTTTAACGAACTTTAGCGGAAAATATTGGGAATTGCGCGAAAAAAGATATACCTTTGCATCGTAAACTTAATTACAAATTTATTAACAATTAAATTGCAAAGATTATGTTACACGATTCGCAAACTGATTTAGTATTCATACCGATGGCACTTCGACTCCATTTCCCGAGTTTGTACAAAAGCCTAACCGAAGCATTTGAGTTGGCTCATGTTAAGTATCAGGAAATTCCTTTCACGCATGACAAAACGCATCTTTGGGCGCGTGACTACATGCCAATTACTATTGACAAAAACGGCAGTATAGAGCAACTGGAGTATAATCCGGATTACTTGCGTGCGCCGCGTTATGCCAAATATAAACCCAACATCGCGTATATCTTGGATGAAATGGGAATAACTCCTTTTCATCACAATATAGTTGTGGACGGCGGAAATATTCTCACAGACAAACGTGGTCGTGTATATATGACGGACAAAGTATTCCTTGAAAATGCACACATTCCACGCCAGGAACTCATCAACAACCTAAAGCAAATTCTCAACGCGCGCTCTATTCAATTTGTGCATTGGGACAAGTCTGACATCTACGGCCATGTGGACGGAATGATGGCTATCGCTGACAATGGCTCACTCATTACAGACTTAAGTTGGGAATACCTCAATTTTCTGCGCGTAGGCAATAAGATTTTTATGGCTCAACTTGGCAAGCCAACCGACGAACTGGCATTGAAACGCATTCAAGAGGCATTTCCCAACTGCATTGTTTATCCGATTAAGTATGTGCAGACACTCACGCGTTTAGGAGGCGGACTTCATTGTGCTACTTGGAATACCGTGGATAAGTATTATCAGAACGCCAATTATTTCAAACCGTCCAAACGTCATCCGTTTAATCCTTTCACAGCAGATGCCTTTGACGATGATATCTTTCGTGAGGTGATTGAATATGGCTATGGTAAACCTTTAGAGGATAGCGACTGGGATGCATTATTAGACGCCTTTTACTGGTGCTTGAATGATTATGATTTTACACACCTTTCTTTTCGTCAAATGGTTGATGCTATATTTAATACGTTATCAAAAAATCAACTTTCATTCTTTGAGAATTATGAATTCGTTGAATCACTTTGCAATTATTTATATAGATACCTGTGTGATATCCCAAAACAGATTATACCGGAAAACAGCAAATTGAATTCCCTTGATAACAGTTATCCGACAATTCATTTCAAGGACACGGATGCTTTTCTTACATCTTTCAATGTGACTTTCGATGACAGCAGCCGGCATTATACGCCAGACGTAATCTTAACCGAAGAAATTGAAGAAGAAGCGCAAAATGCTGAAAATCGTGAAAAAGGAATCGTTTATGTGCTAAATTATAAGAATGATAATCGTCGTATTTGCCCTTATAGGTACACTTTTACGGCACGAAAAGACGAATTTTGTATTACCGTTATTATGTATTGGATTTCTCCTATTAACGACTTGACAATCTCCAAATATGCACAAAAGGCGTGTTCAGAGCTATCTTTCTACGACCATTGTATTCCAGATGATAAACCATTATAGTATGCAACCAGAATATATTGAAGATTTCACGATTGATCTGGACACAGCCATCAAACACAAAGCCATGTGCATTCGCGAACTCATCGGCTCCTCTTATACGCAAGAGGAACTAAAGAAGTATTGCGATTTATATGGTATAACCGTAGAACAATTTCTAAATCTCACTAAAATATGATACTGCAGAAACAATCCATATCAAGAGTTGATATCCTCAAAGAAAAGATCGACAAACATCTTATCGAAAAAGGCTTAAAGCCTTCTGTTTGGAAAAGTGGAAAAGGATGCGGATGCTACATTCTAAGCAAAAAATTCATTTAATAACTGGACATTTTGGCACAAATGTGGACATATTGGCACTCGAAATGGACAAATTGGCACAACACGGGCACATTAAAGCGGGAAAACAGCTGTGGCATAGAAATTGCACCTATATGGGTGAAACGCAACTACGCAAAATACGCCAACAACGTACCCTACGCAAACTACGTTAAACAATATGTTTAACTTCGGGTGAAGCTGAAAACGGGGAGTTTTTGGAAGAGCCCATAAAATTAGGAGGATTGATTATGAAACCTGCAATTTATCGTAGAAACAGTTGGCTGCCGACAAACGGATGGTTCCCCAGCGTATTCGATGAGTTCCTGAACAACGACATGCTGAACACAGCAAACAATGTGGCACCGTCTGTCAACGTGAAAGAAACCGAAAATGCTTACATCGTTGAGTTGGCTGCACCGGGCGTAAAGAAAGAGTACTGCCGCGTACATGTCGATGAAGAGCACAACCTGTGCGTCGCCATCGAGAACAAGTTCGAGCACAAGGAGGAAGACAAACATTCGCACTACCTGCGTCGCGAGTTTGCTTACACCAA
The DNA here is from genome assembly GCA_902798965.1 of uncultured Bacteroidales bacterium. GTDB lineage: Bacteria > Bacteroidota > Bacteroidia > Bacteroidales > Paludibacteraceae > Colicola. The sequence goes on along the minus strand of CADBYS010000001.1, from coordinate 50,366 downwards.
CTTCGAACAGAAGTACACCTTGCCGGACAACGTCGATGAGGCAAAGATCGCCGCTAAGGTCGAAGATGGTATCCTAACCATCGAGTTGCCGAAGATCAAACGCGAGGAAGGCAAGACAGGTAGGCAGATTGCGATCTCATAAACCGACATGCTACAAGGCATGAATAAACAGAAGAGCACTCCCACGAGTGCTCTTTTCTGTGCAAAATCATTGAACCAGACGAACGGATCGCCCGAAGCAACGATCGTAGCTGTACGTGTCCACCTCGCCCGAATCGAAGCGCAGGTACCACGCTTTCTCCGAACCATCAGGCGTAGAAGACCAATAGATGCCGTAGGTTCCGATATCGTGGACAGTTTCATTGCAATAGCGAAAGCCCGCAGCAGGCAGAAAAATCGAAGCCCCATTTGGACCTACAACTCTATAGCCGTTTCCTTTCCAAGTCCATACGCAGACACTCCGTAACTCTTCCCATTGCCCTTGCGAAGGAAGACTGCTTCCGAATTGCGACACTGCCTGATCATACGAATAGTAGCCGGATTCGTTCTTGTCTTTCCATAGTGTACCGCTTGGTAGTCCCAAGTCCACATAGCCATCAGGAATAGATGGAAGGACAGGTTCGGTGGATTGCTGTTGAGGCTTTGCCCGGGCATAAATCGTAAATGTCATCAGGCATACGAATGCCACAAATATATTTCTTTTCATTGTTCCCTGTATTTCAAGTTAATATATCGTCCTTCATCACATATGGCTAATCAACATAGCTCACGTACGAGCCGCGGACACATTTCCAACTGCCGTTATTGAGGAGTGAGACTTGATCGCCATATACGCCATCGAGCTTATTGCCGTCAGCGTCCACGGCGTACCAGTACTTGCCTTGTTTGATCAGGAAACAGCCGTTCCAGAATATATAAGGATCTTCAACGGAATAGCAATCCACCTTTCGTCCGGAACAATGGAAAATATCCCAATAGCCGGAACTGCGCTGAACCGTTATATAGCCGAAGGGATAGTAATAGATCTCCTTGCCGTAAATGCCGCTTACCAAGTCGCCGTCCTCGTCGGCAAGATACCAGGTGTTGCCGCGGCGGACACGGTAATAACCGTTGTACAACAGGTTGATCTGGTCGCCGTAGAGGATCGAACTGTTGTTACGGTAGATGTATATCCTCTGACCGGAAGTCTTCACCATACAGCCGTTCCACAGATCCTGGTAATTGTCGGTGCAGTCAACGGATTTGCGGGTCGTCAACTCATGGCCGGTGTCCTCAAACCACAGCATATATTTGTCGGACACAACGTACTGCGCTTGAATAGAAACGCAAGCTATCAGCGCCAATATACAGGTATAGAATCGTTTCATAGGGCATGTGTATTGAGCGTTCAACTATCGTTTTCTATCCAGGTACAATTATCGTGCCAGGCTTACTCCGTACGGATGCCGGTTACGGAGTATGTCTTGCCGTCTTGCAAGATATATACATTGCCGTTGCGGATCAGTTTCTGCGTGGGGTTGGCGGGGTTGATGTAGTATTCCGGTGCACCGGTAGCCTGATCGGCGGTATATACAGCCTGCAGCACGATGCCGTCAGAAAGCATACCTTGCTTTACCTGCCAGCCGACGAAGGTAAAGCCTTCGACACGCGGCTCGTGAGGCACTGCCCAGGTCTGCGACTCCATGTAATACAGCGAGCTATCTTGCTTGAGATAGGTCATGTTAATGATCTGATCCTCGAACTGCAGGTCGGTAGCCACACCGATGATATTATCGAAATCGCACCAAACGGATTTAGCCCGGTACAGATCGATATAATCCATCGGCACATAGAGGATACAGGTGTGTTTGTTAACGTTGTAGAGCGCACGCTCCGTGATCGTCTGCGGTGTGTAGGCGTAGTTGCGAATAGCCATCAGTTTGGAGCAGTTATAGAACGCATCCTGGTTGATGGTCGTGACCGAAGCCGGGATAACCACTTCTTCCAGACCCGTTGAACCCTCCAGCACACTGGTAGCCAAGGTCTTGATACCGGCAGGGAACACAAAATGCTTGATGGATGTACAGAACGCGAAGGCATATGTACCGATAGAACTAACCGATGCCGGGATCGTTACGTCCCGGAGCAGGGAGCAACCGTTAAAAGCGTACTGACCGATGGTCGTCAGTTGCTCAGGCAGTACGATGTTCTCCAACTTATTCATCTTATAGCACAGATAGCCGGGAATACTCTTCACACTGTCGCTTAAGACAAACGACGTGATCTTCGAACTCGTGCTATAGAACGGTGAATCTTCTCCCGTTCCGATTGAGCAGGTCTTAGGCAGCCACGTCACCGAAGTGGTCGGATTGCTCTTGAACGCCCCGTTTCCAATGCTTGATACTGTACTCGGGATTGTGATTGACGCGAGTTTGCAGTTGTAGAATGCACGTGCCATGATGGTTGTTATACCTTCGTGCAGGGTTACATTCGCCAGTTTGGAACAGCCGTAGAATGCATCCGTACTGATGGTAGTCAAGGTCGCCGGCAGTTCGATGGACTCCAGCGACGTACAGCCTTCAAAGAAACTGACGGGCAGTGTCTGCTGCGTCACCGGCAGGTTGATTGACTTAAGCGAGGTGCAGTACATAAACGCATACTGCCCGAGTCTGTATACCGATGGCGGCAGCACGACCGTATCCAGGCGGCTCATGTATTTGCACAGATATGCCGGCACGACCTCAACCTGGTCGCCAAAGGTGAACGAGGTGATCTGCGAGTTGGTGCTGTAGAACGGTGCGCTATCGTCCGAGCCGGTGCTGCAGTTTACAGGGTTCCACACTACCGTGGTCAGCGGGTTGCTTACGAAAGCTTTAGTGCCTATCGAAGTCACCGTACTCGGGATAGTCACCGATGTGAGGTTGCAGTTGTTAAACGCATAACCACCGATGGTGGTGATGCCTTCCGGCAGGTTCACGCTGCCGAGCTTGGAGCAGCCGTAGAACGCATCGCTGTTGATAGTAGTGATTGTGGTCGGCAGCGTTACGGACTGCAGGTTCGTGCAGCTCTCGAAAGCATCCGACCCGATCGTCGTCACCGTGTAGTTGTAGTTGTTGTACGGTACCGATGCGGGGATAGTCACCGTAGTCAGGTTCTTATAAGCGGACTTATCCGAACTCTGGTCGCTAAGCACCGTTGCAGTTGTTGAACCTAAGGAGTAGTACAAGCCGTTGATCTTCACGGTCTCGGCTACCATTGCAGCCGTGCACAGCGCTACGGCTACCATAATTGTAAATAATCGTTTCATAAGTTTGTATGTTTTGTTTTGCTTAGTTCGTTAATGATCTCCTCGTCGGCGGGAAGCCAACGGACCGAGTGCAGTTGTTGCGGCAGCAGCCATTCGGCAGCCTCGTGCTCCTTTAGCAACAGGTGCCCGCTTGGCAAGGTGCAGCGGAAACAATGCATGGTGAGATGGAACTTGGGGTAGTCGTAATCGATGGTTCGCAGCAGTTCGCCGACCTCGATTTCGGTGGCAAGCTCCTCGCGAATCTCGCGGCGGAGTGCCTGCTCCCTACTCTCACCGGGTTCGATCTTTCCGCCCGGAAACTCCCACCAGTCTTTCCACTCGCCGTAGCCGCGCTGGGTGGCAAAGATGCGCCCGCGGTCATCAAAGATCACCGCCGCCACCACTTCGATTGTCTTAACTTCACCTTTCACTTTTGTCTTTCGTCTTTCGTCTTTCACTTCCTCACCGTTACGTGAAAGCAGCTCTGCTTGGCTTCGTACTTCACATATATCTTCCCCGCGCGCTGGTGGTTGAGCAGCACCTGCCCAAGCACCAGTTTCAGGTTATCCTGATGCACATAGTCGCACGAGCGCGTCACCTTGTCGTAGCGCATGTACGCCAAGTCGAAGGTCGTGCCGTAGCAGTGGCAGCTCTGACTCACCGAGTTGATGTTTCCGCTGCGCTGCAGGTACTTGATGTTCTCTTGCGTGCGTAGCACCGATGTGACGTAGAAGCGGTAATGCGGCAGCCCGTTGCGTCGGAGTATATCCGCCCACTCCTCGCCTATGGCATCCAGCTCCTTCTTGGCGGAGGGGATGAGGTAAGGCTCGGAGTGGGTCAGCTCGTCCACGATGTAGTTATCGCAAGTGGTTACCTCCACCAACTTGCTGCGCATGCTTGCCGCGTCAGCATGATCCTTCGGCGGATGCGGCAGCCCGATCTTGCTGGCTACTGCATGCTGCTTGGCTTGCTGGTCGTTGAACTTCACGCGGTAGTCGAACGTCCTGCCGGGGTACGACACACGGTTCGTCTCGGCTATCTCCTCCTCTTTCTCTTGCGGCACAACTACCGCCTCATTACCGCTACAATCCTTGGTCAGCACTATCACCAGCACCAACACGGCCACAGCCACCGACACGATTGTCGGCTTCGGATGTTCTGCTATGAATGTTCTTATCGGGGTCATATATGTATATTATTCCGGCAACTTCCTGATCGGCGATTCCGGCATACTTTGCGCACAACACTTATTTCCATATGTTTGCGTTTGTTTTGTTTGCTTTATTTAGTGAACCTGTATAGTTTGTGAACCTATTTCGTACTTCTTATTTTTGATTCAGCCTACAAAGATAATAAAAATTTTTCACATTTGCAAATATTCGTTGAATATTTTTGCATTTTTCTGCAATCTTTCACTTTTTGCCACCTTCCCGCAACTTTTTTCCCGAAAAATTTGGAAATTTCAAAAATTTTTCGTATCTTTGTGAGCTAAAATAAAACTATCCCCGATTTGACAAATTGAAATTACATTTACTCAAAAAAAATAACTAATTATGCATTTTTCTATAGATAGTGACAACTTATAGCACTTTGTTGTAGTAATTTTGCAGCGTGAAAAAAAACCGTTGGGTTAAAAGAGTAAAATTATGATGATGAAAGATAAGATTCGTACATTAGTGGACAAATATGAGCAAAATAGAGAATACTATCGTTCTGCTCGATTTAATGAAACCATGCTGCGTCAAGAGTTCCTTGACCCATTGTTTACGGCGTTAGGATGGGATATTATCAATGCAGCAGGTAAAAGTACCGCGGAACGCGAAGTCCTGTTAGAAGAAGCTTTGCGCGCAGATGCCAATACTCATAGCAAAAAACCGGATTATACTTTCAGACTATACGGAGAACGCAAATTCTTTTTGGAAGCGAAGAAACCGCATGTTCATATTAATGAAGACAATGAGCCTGCCAAGCAAGTGCGTAGATATGGTTTTACGGCAGGTTTGAAAATATCCGTTCTATCCAACTTTGAAGACCTATACATATACAACACATCAACAGCGGTCAAAGATACCGATACGAATCTAACTGCACAAGTCAAGCACTATCATTATACGGATTATGTGGATGCTGCTGATGAGTTGTATGCTCTTTTGAGCAGAGAGGCAGTTTATTCCGGTTCATTTGATGAGCAATGGAGCCATATCGTACAGACGGTGGACTATATTCCCGTTGACAAATTATTCCTACAGCAGATCAATGAGTGGAGACTTCTCTTAGGTAAAGAGATATATGCGCATATGCCGGATGTTGATATGGAAGAACTGGGCGATATTGTTCAGAGTTATATCAACAAGATCTTGTTCTTGCGTGTTTGTGAAGACAGGAATATAGAAGTCTATCAGCGTTTGCTTCAAATAGCCAACACACAGAGCCATTTGGAACTCGTTGAGAAATTCCGCGAGGCAGATAGGCGATACAACTCAGGATTATTCGAGCAAAAACTATCCGATGAATTCATCGGCAATGTAAGTTCATCTTTTTGGACGATTATCCGACAATTATACTTCCCCGAAAGTCCTTACTCCTTTGCTGTTTTGTCATCTGACATATTGGGACGTATATATGAAATCTTCATTTCGAAAAAGTTAGCGAAAGACGGCAACGGGTTAGTTCTTGTCAATAAACCTGTAAATGCAGATAGAGATATTGTCACCACACCGACATTTATTGTAAAGGAGATCCTAAGACAATCTATGCAAGAGCCACTTGCACAAATGGATGAAACACAATTACTCTCCGTTAAGTGCGCTGATATTGCATGTGGTTCAGGTGCATTCTTGTTAGAAGCATACCAATTACTCTGTGACACGCTGATAGACTGGTATCTCTGCAACAAGCCCGATCAGTTAATACGTACCGGCATCAACTCCTATAAATTGCGATACGAGACAAAGCTTAATCTCTTGACGCAATGTATCTATGGCGTAGACAAAGATTACAACGCAGTTGAAGCTTGTAAGTTCGGTCTGTTATTAAAACTCTTGGAAGGAGAAGATACAGCTACACTGGATGCATATCATCCTATATTGCCATGTTTGGACGACAATATATTCTTTGGCAACAGTTTGTTATCGCCTCAAGACGTATCGGAAGAACTAACCGAAGTTATCAATCCATTTGATTTCGGAGATAGGAAGTTCGATTTCATTGTTGGTAATCCTCCTTACCTAAAAACGGAGGACATTAAGAACTTTACTCCGGAAGAACACCGCTTGTATCCGACTAAGTATTCGAGTGCATATAAGCAATATGACAAGTACTTCTTGTTCATTGAGAGGGCATTCGATTTACTCAAAGATGGTGGTGAGTTGGGATATATTGTCCCCGGTAAGTTCATGAAGGTAGGTGCGGGTCAACCGCTGCGTGATTCGCCGGTTCGAGTCCGGCCAGTGGCTCACCCCCGACAAAAGTCGGCGGTTCGAGTCCGCCCAGTGGCTCCGAGTGAGACTATCCCCGGTTCGAGTCCGGGAAGTGGCTCATAGTATGGACAAGTCGGCGGTTCAAGTCCGCCCAAAGGCTCATAGAGAATACTTTAGCAATAAGGTATTCTCTTTGGTTTTATAAGAAAAAAACTGACCAAAATTGCCGACTTACGCGCGAAAATAATGACCTAATTTAGGGGAAAACTCCCCTGCCGAAAAAGAGCTGAATTTTGAGGATTTCAAAAATCGGGTCAAAATCGGGTCAAAATCGGGTCAAAAGTCAAAACAGCGAAATAGTAACATATAATATAGGTTTTTATCCCCTGATTTCTGTTGCAAACTTTGTGGCAAAAATTGGGAGATAAAAAAAAATGCCTGAAGTACAACTGAATTTTGGAACAATGCGGAGATATATGCCCGCAGTTCTCAAATCCAACACCAATGGATTTTACATTGAGTATTATGCGTACAATCAAATCACCGATGGATTGGAGCGCAAGAGAATGAAACTCAATCGTGAACGGAAGAAAGCTAGGAACTTTGCCGAGTTCCGTTCTATGACAACGCAGATGATTGTTCAAATCAACTGCCAGTTAGCAAGCGGTTGGTCACCCTTTGCAATTTCTTCACCCCTACAAGTACAACCTTCTATGCCGGTTGTAATGCAGCCTATGCAACTACCCACACAGCAAGTTGTACAGCCTGTAGTACAGCAGTTCCCCACTGCTCCGGCAATGGCTGTACCGCAAAAGCCTATAGATGATGGCTCTGTCGATATGTTGGTGCTGATACGAAAGTTCCTTGATGCCAAGAAACGCGACCTTACCGAAAACACCATGCGCAGCTATGAGAGTTTCTGCAATGGCTTGAAGAAATGGATTATCCTCAAACATCCCGATTTGCGCAGCAACCAGTTCACGAAACGGCTTGCCGTGGAATATATGGACTATGTTCTTGAAGGCAATAATGCCACCAAGAACGGCAAGGCGCGTAAGCACGATGACGGCACTGTGAGCAACCGCACATATAACAACAACCTCAAACAAGGTCGTGCCTTGTTCAGTTGGGCGGTTGAGAAGTGCTATTGTGAGGAAAATCCTTTCGAGAAGATCAAGACCAAGCGCGAGGAGAAAAAGACCCGTGTCATCATTCCCGAGCCGTGGCGCAAGAAGATAAGGAAGTACTTTGAAAAAAACAATCCGCAGTATCTCATCATCTGCGAGTTGGTGCATACCTCCCTTATCCGACCTGTGGAGATAAGCCGTTTGCAGGCTTATATGGTGAATATAGGCGAAGGGTGTATAGAGATGCCTGCCGACATCACCAAGAACCACAAGGAGCGCAGGGCGCGTCTCTCCGAGGAACTGAAGGAGATGCTTGCCAAACATATCATGGGCGCGAAGCCGGATGACTACTTGTTTGCCGACAAATGTTGGCGGTGCGGTACAAAGCCGATGTCAAGCCATACATTCGGCAATGTGTGGGAAGCGATGCGTAAAGAGATAAATCTTCCGGAGGAGATGCAACTCTACTCCCTGCGTGATACAGGTATCAATGGTATGTTGAAAGCAGGTATTGACCCCTTGTCAGTGATGCAGGCGGCTGACCACAGTGACCTGTCAATGACCACAAGATACGCCAACCACGTTGACCCCGAACTATTCAAGAAACTGAATGAGTTAGCACCAAGTTTTTAACCTGGTGCTAACGAGTGTGCCTACATATCGCTGTCTTCTACCATGGGATAGAAGTCGCCTTTGAGCAGTTGGGACATGCCCTCGGTGGTGAACGTGGCAGTTATCTTCTCGCAAATATACTTGCGTCCCCGGATATGGAAAACGGCACGTGGATTGGGGATAGTGTCTGCAATCCACTTGAAGGTATATTTGCGTGTGGGGTCAATATGCTTGATGTACAAGTTGGTGCTGTCGTTATCGTTGAAGCGCAGTGAAAACTCATCATTCTGCCAAACGGTCCAATCCAAATCGACTTCGGCGCGGTCACGCACAGGCACGGGCCAACGTATGAAGTCGTTGTAATCTTCTTCCGGAAGATTGGGTGTGCCGTTGGCATAAGTCGCCCAAAACGCCACATAGATTTTATCGAAAAACTCCTGCGTTTTGGCACTCTCATCCTGTGCGGCATAAAAGCAGGGCATTGAGTTGAAATCGCTCATAAAAAACTCCTTGTTTTCCTCGGGGTCATTGGCTTGCTCATCGGGGTCGTTTTGTCCGTCATTGATTTGCATGTCCGGGCAATCAAGAAACAGACAAAGGTGTTTCACGCCTTTGTTGTCGTTGATGACCTCATCGAGCCAAGCAGGGACTATCTTCAGTTCCTCGGCTTGCTCCGCTTTGGGGTCTGTCGGACAAAACGAGTTGAGGGCTTGCATCGTACACTCCATTTCATAGAGATAGTAAGTGCTTTGCCAAGTGGCTTTGCGCTTATAGATGCGCATGGCAAAGTACATATCCACATCACGCACATAGTACAAGCGATTGAACGGGAAGCCGGTCATATTGTAGTTGTCCAAATGCTCATAGTTGGCTTTAAGTGCCGATACCATTGCAGCCATATTGTCGAATTGGACGCGCGTATAGACATCGGTGGCAAAGGTGTACATCTTATCAATGGCGGCAGGGCACACCATATATTTCCACATACGATGACTGCACTCTGCATATTGGCGTTCCATCTCTGCCTTGTACTTGCTTTCCTCTGCTTTGGCAGGCGTTTCGGTAAACTCATCGACCACGTTGTCTATCTCCACGTGTCCGCCTGCAAGAAAATTATTCGATGACCAAGAGAAAACAATGGTCTTTGTTCCATGGTCGATGTCAAACTCACAATTCATCAGCAGTTCCAACTGCTCCAGAAACTCGGTGAGCGTCCAATGGGGCAAGGCTCTCGCCCAGTTGCGTATGCCCCAAGCGTAAGGGAGCGTGTTGCAGCAGAGCAATGCACCCCACTTGTAATGTTGTTTCCACTCATCAAGGTTGCAAGTATAACCGAGTTTTTGGAATATCAGTTGAACGATATACCACATATAGGCTTGATACGACAAGCCTTGTACACGGTCAGCCCAAAGGGTGTGATGTGCTTTCCATTTGTTCTGAATGTTGCCGGTGTTGTTGTTCACCCAAGGGATGGCAAGATAACCCTGCCCATAGCGATAATCGCGTATGTAGGGATATTCACAAACCATGTGGCTTCGCGAGGTGTCCGGGTAACCGAGTTCCAACTCATTGATGTAGATTTCATCAAAGGTGACAGCAAAGTTCTGCACGCTGCGCCCTTCAAGGAACTGGCATTTGACTTCCGTTTCCGAAATCTCCGTAACCGTGATTGAGCCATATTGCACAAAGGCTTTATCTCGTATCTCACAGTTAAAAAGCAGGTTCTCCGCCTGTACATCCTTGCGGTTGATATGTCCGAAGATAGCTATGTTCTGCGGACAATCTTTGAGCGGAAAAGTTATAGCGAGCGTATAGCTGTCTGCTCCGGAAAAATAGCGGTTCTCCGCTACATAATCGAAACTGCTGCCTTTCTTAATGGCGGCAAGTTGGTTGTTGATATAGATTTCCATTAGCGTTTGGATTTGGGTGTTTTGTTCTTCATCAGCTGCTCATACTCATCCTGTGCTCTCTTGATGCCCATGTCACCGCTGACGGTGTTCACTGTCACAAACGGCTCATCAAGGCGGCTTGCCAAACGAGCGAGCGTGTCGCCAAGCGAGTTGTCCTGTTTCTCCGTGTTTCGGGAAACGGCAGGCAATGCCTTGCTGATCGATGAGCCGATAGAGCCTTGCGATGACAGTCTCTCGGCAATCACTGCAGGTGCTGTGATAGTCCGGGAAACATCCTCTGCTTTAAGCGAAGCAATAGTATTTGTGCGCTGTGCATAGTCAAGGGCGTTTATCAAGGGGCGTGCTTCCGGCGAATTGACCAATGCTTGCGAGGCTACCCACTCTCCAGCGTGAACTACACCTGCCACTTCGTCCTTGCGTCCGGCTTTGGTAAAACCTCCCTCCATATAGCCGGTGGCTTCGGATGCCTGTTGCTGCTTCTTGATGGACGCAATCTGTATTGCTCCGGCAGCAACGGCCATTGCTGCTGCAATAGGTGCCATGATAAAGCCGACCATAGGAATTGCTGCAGCCGATGAGTATGCAGCAATAGCGGATGTGGCAGTCTGTGCAACGGCTTGAATAACCTGCATTGCAAACATCTTGCGGTTGGCTTCCTGCTTGGCTTTGGCAATCTCGCGGTTCTTCTGCTTCTCCAGTTGCACCTCACGATACTTGTTGCCCTCTGCGTCTGATATAGCGTCTGCATACCGTTTCTCTATCATAGCCGTTTGGATATCCAACTCTGCCTGCACGATTTCGGAAAGCGAGGAGAAGATCTGCGACATCTGATTAACCAGCATGTCAAAAGTCTGCACCATAGCCTGCCCACCATCTGATTGCAGCCACTCTACGCTGCTGTCGATAGCAGAACGGAAAGCGTTTTCCTGTTCTGCAGCTTCTTTCATGTTATACTTGTGTGCAAGTTGGTACTTGGCCTCATGGAAAGCACGCTCCACTTTCTGCCGTTCCTTGGCATTGTCACCGGCGGCTTTGAGCATTTGATTATAGACGATTTGCACGTTTCGCAAATCACGCTCATAGCTGTCGGGGTCTGCTATATGGAAGGACTTGGTGAAGAACTGCGATTGCAGCTGCTCCTGCAAACGCTTGTCCTCTTGCACATGCCGTTCCTGATACTTGAGCGAGGTGCGCTGATAGTTCTGCTGGGCTTTCAGTCGCTCCTTGCTTCCCTCCTTATAGAGATTGACGAGGTTCTGAAGATGTTGCAACTCGGCGAGTTCCGTGGCGTTCTGATATTGGCGAGCCGTCATCTCTCCGTCCACATAACGCTGCTGCAAGATAATCAACTGCTGCTGATAGGCTTCGTTTTCCTGTTCAGCAGTGCCCTTTAGGTGATTGTCTTGCTGCTTTTTCAATGCCTCATAATACGCGGCTTGGATAGTCACCTCCTCGTTTCCTTCAAGGTCTTTATGTTGCAGTTTCTTGTTGTGATAGTTCACCTCTATCTGCAACATCTTCTTGGTGAAGGTCTCGTAGTCGGTTATGCCCTTTGCATAATCAATACGAGCCAATGCCTCCTGTTCCTCTCGCCAATCGTCCTCGGCTTGGAACTTGTTCTTGGGGGCTTTCGTGTCCTTGTCATCCGGAGTCGGAACGATAACCGGCGTTTCCTCCTCTACCTCCTCCGTAATGGTCTTGACCTGCTGCATACCGTCGGCATACTCACCCACTTTCTTATTGATAGCGGCGATGATGTCATCCACCTCCTGCAAAGCGGCTGATGTTTTCTTGACATCCTTATCGGCGGAAAGATACTTGTTCCAAGCAATATCTTTCTTAAAAGCCGAACTGACCTGCTTATTTCCTGCGCGGTCTGTGGCAACAGTCATACTGCTCCATGCCGCTTTCTTCTCATCCCTGTCGGCGGTCTGCTCATCCAGTTTCATCTCTAACTCTGCACGTTTCGCATAAGCCTCCTCCAGTTTCTGCTGATAAGCCTTCAGCGCAATCTCCTTATTGAGGGCAACAAGATAGTCCTCGATGGCTTCCTTGTTGTTTCGTATCAGTTTGCCCTCGGCAGTCAGTTCCGTGTGATACCCCGGTACAATCTTGCGCAGTTCCTGCAAGGCTTTGCGTCTCTCCACAAGCGAGCGTTTCTCATCATTGACGGCTGCTGTCAGGCGGTCAATCTTCCCTTTCTGCTCGGCATACTGGCGTATGATGTCATCCTGAATGGACTTCATCTCTTTCTCCACGGCAGAGACCTCTCTTTGCCGCTTGATGAAGTTATACAGTGCCACGCCTGCTGTCACTATAGCGGCTGCAAGCAAACCCCAAGGGTTCATCTTCATCGTGGCATTCAGCAGTTTCATTGCGGCATTGGCTCGTGTCACGTTTCCCGTGAGTCGGTTGTAGGCAACCGAAGAAGCCAATACAGCCACACGATGAACGTGCATTGCAGCCGTCTTGACGGCTATCAGTCCGGCATGTAGTTTCTCCTTGATGAGCGCAAGATTAACGGCTACCGTATAGGTGGCCACAGCTGCTGCCAGTGTCTTGATAGCGTCCTTATTCTCCTTGATGAACGTGACTAACTTCAACATCAGACGCATTGTGGCTGATGTGCTGCTGATGAAATGCCGCATAACCGGCATGAGTTCCTGACCGAGAGCAATAGCCATCTCCTGAAAGCCTTTGCGTGCTTTGTCAAGCCCTGCTTGTACTGTTGTGTTTTGCACGTTAAACTCCTTTGTGACCGAAGTTCCTTCCTCAAAGGCTTTCTGCGCTTCCTCCTGCTCCCAGATGACCATATCGATGTTTCCGGCAAGAGCGGAGATCACAGCGGACGCTCTTGCTCCGTTCTCGCCCATGTCTTTGAACACCGGGGCGAGGACATCAATACCTCCAAGGTCGTGCAAGCGTTGTATCAGCATGAGCAGACCCTCGTTGGTGGATCTGCTCAATGCCTCATTGAACTTTTCAAGGTCAAGCCCCGTGGCGGCGGCAATCTTGTCCGTGTCCTTGAACAAGTTCATGATGAGTTTAGACAACGCGGTAGCAGACATCTCTACTTTCTGACCTTGACTATCAAGAACGGCGGCAAAGCCCATAATCTGCGGGATGGTCATATCCGCTTGCGCTCCCACACCGGCAAGACGCTGCGCAAACTGCGCAAGGTACGAAGCCGATGCTGTGCAGTTCTGTGAAAGCTCATTGATGACAGAGCCGACCGCGAGCAAAGACTTTTCCGTTCCAAGGCGTTGCTCGTCCCCGAAGATGTTGGTGAGTTTGGAGAGCGTCAGCGTCGCTCCGTCACCAAGTTCATCAAGGGCGACATTGATCTGGTCGGCTGCTTTCACAAAACCAAGCACATCTTCTTCCGATGTCTTGCCCAATCGTCCGGCTTCCTGTGCCAACTTATTGAGTTGGTCACGACTGGAGCGCGTGTCAATCTTCTTAAACGCTTCGTTAAGATGATTGACCTGCTCCTCGGTCATTCCCGTGTACTTGCGGACATTGGCTTCTTCCTGCTGCATTTCAGCATACATCTGCACGGCTTTCTTGCCTGCCATCACCGCACCGGTCAGACCTGCTATTGCTCCGGCACCTATCGTCTGCCACTCGGCAAACTTGTTATTGAAACGTTCAAGCCAAGTGGTGCTTTTTCTCATCTCATCATTGACGCGGGCTATCTCATCCTTAACCATACGTATCTTCCGTGTCTGTGCGTCCCAAGCGGCTGAACCTCTCTCGATGTAATTGAGTTGCTTTGTCAGTGTCTGCAAAGCCTTGTTCAGTTCGTTGGGCGTGGCTCTATCTAATCTTCGCAAGACATTTTCTGCCTGCATTGTGCTACTCTCTATCTGCTTAATCTGCCTATTGACATCATTAAACTCACGGCGCAAGCGTTTCAGTTGCACCTTATCGCCTGCGGCTGCTGCCTTTGCAATCTCGTTTTGCAGGTCAGCGGCACGCTTACGCAAGTTCGTCAGTGTCTCCTCTGCTTGTTGTCCGTTCACTTGTAGATTGACGGTGGTGTTACTTGTATAGTCTGACATAATAACAGTAATTTTTGTGCAAAAGTAAGCCCATAACCGGCGACCGGAAAAGACGACCCAAACGACACATTTTCAAATGGCGTAAAAAATGCAATATCAATATATTAGCTGATTTTTTACCTTTCGTTCTCATCCTTGTTTTACGGATTTTTCGGTAATCAAAAAGTTAAATCGCTGTATATTAGTTGTTTAAGGGTTTGCAAAGGGAATTTCCCTTTGCATTTTAGTCGAAAGACCCCCCGACCGCCCTGCTTTGGCTGACCTCTTGGCGGTTTGTTACTTTTGCGCTATATGCAGAAAGTCTCTTTGAAAATGCCGATTTTAATCTCCCTGCACCCGATAAAGCAGGGAGTTTCCTGCATATTTCCGAAACAAGTCAGCCCTCTCCCTGCTACCTACGAGCCAAAAGTTTCTCAAATTCCGAAAGGTTCTGCAATCTCCCTGTGAGCAATGAACGACCGAGTTTCACACTATTATGGACGAGAGCGCCCCCTCTCCCCGATATGACCGAGCCAAGAGTTTCACGATTTTTGCACAAGCCGATAGTTTCCCACCGTCCTCTAAACGGCTTTGCAATCTCCCTGCACCCGATAAGGCAGGGAGTTTCCTGCATGTTTCCGAAACAGGTCAGCCCTCTCCCTGCTACCTACGAGCCAAAAGTTTCTCAAATTCCGAAAGGCTCTGCAATCTCCCTGTAACAAATGAACGACCGAGTTTCCCTCTATTACGGACGAGGGCTACCCCTCTCCCCGATATGACCGAGCCAAGAGTTTCCCGATTTCTGCACAAGCCGATAGTTTCCCTATATACACAAATCGCCTATTGAGTTTTTGCTCTACCTATGAGCCGATGAGTTCCACACTATTCCGACAAGCCTTGACAATCTCCCTGCGGCTTACGCCCTTGTGGAGTTCCTTTGCGGCTTTGCACTCGGCTGACCACATCACAAAAAAACCGCTCACCTCAAAAGCGAGGTGGGCGGTGGTGGGCTATTGCGTGCGTATAATTGGAGCGCAGCGGAGACTACACGTTCGCAATATGGGCGGATTAAATAATCCTGTACTTGCGCAGGAAGAGCCAAAGGAATATGGCAGCAATGAGGAGTACAGCCAACAAGCCGATGATTGTGACAAACGTCCCATTCATCGGCGTTGCCACACCAACAACATCCTTTGATGTGTCGGCGTGGCTGTTAGCATGTACAGAGCTTGCCGCCGAGTCCTGCTCAACCTGTTGCGCAACTACACGATTATTTTCCTGTTTCGTAGCCCGCACTCGTGGCTGATGTGCGGTAATCTTCAGGGCGGGTGCGTGAGGCTTGCCGGTCGCTCCTGCTTTCGCTGTGTCCGGGGCGGACTGCGTAAGCTCAATAACTACGCTGTCTGCGCTGAAGTCGAGAGTTTGCAACAAGGAGTCAAATGACTGAAGGACTTGCACACTTGTATGCGAGCCGGTTGTTTGAGCCTGCTGCTCGATGTTGGTGACGGTGTGCTTCTGTGTGTGGCAGGCGCACAAAAGCGCACTGGCACATAAGGTTAAGATGATCTTTCTCATAGGTCTTTATATTCTTGGGTTGCATTGAAACAAGGGCAAGACTTTGCGGCAAAGTCACAATGGCCGTGAATAACAGCCGTTGGGAATTGTTGTTTGAGCTGTGTGAGCAACTTGCGTAAGGCAAGGCGTTGTTCAGGTGTTCGCGTGTCAGTGGGCTTGCCGTTTACAGCGAGACCTCCGACATAGCAAACACCGATGCTGTGGGAATTATGTCCTACGCAGTGCGCACCGGCTTTGGCGAGGGGTCTGCCTTGTTGCACTGTGCCGTCAAGAAGGATCAGGAAATGATAGCCAATGTCACGGAACTTACGTTGCAAGTGCCAGCGGCGCACATCGTTCACATCGAAGTGACGACCTGCTTTCGTAGCGGTACAATGCACGATGATTTCATTGATTGTCCTCATCTTCAACCTCCTTTCTGCTGTGGATCTTGAACTTGTAGTTGTAGTCGATGCCCAGGACTGCACCGGCGAAAGTGAGTATCTCGCCGAAGGCGGTCAGCACCGATGGATGAATTTCCCCTGTTGGCGGCACGATGAAAGCTGCGACTATCATCACGCAACCGAAGATTGCCATAGAAACAGCGAGGATTAACTGGAGCGTCAATTTGCGCTCCTCATGTGTGCGTTTGGTCTTCATATTGTTTTATAGATTATTGTAATAGCTGTAAATTGGAGGTTGAGCGAGGTGCTTGTGGAGTTGTTTTGGAGATAGACATCGGTCACTCCTTCGCCATTTACCGTTAGTTCGTGTGTACCCGAGTTGGATGTGGTTAGTACACGAGTAATAGTGGTGGGGTTATCTACAACGAGGTTTGATTGCATCTCTGTTCCAACAGTGATGTCCGAGCCTATATATTTATCCGAGCATGTGATGAGAATACGCTTGATTAGTCTATTCTCACCCGCGTTGAAGTGAAGTACATGGCCTTTGAGTAGCCGTAGAGCAGACACATGTGACTGATTGACGGCAGTTGAGCCATTGCCTTTGAGTTGTAGCATACTAATTGAGCGGTCGATTGATAGCCACGTGATATACTTCTCTTCAGAATCAAAAGTACCGGTAGAGAAATCAATTTGTGTTTCAACCTCATTGGTCGGATGAAAAGAATAGATGAGTGCACGAAGGTCGGCTATCTGTTGTGCGAGTGAAGCGAGCGTGGCGGCAGTGAGAGCATGGCGAGTGCCGTTATCCCATACAATTATATCGCCATTCCATTTTACAGCAAATGCGTTAGAACGTGCATTTTCAGCTATTCCGTTACCAACGATAAAGGCATATTCGCTTTCGGAGTCAGGCACGTTGTATTTGCCGATGACTGTTTGGTTTGCTGAAGCGGCAATGGTATGATAGCCGGCAGCATGTGTGGCGTGTGCGATGGCTTGCGTGGACTGCCCTTCTGCATGTGCTGCCGTCCCTCGGGTGAGATTATTGAAGCCTTCGGCATGTGCAGCTATGCCGTCAGCAAAATTATGTTTGCCCTCGGCATGGGAAGCAGTACCACGAGCGATATTCGTGTTTCCCTCTGTGTGAGCATAAGTGCCTTCAGCACCATCTTCGGCAGCGGTTAGTGAGTTGTATGAGTATGCACTACCACCCGTGATGTTTTGCATACCTTCGGAGTGGGAATAGTCGGCTTGCGCTTGTGTTTTCTCCCCCTCTGCATGGCTATATTTACCAGAGGCGATTGTTTCATCACCTTCTGCATGTGCGCCGTTATTTGTTGAGTGCGTTCCCCAACCCTCCGAATGTGCCTGAGGTGCGGTGGCTCGCGTTTGGTTGCCCTCTGCGTGGGCTTGATTGCCGGAAGCAGTGTTACCATAACCTTCGGCAAACGCATTATGCCCCGAAGCGATATTTTCACGATTGACAGCCATTGCGGCAGTGCCAGGAGCGGCGTTGCCTATACCGAAAATGATATGCTCTTGGTTGGAGAGTGAGGATGAGGAATGAGAGTGCGTATTCAAAACGTCTGCGAGTAAATCGTTTTTTTGTACAAGCGATTCGATATGTCCTGTGAGAATATCTCGTATGCTTGCCACAATCTCTGCTGCC
Organism: uncultured Bacteroidales bacterium; assembly: GCA_902798965.1. Lineage (GTDB taxonomy): Bacteria > Bacteroidota > Bacteroidia > Bacteroidales > Paludibacteraceae > Colicola. Next base: position 32,363 of record CADBYS010000001.1, on the reverse strand, counting down.
ACCGGAGATGTGGAGCGGGCATTGTCACTGGCGAGTGAAGTGATGGTATCTTCGGTGAAATGGACTTTGCCGGCAAATACTATCAAAATGTTTGCAAGCATTTCGGGGGTGATGCTGTTGGGTTCGGTCTGCTGTCCCAAAGCTGTGATGAGGGATTGTACTTGTGCGTTCATATTCTTTTTTTTTGATGCAAAGGTAGGCGAGCAACGAGGCTCGCGAAAAGACAATGTGCGTGCGCGAGTGCGAACCTTTTTATTATATCTTATTCGTCCGGGCGAAGGTGTCGGCGATGATGCCCTGAAATTCTTGCCCGATGTTCTCACCAAGGAAATCGCGTAGGTTGAGAAAGGAGGCGTAGTATTTCTTGGAGAACCAAGGTCTGCGCTTGCGCTTTTTGGCTCTGCCAAGGTCGCCACTGTTACCGCGAGGCGTTTCACGCCCTACGCCATAATCTTGCCAAAGTCCGTATTCGAGGAAAGCCTGTGAGAGCGTGACCTCGAAGAAACGGCCATCGGCTTTGACAGGCAAGGAAAGCGGCGAGCGGAGGAGCGCACCAGTATTGATAACATCAAGCAAGGTGATGCGCTCTTGCCAAATCTGTATCATAGTAGCATTGAAAGCGAGGATGTATTTCTCACGAGCTTCTTGGGCGGATTGCTGTTGTGGTGTGGTGGACATAATTCGGGTGATTTGGGTAAAATTCGGATATTTATACGAATTGGTCTGCATGTTCTGGTGAGAAGATGCGGTCGTAATCTTCGCTGATGAGCGGCGTGCGGAGCGAAACGAACTGCCACTCGAACTTGATAGCGTTGCCCTCTCCGGAATTGTCGGAAATCTCATCCTTGTAGGACGTGATGACAATGGGATATTCAGCATTTCCAATGACAACGGCGGTATAATGCGAGGTCAGAAACTCCATGAAACGGCGTGCTTCTGCACGTTGCAGCACCGGTGTTTGTTCCTCGAAGGAGCGCGTATGCGTGATGTCATATTGGGTGAGCGTGTCACCACAAACGGCTGTGCTGCTCTTGGTCTCGGTCTTCTCGGTTTGGGCTGTAGGAACGGCGATGTACTCGCGGCAGCCATAGGCATTGCGAAACACGAACTGACGCAGCAGTGGCTGCTCGGACACATAGAAACGCGCCGTGCAACTGCCCTGCTTTAAGGAATAGGCAACGATGACTGCCCCATCAGGAATGGAGAACTGGAACATCGCTGCAATGGCATCGCAACTCGTCAGAACATACGAAATGCCGAAGCCGGTGCGTCCTCCGGAGATTATATCGTATGTGCCGAAAGTGCCGTCCGTCTTGCGATAGACCACGGTATAGGTGATAGTGCGGACGGCATACCCTCCGGGCGAGCCGAAACCTGCGAAGTATGGTAGTTGGTCTTTCGCGCCTTTATAGACAAGCCGGTTGAAGTAGTTGGTGATGTAATTGGAGTTGGCGAGGTCGGCAGCAGTGCGCAACGGCAGCTGCTTGCAGTAGATGATGCCGTAGGTCTGTTCAAGGCTGTCAGTGCCGTTGGAGAAATAGAAGATGAACTGCTGCAGCCCATCCTTGTCAGACAGGTAGGTTTCGAGGAGCGAGCCGATGTCGTAAATAGCAACACGACTGAAACGCGTGTTATAGGACGAACTGAAGATTAGCGTTTGCCCGTTGCCGCTATAATAGAGTTGCGCTTGGTAATAGATGCGGAACTTAACGACAGTGCCTGACGAGGCGAGTTCGATTTTCTGCAACTGCGAAGTGTAGCACGTTGCAGGTATATCAGTAATTAAAGAAAGTGCCATATCCTTGCATTTTTGTGCAAAGGTATGGCACTAATAGACGTGTAGAAAAGACAAAGATTTATAGTATATAATACAAAAATACAAGCATTAATATCTTACAACTTTCTTGTACATTAATTAAAGGTATCGTACACTGGCAATGCTCTGTCGTAATAAAAATTACCATTAGAATCTAACACGCCAAAATCAATAAGCTCCAGTTGAATTTACACTATATAAATCTCCATTTGAGTCTAATGCTCCGTAGTATTTTACATGTGTGAATTCATTGGATATTGTCGAATATATTTGAATTTGAATAAGTGAGCATTGAATGCTTTTGTCAGGATGATTGGTCAATGTAATAGGATTTTCAACTATTCTTACCTGTTCTGCATCGAAAGATACATATCTCCTGAATTCTTCTTGTAATGTTGCCACACAAGCATTGATGTCCGATTTTAGATTTGACATTGCCTCATCGTAATTTTGACCATAATTCTTCACAAATAACAAATAACAATCCGAACACTCTTCAAAGGAATAACTTCCGACTGGCTTGTTCTCTTCTTCATCGCTCGGACCATCACAAAACTCGAATTCGTAATGGTTTCCATCATTATCAATTGCATCATGCGCAGCATAGAGGACTTGCAATGGGTATTTCTCGTTATCGTTATCAATTTTATAGAACTGCAAAAGATATACTTGTGTATCTATGAATGTTTCAACAAATGTCATTTCTGTTTTTTTGACATAGATATTTTCTCCGAGCTCATTTAGTTCACTTCGTGAAGCAATAAGATTATTCAAGGCTGAGCCAAAGTCCTCACCTAACCTTTCGTCAAAAAACAATTGTTCACATTCGTCTTCTGACGAGTAAACCAATTCTCCCTTTTTAGGTTGAACTTTCGATTCTGAATTCCCATTATTGTTAGTCTTTTCTACACCATTACCCGATTCGTCGTTATTTTCGGGGTTATTGGCGTTGTTGCATGCTGTCGCAAATAGTACAAACAACGTTCCTGTAATTATATAGCTTAATGCTTTCATTTTTTCGAAATTTTTGATGAAGTTAAAATATGATTATGTGAAGTAACTATAACAAACATCACACCAGACGGTAAGTATTCTGAATTAATTTGGTAGAAGTATTCTCCTTCTTGAAGAGATTTCTCAGAGGCGACATTACAAATATTTCTGCCAAACAAATCAACTATATCGATGTTAATCTCAGAATAATCTCCATCAAGAGTCAGTACAATTTTACTATTAGATTCTATTGGATTAGGGCTCACACTACATTGCATATTTAGTTTTGCACTTGTGATATCATGTTTTTTAGGCATAGATAAGATATTATACGTGTAGTGTGTTGCTGCAGAATCATAATCAGATATGTAGGCATGGAAAAATGATCCATATGCTGAATGAAAACCAGGCTTCAGAATAATTGAGTCCCCTGCTTGAAATGTAATGTTATTACCAGCACTAATGGTTACATCTGCTCCTGACGTTTTGAGTGTGTGGTCTGCAAATATGTGAGCATAATCAGCATTAATGACATCTAGAGAAGAGATTGTTTTATCATCAGTTATTCTAAAATATGAAAGTTGCTCGGCCCTATCTTCCCAAACTCTAGCATTATTGCGATATATTTCATCTCCCATTGCGTCTCCCGCATAAGAGATAGTCACATTCGACCAATATGGGAGACGGACACAACTATATCCACGATCTTGACAGAAATTATTATATGCCATAATTGTTCTCCAACGTTTATCTGCTTTAACAAAGCCGTGTCCGTGGGGATATGGAGTAAGAGTCGAATCCTTATACATGTCATGACGACACCCTGCAAGATGTCCTATTTCATGTGGGAATGATAAGTTTTCAGCTGCACAACTATACTTGACCAAACAATATGCGCTATCTGCTCCTGCATAAATTGTTGCAGCTCGTCCGCATTTCCCCGCTCCTCCATTACATATAAGCATACACACATCTGCAGAATACTGCTCTCTCAAATTCTGCACTTCATCCATATAACCATCAGATAAATTAACAAATCTATCTAAATTTGTTTTGAAAATGGAATGTTCGTTATAATTCGTGTGCCCAATATACACCACTTTAAACAAGCAATCCAAATCACTATTTCCAAAACTTATATTAGATATCGCCTCTGCATTAAACACTTCTGTCACAATTTCTGAATAAGAATGTGCACTTGCGACTTCATTGGTATACATAACTAGAACTGAAATGACTGGCCACGCTTTCATTTCCGTATGTCGCCCTTCATTTGTGTTTTCGTCAGCCGAAGTAGAACTTCTATTATCATAATTGTAGGAATATGGCTCGTCTTCCTCTGGAAAGGCAGTTTGATCTATTGCGACCAATACATACTCACCAGAGTCTATAGTCTCAATTCCCCATATACCATTTTCTAAAAACAAATTTCCTTTAATGTTATCACCAAAAACGGACACCACCATAGAATTCACTCTGTCAGAAGAGCAATATGAGGCTGTGAAATTATTTACCCCTCGCACATCGAACTTTATCGGAGATAATAAAAAGGTAACGCCATCAACTGTAAAAGAAATATCTTGCTGTTTTGATAAAAGTTCTATATCCAAATCAATAGGTATCACAGATGCTGTCGCATCCCTATCTAGTATAGATTGAATTTTTTCTTGTTCCAAGTTTATCGCTCTTTGTTTGAACAAAGATTGCGAATATGTAGATATAGAACAAATCAGAAACAACGATATAAATATATTGTGTTTCATAATGCAGAAGAATTAATTAGTTACTGTTTAGCTTCTAATTCCTTAATACGCTCATCTTGTTGTATGATGTAAAGGGTAAGTTGCTCAATTTTTTTCAGAAGTTGTATCTGGAACTCATTCAAATTTACGCCATTTTCTTGCATATCCTGCTCTGATTGTATCTCAGGCAGGTGTTGGTTTTCTTGAATGAAGGTCTTAACTGCATCTAATGAAGGTAACTGATAATCAGGAGCAAAAACATAATCCGCACCTGCTGGCACGGAAACTTTTACTTCTGTAGTATAAATTTTCGAAGCACGGAGATCCCCATTAACATCTAATTTATAAGCTGGTGTTGTTGTCCCAATACCCACATAACCATTACTATATTTGATTAACATACGTGTTGTATAAGAACTGCCATTAAATGTTTTGAAAGTCATATTATTGTCTTTGCCGCTTGACAACTCACCATTCCCAATCATCACTGGTTTATAGAAATAGAAACGAGGAAGATTAGTGTCAAAGTGAGAATAAGCCCAACTATCACATCCGATAGCGGTTACTCCACAATCTGTCTTGATTCGAAGGGAACCATGTCCGCCACTACCATAAACATAACCTTCAACATGCAAGGCTTCTTGGGGTGAGGCGGTGCCAATTCCAACTCTTGTTGTTGCTGAAGAAACATAAACACTATCCGCATTTACACTCCATGGTTGCGACGGCTCTTGTGCAATTGCCATTGCAGCAAAGCACATTACAATAAAAAGTACTTTTGTTCTCATGTCTTTTATCTTTTTTTGTTAAACAATATAATCTTCATTTCGAAAACGCGTGCAAAATTACGAAAAAAAAATGAATTTTGCAAATTTTTCCCTTCAAAAACTTTGTTTTTGTATGTTTTTTCCCAAAAAAAAGAATATAAACCTGCATATTTTACCCAAAAATGAGGGCGATAGGGTTATAACACTCCACTTACAGAGATTTGAGAAACATTCTGCTGTGGGAATTTTGCACACCCGATATAGAGCGTATCAAACGCGTCCGTACCGTCGGTGCGATGCTGCAAGAGGTCTTCCTCCGTCTCGGCGAGTTTCTCGCCGCCTTTGTCCTTACGGAAGCCGTTCCTGCCTCTCGAAACGCCTGCCGTTTGGAGTGCGAGGATAAGGTCTTCATTGTTCTGCCGGTTGATGAACGGCATGAGTTTCCGGCGACCGGCGAAAGCTTCGTTTATCTCCAGATACTTCTCGTGGTGCTTCATGGGGTTGCCGATATAGACATCCTGCACGTGCCAGCCGTGTCGCTCAAACTCGTGGATAACCACCCAACGGAAATCCTGCTCATTGACGGCATAGTTGGAGCCGAGGGCGGTGGTGTCGTAATAGAAAACGACCGTCTTGTTTTGGTGTGTCTCGTAGTAGGCGCAGAAATCGGCAATGAGCGCAGGGATTTTCCTCTCGAACTTGGTATAAAAGGACTTGACTACATTCAGCCGTTTCCCTACAGGCTGACCAGCAACAATCCAGTTGATGTTGGCGTTGTAGTCCATACCGATGTAGAGCGGCATGTCAGGCACTACATCGCTGTCCTGTTGGACGGTGGTGGGCAGAGTGAGCAACTCGCCAGTGGCAGCGAGGTCTGCCCACATAGCGTCTAAATACTCAAAGTTCGAGGCATCGTAATAGTGCGCTTCCCTCATCGAGGAATAGAAGCCGTCCTTGGCAATGCCTATGCGTTGGCAAAGGATGGATGTTTGGAAAGTGAGCGGTGTGAGGTCGCGTTTCATCTGCTTGATGTACGTCTCACCAAGCAGTTGCAGGTTCTCAATAGAGGAATACTCTTTGTAGTACACAGCGACCGAGCGCATCTGATTGAGTTGCTTATCCAAATGCCGCAGGTGCTTGCGCAGGTACTCCGGCGGTGTCTTGCCCGCTGCTCTATCATTTTTGATGCGCTGCTTGACTTTCCAAATCTCGCAAACAGTAGCCTCAATGGTGGCGATGAGTTCCTTATCCATTTTGTCCTCATAATGCAAAAACCAAGACCCTTTCTTGGTCTGGGGCATATCCGACAAGATAAGGATGGAATGATTGAAGGAGTGCTTGCCAAAGTATGACTTGATACCACCATTGGCAGGGAGCGTTTCATCTTTCAGACGCTCGTAGTCGATGAACTTGGCTTCATCGATGAGGAGCCAAGACAGCGTGAGTGAGTTGGACGAACCCGGCCGGTCTTGGGAAATGATGATAGCGCGACTGCCATTGTAGAACGAAATTACATGCTCGTAGTCGGTAGGCTCAATGATAGCCGTCTGAAAGCCTTTCGGCGGCTTTCGGCCGACTACATAATGCACACCATTGAGAAAGCCCCAACGTTTCCAAGCCGCAAGCAGTCCCGGTATTGTGTTCGTCAAGCCATGCTTGAACGTAGGTACAACAATGCCACCTGTGCTACCCGACATTCGTTGCATATTGCGTAGCACAAAGGGCGAAGCAATGGAGTCCGTTTTTCCTGTACGACGACCTGCAACGATGACGGTGGTATTTGCACCGATGAGCTGCGTGCGGCGTTGGGGATTATTGAAATATACATCAGCCATTCGTTTCTTCGTTAGAGGGGAAATAAATCGTTTCTTCAAGGTCGGCTTCCTCGTACTCAATATCCTCGATGTCAATCGTTTCTGCGCGGTACTTGGCAAGCAGTTTGTCAATCTTCTGTTGCAGGTTCGGAATGGGTTTCAAGCCGAGGACGGTCGGATCACTGGTAGCAGTGAACGGCTGCACCACTATCATGTCGTATGGCAGCACCTGCTCGTCCTCCAGATCCACGCGGTTGTATTTTGCGTAGGACGCAGCGGCACGCTCCATGGTCTTGGTGTCCTTGCGAGCCTTTGCCATACGATAGGTTTCAAGCAACATCTCGTTGGCTCGATAGCGGTGAAAGTCTCTGCTTGCCGATGATAGCAACGGTAGCAACATCTTGACAATAGCGAGGTCTGCGTATGCCTGCGTGGTGCCTATGCCATAGCGGTCTTTCTCCTGTGCGATGAACTGCCGGTCACGGCTGTCCGGGTTGGAGATAAACCAAGAGTACATCTCGCGCAAACGCAAGACATGAGCGACCTCATCCGAAGTGTATAACTCCTTCAGCTGCTTTTCTGCTGTGAAAAGGTCGCGTTGCGCTATGTCACGGATGTTGCTTCTACTCATCGTCTTCCATATCAAGCAAGTTCTGACGGGCGTTTTCCAATGCCAAAGGCGAGCCTACACGAGCGAGGTTCATCTCCTGCTGATGGAGTGCCACCTTGGAGAGGGCTTTACCCTTGCGGTAAGCACGAGAAGCAGGGTTCGTCTGGCATTGGATGTCCTCACGTAGTGCCGTTTCATCGACCTCGATGATGAGGGCGATGTCACGTATTGGCATATAGATAGACGCAAGCTGCTCTATCTGCTGAAGTATCTCTTCTGTGTAGTCCATAAGCATTGCATTAAGCGGTTGGCGTTTCCCACTCCTCCGGATTAAAACGCAAGTCCGTATATTTGTCAATAGCTATTTCAAAGAAAGCACAAGCACAGCCGGAAAAGAAATAGCGGTCTATCTCGTGAAAGTTTATCTTTGGATCGAGATAGATAAACCGCTCCCGAAGGCGCGTTTCCTCTTGGATGAGTACCGACATAAACTGCCGGAACAGTTCCTGCATGGTGTCAAGGCAGGTTTGCCGAGCCTCCATGTCATCAACAGCACACCGCACAGCGAGAAACACTGTTTTGACGCGGCGTGTCCGGGGTGTGTTGTTGAGAGCCGTGAAGCCCTGTGAGAGGTCACTCACGCACACAAAAGCGGTGGTCGAAAGCATAGCTTGCAAGGCTTCCTCGAAGCCGTCCAGACCACTCACACGACAAAAGCGGAAGCCTTTTTCCTGCGCCAACTTGTTGCGTCGTGTCAGGTCCTCGAAAAAGGCAGAAGCGTTCCAGTTGCTGTCGTTCATTTTCGTATCTCCTTTTGCAAGTCTTGGTACTCACGCGCCATCGCATCAAGTTCAGTCAGAGCGCGGATGGTGTCCGCCTGCAGAACTTGCTCCTCTTTGGTCACATCACCCTTGGTGAGTGCGCGTATCTGATTATCCATAGCGGACTGCAGTTTGTCCGCCATGCTTGCCGTGTCGCCAAGCAGGTTGCCGTCCGTACTTGGTGCAAACAAGTAACGGAAACGGCGTTGAAAATAAGCCTTCAGCGAAGCGAACCAATAGAAAACAGAGATTGCCTCCTCGTCTGTGAGCGTGATGTCGTCCGCCTTGTAAAGGATAGCGGCCATATCACGCAACAGGTCGTTGCGCTGCGTTTGCAGATAGCCTGTATAGAGATTATCGCAATAGAGGTAGTCGGCAAACGGCACACCTGTAAGGTCGGCGGCCACTGCATTATGCTTGCCGATTTGTGCCAGGCGCAACGGCACGAGTGGCAACTCATCCAGCCAAGCAATGCGAGGCAGTTGCTCGGCAATCTGAACGGCGGTGATAGTATGAGGATTGTTCTCATACATCACGCGAAAGCCGGTGTCCTCTGCACCGAGGACTTGCAGCCCGCTGAAACGGCAAAGGCAATAGGTCTTCACCTCATCGGCGGTGTAGTTCTGCGTCATCAGGAAGAACACATAACGCAGTTGCGTCTGCGTGAGTTCCTGCCAACAGGTGGGGAGTGTCAAGTTAAGCGTAATCATAACTAAAACCAATATCCGGGTGAATCTTTCTTGTTCTCAAAAGCGTGGGGTTTGTACAGCTCTGCTGTCTGCGAGGTCTGCCACTCCGGGAAGAGTTCGCTCTTGCGGATGTAGTCCGTGAGTGCGATGAGTTGCTTGTATGGTAGCGGCTTGCCGGTAAGCAGTTGCAACTCCACAGCCTGCAAGGGCTGCACAAGGTCGGCAAAATCGGGATTGCCGATGTCAGAACGCAGTCGGGCATAGACCTCACGGGAAATGAACTTCTCTGCCAGTTCCTGCTCGATGAGGACTATCTGCGCGTGGGTCTGCTGAAAGTAGTCCCATGCTTTGCCCCGATGTAGCTCACGAGGCAACGACAGCGGCGTTTGGTAGAGCGTGGAAAGGAAATAACGCCCTTGCGGTGTCTCTTTCCACTCCGGCGACTGCAGCAGTTCGTGCAGCAGTTGCTCGATAGCAAAATCCCGATTGCTCTCCAACGAGCCTATGAGCCTATCGACACGGTCCTTTGAAGCCGGGGCGATAGTGTTGTTGCTGACTATGCCGAAACCGTTGGCTGTCAGCACAAGGTCAAGGCTCGGCACTGCCCTCAAAAAAGCGTCTGTGGCAAGCACCTTGCACGCTGTCGGGGTGCTTTCAACTACGCCGAAAGTGCGGACAAACCATGCTTCAGACAACTGCAAATCGACTTGCAGTTTGTCGTAAAGCGTCTGCTCGCCACTGACGGTCACAAGGGCATTAGGTATGTATTGCCGAAGTTGGGCATCATCATTTATCATCATGGCGGTCGGGGTTTATTTGTTTTGCGTCTGTGTGTTGGTCAAGCGTGGTGAGCATAACAAACGGACATTCAGGGAAAGCACCTTTCCACTGATTGATCCGGATAATCAAGCGATGAACGATAAACAGCATATCGTGGTAGGGTCTCTGCAGGGCTTGGGCTATGGTGTAGAGTTCGCGCTTGTCCGAACCGCTGTTGTTGGTCTGCGCCTTGCCCGGCACACTGCCGACAAGGTTACTATGCACGCGCATCGTGAAGCAGACCATGTTGATAGCTTCTTGGATATCCGTTTCCCAATCGCCTCCCTCTTTGGAGTTCTCAATCTTATTGATAACGACATCGTGCTGCTCTTGTCCGTCCGGGCTGACATAGAACATCGAGAACCACACCTTGCCGCTGTTCTCTGCGCCGGTGAGGAAGTCGATGATACGCTGCTTCTCGGTGTTCACCCGTTTCTGCATCTCCGCCTTGTCCGTGATGCCTTCAGCTCGGAAAATCGTTTCCCAGTATTTCTGCGCCACCTCGATGTGGTACTTGATAGGCGCAGCATAGCGCAACTTGGCTTCTTTGGCAATGGCAATAAGACGCTTGATGTCATACCACTTGCCCTTGAAAAGCGAAGCGTAATAAGGGATGGGATAATAACAGTAATCGGGGGTTGGTATGCGCGTCACGACTGCAAACTTGCGGTCTTTGGTGTTGGCTTGCAGTCGGGATTGCAAGTCGGCGAAGGGAGCACTGACGGACAAGAGCGGAATACGCTCGTAGTGTTCCGGCAGTTGCTCGTTGCGCCAGTCGGCAAACAGCACACAAGGGATGTTGCCGCGTTTGTCAGCAGGAGCGAAACGACAGTTGCACGCTTCCTTGCGGACGATACGCACGATTTTGCTTGCGTCCTTGTTGAAGATAAGGACGGTAACGGCAAAAGCAAAATACTTGAAATCCTGACTTACACCGAGGAAATACGAAGCGAGGTCGTTCTGCAACAGGAAGTCCTCGATGTCGCTCTGCACTTGTGCAGTGCATTTCTCGGTGTTGTACTGCAAGCCTGCGCCATAGCACACTTCGGCATTGAACTGCATACAGGTGGCGAGCGTTTCATCATCTTCAATCTTCGAGATGATGTTATAGGGCATAGCGTTATCCACTCCCCATGGAATGAAACGCTGCCCACCATTGAGGACACGGCTATCAAGCTTCGTGTCCTCACGGAACACTGTGCCGCTATCCGGCACAAACGCCACCGATGCCTTGGCATTAGGCAGTTGCTCTATGGAAGAAAAAGAAAAGTCCATCGTTTTTGTAATTTTCCGCAAAGGTAATCTGCGATTAAACGGAGCGAAAAGACGCTACAAAAACACCTCCATGCCGTTGATTTGGAAGATGCAGACATCGCGCACTTGGCGGATTTGTCCCGATGTGAGGAGTTTGATCCGGCGTGTGCCGGCACGAAAATCATAGCGGAGCGAAATGCAGTTCTTATAGTGCTGCACTTCGCCCTTGCTTGTGAACAGCGAAATATCCACCGGCTCGGGGTGTGCCAGCATTTCGCGCATGGTGTTGATGTGAATAGCGTTCATTTGACTTGTGCGTTGTATAACTCCGAAAGAGGGACGGAGTGATTGCGGATAAGGTCTTCAATCTCCTCGTGCAAGGTCTTAAAGATAGCAGGGTCTGTGGTAACAATGGCACTCTCGTGCCGGTTACCTCTTGTGAGGTTCTGCGAGGTGATGATGGCTACACTCATCACGGCAGACTGAATAAGAATAACCTTGCTGTGGTTGTCAGCAAGGTAAGTGTGCTGAATGACCTGCGAGAGGAAAGCCCACAAGCGGAGCGTCTTCTGTGTGGCTTTGAAATCAAGCAACAGGTGGATTGTTTCCACGTTGCCTGATTTGGAGATGAAATAGAGCCTTCGCAAAAACTCTTCCGAGATAGAGAACGAGGTTTGCCAAATGGTACTCTTGCCAATCTGTGCAAGAGTCCATTCGACAATATCCGCCACTTGCAGCGTGTTGGTCAGATAACACTGCGTTTGATTAGGCTGCAAGGGCTTCAGATAATCCTCTATTTGTACTCCGCGCTTCATTCAGCATCGGCTGTTTCACGACCATACTCATCGTATGCCTGCCAATTGGCGTGATAGCGTTTATCCAGTTCGATAAGTTCCTTAACGAACGGATAGATGTCGCAGTCGGTGCAAGGTTGCTTGCTTTGTGCAATCTTGCGAGCCTGCAAATGACATTCGCGCATACGATGCAGCAGGTTCAAGTTCTCGGCATAGAGGGCTTGAATATCCTCCGGCAGTTGGTCATGGTCTTGGCGTTTGCCTTTCTTCCACTCCTCCGGCGGAGTCTTGGCGGACTTGCGGATAGTGTCAAGATGATGCTCCTCGGCTATCTTGGCAGCCTCCTTGCTCATACGCTCCACCTCTTCGTGCGTCACCTGCTGCAAACGCTGTGGCAGGTACTTACGCAGTTGGTATTCAATCATCTTGTAATCCTTACGGTGCAAGATGTTTTGGCACATAAAGCGGTTGCCGGTCAGTTTGAGGACGAGTTCAGTGCCCTCATCAATAGAGCGGTCTTGGGGTTTGGCTTCGAGCCAAGCCTGAATGCGTTGGGTTAGTTTAGTATCCATGTGACAGATGGTTATTGATTCCGATGAAATATACAGATGTCTTGCCCAGACTATCAAGCAGGTTTTTCATTGCTCCGATAGTTGAGCCGGTGGTAACAAAGTCGTCAAACACGATGATGTTCTGCTCCTTGGGGATATTGTTGGCTGTGAACACGGCATTGATACGCTCGCGTGTCCGGGCGTGGGCACAGTCATCATAGAACGGTATGCCCAATCGTTTGCCTATCTCCTCTGCGATGAGCGAAGCGAAGTTGTGCGTCAGATGTCGGCGTTTGGGAGTGGCAACGATTGCCCAAGTACCATTGCGGAGATTGTCGCCGATAGTGTCGGTGATAAGTTCCGTGACATTGGTGGCAAAGAACGGTATCATGTTGTCATCCGCTTTGATGTCGATGAGGGTACGCCCTTTGACCGACTTGTTCCAGACCGAGATAAAATAAAAACCTGCCCGGTGCAAGATTTTGACCTGTTTGACAAAATCGCACCGAGCCAGTTTCTCTTTCTCCCAAGCCTTGCGCTTGTCCTTCTCCTCAAACAGATTTTTCTCTGCCTGCGGAGAAGGTGCGCCTTGGTTCAATATGGAGAGGTCTATCAGGCTCATCACTCACCTTGATTGGTTTCGGGAGCGGCTTCCGGCTCATTGATGACGGAGCCGTCCTCCAGTTCGATAGTACCGGCGTAGAACGGTGCAGGCACTACATCGGACGCTTCGGCGTTGATGGTAGTGGACGCTGTGCCGGTTGCACCCTGACCGAGGTCTTGTGCAACGGTGGACTTGGTGTCCCAACGTTCCGAGCCGATGACGCGGTACTTGCCTTTCATATCCTCAACAAGGAACACGTTGTCCGTGTTGTTGATATAAGCGGCAGCTGCTGACGCTTCCTCACCCACTCCCGGATGAACGGCAGTGAGTTTGTTGAGCTGTGTCTGCGAGGGCAGTTCCCCTTGGGCTTCTGAAGTGACTTGGCACTTGTCCGGCAGCACGTCAATGAAATGCCACTTTTGGTCGGCGAGCAATGTGAAATTGCCCTCATAGACGGCTGCTGTGGGTCGCCCGAGATTGTCGGTAGGCAAAGTCGGCCACTTGGCGATTGCTGACTTTGCGATGTAGTAGATGCGCCGCTTGATGCCGGGGTACTCGGGAGTACCTTGGCACCATGCAAGCGACTTCTGAATAGATGTGCAATTATTCATATCTTTTACGTTTTAGCGGTTCAACAATCAGGATTGAGCGGTAGCCGGGGCTGTTTTCAGTTCGACCACTTTGAGACAGCTCTTGTCGATAGACTCGAACTGTACACCGAAGAACATTGTCGCCACATAAGTCAGCACGAACGGAGCGAAACGCTCTACCTCGATGCTCTCGATGTCAGACATATTGTCGTAACCATAGAGCATGTTGCGCTTGGTGGAGATGTGGATAAACTTGCTGTCCGCCTTGTTAGCAAGCGGCACAAGTTTGAGGCGACCTTGCGAGCCTTCCACGATGTTCTGTTGGTACTGGGTGTTGTAGATCAAGCCACCATGTGTTTTCTGGAAACTCTCGCTGTACTTGTCGTAGAAGTCCTGCGAGCAGTACATGTAGAGGTCTTGCGAGCGCAAGAACGGATCGAGATGGAAGAGAATGTCCTTGGCGATGTCGCAGGCGTTCTCGGTGGTGATGTCGTCCGTCAGTTTCACATAGTTCTTTTTGTCAGCAGAGATTTTACCGGCGGTAATCTCGCTCTGCGTGATGGTGTCAAAGCCGTTAAACAGCTCTGCGGTGGTCGTTCCGTTGTCGTTGCGTTTAGCCGACCAAATAGAGTTGTTAAGGTGGTAGGACAATGATTTGCCAATCAGTCCTAAAACCTCGCGAGCGGTAGGCGTGGAAGCCTGTCCGTTGCCTTTGGTCGAGCCTTGATGCAACAAAGTGCGGTACGCGCTGTTAGGCTCAAATTCCTTGACTACAGAGCCAAGGAATGTTTCGAGCGTGCGGAACGACAGATTGAGGTCGGCAGCAGATTTTGCGTCCGGCTTATAGGGCGCAAACTGCGCGTCCAAACCGACCGTGCCGACCGACTCCTTATAACGGACGCCCGGGCGACCTGTCATGAAGTCCAGCGTGTCCTTACAGCCCAACAAAGGCAGTTTGAGGAGTTCCTTGCGGTACTTGTGAGCGGCTTCGCGCCACTCCTCGGGGGTAAATACTAATTTTCCGTATGCCATAGTTTGTCAAAATTTATGGGTTGTCGATTAAGGGAGAGAATCAAAAAGCTCCTGTGCTTTCTGCGAAGTGATGGCAAACTCCTCCTCGGCTGTCATGCCGGTAGTCTTTCCCGGCTGATTGATGACCTGTGCGGTCTCATCGGCAGGTTTCTCTGCCAACTGCTTTTCAAGGTCAGCGATACGGCTGTCCTTGTCGGCGATGGTCTTGGTCTGCGCGGCGATTTGGTCAGTGAGGGTTTTGAGATGTGCCTCCAACTTGTCGGCTTGCTCGGCTGTCAGTGAAAGCTTTTCATCTGTCAGCGTAAACTCTTGCTGCTGCATAGCCAATGCAACGGCAAGCAAAGGAAGTAACTTGTTCATATCGTTTGATGTTTTGGGATTGGTAGCTTCAGCTGTAGTGTCTTTGCGCTGGAAAAACGATGAGAGCATTTCGACCAACCGGTTAAAGCCCGATGGTGTCGGTGTGGCTTCAATCTCCATATCCGGCAAAGGCAATCCGTTGGCTTGCATAGAGGCGGCGAGGTCTTCAGTGAGTACCGGCACAGCGTCTTCGTGGTTGTCGGTCAGACTATCCACGAAGCCCCATTGATGTGCTTCCGCTGCCGTGAGCCAACCGCCTGTCTTCATCAAAGCGAGCAAGTCAGCCACCGGCTTCTTGCACTTGCGAGCGTACATCTGTGCGACATTGAGATCCATTTTCTCAAGGTCGGACTTCATCTGCGCAAGTTGGTCGATTTGCTCCTGCAACTGGTCGGCATTGAGGGATGCCCATTGGAAAAACTCTGCCGAACACTTGTGAACAAGGTACATGGCGCACTCATCAATGGTGATGGTCTTTGCACCCATTGAAGCAATGGTGGCAGCACTGGCGTTCATACCGACAAAATGTGCTGTCACATCACCATGCTCACGAAAAGCGGCAGCAATGGAAAGTGCCGTGGCGAGTGAACCGCCAAGGCTGTCAATAAGAACGGTGACCGGTTGGTCTTTATGTTTTGCGAGGACTCGGGAAACAAGGTCGGCATCGAAATCCGCTCCACCTACATAGCCACGCAAATAAAGGTCGTACTTCATACTGAATTTAATTTTCAGTGCAAAAGTACGACCGGATATAAGTTAGGGAAAAGACTGGAAACAGGCTCTTACACCATCACTTTGCAGGGCTT
Organism: uncultured Bacteroidales bacterium; assembly: GCA_902798965.1. GTDB lineage: Bacteria > Bacteroidota > Bacteroidia > Bacteroidales > Paludibacteraceae > Colicola. The sequence goes on along the minus strand of CADBYS010000001.1, from coordinate 16,301 downwards.
GTAGCAGATGGGAGCGGTCTGTTTGACCTCATAGACAAACACGGCAGGGTCGCCGTCCGGTGTCCCTGTCTGCTGTGAAGATGTGATTGAGAGGTGCGGACGTTCCAACTGTCCGATAAGCCAAGACTGGTTGTTAGCGTCCTTCAAGACAAACGCAACAGCTCTATGGCGTGGAAGCCTGTAGGAGCTACTGAAGGAGAGGGTCAGACTTTCCGCAGAGCCGTTGCTGTCGTTGGACTGCTCAACAACACAAACAGCCTTGCCGGACAGCGGAACATCCGTTGCGCGGAGAAACAGATTAACAGGTATGCCTGCCAATGCGCTATAGGCGGTGTTGGCTGGCAGGTTGTCGGCAAACAAAAAACCGATGCTGACTATTCCGGGGTATGATACTTTCATGATGTGAATGGTTGTGCCAATTTGTGACAGGTTGTGAACACTTTGGACAAAACTCAATTTTTGACCGCTAAACTCAAAGCGATTTTTTTGATGTTTTGCGTTTTTTCTGCTTGTAATACACATTTCGCAGTCGCTGATAGATTTTAGCGATTGCGTTCCAGTTCGTTTCGTTGCACTCTATGCCGTGCGCCTCCATATACGCAAAGATTGCGTTATCCTGGCGCGACAAGGCATTTTTGAAAGTGTGCAACTCCTCCCACAGCTGAAGATGAAACCGCGTCCGGATTGCGTCTGTCAGTTTCTCTCTGCCATACTTGCCAAGATAGTTGTAATAAAAAGGATCTTTGCTTTGGTAATATGGAATGACCAAGGCAATGTTCGGGTTCTCGGGGTCGGTTGCGTCTTCCGGTCGTTTTCGTAAGAAACACTGTAATATGCGGCTCTCTTGCGAGCCGCGAGGTATGGTAACCGGTTCAAGCTGTTTGCTGTCCGCGAGTGGCACAACATCTTTATCCCGAAATTCAATCTCTCTACACTCGTGCGCGTACCATTGCGCAAGGTACGTTGGCAGCGTCATATACAAACAAATTCGTTCACTCATTATTATAACTTTTTGAAACAGAGGACAAAATTACAAAATTTTAAGGACTTTTCAAAGACGGCGCGACATAATTCAAATTATTTTAGAACGCTAAAAAAAGCCGGTCAGGTCCTTGCGACCTGTCCGGCAATCGGGCGTGTCCCGAAAAGCCTTGCCCCTTTCGGGGCTTGGCTCTCGGTCGGGCGGTTATCGGAAAATGTGCCCGTCATACTCGCTGTAATCTCCGCCTGTGTCAAGGCTGCGCCACACTGCCGAATAATCAATGCAGCATTGCAGCCACTGCGGCAAATTGCGGAAATAGCCGCACTCCTCGCAAAGGTTCTCCGCAAAATCTTCGGGGCTGTCCCACTTGCCTTCGTAATGGTCGCGAAACTCATCAACATCGGCATTTTCGTTGATATTGTCTAAATAGGCGGTGTAGCCTTCTTTTTCGTTGTCGTCAAGTTCTGCGTACTCCTTTATGCGTTCAAACTCTTTGGCGGTCGGTAGTCCGCTTTCGTGATACCAACTTTCGGGGTAGTATTCAAAATCTTGCACCATAAATTCGGGGTCGTACTCATCGCTGTGCAACCTGCGGCAAAACTCGCAAAACTCGCTGTAATCGTCAAAGGTGGTTATATCTACCCACATTCCGTAAAGGCTGCCGCAATTATATTTGTGATACGTACCGCAATAAATAGCGGGCTTTGCTTGGTCATAGTGCGCTGCGTGGGTGCGGATTTCTTCTTTTGTTAGGGGTTCTAAATTCGTTGTCATAGCTGTAAAATTTTAGATGTTATACTTTGTTTGTCTTTGGTTTAAGCCTTGCAGGGTTGGGCGGTTGCCTTTCCCCTGCTTGGCTTGGTTGTTGTTATGCGTTGGCTTTGTGGCATTGGCTGATGTCGAAAAGATAGCAAAGGGGGAAATAATCATTTTGCTTGGCTGTTAGCGGTTCAACCTGCTGCGCCTGCTCGCCTTGTTCGTCCTCGCTCGGTTCCGCTTGCGCTGTCGGTTGCTGTTGGCGGCTCTTTGGCTTGCCCCAAAATAGGTAGGCTTTTTCACCTCTGCGGACTTGGTAGCCTTTTTCTTTCCATTGGTCAAAGGTGTTTAACTCGGTGATGTTGTTTTGCTTTTCATAATAGGCTCGCAACATTTCGTTGATAGTCGGGATATAGTCGGCACCGGTCATTTCCATAATTTTCTGCTGTGCTTGGAAATCTGCGGAAATGGCTTTCAGCCACTCGCGCCGCTCCTGCGCTGCCTGCTGTTTGGCTGTCTTGGTTTGTGTTGCCTGCTCTGCCACTTGTGCGGCTGTCATAATTGCACCCGATTTTACACTTGCTTCCGCTGTTTCTAACTTTGCGCTCTTTGCGCCTTTCTTGGTCGTTGTCATAATGGTAAAAATTTTAGTTGTTTATATTGTTGTTACTTATTAGCACCACGATAGGCTGCACACATCGAAATCTTCGTACTCGTCATAAATATCTCCGTAATCGCTTTCTTCATCGTCAAACTTTCTCGGCTCTACGCTGTCTTCCATATCGAAGAAAAATTTGTTACTTGCGGTAATGTTGGAGGAGAGATTAGATTGTTTTTCCAACTTTGCTTTTCCAGCGATGTTAAGGCTCTGTGCCTCGGCTGTCATCTGAAATAATACTAACTGTTGCATATTCTTTGAATTTTTAAGTTATTACTTGCGTATAAAGTAGTTATCGAGTTGAGTTGTTTTCCACTGCTTTATAAAGGTAGTGGGTGTAGAAATGCAAGGTTTTTGACAAAACAATACTCTTTTGTTGAGTAGCTTGCGGAAAAAGAAAAGGAAGATTTTTTGCAAAACAGGGACTGCTTGACCTTGCATAGGCTTGCAGGTTCGTTTAACCCACGTCTTACCTTTGCAGTGCGAAAACAATCTCAACAAAACTCGATAACGGTTACTTTGTACGAGGAACAAGTAATGACTGACCAAAAATGCAAACGGAGAATATGTAGCAGTTAACCGCAGACTCGCAGATGACAAGCCGGACACATTAGAGCCTTATCGCAGGGAAAGCGCAAAAAAATAGCCGATAGTGTCCCACGACCTATCGGCACAAAATACCACCGTGTCCCTCCAACCGGTGGCTAACTGTTCCAAAAAATCACGTTTTGATGCCAATTTTCTGCAAAAAACGAATAAATATGCTAAAAAATACTGATAATATTTGCATATTTCAAAATAAAGTAGTAATTTTGTGCGGTTTTTTACGAAAGAAACCGAACAATAAGCATATTTGTACGATATGAAGAACGGTACGAAAAGTTATATTACGAATTACATCAATCGCTTGAAACCTAATAAGGTTTTCTCGGCTCATACTTTCGTGACCGACACCATATCAGCCGATGCAGCACGCATGGCGTTGGAGCGCATGGTGTCGGAAGGAAAAATCCGCAAGTTGGGAAAGGGGCGCTATTACAAGCCGGAACAGTCCATGTTCGGTGAGATAGCTCCATCTGTGGAACAGGTTATCACCGACCTTGTTGAAAGCAAGACGCACCAGCCGATAGGTTATCTGACGGGGACGATGGCTTTCAACCAACTCGGGCTGACCACGCAGGTCAGTTCGCAGATACAGATAGGTGTCCGCAAGTACCGCCGTACTCTCAAACGTGGTCAGTATTCCATAGATTTTATCCTTCAGCCCAATGCTATTACGCGTGACAACATCTACCTGCTGCGCCTTTTGGATGCGCTCAGGTTCTTCCGTGACATACCGGCTACCACTCCCAACGAGGCAATCTCGCGCATGATATTCCTTATCGGCCAACTCCAGCCGGAGCAACAGCAGCGTATGATTGGCTTGGCACTGCGTTATTCACCCTACGTGCGTGCGCTCTTGGGAGCTATATTAGAGAGCATAGGCACGGCTGACGAGCACTTAAAGCCGCTCAAAGTGTCCCTCAATGCGCAAACACGTTATAAACTGAACATCTCGAAAGATATACTACCAACCCTGTCAAATTGGAATATACGATGAGTGAACTACACGAAAACAAGGTATTGTTCCGGCAAGTAGTGTCGGCAACGGCACAAGCACAGAACATAGACCGTCTCTTTGTTGAGAAGGATTATTGGATAACCCGGTCACTGGCATTACTGTCACGCAGCCAATACCGTGACAATATGGTATTCAAAGGCGGCACGTCATTAAGCAAGGCTTACGGACTGACTCACCGTTTCTCCGAAGATATTGATGTTGCTGTTGTCAATGCCAACCAATTTTCCCAGAACCAATTAAAACGCCTTATCCATCGTTCTGCACATGTGATGAGTGAGGGTTTGGAAGAGGTGGTCGGTGACCCGATTACGCGCAAGACCCAAGCATATTACAAACAACTGTATATATTCCCGACCTCTATGAACCTTTCAGGAACATTACCGATTAGGGAGGGACAGATATTACTGGAGATAAACTCATTCGGCAATCCTTACCCATATGTAGAGAAAGAGCTTCAGAGTTTCATTGCGGAGTTCCTGCAAACACAAGATCAGTTCCGTTATCTCATAGATGAATACGGGCTGCAGCCGTTCACCATCAATGTGCTAGACAAACGCCGCACTTTGTTGGAGAAAACAGTGTCGCTATTGCGTTTCTCTTTTGCCAAGGACTCTAACGAACTGGCATCGAAGATACGTCACTTCTACGACCTGTATTTCCTTGTGCATGACGATGAATGCCAGCAATACTTGCAATCCGACCAGTTCCGGACGGAGTTTACCGAATTGTATGCACATGACCAGGAGTCGTTTGATCATCCGGAAGGATGGAACCGGCAGCCACATACCGTTTCGCCGCTGCTGACGGATTTCGGGGGAGTGTGGCAGAACTTGCGTTCTATCTACGAAACGAAGATTCCGCCATTGGCATATATCCAGCCCATCCCTTCGGCAGACAAAGCGGCTGAAACATTTGAGCAAATAGCCGGTGTCCTTCGGACAATATAACAGAAAACGGTGAGTGCCTCAGAGACCTCACCGCTTTTCTTGTGCGTGTCCCGAAAGCCTTGCCCTCGTAGGGCAGGCTCTCGGTTCGGTGGTCAGCACAGCACCACGACTGCCCAATCAATGGGTTCGCCTTGCTCCTGCAAGGCTCGGATTTGCTCTTGCTTTTTGTCTTGCTCGTTCATATCTAACAATGTTGTGAAGTGGTTGAATATCTCCAAATCTCCTCAAGCGTCAAAATCTTGTAGGGAAAAACTACGTTGCTTGGGGTCATATAGAAACGCCTTGCGTCCTCGTAATTGTCATATTGGGCGATGTGTTTATCTCCGAAATCGTCCGTAAATAATACAAAGTATTTCATAGGTCAAAATATAAAATGTTCGCTGTCATACACTTTCTTATCTCCTTTGAGATATTTCCACTTTGATGTATCTGCAAAGTTGTAGCAGATGTATTCTTTTTCTGCGGGGTCGTAATCGTCCCGCACCCAAACTTGGTTCTCTTTGGGTTCTTCAATCTCTTTGAGCGTGAAATACTCGCCGTGCTTTAATTCTTTTATTGCTTTCATATTGTTGCCCGTCCTGCCGATAGCACAGCAATTAAAATGTTATTGGTTGTTTATTATGTCCTTAATCATATCAAGTTTATACGTTAGGCGGTTTATTCTCTGCCACGACTCATCAAGTGCGTCCTTTGTTTCTTGGAACACTCTTTTGTACTTAAACGCAAGGTCTTGCTGCTCGTTGCGTTCTGCGCACATAGCGTCATAGGCTCTTTGAAATCCGCCTTTCCTTTTCCACTGACGGCAAAACTCATCTTTTGAGAGTTCGGACTGCATATATTCGGAGTGTATGACCTCAAAAAAATACTTGTGGGTAGGTTCAAAGCCTGTTCTCTGCGAAAATTCTTTTAGTAGCATATTTGCGCCCGTCCTGCCGATAGCACAGCAATTAAATGGTTTATAACTTGTTATATTGTGTAACTTGTTTCTTCTGTAGGTTCTTTGTTGCTCTCTGTACATCTTCTATTTGGTCACAGATAGCAACACGCTTTCCGGCTTTGACCAACTTGGGCAAATAGACATCGAGAGCGTGGAACGGAAAGCCGCACATCGGTATGTTAGACTTGCCGAACTTGGTCAGCGTTATGCCCAAAATCTCGGTAGCCTGCTTTGCGTCATCGTTGTATGCCTCATAAAACTCACCTACACGGAAAAGAAGCAAAGCGTCAGGATATTGTGCTTTTATCTCTTTCCACTGCCGCATAAGGTGGCAATCTGCAACCTCTTGTGCTGTTACCTCTACAACCTTTTTCTCCTCGCTTGCGTTATTACTTGCGGTAATGTTGGAAGAGAGATTAGATTGTTTTTCCAAACCGGCTTTCTCTGTTGTTGATTGGCTCTGCAGCTCGTCAAATAAATCGAATAATGATAACTGTTTCATATTGCTTGAATTTTTAGTTGTTACTTGCGTACAAAGTTGTTTTCGAGTTGAGTTGTTTTCCACTGCTTTATAAAGGTAGCGACTGCCGAAATGCAAGGTTTTGGTCGGAAAAATACTCTTTTATAGTGGAGCATAGCGCAGCCATAAAAGGAAGATTTTTTCGCCAAACAGGGACTGCCTGACCTTGCATAGGCTTGCCGGTTCGAAGCGGTCGCGTCTTACCTTTGCAGTGGGAAAACAATTCAACAAACTCGGAAACAGTAACGACTACGCAGGAAAGTAACAACATCATAAAAATCCAAGTCAGCAATATGTTGCAGTTATACCGAATTATCGTTTGATGAGCCGCAGTAAAGCCAATCAGCAGAGAAAGCCGAAAGAATGCGTTAGGGATAGTAAGGACGCGAAGCGGTGTGAGATGTTCTGCAACATTGCAAACGACCAACGGGAATCTGCAACGTGGAAAATCATCGAGGACGGACACCCCTGCATAGCCCGACCCGTAGGGGAACGCCCAAAAGAAAACAGTTTCACTGAAAATGAATATAGACCAAGTTTCACTGAAGATGATAGTCCAAGTGTCCCATCCGGATAGCAAACCAGTTTCGCAGAGAAAGAAAAATTTTTTGCGTATAAGTACCATAGTCACCCCGCTACACGTTCTACAAACATCTGCGAAACGTAAATGCTTGAAAATAAGTATTATATATTTTCTACAAAATAAAAATAATGTAGAAATTATAGAAAAATGTAGAAAATCAGAGTACCTCAAAGTGGTTTGTAGAACTTTGTAGAAAAATGTGGAACAGCGTAGAAAATGCAATGCGCTGTTTTTCAATATGTAGAATTTGTAGAATTTGTAGAATGGCATTTTCAAAAGTTGATACACATATCTTCGCAGACAAAAAAAGTGCGCGACTCTCCCGAGCAGCGCACTCCAAAAATTGGGAAATAAAGACCGAAACAGGCTTTGCCTAAAAGCCAAATTCCGTCTGTCTTGGTTGTGGTGGTTCATCATCTTCATCAGTTTCTTGCTCCTCCGTTTCCTCGGGAAGGTCGGCGTTAATGTTGGCAGTCGATACCTCCAAATTGATACCGTACTGCTCTTTTATCATCGTGTAATCAAAACAATAGGCTTGGTCCACCGTGGACTGGTCAACCTGCGTGGGATTGCCGTTGACCGTTTCAATGGTGGTGACAGGGTTGCCGCGTACCACATACTTGAAACGTACCGATTTCTTTTTGCCGAGATAAGCAGGCGAGTTCTCCAGATAATAAGCGAGCGATGTCTTGGGCAGCAGCGTTTCACCGATTTTCTTGGCGTGGAGTTGGTACAGCTCAAAGATACGCTTGTATTTGAGCAGCAGCACCGGCTTGGGCGAGGCATACTCCTGCGCCACGTTTCCCTCATCGACTTTGAGCTTTGTAAAATGCTCAATGCGATAGTCCGCACCGAAAGAGATTTGTCCGTCTTGCCGGAGAAAATCAACAATATCCCAAAATACGGAAATCTCATTGTTCTGCTTCAGTTCCTTGTTCTGCTCGATTAGTCCCTGCAGAGCGACCTTGCAAATGTCAGCATAATCAAAGGGCAAATCCACCTTATCTTGCAAACAACAGAAAGCGGCAACAGGTATAATCCAGTTTTTAAGGATTCGGTCTTCGATGATAGTGTCACCGAGAGCGTCCTGAATGTCGCGCGATGCACGAGCGTAAGCCTCTTTGAAATTGGCTTCAAAGAAAGCACGATGTTGCAGCAGTTGCAAGGTAAGGTGTGTGCAACCTAATTTCCGTATGTCTTTGAGTTGGTCGAACTTCTTTTTGGCTTCGGCGGTAAACTCCGACTTGTTGTAGCGCAAAAAGATGAAGCGCGAAAACAGAGCGATGTCGGCGGTGGCCATCTCCTGTCCGGAGAGGATAACGCCACTATCCACCCTTGTGACCTCGCGTTTCTTGTCCTTATCCATATTCATCCGGTTACGACCGGCACCGTCCCACAAGCCTTTCAAAAACTCACGCTTGTCGATGTCGATGGTGTTCTTAAACTCATCGATATGCACAAGGGCGTTGGCGCACTGTGCAACAGCGTCAGCCAATGCCGGTAGCGTGGAGGTTTGTATATTGGGCGGTGTGTTCTCAATGATAAAGAAGGACATCAGCGAGTGTCCGAGTTCGGATTTACCCGAGCCTTTAGGACCAAAGAGATTGAGAATAGGGAAGGACTTGGATTGTGCGGTAACGACATCTCGAAAGAGGGTTGCCAAATAAAAGCAGATACCTATTTTGGCATTGTCGCCAAACACCTCAATAAGTTGGTTGCAATAATCGCGCAAAGGGATTGCGCTCCAGTTATTGTGAACGAAATTGCGCTCAAACTGATACAGCTGCGCGTCATCTTTATAGACAGATGAGAAAGCAGGTAAGTAGAAGTTGCCCGTGTCTCCGAGTTTGACAATGCCGAACGTATCGACCGGCTGCCACTTATTGTTGTGGTACACACCGTTTCCGAAGGCAAAAAAGCCTTTTTTCTGCCAGCCGAGTTGGGTTATCAGTTCTGCCGTTTCGGTGGTGCGATAAAGATAGAGTTTAAGCCGGGTAAGCTGTTCCTCTTTCGCCAGCCAAACGTAGTTGCCAAGGCTCTCCACCTTTTGTTTGAACTTTGTCAGAGAAACGAGGTCTTCCTGCTTAAACTCTATAATCTCTTTCTGTCCGTGTTCATTCTCTATCTCAAACAGGCGCAAAGCGGAGATGTTGTCTTTGATATGAAACAGAGGATGCAGGACGAAATTCGACCAGTGAATGGGCTTGCCATTCGCATTGATGGTAATATATGCGTGGTTCTTCTCCTGAAAGCCGAATTTCTCAAACAGATCAAGGTGCAAGGTGTTGCTCTCCTCTTTGAGAGTGGCAGAGCTTTTGCGGCGTTTGGCTTCCGTGACAGCCTTGCGCCACATGCCTTTGCCCTTGATGACATCATGCAAGAGATTGATGTACCGGTCAATCTCGTGTTCCTGTTCAACATCAGCCAATAGGTCGGCAATATCATCAACAGGTGTGTTGCCGGTGTTGAACATCTGTGAAGCGTTTACTCGCTTGTTAGCATACCAAGTGATGAACTCTTGTTGTTCCACATCATCATAGGTCTTTTTAGACTTGAAGTAAGAACCGGCATCGCGTTTCTCATCGCCTCTCTCGTGGGGAATTTCCTTGATAAAAACGGTAAATCCCTGCTTCCAAGCCCGTTCCCCTGCCTTCAGGACTTTATCAATACCAGTACCGAAAGCCTGTCCCTCTTTGGGTGGGTCAATGTCCGGCACAAAAATCAGTGTGGTTGCATAGCGTTTGAGAATTTCGAACTGCTCGTCCGTCCATTGGCTGCCCAAACAAGCGACTGCTTGATAGACGCCAATGAGTTGCAGGCGCATAACATCGGGTGCGCCCTCAACGAGGACAAAATGCGTGGCTTTGAGGGCTGCTCTCCAAGCAACATCAATGCCGAAGATACTTTTTTCCTTATGGTAGAGGTCAGAGGTCTTGGAGTTGATGTATTTGGGTACGCTTTTGTCATCGGACAGCGTTCGTGCGGTATAACCTATAACTTGGTTGTACCGATTACGGATTGGTATCATCAGCCGCTCACGGAAAAAATCATATTCGCGGTTGCCCTTTTCGGAAACAGATACCAGTCCCACCTCTTTGAGGAGATTAAGGGGTAGTGAGTGAGCCTTGGCATAGTTAATAAGCCCTTGCCAGTCGGCGTTGGCATAACCTATGCCCGTTTCCCGGACATAATCTTTATCCCACCTCTCGCAAGCGTATTTAAGTGCTGCTTTAGCCTTGGGGTCATTAGCATAAAGATTATGCTCGTAGAATTTCTGTACAGCAGCATACAGCACCAGTAAGGCTTCCTTTTTGAGGGCTTGCTGATGCTGCTCTGCCGTAGGTTCATCAGCCTCCTCGATGTGTACACCATGTTTTTTTGCCAGCGTCCGCACGGCTGTATCAAAATTCACGCCCTCTTTCTTCATCACGAAAGAGATGACATCACCTCCCTCGTCACATGCGCCGAAACAACGCCAAGTGCCACGATTAGGATTGACAAAGAACGAGGGTGTTTTCTCATTATGGAACGGACAGCAACAAGTCAAGCGACTGCCGCTCCGTTTCAGAGTACAATACTCGCCGACAACGGACGATATATCGGCTCGTCGTCTAACTAAATCTATTACTTCTCGTGCAATCATCAGAGGAATAGATGTGAGAACTTAATAGGATAGCTCTACGGTGTGTCCGTGTTCTTGGAGATACTTTCGTGTTACAGCTTCTGCTATCTCTTCACAGACAAGTCCTTCCAAAGGCGTTCCCTCTTTGATGTGGACTTCGACCACACTGCAAGCAACAAACCTGCTAATGGTTGTGTAGAAATAGTCTTGTTTGACAAATCCGTCTGCGGATAATAGTGTGTTCTTGTCTATGTAATCACAAAATGAGAATACCTCTTTATCGGGAATGTTCACCACAATAAAGCAGGTTTTGTAATCCGTTTCCTCTTGTTCATAAGGCGAGGAAAACACAAAGTAATTCGGTCTTTTTTCCATCTTTGTTTAGTTTTGATTAGGGAAATACTTGGCAATCATCTTCATAAGGTCTTTCTCCTCATTGGGACGCAAATTGCCATTGTTGATTTTGTTGTAGAATGTCTGCTCCGTCCAATCGAAATAAGCCATACATTCCTCCTTGAATTTGCGACAGTCACGCCGCGACATCTTCTGATACTGTTGAAGAAAATAATTTACCAATTTCATAATCGTTTAATTTTGTTAGTGAATGAATTAGTTAGACTACTTTCTTCAATACACATTGTGATAGCCATAATTAGTTGCGATTTGATTTATTATTTTTTGATTTGTAGCTCTGGGAACAGCAGCACCTCTCACCCACTTGGAGAAGGTGGTGCGTGATACTTCACACTCATCAAGTATGGCTTTTCTCACCAAAGTGTGCTGCGAAACTCTCAAATTCGTGATAAAATCACTAAAATTGGTCGATTTTTTCTTATTTTCTTGCATATGTCAAAAAAAAAGTTTACCTTTGCAAACTGAAAACAAGTGCAAAATTACTATTTTTTACCCTCTTTTGCAAGGAATTAGCCTTCAAAGGGGGCATTATTACAATAATTTTAGTACCCTAAAAAATTTTTAGAACACTAAAAAAAATTGAAAAGGCTAAAATTATTTTAGTGATGATAAACACATAAAAATAATGCCCAACCTATCAAGCAGATAGAATGGGACAAAAAGGAGATTTTGCACTAAATAAAGGAGTTGCGGAAGCGTCCGCAGTGTAGGCACGAGGCATTTGACCTGCCTTTTTTTAAGGTTTCAAATCGGGTCAAAATCGTGTCAATGCAAAATGAACTTGAAATAAAATTCTTATTATAAACCGCTAACAAGGTTTGTAATTAGGATTCAGGCTAAAGACATAATATGTCGCTATTAAAGTAACATACTTAAAGCCTTGAAAAATGAGATATCCTCGGATCTATCATACAAGCACGTAGTCTGAAATCTATTACCTCGTTTGGTGCATATCAAGTGTTTGCCGACAAGTCGAACTACACATGCATTCTCCTGTTACAGAAGAGTGCTCAAACCCAATTTACGTATACCGAGATAAGCGATTTCGCAAAATGGAAAGTTCGTAATGTGGCAAATGGAGCAACAACGGGCACACGAAATATTTCTGCGTTTAAAGGAGAGACATGGGTTCTTTGTCCTGATAATCTTTTGCCTGTATTATCACAGATTAAAGCACAAAGCGCAAATCTCGTAGATATTGTAGGAGAAGATCATATTTTCAACGGCATACAAACAAGTGCTAACAACGAATATATCTTCCAACCCACACGAGAAGATGCGACATGCTACTATTTTATGTATCAAGGGCATGAGTACAAAGTAGAGAAAGCCGTTACAAAACCCTATTTCAAGACCGTAAGAGGAGTTGATAGCCTTAATACCTACCGCACGTTTAAGCCTAATGCGCGCGTTATTTTCCCGTATAAGAAACATAACCAGCGTTTGGATATTATCCCGTTGAGTACGATACAACGGAAATACCCATACCTGTACCAATATTTACAAGTAGTTAAGCACAAATTAGACCATCCATCACGCGATATTAAACCCACTCCGACTACACCTAACGAATGGCATCGTTATGGAAGGCATCAGAGCCTTGAAGCATGTGAGATCAATGAGAAATTGATTGTTGGTGTTAATTCCCAATGTGACAAATATGCAGTAGATACCAAAGGGACATTAGTATCTTCCGGAGGAACTGCCGGATATTGTCTTGTTAGTGTTCCTGAGGGCAATCCCTATTCGATATATTACATTCAGGCTATTCTTGGTTCTATCCAAGGGGAATGGTTGGCTTCGTTGTATGGAGAGATATTCCGCGGCGGGTTTATTGCGCGAGGCACCAAAGTCCTCAAACAACTTCCTATACGAAGAATTGATTTTGCAAATGCTGATGAGAAGAATGCGCATGACGATATTGTAAACCGCCAAAAGAGATTGATTGTATTAGGTGATAAGATTGCGCAAAATGCAGGAAACGCACGCAGACTAACTCCGCTACAACGGCAGTTTGACGCTCTAAAAGCGGAACAACAGCAAGCCATCAATACGTTATACGGAATGGATGAATCAACAGTAGCACTCATACCTATAATCAAAGATTTATATGCAACTGATTAACGAGGCATCATCAGAAAAGCTTAGGGGAGCCTATTATACTCCACCTAAAATAGCTTCTTTTATCCTTCATTGGGGCATCAATGGAGGACATGATGCTGATATCCTTGAACCCAGTTGCGGTGATGGTGTGTTCCTTGAATGCTTACGCGTTGAGCACATGTTGTTCCATTCAGTAACAGCCGTCGAATATGAAGCGGTCGAGGCGCAAAAAGCACGTTCTATCGGTCTGCATGATTCAGAGGTTATTACATCGGACTTCCACCAATTCTGTTTGAATAGCAAAAAGCGGTTTGATTTGGTGGTAGGAAACCCTCCGTTCATCAGATACCAGTATTACGATGACAAACAACAAGAGTTAGCCGGTGAGATATTCAAAAATGTCGGATTGAAACGTTCCAAACTCACTAATTCCTGGGTAACTTTTGTTATTGGTTGCAGTCAATTACTGAAAGAAAGAGGAAAAATCGGTTTTGTTCTGCCTTCGGAGCTGCTGCAAGTAAGTTATGCCAAGCAATTAAGACACTATCTGGCCTCTACATTTAACAAGATTAACATTATTTCTTTTGAGAATCTTGTATTTGAAGAGATTCAGCAGGAAGTAGTTATCTTGTTATGCGAGAAGAATGGCACAGATGAGCATTTGATTGAGCACTTGGAAGTAAAGGATGCAGATGCTTTATCGCAATTAGATCCGCGCCAACTGAAATTCCCGACAAAGCATATTGATTTCCATACGGACAAATGGACATATTATTTTCTTGATGCCAACGAATTGGCTCTGCTGGAGAAAGTAAGAAATTCCGAAATGCCGACGCTTTCCGCGTTCGCTGATGTGGAGGTTGGAATAACTACCGGTGCCAACAACTATTTCACAGTTCCCGATTCGGTTGTCAAGATGTATCAGTTGGAAGAATACGCACGGCCGATGGTTGGCAGAAGTGTACAAGTCAATAGTTTGTGCTTTACTCCAAAGGACTGGCGAAACAATGTAAGTGCAGAAGCAAAAGCGCATTTACTCGTTTTCACTCCCAATGCCAAGACCAATAGCAACGAAGGAGTACGGACATACATCCAGAATGGCGAGAAAGAGGGAATTAACAAGGGTTACAAGACCGGCATCCGAGACGACTGGTATGTTATTCCTTCTATCAAGCTATCTGATGCCTTGTTCTTGCGCCGGAATTACATGTATCCTAAGTTTGTTCTGAATGAAGCCGGTGCTTATACCACTGACACTATGCACCGCGTATTCATTCGCGAAGGAGTGAACAAGAAAGCATTAGTTGCAAGTTATTATAACTCTTTATCATTCGCATTTGCAGAGATACTTGGCAGGAATTTTGGCGGTGGATGTTTAGAACTAATGCCAAGTGAAGTGGGAGGCATATACATACCTTATCGTGAGCAGAATGCTGAATTGTTCGATAAACTGGATCAATTATTACGTGACAAAAAGACACCGGACGAGATACTGAACATCACCGATGAGGTTTTATTACGTCAGGGTATGGGATTCTCAGAAGCAGAGGTTAAGACGGCACGTTCAATATGGAAGAAGTTAATAGAGAGAAGATTGACACGCGAAGCACTTGAATCTACCAAAAAGGAAAAGAAACCGAAAGAGTTGATAGAGGCATTAGATTTGTTTTCGCTGTTAGAGCAATATCCTGAACAGATAGTGAATAATGCAACAGCGGATGCACAACCTAAGATTGATAACCCGGATATTACTAAAAACCTCCTTGTCTCATTAGTTAAAGCTGATAACATGGAGCAATATTTGGATCAGTCTGCTAAAATTTACTATACCGGCAAGAAGTTCCCCTCAACCGTTGCACTTAACAAATTGTACTACTTCATGCCCTATATTAAAGGCAAGGGAATAAAAGATTTGTACTTCATAAAGGTCGCTCGCGTTGGCACGCGCAAGGAAGGGAAACCGGACAATGATCCGAACGATTTCAGACTTGTATTTGAGATAGAGTTTGTCAAAGAACTCTTCCCTGACTATAAGAAAGTACATCTTGATATTTGGCAGACATTTACGGATACAACGTTGGCAAAAATAATAAGTTAGTTAAATTATCTTAACTTCAAAGTGGTCGAATTCGACCATTTTAGAATGCTTGCAAAATATCCCAAACTAATCCTGTCGAGTTCGACACAATTATTAACCCGACAAAACAATGCAGCTCACAAGGCTGCTTGTTTGTTCTTATAAATAAATATAACATGAACGAAACACACTGCACCATGCAGAATCAGGCGATTCTGCAAACTATTTCCATCATCCCCAACAATCAAAACATTCATCCTAATGTTACGTACATTCAAGTACAAACAGGTGCTCAACTGAACATATTAGGCAATCTTTATATAGATAAAGTTGAGCATATTGATGCCGTCAATACATTTAACAATTCTCCGCATCCCAAAGACCAAGCCAAGCAAGAACCCGACCGTAACAAACGTGCCGTGCTGGCTGTACATCAGCAATGTTCATGCAATGCAGCTGATTGGGCGGTAGTCATCAAGCTCCTCGAGGAACAAGGCGCTGTCCCCAAATCCGCTTACCAAAACGCCGCTGCATATATAAACGACATCTGCGGACAAGAGGTAACAGCAGCAGAATCTATAGCACGTTCTGCTATATATACTAAACTCATCGGCAAGTATCCGAATTGGAGAATTAAGGATGGAGAAGAATCACGTAAAGCGCCTAACAAGTTACGCAAATATCTACGAATAGCACAAGTGTTCATTGAGGCACAAAAGGCTTAAAGTATTCCAAATTCTCATAAAGCTTCACAAGTTTCTTGTGAGGCTTTTTTTATGCTCATCAGATAAAAAATTTATGTTAATCATGCGAATAATGTAGTGAATCATGTCAATAGTGCAGTGAATAATGCAGTCTACGCCCGATTTGTGGTTTTTCTCGCTTTTTTTCCCTACCTTTGCATCGTTTTTCGGCAGGAGAAGGCGCCCTCCTCAACCCCGAAAGCAATAAAACAATGAGAAAATCAGATCTCAACTGGCAACTCGCCACCAACCCGTTTGATGTGTACGTGCTCGATCCCTTTCGGGCAGTGAAGCGCGTGCATGCTCCGCTTGCGCCCTCACTATCCGGCGGCGATGAC